>CAZSCF010000027.1:0-3713 GCA_964605365.1 uncultured Bdellovibrionales bacterium | reverse complement strand
GATTTTAATCTGCGAACTTCTTCTTTGAGTGCGCCATCATTTTCATATTCCCCATGATGGCGGGTATTTTCTCCGTAGGTTTCTTTTTTTTGATCTAAATGAATGTTGATAATTAAATTGGTTTTGTCTAGTTTAGCATATATATGAAATCTGGGATAACCGGAAGCTGACATTGGACGCACAAAACTCATCTCGTTGTCTTTTTCAGTTTTATGCTGAAATGTGTAACCTAAACGACGAAACATATTTAGCGGATTTTCTTGAATATTTTTTACTTCAATTATCATATTATTTCGTTATAAATATTTTTTAAAATGGATACGACTTTTTCATTTTTTTTCAGTTTTTCGATAGTGCTTACTATTTCATCAGCCTTATCTTTGAGAAAAAACTGCTTAGTGAAAAATATATGTTGGGATTTTTTGTTGGGTTTTTTTTCAACATATTTTGCCAGAACTGCATACCAAAATTCGATTGTTTCGCGTGAAATATCCAGTCCGGTTTCTATTTGAGGAACATTATTCAGATAAACGTATATTTTTTCCCAGTTGTTGTATTCTTCATGAATAAGCTCATCTTCTAAAAATTTAGCCGGAAAATCCCAAAAATCCGAAGTGTTTTTCAAGGAATAAAATCCTTTGTTTTTTAATATTTCCTCTCTCTTCATGTCGCAATAAAGATGGAATTTCCAACCGGCCTGAAAAGAAGTGAGACCAGTGAAATCCAAATCGATAGAATTTCTTTTTTTTATCGAGGTAACATTTTCCAAAATCTCTTCTGGTATATGGGTATCTTTTCTTTTAATATTTTCGCTTACCCTGCGAATGTCGGGAAAAAGACAACCTAAAATAAACTCGTCTTTATTGATAGTAGAGGGATTTTTTTCGAAATATCTTTTGGCATAAACGATGTGAGAAATTGGCGCTGCCATAAATTTAAATTGCTACATTGTTAAATTGCTAAATTGTTTCCATGTGGACAATACTGGATTCGAACCAGTGACCTCTGCAATGTGAATGCAGCGCTCCCTGCCTGCCGGCAGGCAGGTAACCAACTGAGCTAATTGTCCCGAACTACAAATCCTTTTCTAATATAGATCCTAAATAAATTTTAGGATGACATCTGACGATGTCATTTTACCCAGTGCTTCTTTTTAATTTCCTGGTCATCTTCTTCTTTCTTTTCCTCTATTTTTATCTTAGCCATCTTTCTGAGTTTGTCCAAGTCAATTTCTTTTAATTTTTTAGCTTGGTTCATTAGTTGCTTCCGGTTATTTTTTTCTGGAATTTCAATAACTTCAGCCAAGAGAACATCCAAAATAGCTCCAATTTGTGGGCCGGGTTTAATACTTAAATTTTTCATCAAGTCACTGCCGTTAATTTTGAGCATCTTGACAGAAACGGCATCACGAGAAACTTTATCAATAACATATTCCAAGTGTCTAAGTTTATAGGGCTTAGCCTTGGGTGTTCCGCTTCCCAATCGATCGGCAATTCGCAGATCAATCAAATCTTTTATATTTTCTAACCCGACTTTTTGAATCAGTTTTCGTACCGAGCTTTCCGTTACTTCATCCGGATTATAATAGAACATGTGATTGTCTACGAGCAATTTGACCTTTTGGGTTATTTCATTGGAGAATCTAAGTCGAGTCAGAATTTTTTCTGCAATCCTGGCTCCGACATGGTCATGATTGTAAAAAGTCGCAAATTCTCCTTCTCCTCTTTTGGTTTGCGGCTTGGCAATATCATGCAAAAGCGCGGCTAATCGTACCTCCAACTTTTTGGAAGGACAAAATTTCAAAGACAAAAGATTGTGTTTGTATATGGTATGAATGTGGTGCCGATTTTGTTTTATGCCGAAACCTTTTTCCAACTCAGGAATAATGAAATTCAGAAGTCCTGTTTTATGCAATAAGTCGATTCCTTCGGCCGGACCGCCGGAAAGAATAATTTTTACGAGCTCATCCTTAATTCTTTCCTGTGAAATGTATTGCAAATTTTTGGAATTTTTTTTGATAGCCTCTAGGGTTTTTTTCTCAATGGAAAAATTAAATTGAGCTGCAAAACGAATAGCGCGAATCATTCGTAAAGCATCCTCGGAAAATCTTTCATCGGCATTGCCGACCGCGCGAATTATTTTATTTTGTAAGTCTTTTTTTCCATCAAACAAATCAATAATTTCAAGATTTTTTTTGTTGGAATTTTTTAGCGCCAGGGCATTGACAGTGAAATCACGACGACCCAAATCTTCTTCTAGCGTTTTGGCGAATTTGATTTTATCCGGATGCCTTTTGTCTGAATATTTTGATTCAATTCGATAAGTAGTAATTTCCACTATGGGAAATTTTTCATCTCCAGTTTTAACACCTACCGTGCCAAAAACATTTTCATAAAAAGTAGCAGGTTTGTTCGCTGTAGCGTTAGCGAAGGTGGAAAAAATTTTCATAATTTCTTCCGGCTTGGCGTTGGTTGTGATGTCCCAATCTTTAATTTCTCTTTTCATTAACAAATCACGTACGGATCCACCGACGATATAAGCTTCAAGACCTGATTCTTCCAGCTTTGCAAGTATTTCTTTAATTGTTTGTGGAATATTGAATTCCATAATTTTTTTGCGTCCTCGGCAGGAATTTTACCCCGCACCAAAATCTTAAAAAGTTTTTATCCTTGTCTCCTCAGTAGGAATCGAACCTACATCTCATCCTTAGGACGGATTTGCTCTATCCATTGAGCTATGAGGAGAAATTATTTTTGGTGTGAGGCGTGTCTGCATCTCATCCCTGCCTACCGGCAGGCAGGCTTAGGACGGCGGCGCTCTAATTCACTGAGCTACGAGGACAATTTATTTTTATAAATTATGAAAATAATCTAGTCGTCATTTATACAATATCATTATTAGAAAGAAATAACAAAAAAGCTTTTCAAAAGCTTTTTGTGGACCCAAGGAGGCTCGAACTCCTGGCCTCCTCCATGCCATGGAGGCGCTCTACCAACTGAGCTATGGGCCCAATAATAATATTTTTTGCAATGTTTCAATAATATCAGGTTTTTGTGTTTGGTCAATATGGGATATAATTAAACTATGCAAATGATAAGTAAGTTTTGGAACAATTTCAAAATCCAGCCGGATATCTGGTTTTTTTATGGTTTTCTTTTGACCTTTACATTATCTATAAGGAAAGTTTTGTTCTTTTTTCCGATATCAGGGGAGTTTAATGAATATTCTGGGACATATCTCTACTTGTCAGACATTTTTTTGGTTATAGCTTTGATTATCTGGAGTCTATCTATAATATACAATAAAAATAATAAATTGTCAATAGATAAACTACAAAAATGGCAAATAATCGCGCCATTTTTGCTTGTTTTATGGGCATTTTTGTCTATTGTCTGGTCAAAGAATGAAGAAATTGCCTTATTTAGGTCGATAAAGCTTTTGGAATTCTATCTACTTTATCTATATATCGTCTTTAGATTTACTAGTTGTTCCACTCCAGAAGCAAACAAAATGTTCCACCCCAGTACAAATGTTCCACCCCAGTACAAATGTTCCACCCCAGTACAAATGTTCCACCCCAGTACAAATGTTCCACCCCGGTACAAATGTTCCACGTGGAACATTTTACGGGGCAGGCGTGGAACATTTTACGGGGCAAGCGTGGAACATTTTACGGGGCAGGCGTGGAACATTTTACGGGGCAGGCGTGGAAC
>CAZSCF010000026.1:5690-7138 GCA_964605365.1 uncultured Bdellovibrionales bacterium | reverse complement strand
TGCCGGGGAATTTAAGGAGGTTGTCGTTGAACTTTCTGACGGAATAAATTTGGAACAATATGATACTGAGAACGGTTATTTGAAATTCGAAGTTAATCTGCAGGAAGCCGATCTTTTCGAAGATTTCAATGTTGAATTGGGCAATGATCAAGATGCCCGTGAAATTCAATGGAATAAATCGGCAATGCCATGGCTGATAAATGGTTGGAATAGCGTAAAATTGTCGTTGACAAGCGGAATCAAAACCGGAGAAATTGACTGGTCGGATATTTCTTACTTTAGAATATATTTCAAATTTAAAGGTGAAAATGTTGTGAGGATTAAAAATGTTAAAGTTGAAATTCCGAAAAAATCCAACGCAAATCCGGAGGCACTTTTTGCCTTAAACGGCGATACTATAAAATTAACCTCTATGGAAAATCAAAATACCTTAATTTTGGCCTTGGACGGAAAGATGTCGCAAATGAATAATAGTATTTCCAATCAACAAGATATGATTGATTCAATCCAGGCGCAAGTCAATGAAATAAACGCTCGCATTGGCACGGAAGTGAATATTGCCAAGATTGAAGAAAATTCCGGCGAAATAAGTTTGATTGAAAGTATTTTAGGTTTAAATCGAGTGGCCAACGCGGGAGACGTGGATATTATTGGAAAGTTGACGGCTGAAAAAACTGAAAGCGGCCAAATGCTTATTAAGGTTTCCGAAGAAGCCAAAAGAACGATTGGAGAGTCTGCTATTATTTCCTTGAAAACGGATGCTGATGCTAACGGAATCGATGATATTACCGGCAGTGATGGTAAAAAAGTTTTTGTAGAAAGTTTGATGGCCAATGAAAAATCCAAGATTTTTGTTACAAGCAAAAAAGCCACTGATCAAAATTTGGCCGTAACATCCGTTGTTTCGGGGCAAGGTTTTTGGGTTGAGGTTAAGAATTCAGTTGGTGAAGATTTGAATTTTGATTGGTGGATGGTAGAAGAAGCGGATGTTATTGAGCCATAAGTATGCTTATTGACAATTTCTTGATTTCTCTCTCTCGGATGTTATAATGTAGAAAGTAATGATTCGCTGGTTTTTGTTCAAACAATTTTTTAATAATTTTAAATCAGTAAAAGCAGATTGCGTTTTGCTTTTATAAAACAATAAACAAATCTATGGAACTATATAGTCAAAACAAAGGTCATACAACGGCAGAAGAAAGAAATGATAACGAAAAATATATGGCAAAAGATGATTCCAGGCCTATGAAAGTACTGGGCAGTCTTATTACCGTTAGCTTAGTCGCTTTGTTTTTCGGTCTGCCAATATTTTTCACCGGTCTGACTTTTCAAGGCATTGCTTTTGAAAAGGAAATTTATTTCTATTTTTGGGTACTCATAGCTTTGATAGCCTGGGCAACCAAAGGAGTAATGACCGGAGAAATGAAAATCAGACGAACTCCTATCGA
>CAZSCF010000026.1:0-5590 GCA_964605365.1 uncultured Bdellovibrionales bacterium | reverse complement strand
TGGCTATTTTTGGAGTGAATTTCTTACCACAAAAAATAGCGGTTTTTTCTCCGATCAGTCTTTTGGGGTCAATTACCGGACTTGGAATTTATTTAAGCCTTATGATTCCGATTTTGATGTCTCTTGTCTTTAAGATGTCGGAAATTGAACTCAAATGGAAAAAAACTTTGGCAACTTCTTGTTTGTCGATTTTGATCTTACTTAATTTCTTCATAATACTTTCTCTCTCTTCGTATTTGTTTTCTTCAAAAAGCTTTTTTGATTCCTCTTTGGGTTTTGTTGTCGGACTCAGCTTTTTTCTGATTTATATTTTGGCGCGAGTCGTAAGACCTTCTCAAAATTGGACTTGGTTACCAATGGTTTCTTTTGCTTTCATTTTGGCAATTTTAATGATCGGCAATGTCAATTTTGCTAAAATAAATTTACCAATCGAAGTAAGTCCGGGTACCAATCTTTCTTTTACTGTCGCTAAGGAAAGTCTTAAAGAAAAGTTTTTCTTGGGTGCAGGCCCCGGTCAATATGGCTATGCCTTTTCTTTGCACAAACCCAAAGAATTCAATGATAATTCTCTTTATAACTTGAGATTTTATGATGGTTCCGGTGCTGTTTTTGAGTCGCTTGCTACCATTGGTGCGCTTGGAACAGTTAGTCTGCTTTTGGTTTTGTTGTCATTTCTTAGCGTAATTGTTTATCTCTTGTCTCGCGATAAAGAAAAAAACAAGGTGTATTCCTTGGGATTTGTTTCGGCAGCTATCATATTTTTGATTAATGCCATGATGCTCAGAATGAGCGGATCAATCCTGCTTGTGGGGGTGATTTTAAGTATTTTGGCGATGGCTATCACAATCAAGGAAAGCGATTCAGAAGAAAAAAGCTTTAGTCTTTCCCTTAAGGCATCTCCGAAATTTGCTTTAACATTGGCTTTTATTTTCATGGTAATAGCCACCTGTGTTATTTTCCTGTTTGTTTTTGTAGGAAAAGTTATTGTAGCTGATATGTATATCGGTTCGGCCAACAGGGAGGCTGCTATTTCTGAAAGCGGCTCAGTTTCCAAGGTGTTGCGAGCCATAGAGCTTTATGGCAAAGAGGGTCGTTATTATTCCAGACTTTCACAGGAGTATATGGCTTTAGTCAATCAAGAAATTGCTAAAGGGGAGAGCGAACGGGACTTGAACAAGGTACAAGTTTATCTTAACAATTCCATTATAGCTGCTAATATGGGCAAGGACTTGATGAAACAGGATGTTTTGGCAACGGAAATCAGCGCTCAGGTATATGAGAGTGCGGGCGTTTATGTCCCGGATTCATTACCTTTAACCGAAACGGCTTACAAAAGAGCGCAGGAATTGGAACCGGAAAATCCTAATTTTTATTTAAAGCTTGGGCAAACAAAGGAAGCTATAGCTGCGAGCAAGAAAGAAGAAGCTGAAAAAAAGCAACTTGTTCAGGAGGCCGGAGATTTATTTCAGGAATCAATCAATAAAAAAGGTAACTTTGATGCCGGGTATTATAATTTGGCCTTGGTTAAGCAAGCATTGGGAGAAATGGATAGCGCTATAGAGAATATGCAAAAAGCCGCTTCCTATAATAATCAGAATATAAATTATTTCTATGGGTTGGCAGGTCTTTTGCAAAGCAGAAATAAGAATGATGATATGAAAAATGCCGAAAATATATACAAGAGAATCTTGGAAGTCAGTCCAAATGAGATTAATGTTCATTTAAGCTTAGGAATGCTTTATGAAAATACTGGAAAGAAGCAGGAGGCTATTAACGAGTATCAGAAGGTTTTTGATCTCTTACCGGAAGATTCTAAAGATGCCAGAGATAAGGTTTCCAAGATGATCAGCAATACAAAAAATGGAATTTCCAACAACGCCGATACATTAGGTCTGACTCCGGCTGCAAAAGAAGAAGAAGGCACAACTCCAAATCAGGAAGTTCCTGATCAAAATCCTGGTATGCCTGGTCAGGAAGAAACTGCCACTCAAGAAGCTACTCCGGAACAACAACCGGTGATAGCTCCTGAGCCAGAACCAACTCAGAATCCGTAAAGTCTCTCGTGAAATATAAAAATTGAGAGCCGGACATTAAATGACGGCTCTCTTTCATTTAACTGTTAAAATGATGCCATATATTGACTTTTTTGCTTAAAGTCTATATATTTAATGATGTTGTACTAAGCTAGAATTCTGTTATTCTCAAACAAACTCGAAACAACACAAACGTAGCTTTTTAATTAATTTCTTTATCTGTAATTTTATGTTAGCAATCATTAAGACAGGCGGAAAACAATACAAAGTTAAGACTGGAGATAAAATAAAAATTGAAAAAATTGATGGTGAAACCGATTCGAAAATTATTTTTGATGAAGTTTTAATGGTGGAAAATGGGAAAGGCATTGAAATTGGCTCTCCTTTTCTTAAGGGTGTTAAGGTGGAAGGCAAGATTTTGCGAACTTTTAAGGATAAAAAAGTTACCGGCATTAAATTCAAAGCCAAAAAAAGATACAAAGTTAAATTTGGGCATAGGCAAGAGTTGACGGAAGTGGAAATAACTAAAATCGCATAATGAAAAATCCGCTAAAAAGCGGATTTTTCATTGATTGATAACTTTTTTAATCAATTAAAAGCCAAAAGAGTAAGCAATATTGTTTACTGAAAAATATACCATATTCTGTTCTTCGCTTATTGTAAAACTTCCGGCTTCTTTGATTTTTTCATTATAAAATTGATTTATGATGTTTCCTTCCGGGCTCAAGCGTACAATTCTGGAATTGATTTTATCCAGGATGAATATTTCCGGATTATTTGTGGCAATATGAACATAGTCATAATGGATAGGAGTAGACGTTTCGGAAACTGAAAAATCTTGACGTTTTCCTTTGAAAAGTTTAATTACTTCATTTGGTCTGACAAGAAAAATATTTTCGCTGATACTCATGTCGGAAATTTCAGACAAATTCAGGGCATCTTTTAGCCAGTCAACTTTTGCGCCGAAACCGCCCTCAGCTCGTGGATAGCGATAAATTTGGCTATTTTTTTTATCCAAGAGATAAAGATAGGTTAAATAAGTTCCGCTGATGACCATATCCGTATTATCCGGAATTTCGATAGAATTGGATTGAAACTTTTTAGAAATCGGAGAAAAAGAAAATACTTTTTTGTCTTTTGTTGCAAGTAAAATTAAATTCAAATCGTTCATGCCGGCAGAGGTTTGAAGATTTCCAATTTCCGTCGGAAAAGGAAATAATTGGTTTTTTTCAAGATCAAAAATACCGGAACTTCCGACAAAAAATATTTTTCCATTCAGACTGATGGTTTTAGAAATAACGTCCGTATCTTGAGCGATCGTGGTTAAATTAGAGACATAAATAACATTTTTGTCTTGTTCCAGCGGGGCGGTTTTCTGGGGTGTGTTTTGCGCGGTTTCCGCAGCTTTTTTTTCGGTTATTTTATTTTCTATTTTTATTCCTAAATAAGGAATAACAAAGATAAGCAGCAGGATTGCAATGGCATATATTTTTTGTTCATAACTGAAAGCTGAAAAGGTTCTTTTGATTTTTGAAAAGTTGGGCAAAAAATACATTCTTGATGTTTCTGGATTTTCCGAAATTAATTTTTGGTCCGAAGGAGGAGTGATTATTTCGGGGTTTGACACGGAGCTGGCAGCAGTCGGTCGTTTAAATATCGCAAATATTTTTTGAACAGCATCATATGTGTTTTTTTTAAAAAATGAAAGTGACTTTTCGAAAAAAATTCTTGTTATTTCAGTGCTAGAAGAACTCGGTTTGCTAAATCGATATTTTAGATAAAAATTTTTAGCGCACCAATTAATTTTGGAAAAAAATTGTTTGAAATTTGCAGATTTTATCTTAAAAAATAAGCTAGCGAAGGAATCACTAATTTTACTCCTCAGTGATTTAAAAAAGTTTTTAATGGCAAAAAATTGAAAGCCGGAAATTTTATCAGACAGAGAATTTAATAAATTTGAAAAAAATTTTAAAATAAAAAATGGCTCAGCTTGGGGTAAATTCTCAGCTTCTTTTATGTAGATATGCCCGGGTTTTACACATTTTATTTCCTTGCTTGATTTCTCCAATTCTTCTTTTATTTCTTCCTTTAACTTTTCTGCCAAAGGTTTTTTGGGAGCCGATTTTGTGAAACTTGAATTGCTAAAAGCATTAAATTCGGCAGGAGAAAACTGGGGTTTTTCCACTAATTTTTCTTTTTTCTTTTTAACATCCACAACCAAGGTGGCTGCCCTGGGAAGCTCATTGACAAGAGCTGTTTTAAGAAATCGGATGAAATTCATTTCGGGAAACTTGTTGGCGCTCTTCTTTATTTCTTCAGTGGAAAAAATATCTAGAATATTGTCAGTTGAAATTATAATTTTATCATTTTCTTGTATTTTTCCGCTGGAGACATCCGTGAAGGTTTTAAGAGGGTTGTGCTTGCCTTCGGCAGAAGACAATTCTTCGCTGATATCGGTCAATCCTTTTTCTCGTAAAAGAAAAGCATGACAAGAGCCGATTCGTGTAAGGTGTAAATTATATTTTTCCAATGCGGCGCAAAGGATGTTTATTTTTCCTATCCAGGCTACATTTCCGTGTTCGGCTAATTTAGAAAGCGCGAGATTTGCTTTATGGAGAGAAGCTTCGAAGCTTTCTATGGCGCCTCTTTTGGGTTTGGAAAAATATTCTTTTTTTATTACGGAAATCAAATAATTAGTGATGTAGGAAGAATCTTCCGAAGTATCCGTGACTTCAAAAATGCCAAAAATAGTGCCAAGGCTTTGTTGGTTGATATTTTCCGGTTCCTGGACGAAAGTCTCTATAAAAGGTTTTAATTTTAGGTCATTACAAAAAGAGATGTCATTGAAAGAAAATTCAAATTCAGAGATTTTCTTATTAATTCTGTTTCGAGACATTTATTTTTATAATAGCTTATGGCCGTAATAAATTATTAGATGTTATTATTATTTCTAAGCAATTTGTAAGATTGGTATCTTTTATATAAAACAAGCAAGGCGTAAAAAGAAATTGCAGTTATAAAAATTATAATACCGGCACTTTTTATGTATTCATTAATTTTTTCAAACGCATAGCCGAAGAAATATCCACTCAATACCAAAAAGGCGCTCCAAATTATTCCACCCAAGAAAGATGCAGTCAGAAAGTCTTTGAAATTCATTCTTATGGATCCTGCGGCAATAAAAGTTATCCAACAGAGTCCGGTAGTCGATTTTACGTAGAAAATTGTTTTCTTGCCGTATTTTTTGAAATAATTTTTTATTTTTTCTATTACATGCGGCTTTATTTTTAAGAACCTTTCGGCTTTTTCCAGAATTTTTGCCCCACCGTAATAACCAATAGCATAAAGAATTATATCACCAACAATATCACCCAATATGCTTAAAAACAGAATGACAAAGACATTAAAGAATCCAAGACTTGCCAAAAAAGCTCCCAGGATGGTTATAGCAGGTCCTTCCAGCACCATGAGGACAAACAATGTCGAATAGCCGATTGTTTTTATGTAGAGGAGTGTCTGCGGATCAGACAAATTCAAAACATGGAACATATGTTTTT
>CAZSCF010000025.1:0-8729 GCA_964605365.1 uncultured Bdellovibrionales bacterium | reverse complement strand
ACAATTTGGTCGTTAGCAGGCAACAAGGTGCGTTCTGGACTTACAATTTTAGGCATTATTATTGGAATTGCTTCGGTAATTGCTATGGTGGCAATCGGGCAAGGGGCGCAAAATTCAATTGAAAAAAATATTGAAGCTATTGGCTCCAATCTTATTATGATCAGTCCCGGTTCGCAAAGAATAGGCGGAATAAGTCAGGGGGGCGGAAGCGCCGAATCTCTTTCGGCGGAAGATGCTGATGCCATCAAAAGTATCGAAGGCGTGAAAGCAGTTGCTCCTTCAGTTTCCAGACGTTATCAACTCACGGCGAAAGGCAATAATACAAATACACAGGTAATTGGAACAACGGGGGATTATTTGTCTGTAAGAAATGTTGCTGTTGATGTCGGTGCTTTTTTTAGCGATCAGCAAATCAAAAGCTCGGCCAAGGTGGCGGTTCTTGGACCAACAACCCGGGATGATTTATTTGGAGCTGATTTTGACCCTGTGGGACAAATAATTCGAATAAATAAGATGGACTTTCAGGTAATCGGAGTAACGGCGACCAAGGGCGGTTCTGGTTTTAATAATCAGGATGATGTCGTTTATGTTCCCTTGACTACGGCACAACATTATTTATCCGGTAATCAATATGTAAATAATATCAGTGTTGCGGCAGTCAGCCAGGAATTAATGGCTACGGTTCAACAGAGCATTTCAGATCTTCTTTTGGCGCGCCATAAAATTTCCGATTCATCCAAGGCTGATTTTACCATCATGAACCAAAATGACATTATTGCAACTGCTACCAGCGTTGCCAGCACTTTTACTATCCTCTTATCTTCGATTGCCGGGATATCCCTTTTGGTTGGCGGGATCGGAATTATGAATATGATGCTTACGACCGTTACCGAAAGAACCAGAGAAATCGGATTGAGAAAAGCTGTCGGAATTCGAAAAATTTATATCAATCTTCAGTTTTTGGCGGAAGCCGTAATGCTTACTTTTTTTGGCGGAATCGTTGGAGTTTTTTTGGGATGGCTGGTTTCGATTGTTATAACAAGATTTGTCAGCAGTCTGACAACGAGTATCTCTGTATCTTCAATTTTCTTGGCGTTTGGCGTGTCGGCCGGAGTGGGGATTATTTTTGGGTTTTATCCGGCTCGTCGCGCAGCCAATCTGAGCCCGATAGACGCATTAAGATATGAATAATAAAATATAAAAAATATATGAACAAAAAAAATCACATCATTGCTATGTCCGTATTAATTATTATTTTCGTGGCTGGAGCGTTTTTTGGCGGAATACAGTACGAAAAAAATAAAGCCGGAACATCTTTATCAAATAAAGCGGAAAAATTTAATAAAACCAATCAGCGCGGCGGTTACGATAATCAAAGAGATGGGCAAAAAATGGGCGGCGGAAACGGTGCTGGTGGAAATTTTGTAGCCGGAGATATTATATCTAAAGATGACAAAAGCATTACAATAAAAACCAAGGACGGAAGTTCAAAAATTATTTTCTTTTCCGATTCAACCATAGTGGGAAAAACCATAAACGGTTCAATTTCTGATTTAAATATAGGCGAGCAGGTTATGATTAACGGAAAAGCCGGTTCGGATGGCAGCATCGCAGCTCAAAATATCCAAATCAGACCGATCGCAAAATAATAATTAATCGGTTAAAATAAAAAAGATAATTCCGATACAAGGCGCCTGTTTTTGGGCGTTTTGTTTTTTTTGGTATTTTTAGTAGGCGCTATTGGATTTTAATGATAAAATTTAATTATAAGAAATTAAAATGAACTTTAAGTGAGAAAACATAAACACAAAAAGAAAAAAAATTTATTTTCAAAGAATTCAAGGAGTCATACGCAAAAAATTATTTCCTGGCTAACGGGCGGAATTTATTTTTCCTTAATATTGGCGGGAATATGCGGAGCGATTTATAAAGACTATAAAAATAAGATTATTGAGAAAATGCAGACAGAAACAATCAGTCAGGAGAATAAACAAAGAATAAGTGTTAGCCTTCCGTACAGTGCCGATATTGCCGTTAATTGGAAAACATTTGAAAGTAAACAGTATGGTTTTTTTATCAAATATCCGACAGACTGGGAATATACGGAAAATTTTCCTGATAATTCAGCGAGTAAATATAAAAGCAAGATAGCTTTCAGATACAAACCCGGAATAAACAAAGACATTAAAGGTTTGGATATTTATATTTATGAAGGAGGAGAATTTTCCGATCCTGTAGTTACCAACAATATCACTCGTAAAAAATTAAAAGTAAACTCGGAAATTTGCAGCAGATTTAATGATGTGACCATCGGGGAAGGGATCTATCCGGCCAAGGAAATTTATATTTTAAATGATCCTTGTTTTAGAAATACTTATTTTTATTCTCTGACCAAGGACAAATACACTTACAACATTGTCCCTTTGCCGGCTAGCGGTTTTAATGACTTAAGTTATGACGGAAAAAAGGAAATCGGATTATATTTTCCGGAATTTTTTAACATACTGTCAACTTTCAAATTTAAAGATGAAAAAGAAAATAAGATTATTATTCCGCATAGAGTTTATACGGCGAAAGAATCTTGTGCAAAGAAAAATGACCATCCTCACAAAAGTAAACAGGGAAAAGGGTTGCACATAGATGAAGATTGTTGCATTGATCCCGACGAATGGCCGAATCCAAGATGTGCCTATTCGGCTAAAAGTTTGGGTATTGCCCATGATCCGCCAAAAAACAAAAAGAAAAAATAAAACCCAGTTTAAGGAAAAAATCTCGTTTAAATTTTGGTTGTAATCGGGCGATTGACTTTATGGCTGAGATATGCTACTATTAACGAGTGTCACGGTGGCATGCAAAAGCAGTGTAGTCGAACTTTTCTTGCATAAGAGCCTTATAGGTTCTAAACCCCAGGTGCGCATTTAACTAATCTTTTACTATAAAAATGGCAAAAGGAACAATAAAAAAGCTGACTGATCGTGGTTTTGGTTTCATTACTCCGGAGGGAGGCGACAAGGATCTTTTCTTCCATTCAAAGGAATTGCAAGGTGTGCAGTTCAATGATTTGAGAGAGGGAGATTCTGTTGAGTTTGAAGTAAGCGAAAGCCCAAAAGGACCAAACGCAACCAATGTATCACGAGTCTAGTTCAATTTTTTGAAATTGAAAAACAAGCAATCCCGAGCAATCGGGGTTGTTTTTTTCTAGATTTTTCTTGGTTTTTATAATACAATGGAGTATGCCAAAGAAATAAAAAAATGCAAGTCGATTTAAGAAAAAAAATAAAATCCTTCTATGCTTTTTCTGTGATAATTATACTATCCGTTTTTGTTCTGGGACTTATTTGGATTGAAAAAAAATATTACACGCCTAAGCCGATTGAATTTGTAAAAATAGAGAGAAGACAAAAAAAACCATTATCTGTTTCAAGGATAGAAAGGCCAAAGCCCCAGGCGGTTTTAATGGACAGGCTAAAAAGGCAGGGCTGTATAGCAGATGGATTACTTTCCGAATATAATCCGGAAAGAGAAGAATATATAGCTCTTATTAATCGCTCCAATTGTTATTATTTGCATCGGGCGGTTGAAACTTGGCTCACACCACCGGACTTTGAAACAATTGATTATGTAATGGGCAGAATAAACAAAAAAAATGTGGTTTATGGAATGTTTCTTGCTGAGGCCATTCGAGACAATGTTGATTATTTCAATAATGAAAAAAATCGTTATTTTGATTTCAAAAAAATGTGTCAAACCGGAAGTGATAATGTTTGGGGAGAGCATTCTTGCAAGCCGGATTTCGGCAGCGGAGAGTATCGCGATTATTTGGATTATATTACTCGTCGGGCTATTGATCTGGGAATCCAAAGTTTCACCTTCGGGCAAATATATATGCAAAAAGGCAATGGGACTGATCACATTTCCGATGTTATTCGGGATATGCGAAAATATGCCAAAAAGAAAGACGTAAATATTATCATTGGAGCGCAAACAGGAACCATGAATGATCCGGATTTTATTTCGATGTTCGATTATATTGAAGGCGGAACGGGAATTGATGCGGAAGGAAATTTGCCGACCGGGCCCTGTCTCGATCGTTGGGGCGGCTGTTGGGCTCTCCTCTGGGATGAAACTTATGCCAAAAATGCCAAGAATGTTTTATTGCATCTTGATTGGACGGGAATAAAAACTGATGATCTGGATATTTTTGCCAGAATGGACAAGGAGACTCGATCCAAGACGTTGACAAATATCTATAAATATTTTATATCACGTAATATGGGATTTTTAATGCCAATGTTTGGTGTTTTGGATAAGGAAAATGGCGGATGTTATGGACCGAAAAAAAGATATTATTCTCCGGACAACAAGTATTCTTGCCAAGACGAGGATGTAATCAATAAGATACTTTTGGGCAAGTAGATATTAACGGGTTTGACAGTTTTTCATATTCAATATAGATTAATTATATGAGTGAAACATTAATGAAAACTAGTTTATCGTTGCAAAATAGCCTATTGCTAGGGTTGTTGCTAAACGGTCAAAGAGACTAGTCTTTTATTGATGTTCGCTTATTAAGAAAAAATAACGGAAAAATAAATGACTGGTCTCGGGACCGGTTTTTTTATTTTTAAAACCATTTTTAAAAGGAGGAAAAAAATGAAAGTTTTATCAGAAAGCGAGAAACAAAGAGAGTGGCAGAAGGAAGTGGAAGAAAGTGAGAGCCGACTCCGTCAAGCTCTTCGCGGGATGAGTCTCGGCAGAGATGTCGTTCTATGCGGAAGAGATGGAGGGAGCGATAAAATAATTATTGCTCGAAAGCAGTAATTATTAAATCAAGGTCTGGATTTGCATAGCTTTATCCAGACCTTTTAAAATGCTCGATTTGACTTTTTAGAATGATTTGCTATTATTTATGCATGAATAATTTTTTGTTTGTCATTATTATAAGCATTATTATCGGCCTTAAGGACCGGTGTTTTGCTTGATAGTTAAAGGGTAGGTAAATAAGAAAAGCAAACAACTCGGTCCACAAGACCGATTTTTTGTTTTTTAAAAACTAAAAATGAAAAAGGAGGAGTAATTATGGTCAGAGTAAAGATTCACGCGTGCGTCGTAAAGTATAAAGAGACAGAACCCTCAAAAAAATCAGTAGTGGCAACGTCAAGAGTTGTCTTGGACGGAAAAGTAATATCCATAGAGGCGCATGAAAGTGCGGACGAGAGAGAAGCTGTTTTTCTGGCAACTCTCAAGGCGGCCAAACAGATATTTATGATCAAAAGTGAATATCTGGATGGGCACGAGTTGCGTCCGGATATTGATGAAATGTTATTGGCGGGAATGATAATCGAGGAAGCGCTGCATGCTTCCGAAAATAACATCCCTATGAGGAAGTCGTGGGTGGCGACTTCCAACTAATAATTTGTTTCTAAAAAAGGAGTTCGTATCAACGATGCAGCTCCTTTTAAAATTGTCAGCCCTTTTTACAAAGACTTGCTTTTTTGATTAAAATGTGCTATAATGTTAAAGTAGTTAATAAAAAAAATAAAGCGGGTGATTTACCGCTTTTTTTATTTATATTAAAGCTAAAAATGAAAATACTAAAAAAACAATATAAAAAAATAAAAAAATACTTTAAAAATATCAAATTTGATAAGCCAAAAATCGAGGACGTTTTTTTCGTTTTCTTGCTTGTATTTTCCTTGACTTTCAGTGCGATGCTTTTTGGAATCGGGAAGCAATTACAGGAGGAAAATCGTTCTCAAAAAGCAAGCGAATTGCCTTCCCAATTTGAAAAAGATATGAAATTGATGGTTTCCGGACATCCAATCGAAAGGATGATTCCTTTTATTGCCAAGCAGGATAAATTCGTGGCTGCCTATATGATAGCGATTGCCAAAAAGGAAAGTAATTGGGGGAAATATCATCCGGAAAAAAATGGAAAAGAATGTTTTAATTATTGGGGGTACAGGGGTACTTACAATCAAACCGCTTCGGGGTACAGCTGTTTCAAAAATCCAAAACAAGCTGTAAATGTTGTTAGCGAGAGAATTCAGGAGTTGATCGATCAGGAAATCAACACTCCTGGTGAAATGGTGGTCTGGAAGTGCGGAAGAGAGTGCTCTCAACACAGTCCTTATAGCGTGAATAAATGGATTGAAGATGTTGATTTGTATTATAAAAAGACAAGCAGTTTATTGTAATGCTTTTCGGCAAATCTTAAAATTTTAAAAGGCGATTGTTCTTGATGGAACAATCGCCTTTTTTAGCTGTTGCGTTCAGCTGTTGATAATTTTTTCCAATTTGGAAAATTCAATCGGTTTTGGAAATGCTCCGACAAAACCGTATTTTTCCGGATTATCCATGAGCGGTGAATTTAAATCTCCGCTCATAAATATTATCCTGATTTCCGGTCTTAGCCTGCGAAGCCTTTCCAGCACTTCAACGGCTCCTCCCGTGCCGGGGATGTTGGCGTCTGCAATGACTAAGTCGTAAATTTCATTTTCTGCCAACTTCTCAGCTTCGCTTGGTAAGGCGCAAGTGCTTATCAGGATGTCTAATTGCTCAAAAAAAACCTGGAAAATTTCTCTTATAAATACATTGTCGTCTACAACCAAAATTTTCCTTCTCCCAATACTGTTATTTTGAACCATGATTCTCCTCCTTCGATAGTTTTTTTGTTCAAACAAAGATATCCAAACAAATATCAATCATCCTGGATCCATTTTAATCTTTTATCGAATAATATGCAACAGTTCATTTGCTTTTTTGCATTTTTTCTGTTAAGATCAAAAAATATGCCAGATAGGATGATCTTTTTTAAGATTCTATCTGGTATTAAAATTTTTCATTTTAAGAAATATGGAAATCAGAAATATTGCCATTATTGCGCATGTGGATCACGGAAAGACAACACTGACTGATGCTATTATGAAACAAACCGGCATGGAGAGCGACGAAAATGCAAGCATGGATTCAGATGCTTTGGAAAAAGAGCGTGGAATAACTATTTATTCTAAAAATGCCTCGGTTTTTTATCGTGGAACGAAGATTAATATTGTGGATACTCCCGGGCATGCGGATTTCGGATCAGAGGTGGAGCGTGTTTTGCGCTCAATTGATAGCGTACTTTTGGTGGTAGACGCGCAGGAAGGCCCGATGCCGCAAACCAGATTTGTGCTTAAAAAATCTCTGGAGTTAGGGCTAAAGCCGATTGTTGTGATAAATAAAATTGATAAACCGGCTGCCAATCCGGATTTGACTCAAGAACAAGTTTTTGAATTGTTTTTGGATTTGGGAGCCAGTGATGATCAACTTGATTTTACGACCGTTTATGCTGTTGGAAAGAAAGGGATTGCCAAGATTCACTTGTCAGATGAATCAAATGATTTGTCGCCACTTCTGGATACTATTCTTTTGAAAGTAAAGCCGGCAGAATCCAAAACAGATGCGTCTTTCAGATTTCAACCTTTTAATTTGGGTTATGATAATTTTTTAGGACGTTTAGCTGTAGGCAGAATTTATGAGGGAACCGTAAAAGCCGGAAATAACTTGGTTTTAAAAAAAATAGGGGATAAAGTTGAAACAAGCCGAGTGACTAAACTTTTTACATTTAAGGGCTTGCAAAGAGAAGAAGTACCGGAAGCCTATGCGGGAGACATTGTAATGATTGCCGGATTTCCATCTATTGATATCGGGGAAACTCTTTGCGATAGCGCTGACCAAGAAGCATTACCTGCCATTTTGGTAGATGAGCCGACCATTTCCTTAAGTTTTATGGTTAATAATTCTCCTTTTGCCGGACGTGAAGGGAAATTCGTAACCAACAAACAAATCAGAGAGCGCTTGGAAAAAGAACTGGAAGTCAATGTCGGGCTTAAAATTGATTTTTTTGCCGAGTCATATAAAGTTTATGGACGGGGAGAATTGCACGTGGCTATCTTGATGGAAAATATGCGGCGTGAAGGTTATGAAATTCAAGTATCCCAGCCACAAGTGATTATCAAAGAAATTGGCGGGCAGAAACAGGAACCCTTTGAAGAGGCGACAGTTGATGTGCCGGAAATATATTCCGGAACGGTTATTGAAAAAATCGGCAAAAGAAAAGGAATAATGACGGATATGAAAAAAAACGGATCGCAAGTCAGAATGATTTTTGATATTCCGACACGCGGTCTTTTGGGATATCGCAGCGAATTTATCGTTGATACGCGCGGCGAAGGTATTCTTTGTTCCAGGGTCGTCGGGTATAAACCGTATGCCGGAGAAATAAAAAAACGCGATGTAGGTTCGATGATTTCTTGCGCGACCGGCAAAGCTTTGGGATTTTCACTTTACAATTTACAGGAACGCGGAACTTTATATATCGAACCGGCCACGGAAGTTTACGAGGGTATGGTTATCGGCAATTCATCCAAAGGACTGGATATGACAGTTAATCCGATTAAAGGCAAACAGCTTTCCAATATGCGGGCATCCGGAGCAGATGAAGCTATTCAGTTGGTGCCGCCGATGAAACTCTCTATTGAAAGAGGTCTGGAAATTATGGCAGAAGACGAATTTTTGGAAGTTACTCCGCAAAGTGTGCGCCTGCGGAAACAATTTTTGACAGAAATTGACAGAAAAAGAGCGGCGCGAAAATAGTTTTAGTTTTAAACTGTGATTATAATTCTAAAAAAGATCGATAAAAAACACGGTCTTTTTTTGTTTCTTGACTTATCCACAAATGTCTCTCT
>CAZSCF010000024.1:0-10808 GCA_964605365.1 uncultured Bdellovibrionales bacterium | reverse complement strand
CCGTATCATTTTCCGGAAAAATTAATCCCTCTTTTTATTACCAATTTAATGGAAGAAAAGAAAATTCCGGTTTATGGCGACGGGATGAATGTGCGTGACTGGCTTTATGTTGAAGATCATTGTGAAGCCATTGATTTGATTTTGCAAAAAGGCAAGATAGGAGAGACGTATTGTATTGGTGGAAACTCCGAAAAACCAAATATTGAAATTACCAAAAAAATCATTGAGTTTATGGGAAAAAATGAAGACTCGATCGAATATGTAAAAGACAGGCCGGGGCATGACAGAAGATATGCCATTGATTTTTCCAAGATAAAAAATGAACTTGGATGGCAACCGAAAATAAGTTTTGAAGATGGTCTGCAGAAAACCATTGAATGGTATAAAAATAATGAAAGTTGGTGGAAAAACATTAAATCAGGCGATTATCAGAAATATTACGAAAAACAATATGGAGAATAGAAAAATTTTAATTATCGGCGCTAAGGGAATGCTCGGACAAGAGTTGGCCAAAATCTTTAAGAAAGATGGATCTTTTGAAGTCTTTGCCTGGGACAAAGAAGAAATTGATATTACAAAAGAAAGAGATATGAGAATTGAGATAGGGGAAATTAAGCCGGATATCATTTTAAACGCGGCAGCCTACAATGCTGTTGATAAATGCGAAGATCCAAAGGAGTACAAGATTGCCAGATTGATCAATGGGACGGCCCCGGGAAATTTGGCCAAAATTGCCCAAAAAATAGGAGCAATATTAATACATTATTCGACCGATTATGTCTTCAATGGAATGCCAAAAATAGAAGAACCTCAAGGATGTTCCCATTCTTGCGCAACTTGCCAATTGCACGCAGGATTTAAGCCCCAAATAGGCTTCAAAGAAAATGACAAACCGGAACCTATCAGTAATTATGGCAAATCTAAGCTCCTAGGAGAGGTTAATGTTAAAAAAAATACCAAGAAATATTACATAATTCGGCTTTCAAAATTATTTGGCGAACCGGCCAAAGTTGTTGGCGCTAAAAGAAGTTTTTTTGATATAATGTTGGAAACCGGCAAAAATTCGTCGATTGACGGAAAAACGGTTAAAGCTATTGATGAGGAAACGAGTTGCTTTACTTATGCGCCAGATTTAGCTCAAAAAACCAAAGAAATTATTGATTCCAAAAAACCTTTCGGGATTTATCATATTGTAAATAGCGATTCTTGCACCTGGTACGAAGCTGTTCTAGAATTATATCGACAAGCCAAAGTGAAAGCTGAGGTTATCCCGGTGGGCAGCGAAGAATTTACACGTCCGGCCAAAAGACCTTTTTATTCTGTTTTACTAAATACAAAACTCAATCCAATGCGAAGTTACAAAGAAGCCTTAAAAGAATATCTTAAGAAATAATTTGCAATTATCAATTTACAATTATCAATGAATTTTCAATTTTCCAATTAATTAATTTTCAAATACTGGAAATTGAGTCATTGTAAATTTAATGTAAATTGATCATTGATCATTGAGAATTTTTATGAAATACAACAATCTTAAAAAACAAGACGCGCAAGTTTTTAAAGCCATGATTGGGGAACTCAAGCGTCAGCAGGAAGGCATGGAGCTTATCGCATCTGAAAATTATGTTTCTGAAGCGGTCTTGGATGCGTTGGGCAGTGTTTTTACTAACAAATATTCTGAAGGTTATCCGGGACATCGTTATTATGCCGGACAAAAATATACAGACATTGTTGAAAATTTAGCCATTGAAAGAGCTAAAAAACTTTTTGGAGCTGAGCACGTGAATGTGCAGCCACTTTCCGGCGCTCCAGCTAATATGATCGTTTATAGCGCAATTTTGAAGCCCGGAGACACTGTTTTGGGCATGGATTTGTCTCACGGGGGCCATTTAACCCATGGTCACCCGGTCACACTTTCAGCAAAAATATACAATTTTGTACGTTATAAAACCGATGCTTCTGGAAAGATAGATTATAAAGAATTGGAGAAAATGGCCATTAAGCATAAGCCAAAATTAATTCTAGCTGGTTTTTCCGCTTATACCAGACAATTGGATTATAAAAAATTTCAATCTATCGCTAAAAAGGTCGGTGCTATTACCATGTTTGATATTGCGCACATCGCCGGACTCATTGCTGGAAAGGCTTTGCCAAATCCGGTTCCATATTTTGATATTGTCACTACAACCACTCACAAAACTTTGCGTGGTCCGAGGGGCGGTATGATACTTTGTAAAAAAGAGTTTGCCACGGCTATAGATAAGGCAGCTTTTCCCGGATTTCAAGGAGGGCCGCATGAAAACAATATTGCCGCCAAAGCTGTGGCTTTTGGCGAGGCCATGAAACCATCTTTCAAGGCTTATGCCAAACAAATTATTAAAAATGCAAAAATTCTGGAAATAGAATTAAAAAAGCATGGATTCAAATTGATGTTTGGTGGCACAGACAATCATATGGTGTTAGTGGATGTTTTTGGCTCAAAAGGCGTGACCGGAAAAGAAGCTGAGGTAGCTTTGGATAAAATAGGAATTACCCTTAATAAAAATATGATTCCGGATGATCCGCGCGGTCCAATGGATCCAAGCGGTATTCGAATAGGTGTTCCGGCTATTACGACTCGCGGCATGAAAGAAAAGGAAATTCGTATGATTTCCAGGTGGATAAAAGAAGCAATTGAAAATTACAAAGATGAAAAGAAACTAAGAAGTCTGCACAAGGAAGTAATAACGCTTTGTAAAAAATTTCCGATATATCGAAATCTTTACTAATTACTAATTTATATACTAATATACGAATCAATGGCAATTAGGGAGGATTTGATATATAAAGATGAGTGTTATAAAATTATCGGACTGGTTTTTAGTGTTTTCAACGAATTAGGCTATGGACACAAGGAAAAATTCTATCAGAATGCAATTGCCAATATATTTACTGAAAATAAAATTTCATTTAAAAAAGAGTTGAAAGCAAAGGTTAAGTTTAGAGGAGAGGATGTTGGTTATTATTTTTTTGATTTTCTGGTTTTTGATAAAATAGTAGTTGAGCTGAAGCAAAAAAATTATTTTTCCAAAAAAGACATTGATCAGTTGTATTCATATCTAAAGGCGATGAATTTAAAATTAGGGCTACTTATTTATTTTACAAAAAACGGAGTTCGATACAAAAGGATAATAAATTTAAAAATGAATTAGTATATTAGTATATAAATTAGTAATTAGTAAAGAAAATTTATGAAAGGGATCATACTTTCTGGTGGAACGGCTACGCGATTATTTCCATTGACAGCCACAGCTTCCAAGCAGCTTCTACCAGTTTATGACAGGCAAATGATTTTTTATCCATTAAATACCCTCATTAAAGCTGGTATAAAAGAAATTTTGGTAATTGTAGCGCCGGAGCATAGCGGTCAGTTTTTGAATCTTTTGGGTTCAATTTTCAAAAATCATGGCATAAATCTTTTTTTCGAAGTACAGAAGACTCCTCGCGGATTAGCCGATGCTTTTATTGTCGGAGAAAATTTTATTGACAATGACAATGTGGCTATGGTTTTGGGTGATAATATTTTTGAAGACGATTTAACGGAAAAAATTAAAAATTTTCAAAATGGAGGAATGGTTTTTGCCAAGCAAGTTCCAGACCCGGAAAGATTTGGCGTAGTAAAATTCGATGAAAGTGGAAAAGCTGTTCAAGTAGTTGAAAAACCAAAAGAATTTATCAGTGATTGGGCCATTACTGGACTTTATGTTTATGATAAAAAAGTTATTGATATTGCCAAAAACCTTGCCCCATCAGATAGAGGCGAGATTGAAATAACAGATATCAATGATAAATATCTGGAAATGGGCGAATTATCGGTGCAAAAAATTCAAGGTGAGTGGCTAGATGCGGGAACATTTGACTCTCTGCTTGAGGCTGGCAATATTGTCAAAGAAAAAGAAATTTACAAGAAATTTGATCCTATTATTAACCAAGCAATTGAAGAATTCAATAAAGAATTAAAAAATATAGCTAAGAAAAAATTATTATAAAAAAATTAATAATGTAATTTTATAATTCCTGTCATTGCGAGCGAAGCGAAGCAATCTAATCAGATTGCCACGCCTGCCTACCGGTAGGCAGGTCGCTACGCTCCTCGCAATGACAATAAATAAAAATGACAAAAATCAAAAAAGCTATTTTGCCAGTAGCCGGATTTGGAACCAGATTTTTACCGGCCACTAAAGCCCAACCAAAAGAAATGCTGCCGATTGTGGACAAGCCAGTTATTCAATATTTAGTGGAAGAAGCGGTGGCTTCCGGTATTGAAGAAATTATTTTTGTAACCGGACGAGGAAAAAGAGCTATTGAGGATCATTTTGATGTTTCCTATGAACTCGAAGATACTTTGGTGGAAAAAAATAAACAGGAGCTTTTAGCGGCCGTACAAAAAATTTCTAACTTAGCTAAATTTTCTTATGTTAGACAATCATTGCCCCTTGGAGATGGGCATGCGCTACTTCAAGCCGCACACATTGTTGGCAATGAACCGGTTTTGGTAATTTTCGGGGATTGTCTTTATGACAGTGAAATTCCGGCTTCAAAACAACTAATGGATGTTTATGAAAAATATGGCGAGAGCGTAGTTGGTCTGAGCCAGGTAGAGAAAACCGAAGTTTCCAAATTTGGTGTTGTTGAAGGAACAAAATTAAGCGAAAAAATTTCAAAAATAGAAAAATTTGTAGAAAAACCCCAACCGGAAGAAACTGATTCAAATCTGGTAGCTGTTGGAAAATATATTGTTACTCCGGAAGTTATGCAGGTATTAGCTAATATGAAAAGTGGGAAATCGGGAGAGATTAGATTGGCGGATGCATTTGATATAATGTTGGAAAATAATCGACCTATTTATGGCAAGGAATTGGAAGGCGAGTGGCTGGATACCGGAGACAAATTTAATTTTCTTAAAGCCAGTGTAAAAGTAGGTCTTAAACATCCGGAAATTGGAAAAAAACTCAAGGCTTTTTTGGATGGTATGTATAAATAAAAATTCCCTAGCTTTTTAGTGGTCCAACCACTATGTAGTGGTCGGACCACTAAAAATAGTAGCCAGATGAAGATTGCTATTCAAGCGGCCGACCTGGATGCCAAAAGAATTGATGGCACTCGGGTCTATATTCTGAATCTTTTAAAAAACCTTGGAAAACTGGATTCTTCCAGTGAGTTTGTCATTTACCATCAAAAAGCTTTTAATCCGGAATTAACTCCGCCAAATTTTTCTAACTATAATTTCAAAAGGATACCCATGCCCTTCTATTGGACCCAGAGTCGTTTTGCTTTTGAGCTTTGGAAAGATTACCCGCAAGTCCTTTGGATGCCGATGCAAACCATGCCTTTTGTAAGAAGGGGTGGCTTAAAAACCGTAATTACCATTCATGATTTGGCTTTCAAATATTTTCCTAAATATTTTGAGAAAAAAGACCTGTTAAAACTAAATCTCTTTTCGGATTATGCTATAAAAAACGCCACCAAAATAATTGCTGTTTCTGAATCTACTAAAAAAGATATTTTAAAATTTTATCCGGAAATAAATGCGGAAAAAATCAGAGTTATTCATCACGGCTTTGACGAAAAACGTTTTTATCAGGAGAGAAACACGGACGAAGAGAAAGAAGTTCTGAAACGTTTTGGCATAACCAAAGATTATCTGCTGTATGTGGGCGCTATACAGCCCAGAAAAAATCTAAAAGTGCTTATTAGAGCTTTCGAAAAAATCAGAAAAGAAAATTTAAATGTGCAATTGGTTTTGGCGGGTGGAGAAGCCTGGTTAAGTCGAGATACTTTAAAAATCGCGCAAAAAAGTATTTTTAAGAATGATATAAAATTAACTAGAAAAATATCCTTTAAAGATGTAGGAAACTTAATGAGGGCAGCCAAGATTTTCATTTTTCCTTCGCTTTATGAAGGATTTGGCTTGCCAATTCTCGAGGCTTTTGCCTCCCGTGTGCCTGTTATTACAGCCAATAATTCAAGTTTAACTGAAGTTGGCGGGGAAGGAGCACTTTACTTTAATGCCGCAGATGACAATGAATTAGCATGTAAAATAAAAGAGATTCTCGATGATGAAAATCTCAGGAATGACTTGATACAAAGGGGATTGGCACAATTGAAGAATTTTTCTTGGACCAAGTGTGCCAAAGAAACATTGGAATACCTGAAAAATTGAAAAATTATTCTTCTGAAAAAAGCTTATAAACAAAGCAACCGACTGATAAAGAGGCGAGAGTCAAAAATAAATTAAGCCAGATATTGAGGCGAAAAAAGGTAATAAAGATAAGTATAATAATAACAGGCAATGTGTAAAATATTGCTTTTTTATTATCTGCTTGTTCTAAGTTTAAATTAATTTTTTTTTCCAAAAAAGAAAGTAGGAGAATATTGATCAAAATTAATAACGCAACAATAGCAGGATTATAATAATTGGAAATAAAACCAGGCAGGATTCCATCCGCAATAACCAGAAACAGAAAAAAGACCAATAAAAGAAGTAATGAATCATTTAATAACTTAAAAAAGATCAAACCGTAATTGTTTAAAAACTTGTCTCTTGCATCCTTAAGATTGAAAAAATTATTGTTGTCCTGCATAATTATTCTTTATGTTTTTTATGACACTGGCTGCAAACCTTTTTAAATTGGAGATAGTATAACTTTTTTTAAATTGAAGTTCTGCAATATCAACCTTGATGTCTTCATTAAAGATAACGTTAAATTCATAATCTTTGCCCAAAAGATTCTGTAAATTATCAATAGCCATCTTACAAGAATAAGTTTTTGAAAAAAACCATTTTTCCCCAAAACTACATTCTGAAAAACTTATCAAACTTTCGGCAGAAACTTTTATGGGTTCTATCTTTGACCAAGAAGATGCAATATTTTCTGTTGGTAAGGAGTATTTCTTTTTATCTTTTATAATATACCATTTGTTCTGACCAGTATTATCGGAAGCAAGAAAAATTGTTCCGTCAGGATGAGCTCCGGATATATCAAGCAATTTTTCCTTCTCATAAAAAGACATTTCGTCACCGCCAATCATTATAATATCATTCCATTTGTAACCCATCGCTTCAAAAGTTATGACATTATTAATGGGGAAAGCTTTGTTTCCGCTGGCGACATAGGCTGATTCCCCATAGGCAATTAGTGACCCGTCAGCGAAACCGATAAGATTTTCATTTTGAGGATATCCTTGTAAAAAATCGATTGTTTTTTCGATGGCCTGCTTAAC
Source organism: uncultured Bdellovibrionales bacterium (assembly GCA_964605365.1). Classification (GTDB taxonomy): domain Bacteria; phylum Patescibacteriota; class Minisyncoccia; order Moranbacterales; family UBA2206; genus CAZSCF01. The sequence continues at coordinate 3,545 of CAZSCF010000024.1, read as the reverse complement.
GGAATATTGGCTTAAATAAGCCTTTTCACTGATAAATTTAACCAATTTCCCGTTAGTTAAAATAAAATAATCAGCGCCTGATTTAAAAATGGAATTATTAGGATAAACATTGGCATTTGTAATATCTTCTCCTAAAGCATTATAAATCAAATCATCAACAGAAACATCTTCAAAGGAATCCGCGTTAAAACCCATAGAAAGAAGCATTGATTTGCTTTTAAATTTTCGCAATTTTCCATCAGAAATAATATAATAATTTTCCAAATTTTTTAAAAGTGTTCCATCCTTGAAACCAAATAAACCATTTTCCGGATAAAGAAATGCCCGGTAGGATTTTTTAACTGTAATCTTTTCGCCGGTAATATCGGATGATTTTTTGTTCAAACGAAAAATTATTTTAGCATCGGAGAAAACTCCCAGCAGCGACGAATCAAAGGTAATATCGCTATCCTTGGACATTTTGCCGTGATCCGGTAAATTACCGCTTCCATCCCGAGGATTAACGATTGTATTAGCAAGAGAGTTTGAATTAAGAAAAGAAAAAGAAAAATAGCGAGTCGGAAAAATTATTGTAAAAACCGAAAAAACGGCAAAAATAAAAGCCGAAACAAAAAGAACTGCTCTAAAATAAAGATATTTTTTTTGGTCTTTCTTTTTTAAAATTATTTTTGGAGTTAAATCGAAAAGCATTTTATTGGTAGTTTAACGAATAAATTTTTCCTGTAATTATAATATCTCTTTTTTCCGGCAAGTCAAAACGGCTTGAAATATCAATAATGTTATTTCTTATGCTATAATCTTCCTCGATTTTTAATTTGGAATATAATCCTGATTTTTTATATAAATCAATGTTTTCGTCCGGAATAATAAAATAAACTTGGCTGAACTTAAATCGGTCGATCTTGCCAATATCCATCGGATTAAAAAAATAAACCGCTTGTTTGCCGAAAAGAAAATTCATTGGTCCAGAAAGCATTGACCATTGGTCTCCGGTTGCTTTCTGGTCAACCAGTATCAAATCGGTATCATTAAATTTATCGCTTAATAGTTGGATTTGGGATAATAAATTTTTGTTGGGAGAAAAATTTAAAAAGCGAGCAGAAACAGAAATATTGACCAGCAGAAGCGCCGTTATTAAAAAATAAAAAATAAATCTTCTTCTGAAAAAATTATCCAATAGAAATACGGTATAAAAAATGCAAGTTGGAACAACCGCAAACAAAAACCTGCGCAACATCCATGGAGTATCCGATGAAATATTAGGAATAAATAAATAAATAAATATCGGGCAAGTTATCAAAAACGGCAATAACACTTCGTATTTTCTTTGTTTAAAAGCATAGGCTATCCCAATGATTCCCAGAAGAAAAAAACCAAACAAAGCGTAAGTCAGAAAAATATGACCCATATGAAAGAGGGAAAAGAGTCTCCCGGCATCGATTAGACTGGACTTTGTTTCAAGAAATGGCTTGATAATTGCTTTTATCAAAGCTTTGTAAAATTCCTTATTGATAACAAAGCTGCCTAAATAAGCCAGAAATATTACGCCCAAGGCAAAAAGGTTTTTTTTGCCGATAAAAAAGTATATATTTTGGCTGCTCTTGCATTTAAATAAAACTATTATGAACATTGTCACAAAAAAAGCTAGCGCTTCGATTCTTACAAAAGCGAGAAACCCCAAAGAGATTATTGCTGCCAAAAAGAAAAAATGTTTTTTATTTTTTAAAAATAAAATGAACTCATAGATTGAGAACCAAAGCAGGGCCAAGCCCAAATTTTCACTCAAGGTAAATTTAAAAAACCAAGAAAAAACAAAAGAGGTGAGCGTTAAGAAAAATAAAATTACCGACGAAGATTGTTTCAAAAAAAGATTACCTGTTAAATAGAAAGAAAGAATAAATATCAAAAATGATAAGCTATTGGCCACTATAAATCCTTTTAGGCCAAGCAGGGAATAAAAAACTGCCAGCCACGAAGCATATCCGAGCGGAAAGCTGGTTTTTAAATTTCCGTCTTTTGTATAATCAAATCCTGGAAAATTCAATGCTTTGCCGGGACCATAAATGTCAAAAAAACTTTTTTCTGCCGCAAAAGAAAATTCAAGTTTATGATTTTGAGACAGGCGAATGGCTGATTCGCTCAATGAACCTTGATCACGTCCAGAAAAAATTGTCGGGGTAGTAAAATAAGAAAAAATAAAAATTGCTGCCAAAGAAATCATCAGAACAACAGGAAAATGCCATGTAAATTTGAAAAAACTGATATTGGAAAAAAATAGATACGAAAAAACACATCCGAATATGCTCAAATATCCAATAAAAAAGGCCTTGTAAAAAACCCCCGCCATAGCCAAAAACAGACCCAATACCCCAAGTCCTATCCAAAAAAGAACGAAAAGGGCAAATAAATGATGTTTGGTTGGCCTTTTTTTCAAAATTTCCATGAATTAATTATAACTTTTTAATTTTTTTTTGCCAAGAATCAATTTATGAGGTAAAATTACGATTGCTTGCCAATAAGACAGGCAAATAAATAATCAAATCCAATGAAAGTTCTGGTTATAGCACCAACTCCTTTTTTTTCTAATCGAGGTACACATATTCGAATATTGGAAGAAGCTTTGGCGCTGGAAAAATTAGGTCATCAAATTACTATTGCAACCTATCATATCGGAAGTGATATTTCAGAGAAAATCGAAACTAAAATCGATTTGCGAAGAATCAGGCGGCTACTTTTTTGGTATAAAAAATTGGAAGCCGGACCGGACTGGCAAAAAATTATTTTGGATTTAATGTTGCTGCGCAAAGTTTTTTATTTGGCCAGAATACAAAAGCCGGAAATTATTCATGGACATTTACACGAAGGAGTTTTGATCGGTTGGATAGTTCAAAAGATATTATTTTGGAGAAAGATAAAATTAGTGGCTGATTTTCATGGAAGTTTGACCAAGGAAATGATTTCCCATGCCTATTTAAAGGCAGGGTTTTTAAATAAGATCTTTCTATGGATTGAAAAGTGTATCGATAATTTAGGTGATTTTGCCATAATCAGCTCGGTAGAAAATGCGGAGGAAATAAAAAAAATAAGAAAAAACCAATCAATCGAAATAGTTTTGGATGGTGTTAATCTTGATTATTACAAAAATCTTCCATCAAAATCAGAATCTAAAAAAAATCTCGAGCTACCGTTGGATAAAATTATCTTTTCCTATACCGGTGCACTGGTTCCCAATAAAGGCATTGCTTATTTATTTACGGCAATTAAACAGGCGCTGCAATCAAATAAAAATATTTTTTTTATCATAGGTGGCTTTCCAATTGAAGAAGCAAAAAAATTTATCAAAGAAAATGATTTGGAAAATGATGTGCGTCTTATTCATCCTCTTGATTATTTTGAATTGCCAGGAATTCTTAACGCCAGCGATGTCGGCTTAGATCCAAAGGATTCTTATTCAAAACAAGCCAGTGGAAAAATTTTACAATATATGGGTGCGAGCTTGCCAATAATTTGTTTTGATCGTCAAAATAACCGCGAATATCTTGAGG
>CAZSCF010000023.1:0-11615 GCA_964605365.1 uncultured Bdellovibrionales bacterium | reverse complement strand
TGGTCGGAGTGCCGGGAATTGAACCCGGTCTACATGCACCCCATGCATGCGTACTGCCGGTATACTACACTCCGCTTATGTAAGTCATATTCTTTCATCTTAAATTAATTTATTTTTTCAGTCAAAATTTAATTTAAAAAAGACCAATTAGCATTGTAAAAGGTCTTTATTTTTTGACGCGAGACAAACAACTTTTTTTCCATCTTTATTTCTTGGGGAAAATAAAGAAATGGAAGCGAAAGAAGTTTGCCTCGCATTTTTTTAAGGGTGGTGGTCGTAGGAGGAGGTAAAGGAGGAAGCAAAACGTCTTCCTGCGACCGGTTAAAGTGTTAAACAACAAAGGTACAAATATCGTATATAAATTTCGAGGATTTGTCAATAAGTTGACAAAGCTTGAAAAGGCGTGCTAAGTTTTAGTGTATTGGGAGCTTTTTTCTTGGGGAGAAAAAAATGAAAGATAAAAAGAAGGAGGAAGAATTTGTAATTGCCATGGTAAGTCGAGATGTTTTTTACAAGACGAGCGATAGGAAGATCAGGTGGTTTGCCGGAAAAATAGTCGCAGTTGATTTGTCAGGCATCCAGAAATGTGAAGGCGGATGGAGGGCAGAAATTTTTTCGGAGAATAACAGGTGCATTTCAGCCTTTATCCTTGTGAACAATCTTCTAACGGTTGATCCGGGATTAATACGGCTGGGCGCACAGTTCCATCAGTCTGCGATATCTGCACGAAGTTAACTCGAGAAACTTTGTGCAGAAAATAATAAACGGTGAAAATAAACCAGCTCCCAAGGCAAGTGGCATCACGAGATTGATTCGTCGGTGCCATTTTTTAATTCTTGTAAATGTCATTCTGAACTTGATTCAGAATCTCTAAAATTAGATCCTGAAATAAATTCGGGATGACATGATAAAAAATTAGGTATAAAAAATATTTTTTATTGAATCTCCACACTTCCTTCCGGAATTATTTTTTCCAGCTGAGTTTTTATATTTGAAGAAAATTTGATGCGATAAGGCGTTTCCAGTTTTGAATTGCCGATCATTAAATAAATTTTTGTTTCTCCCTTTTCCAGGCGATCAAGAAAAGCAGAAAGTTTTTTAATCGCTTCTTGCCCGGAGCTTTCCGGAAAAGAAATAATTGCTCTTGTGCATTTTTCCAAAGATTCTCCATTAGCTTTTTGTGTCTCCAAGATCCTTTGAAATTTATCCAGCTCGTCTTGGTTGATTATTTTAACACTATCGCATAAAATTTTGAACTCGCCTTCTTTGTTGGATAATTTTCCGCTTACCATCACGATTTTATCTTCAGTCCAAATTGGCTCTGTCGTTTCCAATATTTTAGGGAAAACCAATACCTCCATACTGCCTTCCATATCTTCCAAGGTGGCAAAAAGCATTGTCTTTTGGTTTTTGAGATATATTTTTTGAATTTTGGAAATTACGCCTCCAACGTTAATGTTGTTTTCCACCATTTGGGAAGTTATTTCTTTAATAGGTACGGCCATTCTTTTGAAATATTCCCGGAATTCTCTGACCGGATGATCGCTGATGTAAAGTCCTAATAATTCTTTTTCCCAAGTCAGTCGCTCTTTTTTGGTGGCCGGAGGAGCTTCGGTTAATTTAATTTCAGGCAAAGAGATGTTTGAATCTCCAAAAAGACTGATTTGGTTCGAATCCTTAAGGCTTTGAAATTTTTTAGAATGGATTAAGATATTTTCTATTGAAGCCAGGATCTGGTTTCTTTCACCCATGTCTTTCAGCGCTCCAACTTTAGCCAATGCTTCCAAGGATTTTTTGTTCAAATCTTTGGTGATAACTCTTTCTACGAAGTCAGTTATGCTTTTGAATTTTCCATTCTTCTTTCTTTCCTCGACAATTTCATAGGTAACATTTTTACCGACATTTTTGATGGCGTTAAGACCAAAACGAATTCTCTCTTTCTTTGTTTCGGGATCAACAATAACTGCAAATTCTTCGAAACTTTCGTTGATATGCGGTGGCAAAATTTCAATTCCCATATCACGACATTCGGCTATTTCAATGGCGACGCGATCCGAATCATTTTGATCGGAAGTGAGAAGCGCTGCCATAAAGGCGGCCGGAAAATGTGCCTTGAGATAGGCAGTCTGGTAACCGATCAGGGCATAACAAGCTGCGTGAGATCTGTTGAAACCATAGCCGGCAAACGGTTCGATGAAAGCAAAAACCTTTTCTCCAATTTTTTTATCAATACCTTGCTTGGTGCAACCTTCAATGAATTTGTATTTCTGTTCTTGAATGAGGGCAAAAATTTTCTTGCCCATGGCCTTTCGAAGTACGTCGGCTTCACCCAAAGAAAAGCCGGCCAGGTCCCTGGCGATTTGCATAACTTGTTCCTGATAAACGGCTACACCATAAGTTTTTTCCAAAATGGATTTTAGCTTTGGGTGTAAATAGCTCGTTTCTTTGCGGCCATGTTTTCGGGCAATAAAATCTGGGATCCAATCCATTGGACCGGGGCGATAAAGCGCTACCATGGCGATAATATCTTCCAAATCATTGGGTTTTAGCTGCTTGAGATATCTTTTCATTCCGGAACTTTCCAACTGAAATACACCTGTTGTTTCCGCTTTTTGCAAAAGTTCAAAAGTTTTTTTGTCATCTAATGGAATTTCATCAATATTCATTTCAATGCCTTTGGTTTTTTTGACTATGCGAAGCGTATTTTGAATAATCGTTAAATTTTTTAGTCCTAAAAAATCCATCTTAAGCAGTCCGATTTTTTCCACAAAACTGGATTTGGTGGAAGAAGAATATTGTGTTACGGTTCCTTCGCCTTCTTTGCCGATAATATTTTGGAGAGGGGAATATTCTGTAACCGGATCCTTGGTGATGACAACTCCGCAAGCATGCATAGAAGCATGACGTACTACGCCTTCCAGTCTTTTAGCACTATCAATCAATTTTTTTCCATCTTGGTTATTGCTGTGCAAATCTTTGAATTCTTTAACATTGGTTAATGCATCTTCGATGGAAGAAAACATTGGGATAAGTTTGGCGGTTTTATCACAAAAGTCATAAGGAATGCCCAGGGCTCTGCCGGCATCACGAATAGCCGCGCGAGCCGCCATGGTTCCAAAAGTGATGATTTGAGCGACATGGTCGTTGCCATATTTTTTTCTGACATAATCCAGAACTTCATCCCTTCTGTCATCCGCAAAATCCATATCAACATCAGGCATGGAAATTCTTTCCGGATTTAAAAATCTTTCAAAAAGAAGATCGTATTTAACCGGATCCATATTTGTTATTCCAATTAAATACGAAACAAAGCTTCCGGCAGCGCTGCCTCTGCCCGGACCGACGACGATACCTTGATTTTTGGCCCAGTTAACAAAGTCTTGCACGATTAAAAAGTAAGAAGCAAAGCCGGTTTTTTCAATGACGGATAGCTCATATTCCATTCTTTTTTTATGTTCGGGAGTGATTCTGTCTTTAAATTTTTTTTCCAATCCTTTTTCTGCTAGATGACGTAAATAGCTTTCTGCAGAGAAGTTTTTAGGAACATCAAAATAAGGGAGCTGAGTCTCTCCCATTTTTATTTGCAAATCACATTTAGCAACAATTTCTTGCGTATTGGAAAGGGCTTCCGGAACGTTTTTGAAATTTTTTTCCATTTCCTCCGGGCTTTTAAGATAGAGCTCGAAATCCATCAAATTCATTCGATTTTCTTCTTGAACTTTGCGGTTGGTCTGGATGCAGAGCAAAATGTCATGGATGCCGGCATCATCTTTTTTAACATAATGGACATCATTGGTAGCAACGAGCGGTAAGGATAATTTTCTAGCTATTTTTATCAAAGCTTCATTGGCAATTTGCTGGTTTGGATAGTTGGGGTGATGTTGCAGCTCCAAATAGAAATCGCCTGGTTCAAAAATTTCTTGATATTCTAGCGCTAATTTCTCGGCTTTTTCCAGATCGCCAGAAATGGCTGCGGAAGGAATTTCTCCTTCGGAACAAGCGCTGAGACCGATAAGCCCGTTTGAGTATTTTCTGAGAGTCTGTTTGTCGATGCGAGGTTTGTAATAAAAGCCTTCCAAGTGAGAAATAGAAATAAGTTTCATCAAGTTTTTGTAGCCCTTCATATTTTTGGCTAAAAGAACCAAATGATTTCTTCTGCGATCCAGGCTGTCGGGATTTTTACTGTGCAAATCATTGGGCGTAATATACATTTCACATCCGATAATAGGCTTGATATCTCTTTCCTTAGCTTTGATAAAAAATTCTATGCCGCCATAAAGAGAGCCATGGTCGGTAATGGCTAATGAATCCATGCCTAATTCCTTGGCACGGTCAAGCAAATTATCCAGCTTGGCTAAGCCATCCAAAAGGGAATAGTGGGTGTGAACATGCAGGTGGGTGAATTTCATAAAAAATTTCTAATTAACCTAATTAACCTAATTTCTAATCAAACCCCAATTTCTAATGCTTTTTAATTATTTAGAAATTATGAATTAGAAATTTAAAAAACCTTAACTTGAAAAGCAAGGTTTGGTAAAATGTCTAAACTAATTTTTGCGAAATAAGTTTTCATAATTTTTTCCATTCCCATGCCCCCGATTTCTCTGTGGGTTTTGCAGAAAGGATTTTAATAATTCCATCCTAGCATAATTTGGGGAAATGAAAAAGCGGGATATAATAGGTATATGTTTACATCGAATTTTAATTTAGAAAGAAAGCTGGCTAAGCAAGGCTTTGATTTTGTCATTGGAGTGGATGAAGCGGGCAGGGGGCCATTAGCCGGACCGGTAATTGCAGTAGCTGTGATATTAAGATGTCATCCTGAACTTGTTTCAAGATCTAAAGAGATTCCGAATCAAGTTCGGAACGACAAAGCTTTGTGGGATTTAGTCAGAGACTCAAAGAAACTGAGCGAGAAGCAAAGAGAGAAAGTCTTTGATTTTATTCATGAAAATTTTTATGTCGGTGTTGGAATCTGCGATCACAAAACAATTGATCGGATAAATATCTTGGAAGCCAGTTTTTTAGCTATGAAAAAAGCTATAACAAACCTGAACAGAAATTTTAAAAAAACCAAAGAATGTAAATGCATTATTCTTGTTGATGGCAATAAAAAAATTCCCAATTTGTCGATGGAGCAAATGGCGGTTGTCGGTGGAGATAAAATTGTGAAATCTATTTCAGCTGCTTCCATAATTGCCAAAGTAACCCGAGACAGGCTGATGCTGGAAATGCACAAAAAATATCCTGAATATCGCTTTGACCGCCACAAGGGATATGGAACGAAATTGCATTTAGATGCTTTACAAAAAAACGGGTCATGTAAAATTCATCGACAAAGCTTCTCGCCAATCCTTAGTCTTGCCAAAAGGGTCAAGTAATGATAAATTGGATTTGTTGTATAAATAATCAAATTAATAGAAATTATCATTATGTCGACACAAAAGCAAAGACACACGAAAGCCAGGAGAGATCGAGCCAGAGTTTTCCATCAAATCAAGTCCAAAAATCTTATTACTTGTCCAAAATGTGCTACTAAAATGTTGCCTCATAAGGTTTGTTTGAAATGCGGATATTACAAAGGCAAAGAAGTTGTAAATACGCTTAAAAAAACAATAAAAAAGCCTAAAAAATAAAAAATGGTCCCGCACAAATTTTAGATTAAATAATTACTGAAGTTTGGTTTTCTGCGCTGGACGCCTGCGGCTTAACAGTAAATTTTAAAATATTTTTGTTAGAAATTTATGCGTGGACTCATTTTTCTAACAAAAAAATAATTTCATTATTTTTTGATAAAAATGGCGAACAGACATCTTTCAAGGTCAATAGCAATGCAATCTCTTTTTGAATGGGATTTTAAAAATCAAGAAGATAAAAACCTGGATGAAATAATCAAAAAAAATATCCAAGAATTCGGTCCGGGAATGGAGAATAAATCTTTTGTTTTCGATTTGGTAAAAAATACCATAGAGCACCGGGCAGAGATTGATAAATTGATTGAAAAGTGTGCGCCCGAATGGCCATTGGCCCAGGTAACTGTTGTCGACAGAAATATTTTGCGATTGGGAATATTTGAAGTACTTTTCGGAAATTATGAGGAAGTTCCGCCCAAAGTGGCAATTAATGAAGCTATTGAGTTGGCAAAAACCTTTGGCGGGGAGTCATCCGGAAGGTTTGTAAATGGGGTATTGGGAACAATATATCGTGAATTGGGGGAACCGCTAAAAGATGATGAAAGTAAAAAAAATAAAGAAAGCAAGGAAAAGGATAAAGCCTAAATTTCTTATGATAGAATCATTAGCTAAAAAGATCGGAATAAAATTTAATGATGCGCAGCTTTTGCAACAAGCCTTGACCCATCGATCGTATTTGAACGAACATCGGGATCATAAACTTGAACATAACGAACGTTTGGAATTTTTGGGAGACGCTGTTTTGGAATTGGTTGTAACCGAATATCTTTATGAGAATTACAAAAATCCGGAAGGCGAACTGACTAATTGGCGGGCAGCTCTGGTTAACGGTGAAATGCTGGCTGGAATATCCAAAAAATTAGGAGTGGAGGAATTTTTAATGATGAGTAAGGGGGAAGCTAAGGACAAGGGACGGGCGCGCCAATATCTCTTGGCCAATGCCTTTGAGGCGATTGTCGGAGCTATTTATCTTGATCAGAAAGAGAAGGGATATAACAGTGCCAAAAAATTTATTTTAAAAAATGTTATTTCGCAGTTGCCGGAAATTTTGGAAAAGAAAAGTTATATGGATCCGAAAAGCCGTTTTCAGGAAGTATCCCAAGAAAAAGTCGGAATCACACCTTCATATCGGGTAATGAACGAAAGTGGTCCGGATCATGATAAAAAATTTATTGTCGGAGTGTATTTGGGAGATGAAATTGTGGCGAAAGGCAGTGGTTCTTCTAAGCAAGAAGCACAAAAGAGTGCGGCCATTAAGGCTTTGGAAACCAAAAATTGGAAATAATTACAAAAAATCAAAAAGGGATAAAGTATATCTCTTTTTTCATTTCTCTAAAATCAAAAATTAGTATATAATTAAGTTTGTAATCAAAATATTTTTTCAGAATGTATTTAAAACGATTGGAATTGGTGGGATTTAAATCTTTTGCCAACAAAACTTCGTTGGATTTTTCTTTTGCTGAGGGAAAAAGCAGGGCCATAACAGCGATTGTTGGACCAAATGGCAGCGGAAAGTCTAATGTTGCTGATGCTATTCGCTGGGTGATGGGGGAGCACTCAATGAAAAATTTGCGCGGCAAAAAAGCGGAAGATATTATTTTTGCCGGATCTGGCAAAAAGGCTAAATTGGGAAGTGCCGAAGTGGTGCTTGTTTTTGACAATTCCGATAAAAGAATACCTTTGGAGTTTGAAGAGGTAATTGTTAGCAGAAAAATATTCAGAAATGGTGAAACCGAGTACGCGATTAATAAATCGAAAGTTCGCTTGCAAGACATTATCGATCTTTTGGCCAAGGCCGGAATTGGCAAAGAAAGTTATTCCGTGCTTAATCAGGGGATGTCGGATGCAGTGCTTAATGCTACGCCGCTTGAAAGAAAAACAGTCTTAGAAGATGCTGCTGGCGTAAAGCAATATCAAATAAAAAAGGACAGAGCATTGAAAAAACTGGAATCAACAAAAGGCAATTTGAAAAGTGTTGGAGATTTAATACGAGAAATAGAGCCGCATCTCAAGATGTTGCGTCGTCAATCGGAAAAGGCGCTAAAAGGAAAAGAGATTTCAGATAGCCTGAAGAAAAAGCAAATTAAACTTTTTTCTTTCCTTTGGCACACTTTTCAAACTGACAAGGAAAAATTTTCTGCTGAAAAGAATGATTTGGGTGTCAAGATGATGAATATACAAAGGGAGGTGGATAAAATTTCAGACGATCTTGACAGCGAGTCCAATAATGTTCAGGTTGGCGATGAGCAAGAAAAACTAAACAAAAAAAGAGAGGAGCTGCGATTGAAATTGAACGAATTGGAAAGGGATCTTCTGGTATCTGAAGCTAAAATAGAAATAGAAAAAGAAAAGAAAATTCAAGCCGAGATCATTCAAAGCATTCCGGTTGATTTGGGCTATGTGCGATCAGAATTGGAAAAAATAAGACAAAAACAGGATGTTTTAACACAAAGATTGGGAGAAATAAAAAATATTGAAGATTTGGGAGAGATCAGAAAAATGACTGAAAATTTGAAACAGGAAATAAACAGGCTCTATGAGGAGGCGGGGCAAGGAAAAGTGGAAATAAAACATGAAAATACTGAAGAGCAGAATAGATCTCAAAAAATTATCGATGAACTTTCTGAGAAAAAAAATAAATTGACAACGGATGTAAAAAAGATACGCGATGAAATAGATGTAATAAACACAGAGATCAATATGCAGATTAATCGAGAAAGGGAGATACGTAAGAATTTTTTTGATTTGGAAAGAAAACTTCATTCTAAGCAGGCGGAACTGAATACCTTTAAAGATCAGTTTAATGAAGCCAAGATAAAACTGGCCAGAGTGGAAGTCAGAGAAGAGGATCTGATAAATGAGATAAAAGACGAGCTCAAAATGGAAGTGGAAAATCTGACGTTTGACGGAGAAGCGGTTGACAGGGAAATACTGGAAAAGGAAATTTCCAGATTAAAGATGCAATTGGAACAAATCGGGGGAATTGACCCGATGATTTCCGAAGAGTATGAAGAGACAAATAAGCGATATGAATTTTTAAGCAGGGAGTCGGCAGATTTGGAAGGAGCAATTAAATCACTGGACGAAGTTATAAAAGAAATGGATGAGAAGATCAGTGAATCTTTTTCTGATGCTTTTGAGAAAATCAATCAAGAATTTACAAAATATTTTCGTATTATTTTTGGTGGCGGAAATGCGCATTTGATAAAATCCAAAGCAAAGATTAAAAAGTCCAAGTCAGATGAAACGATTGAAGATAGTGAAGATGACATAGATCAGGAAGAAAATAAAGAAGAATCAAAAAATGAATTTGGTGTGGATATTTTTGCCTGTCCTCCGGGAAAAAGGATTAACAATCTTTCGATGCTTTCGGGTGGAGAAAGATCTCTCACGTCACTGGCACTTCTTTTTGCCATTATTTCTTTTAATCCGCCACCTTTCGCAGTTTTGGATGAAGTGGAAGCGGCACTTGATGAGGCTAATTCCAGAAGGTTTGGCAGGATTATTCAGGAGCTTTCTAGTCATACTCAATTTGTGGTTATTACGCATAATCGCGAGAGTATGCGCCAAGCCGCGGTTCTTTATGGCGTGACAATGGGCGAAGATGGGATTTCCAAGCTTTTGTCTGTCAGACTGGATCAGGTTGGGCAGGGAGGCAAAATATTGCAAAAATAATCGCACATTGCATAAGTTCAGATACATTTGACCCCGCACTAAATTGGCACTGTGCCACGGGCACAAAAAAATAATCCAAATCCTTTTATTTAATCCAAAAAGCAAAAATAATTAGAATTTTCATGAATATTGACGGTAAAAAAGTGCCAAATTGGTGCGGGGTTGACAGTATTAGGGAATTAATATAAGATAAACGGGTAAGTAAATCAGCCCCGAAGGGGTTCCTTCGGAGGTTTTAGTTTAAGGATAATCAGATTTATTCCGTATTAATATTTATGCTAACAATAAGATTAAGTCGCATAGGAAAGAAAAATAAACCCTATTTTAGGATTGTTTTACAGGAACATACCATAGCTCCAGGCGGACGCCATGTAGATGTTCTGGGTAGTTATGATCCACACATGAAAAAGGTTGTTTTGAAAGAAGAGAAAATAAAATATTGGATTGGCAAAGGAGCACAGGCTTCCGATACTGTCCATAATCTTTTTGTGAAAAATGGAATTTTGGAAGGAGAGAAAAGAAAAGTTAAGCTTCCAGCCAAGAAAGTTGCCGAAGTAAAAGAGGAAGAGAAAAAAGAAGAAGCTCCATCTGAAACTGAACCAAAAGAAGAAAAAACGCCTGAAGTTACGGCCGAAGAAGTGAAAACAGAAGCAGAAGAGGCAAATTCGCCAGCTGGCGAAGAAGAAGCTCCAAAGGCCGAGTAGTTGACAAAGAAAAAAAATATAATGTAATACTATTCCGCAGACGATAGGCATCTAAGTCCTATTGAGGAAAAAACTGTGTCATTCCGAGCGTAGTCGAGGAATCTAATTGATTAGATCTTTCAACTTTGCTCAAGATGGCAATTGCATGTCTGTGGAAACAGACATTTTTTATTTTAAGAAAAGCCCCGCACCAAATTTCAGTATAATTTTATAATAACGTAAAATTTCTACTGCGAATTTACCTGCGGCTTAAGTTAATAAGAAATATAAAGTTAAAATAGCGAATTGGTGCGGGATGCTCATTTTTGTTCCTGCTCACTTCGTTCACAGACAAAAATGACACAGACTAAAGAACAAAAAAAATCAATTGTAGATGCTTTGGCTGAAAAATTGAAAGAATCGAAAGCTGCAGTTTTCTCAGATTTCAAAGGACTTATGGTCAAAGATATGATGACTCTCAGAAAAGAGCTAAGAAAAGAAGGAGCCGATTTGAAGGTAGCCAAAAAAACATTAATAAATTTGGCTTTTAAAAAAGCTGGCATTGAAGTTGATGCAAAAAAAATGGAAGGACAATTGGCCATAGCTACATCGGAAGATGAAGTCGCAGCAGCCAAATTGATTGCAACAGCTTCGAAAAACAATGAAAATCTCAAAATTCTGGGAGGACTTTTGGGAAAAAAAGAAATATCAGCCGATGAAGTAAAAGCTTTGGCTAAACTTCCGTCCAAGCAAGAATTACTGGCCAAATTGATTGGAACGATCAATGCACCGACCTCCAGCTTTGTAAATGTTTTGGCTGGAAACATCAGAGGATTTGTTCAGGTTCTTAAAGCTGTATCAGAGAAAAAATAATTTTTTTAAATAATTTAAATTTAAGTTCTAGTTGTTAAATCTAAAAACTAACAACTAAAAACTAAAAACTAATCAAATGACAGAAGAAAAAAAGGACGTGATTGTTCCTGAAAAATTCGAAAAAATCGTCGCTGAAATAGAAAAGATGAGCGTTTTGGATTTATCGGAACTCGTCAAAGTTTTGGAAGAAAAATTTGGCGTAAGTGCAGCTGCTCCAATGATGATGGGACTCGCCGCGGCAGGCAATGCCGGAGGCGCTGGCGAAGCTGCTGCTGAAGAAAAAAGCGAGTTTGATGTTGAAATTGTAAACGCAGGTGCTTCCAAAATCAATGTGATCAAAGTCGTGAGAGAAGTGACCGGGTTAGGTCTCAAGGATGCCAAGGATTTGGTTGATGCTGCTCCGAAAGTCATCAAAGAAAAAGCTTCCAAGGCTGATGCTGAAGGGATGAAGGCCAAACTGGAAGAAGCCGGCGCAACTGTTGCTTTGAAATAAGAATCTTGTTCAAGAAACAAAAACCGTTAGCGTGAAAGTTGGCGGTTTTTGTTTAACATCAAGACTTTTTTGGTATTGATTTTTATGAAATATCATTGTACGATGTAAGAGCTTTTGTTTATTGGGGAGTAGCCAAGTGGTAAGGCACATGGTTTTGGTCCATGCACGCGGGGGTTCGAATCCCTCCTCCCCAACAAA
>CAZSCF010000022.1:7010-11865 GCA_964605365.1 uncultured Bdellovibrionales bacterium | reverse complement strand
CCAAAAATTTCTGGCAAAAATTAAAGAAACCTATCTTCGCCCTGGCGCCTATGGCCGGCATTACTGACAGTGCTTTTCGAGAAATTTGTCGAAAGTACGGAGCAGATGTGGTATATAGCGAAATGGCATCAGTGGATGCCTTGTTTTATAAACCCCAAAAAACTTTGGATCTTTTGCGATTCAACAAAAAAGAAAGACCTTATGTAGTCCAACTTTTTGGCAAAAAACCGGAACATTTTGCCATAGCTGCCAAAATCGTAACAAAAAAAATAAAACCGGACGGCATTGACATTAATTTCGGCTGTCCTGCTAAAAAAGTTTTTAGTCATGGCAGCGGTTGCGCGCTAATGCCGCAAAAGGAGCTGTCTCGTAAAATAATTTTAGCTGTTTGTGAAAACACAACTTTACCCGTTTCAATCAAAATCAGAGCAGGATTAAAAGATATTAACGCTCTGGATTTTATTGAAAATGTCAAAGACTTACCTTTTCAGGCGATTATGGCGCACGGTCGGACTTATGAAGGAAAATTTGATGGCAAAGTCGATTTTGAAATGATAGAAAAAATAAAAAAAATCATTCCGGATAAAATTGTCTTGGCTAATGGCGGTATAACCGAACCGGAACAGGTTTCTGAAATTTTGAAAAAATATCCAAAAATTGACGGTTTTGGCATCGCCCGCGGAACCCTGGGACGACCCTGGATATTTAATGAAATTAAAGTCATTTTAAATTGTCATCCTGAACTTGATTCAGGATCTAAAAATAAAAACATTATATGCCGAAACCTACCTGCCGGTAGGCACAGCAAGTTCGGCATGACAAATTTTATCAAAAAAATTATTCTTGAACACGCTAAGCTCATATATAAAGACAAGAGTGAACTGGGCGCTTTTGAGATACGAAAACATCTGGCTTGGTATGTTAAAAGTTTTCCGGGCGCGGCAGAAATTCGTCGTAAACTTGTCCAAACAAAAAGCCTGGCAGAAATAAAAAAAATATTAAAATAAAAAGGACAACCAGCCGATGATACAAGCTGCCCGTCCTTTATTTTTCTGGTTTATTTACAAGATTGAAGAGTCTGATGGCAAGATCTAATGTCATTACACACCTTTCACTCTCTTCTACCATTTTGCTAGGTGGCAATCCGATCTGCCTTGCCGATTCATTAAGGAGGAATTTTGTCAATCCAAAATAATCTCCCTTGGCAAGATACTCTCGGATTTCTTTTTTCTTTTTAGGAATTTTTCTCAGAATTTCTTCCCCTAGCTCTTTTATTTCCATTTATCTGTAGCCCTCCCTCCTTCATTTTTTTAAAGATGTGATGAACGATTTTGCCTCTTATAGCGAGATCTTCTCCCTCAAGAAAATCCAGCAGTGCATTTCCGTCATCATTTTCCCCGCCTGATTTGAGAAATTTCTCTATAATGCCGGCTACTTCCGGTATTTCTTTTTTTAAGGATAAGAAAGACAATGCACCCATAATAATACCTCCTGTTTTTTATTTTTACTGTGCACAATTGTTGCATAAACTGGGTAAAAAATCAAGTTGACCCGAACTCAAAAAAAAGCTAGACTAAAAGGACTATGGCAACCGCATCTAATGAAAATTTAAGAGTTCCACCACAAAATATTGATGCCGAACGTAGCGTTCTTGGCGCTTTAATGCTGGATAAAGATTCCATTATCAAAGTAGCCAACCTTATTCGCAATGGAGATTTTTATAAAGATGACCATAATCTCATATACGAGGCTATGGTTGAACTCTATGAACAGCGAGAACCTATCGACCTTTTAAGTCTTTCCAATCGCTTGGAGGAAAAAGGGCAATTGGAAAAGATCGGCGGCTCAAGCTACCTGACATCGCTTGTCAATTCCGTTCCCTCCAGCTCCAATATCACCCACTATGCCAAGGTGGTTCAAAAAAAATCAACCTTGCGAAAATTGATTTTAACTGCCAGTGAAATTGTTGAATTGGGATATAAAGAATCCGAAGATGTGGAAAAAATTCTTGATGAAGCCGAACAAAAACTTTTCGGAGTATCCCAAAAATATATTAAGCAAGATTTCGTACCCATCAAGTCGATTTTGGAAGCCGCTTTCGACAGAATTGACGAATTGCACAAAGGCGATCATAAATTACGCGGTATTCCAAGTGGATTTCCGGACTTGGACAATATTTTGGCTGGTTTTCAAAAATCGGATCTAGTCATTTTAGCTGCTCGGCCGTCTATCGGAAAAACATCCCTAGCTCTGGATTTGGCCAGGCAAGTAGCTGTACAACAAAAAATTCCCGTGGGAATATTTTCTTTGGAAATGTCTTCAGACCAATTAATCGACAGAATGCTTTCAGCTCAATCAGGAGTTGACTTATGGAGATTGCGAACCGGACGACTTAAATCTGGTGATAGCGATGATGATTTCCAACGCATTGGTGAGGCTATGGGAATTTTAAGTGAAGCGCCAATTTTTATCGACGACGCCGGCTCAGCCAACGTGATGGAAATGCGCACAATGGCCAGAAGATTGCAAGCCGAACACAATGTCGGGCTTATCATTATCGACTATCTACAGCTTATGGAAGGACGTTCGGGCGGAGACAGTCGTGTTAATGAAATATCAGAAATTTCCAGAGCATTAAAACAACTGGCTCGCGAACTTAATATTCCTATTATTGCCCTGTCTCAGCTTTCACGTGCTGTTGAGGCTCGCAGTCCGCAAATTCCGAAGCTTTCCGACCTTAGAGAATCCGGATCAATTGAACAAGACGCTGATATTGTTATGTTTCTCTATCGTGAAGATCGCGAAAAACCGGATACTCCCAATAAGAATATCGTAGAAGTGCATATTGCCAAGCACAGAAACGGCCCGATTGGCAGGATTTCAATGTATTTCAATGAAGGCAATACCTCTTTTAAATCATTAGAAAGAGCCCGAACAGAATAAACTAAAAAAGCTAAAGGCTGATTTCTAAAGTCTAAATAAAATTTAATTTATTAAAATCTGATTTAAACTTTATACTTTACTTTGAAATTCATTTAGATTTTAAGCTTTAGACTTTAGCCTTATAAGCTTATGTTTCCAAAATCATTCAAAAAATTAATTGATCATTTTGCTTCCCTGCCATCAGTCGGTCCTAAAATGGCCGAGCGCTTGGTTTTATATCTTTTTAAGCAGGACAGAGAAAAATTGAAAAACTTTGCTGAAAGTTTGGAAAAAATCAAAGAACTCAAGGAATGTCAAAGATGTTTTAATGTAGCTGAAGATGATCAGTGTGAAATTTGCAAAAATCAAACAAGAAACCAAAAAACTATTTGCGTTGTCGAAGAACCGTTGGATATCATTTCTATCGAAAAAACCGGAACTCACAAGGGACTTTATCATGTTTTAGGCGGAGTTATTTTTTTGGGCAATAATGGCGATACATTAAAAATTAATGAACTTATACAAAGAGTCGACAATGAAAATATCCAAGAAATAATTTTGGCTACCAACCCAACCATCGAAGGAGATGCTACCGCCCTTTATCTCAAAAGTAAACTTAAAAAATTTCCTGACCTAAAAATCACCCGCCTGGCACGCGGATTGGCAACCGGAGGCGATATTGAATACGCTGATGAAATAACTCTTGGTTCAGCCATCGCCAATCGGAAAGAATTATAAAAATACTCCACTTTTCAACCGCTTTTGCTAATATACTTTTAAGGTCTTTTTTCTGAAAGACTTTTTACTTTTTAATTATTATTTCCAAGCGCCCCAAAGACCATGGATATTGCAATAGGCTCTGGCTCTGAATTCTCCGGCTTCAACCCTAAAAATCGCTTCCGGCTTATCATTCGGTTTTAAAAACTTGCGATAGATCTTACCGTCATAAATAAGTTCGATCCAAGCAATATGATGCTCCTCGATCATTGGATGCACATCTTTTCCGACAGAAACTTTAATTGCCCCGTCCATCTTTTCAATTATCGGAACATGTTTTCTGCTGTCTTTTCCCTCTTGCTCGTCAACATCTATAGGTTTTACGAGTATCATAGGTTGACCACAACAAACCAGTTGTCCACCACCAGCATAAATTATTTCCACTACATTTTTACAAATTGAGCATCGATATATTTGATTTTGTTTAACCATATTTTGAAACAATTATTAATTTATCACTACCCTAATTATATACCAATTGACATTTAATTAAAAAACGATGGATTGACTTCGAAACCGAAAAAAGGTAAGATTATGAAGATTTAAAGTAAAAAAATGAAAGAACAAATCGAACAAATAAAAAAAGAATATCTCGAAATTCAAAAGCAACTCAGTTCTCCTGAGATTGTTTCCGATACTCAAAAAATCGCCCAATTAGGCAGAAAACAAGCTGATCTTTCGGAAATTATCAATTTGATTCAGAAATTTGAAAAAATTGAAAAAGAAATGAAAGAAAATGCGCAAATTATGAACAATGAAACTGATAATGAAATGAAGCAGCTGGCTATGGAAGAAAATATCATCTTGGCTGAAAAAAAGAAATTGGCCGAAGAAAACCTAAAAAAAGCCTTAATTCCCAGGGACCCTAATGATAACAAAAATATTATTGTAGAAATCCGAGCAGGAGCTGGCGGAGACGAATCAGCTCTTTTTTCAGCTGAACTTTTCAGAATGTATTCCAAATTAGCCGAAAAAAACGGCTGGCAAGTGGTCATTTTGAATTCCAATCAAAACGGCATTGGCGGTTTCAAGGAAATTATATTTGAAATCAATGGTCAAGGTGCTTACGGAAAAATGAAATATGAATCTGGTGTCCATCGTGTCCAAAGAGTCCCGGAAACAGAAAAAAACGGTCGAGTCCACACATCCACTTCGA
>CAZSCF010000022.1:0-6910 GCA_964605365.1 uncultured Bdellovibrionales bacterium | reverse complement strand
GTCCAAAGAGTCCCGGAAACAGAAAAAAACGGTCGAGTCCACACATCCACTTCGACAGTGGCTGTTTTGCCGGAAGCTGAAGAAATTGATTTAAAAATAGATTTGAAAGATTTGCGCATTGATACATTTTGCTCTTCCGGACCAGGCGGGCAATCAGTCAATACGACTTACAGTGCCGTACGCATTACTCATTTGCCTAGCGGCCTGGTTGTTTCCTGCCAAGATGAAAAATCCCAAATAAAAAATAAGGATAAGGCCATGAAAGTCTTGCGCTCCCGTCTTTTGCAGATTGAGGAAGAAAAAAGAGCCAAGGAAATTGGCAATCAAAGAAAAAATCAAATTGGCACCGGAGATCGCAGTGAAAAAATCAGAACGTACAATTTCCCCCAAGACAGAATCACCGATCATCGCATTAAAACATCCTGGAGCAATATTGGCAACATTTTAGAAGGCAACTTGGAAGAAATTATTGAAGAAATAAAAGAAGAAGACAACAGATTAAAAATGTCTAAGCCCTAATTGACCTAATTCCTCTGTCTGCCGGCAGGCAGGTCTAATCAATGTCCAAGCCCCAAATCCTAATATTGGTCATTGGGTAATTGGAATTTGATTAGGTTAATTAGAAATTAGAATAATTAGAAATTTTAATGCTTTCTATACTGGAAATAAAACATAGCTATTCAAAAAAAGTTGACCCTTTTGACTTGGAATTGTTAATCTCCGCGGCTATTAATAGGCCGCGAGAGTTTGTTTTGGCCCATCCGGAATACATTTTAGAAAAATCTCAAATCTCAAATCTCAAACTTCAAATTTCCCGAAGAATTGAGTATGAGCCAATTGCTTATATCTTGGGCCATAAAGAGTTTTACGGACTTGATTTTAAGGTTGATAAAAATACGCTTATTCCAAGACCGGAAACCGAGCTATTGGTAGAACTCGCTTTAAAAAAGATACGAAATACGAGATACAAAGTGCGAAATACGTTTATTATTGATATTGGTACGGGTTCGGGAAGCGTCATAATATCAATAGCAAAAGCCATCTCAAATCTAAAATCTAAAACCCGACCTACCGGCAGGCAGGTCTCAAATCTCAAATTTATAGGTATTGATATTTCTAAAGAAGCATTAAAAATTGCCAGACATAACTCCAAAAAATATAGTTTGGATAAAAAAACAAAATTTTTACATGGAAACCTTCTTGAACCAATAATAGATCGTGAAAACAAAAAACAAAAAATAAAAAACTATATCATCGTTGCCAATCTCCCATATCTTTCAGAAAAAATTTATTCTCAAGCACCTCTTGATGTAAAAAAATATGAACCAAAATCCGCCCTATTTAGCAAAAAACAAGGCTTGAATCACTATGAAAATCTTTTTGTGCAGATACAAAAAATGCAAAATGAGAATTGTAAAATGCAAACTTTCCTAGAAATAAGTCCTGAACAAAAAAAACTTCTTGTTCTGCTCATAAAAAAATATTTTCCTGAAATAAAACCGATTTTTCATAAAGATTTGGCTGGAAAATGGAGAGTTTGCGAAATTACATTGTAAAATATTACTTTATATAAAGTAAAAACCCCTGATTAATCGGGGGTTTTTACGTTTATATTTGATTCGCTAATCAAAACCTATCCATTTGATCCGAATGACTCAAAACGCCCATTGACGAGATAAAGCATCCGGAAAAAACAGTAAAAGACTATTTCTTCTTTTTCTTTGCGGCTTTTTTCTTTTTAGGAGCTGCTTTTTTCTTAGTCTTTTTTACAACTTTTTTCTTTGCTGCTTTTTTCTTGGCTGCCATGTTATTCACCTCTCTTTCTATTTTTTGTTTTTTATTTATTTTCGAAGACAGTTTTCTTCGATATTTTTAACTTTTTTGTTCGACCTTTTTTATTTTAAGAAAAAATATTTTAAATTATTTTTTCTTTACTCAAATTATATAACAATTAATTTATTTTGCAATAGCAAAAAAGTTATCCACAGGCTAGAAAAATTTTTTAATGATTAATAATCAATTTTTAATTCTCAATAAATTTACAATGGTTTAAATTTTCAAACAAGATATTAAACAAAAAAAATAAAAAAATTAAAATTTAAAAAATTTATTGTAAATTGATAATTGTAAATTAAAAAATTTTAAATTTTATTTATCTCACAAAGTTTCAAATTAAGACAGTGCCCCAATAAACAGAATGCACTTTCTGCCATCATTTATTACGCCCCAATTGCCTTTATTTGTCTAGTTGACGCCAAAAATCGTTCGGTCTAAAATAAAAAGACGAGGTCGAATTCCTGGATTCGCCGACTGGCGCAAGGAATCTCATAGCTTCAACGAAAGCACTTTTATAATTAAATAGCTCGTTATCTTTTGGTTTTTGTTTTTACTAAAATCAAAAAATAGCGACAATTAGAAAGGTAGGTGAACATATGGAAGAACAACAACCAGTTGATACCAATGAAAACGAAGTAAACATTCAGCAATGGATACAAGATAATTTGAGAGTAATTATCAGTATCGTGATTGTTCTCGTCATAGCAGGAGGAATCTATTCCTATTCGAAGAGAGCCGAAGCTCCTGTAGGAAATGACGACCAAAAACAAATTTCTGAAGAAATTCCTGAACAAGGCACCATATCTTCGGATGAAAATAATTCTGTCGCGACCAAAACAGATGCAGATGAAAAAGTTGCCGTAAGCCAAGAAACAGAAGCTTCTTTTATAGAATCTGCTGCTAAGGGAGAAGGTGCAACTCATCTAGCTCGCAGAGCGCTAGCGAACTATTTAGAAAAAAATCCAGACGCAAGCTTAACGCCTGAACATAAAATCTATATCGAAGACTATCTTCGAAAAAAAGTTGGCAATGGCGCAAGCATTCATGTGGGAACTTCGTTAGAATTTTCCAAAAATATGATTCAAGAAGCAATTACCAAATCAAAAAATCTAAACGACAGACAACTTCAGAACTTGCACAAGTATTCCGTCATGGTTCCGTCATTAACATAGCTTCTCACAAGTAAAATGATGTGGAACAAAAATGATTTCGGTTCTTTAGTATAAAGTATAATACTACTTTTTAATAGCAAAAACCGCCTTATGGGCGGTTTTTGTATTTAACATTTTGCCAGATTCAAGAGGCTACAATTTTACCATATCCCCTACTTCTAATCCTAATTTTTCACTTATTCCGGCATTTATTTCAATAACCTTATCGGTATCAAACAAGGATTTTGCAACCTCATTTTTCCCTGATTTATATGGGATCCGAGAAGAAATTTGAACTATTCTGTTATCCTTAAGCCAGATCAGATCCAAGCTAAATTTCATATCTTTCATCCAAAAATTACGTTTTGTCGAATCGTTAAAAAGAAAAAGCATGGCACACTTTTCACATAAACTATCTCTACCAGAAAGTCCTTTTTCGATCTTTTTCTGGCTATCTACAACCTCTGCCAAAAAGACTTCCTGGCCTAATTTTATTTGAATCAATTTATTTCCATACTCGGAATAATTGAAATACTTTTTATTTATAAATAATAATGTTGCAGACAAAACAACCAAGACAACCAACAGCAACAAAATTTTTGTTCGAAAATTTGAAGTTTCCGAAGGTCGAGCCTTCGGAAACCCTGAACTCTTCGAAAATTTATTTATTCCAATCAAAACTGTCGCCATAATGATAACCGACAAAATAAGCGTGATACTCTTCCCAATAGCTCTTGTGTTAAGAGCGATAATCGCAATAACGCCGGTAATTATATAAAAAACAAACACTACTCTTTTCTGCGACCATCCAAGTTCTAATAATTTATAATGCAAATGTTTTTTATCGGGAGCAAAAATAGATTTCTTGTTTTTCCATCTCTCCCAAATTACCCATAAAAAGTCAACAAGAGGAATTACCAAAACCAGAAGAGTAGTGGCAATTTTTGTTCCGGAAAAAATAGCCAGAACCGCCAAAGAAAAACCCATAAACATTGAACCGGCCGTACCGGCCAGAATTTTTCCCGGATTAAAATTAAAAACTAAAAAACCCAAGATACTCCCCGTCAAAATTATTGCCATAATGGCCATTGGCGGTTGGTTTACCTCCGCTTTTAGGCTTAGAAAAAAAATTGTCAAAGTTGCAATCGCAGCTACTCCACCAGAAAGGCCGTCTATTCCATCCAGCCAATTCATTGCGTTCATCAGCAATAGTATCCAGATAAAACCTACCAAAAAAGAAATTCCGACAAGTGCTCCCTCGTTAAGTTGTATTATTCTGCCAAAAAACGGATCAACTAAATATTGGATTCTTGTGCCGAATAAAAAGACTAATCCAGCCACCAACGACTGTAAAAAAAGCTGCGTCTTCCAAGAAAGTTCCCAAATATCATCCCAAATTCCAATAATTAAAATCAGCAAACTAATCAGCATTATGCCCCATAATCCGAAAGGTATATAAAGATCTTTATTGAGCAAAATAGCCGCATTAAAACTAAGTATTATCGCCAACCCGCCCCAACGAAAAATATTTTTTCTTTTGTGAATATGTCGATCTTCCTGTCTTTTTTCAGAAGCTGCCTTTTTAAAAAACAGAAAAGAAAGACAAACAAAAAAAATCGATAGGATAAAAGAAGTTAAAAATGGAATGAGATACTTAATCATTAGTATTTTGTCATTCCCGCTAAGACGGGAATCTAGCCACCGCTAAGCTTATTGAAATATAAAAGCGAACAGAAATTGCAGAAAATACAATATGAAGATTTATAATTCGCTTTAATTTAACAGAAAATTACCAAAGCCCGGATCCCCGCTTTCGCGGGGATGACATTCAAAAATGTCACTTCCTTATTTTTTCCGTAACCCAAAAATCGCCAAAATACTTCCCTAAAAGAATCCGAGTTTGTGAATCGATGGCCGGCATAGCTCCTAAAAACGGAGCTGAAATTGGCACCAAGATCCATTGTAGCACCAGATAAATATTTCTCCATTTAGAATATTTTTTCGGACGAGGTGGCATTAAAGTGAAGCTCAAAGTAGCCGAAAAAATCAACCCAAACATGGCTATATTCATAAGAGTTCGGGTAATGGACGGTAGGCTGTGTGCCAAAACACTTTGATTAAATCCTTCTCCTCCGATAAAAAGAGGTAGCCACCCCAAAATAGCAAGAATAAAGGGCGCTGTTGCCCAAGAATGATGCCCCTCTAACATCTCGAAAGCTACAAACATTTTCTTCCTAAGTTTAATTTTTTTATTCGGCCAAATGGCTCTCATTATTACCGGAAAGTTTTCTATACCATAAGCCCATCTCCTTTTCTGCTTATATTGGTTGGTTAAAGTCTTCCAATAACTTTCAGCCAAAACCGCATCCAGTGAAACCGGCAAATAAATCGGCTTTACCTTATAGTCTCCATTATAATAGGTATAGCATTTCCAATAAATTATCGAGTCTTCGCTAATCATATTAATCGGCCAAAAATTAACTTTAACCAAAGTATCAAAAGGTTCACTGTGAGAAGAAAACGTTACCATACCTTCCGGACGAGTGCTTTGAAAAATATGCCAAAAACTTGAACCGGTAACAATAACTCTGACAAAAGCATTGGTATCCCAAATATTATTATGGTACATCGGCAATGGTTGATAGCTTCTTTGGAGTCTTTTTGGATCAGTAATGTATTCGTAAGTAAGAGCGGCAAAATATTCCGGATGCGCTACGCTATCACAGTCAAAATTAGAAAAGATCACCTTTTTGAAGTCGATATTTCTTTCATTCAAATAATCAACCAGCTCCTTGGCAGCATAAGTGGCATTCGAGCCTTTAGCTCGCATTTCGTTACCCTTGACTTTATGAGTTGTCACAATGAAATCGCGAAAAATTCCACCAAACTTATTTTTAAGATAATTAACTTTTGGAAGTCGCATTTCTTCCGGTTCACGTTCTTCTGTCGCAAGCAAAATAATAAATTGTTTTTTTGGAAAATTGGAATCGACAATAGATTGAATTGACGGCTCAATTATTTCCGCCGCTTCTCCTGCCGTAGGAAACATCACCACATGCACAACTTCTCTCCAATCCAAAATCTTTTCTTGCGAAGTTGAAAAGGTCTTTCTTATCTGCACAACTTCTTCTAAATACTTTTTTTGCTTTTTAATTTCTTTTTTGATAATTCTCTTTTCTCTCCAGTTTAGAGTTTTTTTCTCTGAAAGATTTTTTTTCATCTGCTTTATCCTGAGAGAAATATCTTTTTCAAACTTTTCCGGATCTCCAATATTTTGACACCTTTCCCACCAATTAATTTTTGTACCCTCCTTTAATCTAAAAAATCCTTGCAAAGAATAAAAAGTAATAAAAATAGTTCTGAAAATCCAATAAAGATCAAAAACAATAACAAAAATAGCTACCCAAAACGGCAAATAAAAAGAAAATGCAAACATTCCAATAAGTGTTGCCCATGTTAAAACACCCGGAATAATTTCCAGGCTTCTTTGTATTTTTCTTTCTTTCCTATTTGTTGTTTTGGGATCAGGAAAATTAAACATTTTTATTCGAGTGGGAATTTGTCCTTCCATACATATTATTTCAGTAATTAATAATAATTACGCTGATTGATGAAACAATAAGCGCTAATTGAATCATAGCCGCCGCCATCAATAACAAATAACTGGCAATTCTTTCTTTTTTTTCATAAAGATATTTGGACAAAAAAAAGTTTACAAGCAGCAGAATCATACCGATCAAAGGCAGCACATAGGCCTCTTTGTAATTTCCCATCATATCAACCCCGAAATAAACATTGTAATGCAAAATTATAGGCAAGTCAATAGGTTGAATAAAAATTTTAAGAATCAACCAATTAGCCAGATTGGTCACCAGACTCAAAACCATAAGACAGACTGCAATAGAACTTTGAAAATACTCCTC
>CAZSCF010000021.1:0-11939 GCA_964605365.1 uncultured Bdellovibrionales bacterium | reverse complement strand
ATTTCTTCTTTATCTTATACTCATTCTCCTTCAAATCCTCAATAATATATCCCAAATCCTCAATTTTTTTGCGTAGTTCGTCCGAAGCGGTAAAATCCTTATTTTGACGGGCCAGCTTTCTTTCCTCAGCTAAATTCGATACTTTCATCTCTATGGGATTCATGGTTAGCTTAAATTCTCCAGTTTTTGCAGATAGAATATAGGATGATTTGACAACCAATCCCAAAACTTTATTCATTTTTTCCCAAGTTTTCAGAATTTTTTCAGCTTCGATTTGACTTAATTTATTTTCCGCTATTTTTTTATTGGTTTCGGTAATCAGATCATATAAAACCGTGAGAGCCAGGGGAGTATTCAGGTCGTCATCCATAGCTTCTTCAAATTTCTGTAAATATTTTTCCGTATCAATACTTTCATCCGAGTCAGAATTATATTCTTTCTGCAAATTATTCACAAAGTCGGAAATTTTATTCCAATTATTTTTTGTCTGTTCCATGACTTTCCAGGTAAAATTCATTTGACTGCGATAATGTGAAGATAAGATTGCCAAACGCAAGACCATTGGGTCATAACCTTTATCCAAGATATCTTTAAGAATGTAAAAATTGCCCTTGGATTTTGACATCTTTGTTCCGTCAACCAGCAAATGACGATTATGTACCCAATAATTGACGAATTTTTTGCCAGTGGCTGATTCGCTTTGAGCAATCTCGGCTTCATGATGAGGAAAGATATTATCTTCTCCGCCAGTATGAATATCCAGAGTGTCGCCCAAATATTCCATGCTCATGGCCGAACATTCAATATGCCAACCGGGATAGCCCAGACTCCAAGGGCTTGGCCACTTCATCAGATGTTCTTTGGAGGCCTTAAGCCATAAAGCAAAATCCCAGGGATTCTTTTTGTCCGGATGTTCTTCTAGACGGGCGCCGACCTTTAAATTTTCCAAAGTATTGCCGGAAAGTTTGCCATAATCTTTAAACTTAGTTACATCAAAAAAAACATTGCCATTTTTTTCATAAGCATAGCCTTTTTTAATCAGCTCCTCAATGATTTTTATCATTTGTGGAATATGCGCGGTGGCACGGGGAAAATAATTAGCCGGCAAGATATTTATTAGCTCCTCGTCTTTTTTAAAGGCTTCTTCAAAAAAACGGGTAATTTCTTCCGGAGTTTTTTTCTCCTTGGCGGCCTTTTTGCCAATCTTGTCCTCACCGGAATCTCCTTGGCCAATATCATCTTCGGTTAAATGTCCGACATCGGTAATGTTTTTAATATGACGCACTTCAAAACCAAGATAAATCAAATATCTTTTAAGAGTATCAGCATTAAGATAGGCACGAATGTTGCCGATGTGAATAAAATCATAAACTGTCGGTCCGCAAGAATACATACCGACTTTGCCGGGATTTATTGATTTGAATTCCTCTTCAGTTTTTGAAAGAGTGTTATGAATTTTAAGCATATATTTTTTCACAAACTGCAAAACTATAAATTACAAACTAAAATTATAACCATTTTTTTACTTTAAAAAGCAACATGGTCAACAAAACAATAACAATCATTATGCCGATGTGAATCCAAAAGCCAAAAGGATTGTCTCCGAAAGGGATATTGGCGCTCATAGCCAAAATATTGGAATAAACGGTAATTGGCAAAAATATAGCCGAAAAAATTGTCAAAACTTTCATAGTCATATTCAGTTTGTTGGAAAGCAAAGAATTATTAGTATCTTCCAATGACTCGATTGTTTCCTTGGTGCTTTCCAGATTATTCCAAATGCGAACGTTGGTTCCGATAAGATCCTGGAAGTATGGCTTAAGGCTCGGTTCGATAAACTGATATTCTCTTTGCGCCAAAGATTCAATAACGGATTTTTGCGGCTTCATGGTTCTTCTGAAATTCAGAATGTCTCTTTTGACTACGGAAATTTCAAAAACCATTTCCTTTTCATTGCCGTCAAATATTTCTTTTTCGATGTAATTGAGTTTTTCAGAAATGTGGTCCAGCTTTGGGAAGCAAGATTCGAAAAGCATCTCGATTAAAAAGCGTAATAGGGCGGCAGGCGAATCATTCATATAGAGATCCCTTTTTCTTTCGTCCTTGGTTATTTCATTGAAAAATTTTTTAAGCTCAGGTATTTCTGCGTTGCGTGAAGTAATCAGTGTGTCTTTGGTTAGAACGATGTCAATTTCTCCGGGATAAGTCGTGCGGGCCTTTTCATCAAAAAGAGGAATATGGATGGCCAGGTAGAGACAAGTTTCATATTCAGCGGCTTTGGGGCGCAGAGTGGGCATAGAAAATTCTTCCATAACCAAGGGATGAAGTCCAAAGTTTTTTTTCAAATAAGCAATATCTTTTTGATCTGGTTTGTAAAAATCGATCCAGGAAAATTTGTTTGATTGAATTTTTTGCATAGTTTTTTACCCCGTTAAATAATTTTGCCCTGCAAAATTACGCCGTAGGCGTATTTAATGGGGTGAATTTTATTTTTATTATGTTTTATGTTATAAATTGTATCAGCAAAAGGAAATTTTGACAAAAAATTCCATGTCATTGCGAGGAATCTTGAGCTTGTCGAGAGACGACGTGGCAATCTAATTAGTTACATCGATTATTGGCTAGATTAGATTGCTTCGCTCCATTGCATTTCGCTCGCAATGACAAATAATTAACTACATGAAAAATATCATATTATTTCTAATAAAGCTTTATCAAAAAACACTTTCTCCAGATCATGGAATAATGAAATTTTTTGTTGGTGGAGCCTGTCGTTTTTATCCAACTTGCAGTCAATATACATACGAAGCTATAGAAAAGCATGGAATCGCAAAAGGGATTTGGTTGGGAGTAAGAAGAATTAGCCGTTGTCATCCATGGAATGAAGGAGAGTATGATCCTGTGCAAGGCCCAAAGATCAAAAAGTAAAATTAAAATCTGCGTTTTTTTTATTTTGCGCAATAAATAAAAAGTAAAAGCGAGGCTTTAAAAAGCTTTTTTTGTTTCTACCAACCACTAACTACCAACTACCAACTAAAATTAGCACTCGGACTTGACAAGTGCTAGAAGGTGATTTAAAATGAAATTAGCACTCGATGTTGACGACTGCTAATGTATAATATATAATAAAAATGCAAGTAATAAATGTCATCCTGAACTTGTTTCAGGATCTAATAAAATTTTAAAATTAGATGCCGAAATAAGTTCGGCATGACAAAAAATATAATGAATACTAGACAAGAAAAAATTTTAGCTTCAGTTGTGGAAGAATATACCGAAACTGCCATTCCGGTCGGTTCGAAAGTTCTGGTGGAAAAATATGGTTTTGATGTGAGTTCGGCTACAATGAGAAGCGACATGGGAAAGCTGGAAAGAGACGGATATCTTTATCAGCCGCACATCAGCGCCGGTCGCATTCCGACTGATAAGGGATACCGGTATTTTGTGGAGAAAATGATGCCGGACCAAAAGTTAAGTGTTGCCGAACAGAAAAAAATGCAAGCGGAAGTTTTGAAATTGCGGGCGCAAAAAAATCGATTAACTCGTACAACCGCCAAGCTTTTGTCGACCCTGAGCGGCAGCCTGGCCATTACCGGCAAGAAAGAAGAAATTTATGATTTCGGCATGCATGAGCTATTAGAAAATCCGGAATTTAAGAACGCGGATGAATTTTGCAAAATAGTTGAAGCTTTGGACTATATCGATGAAAACGTGGAGACACTATTGAAAAAAGTTAAATTAGGAGAAACGAGAATTTTTATCGGCAAAGAAAATCCGATTAAAAAAATATCCAATTGCGCCATGATTGTTTCTCCTTTTAAAAATAAATCAGGAGAAAAAGGACTTTTGGCCATCATAGGTCCCAAAAGAATGAAATATGCGAAAAACAAATCCATTATGGACTATATGAAAAAGATTCTGAGTTCTTCGGTAATGGTGATCATGATAGCTGGAAATTCGTATTTGATAATCAAATATATATAAATCATTGAAATTTATAAATTCAAATGGAAAAAGAAAAACATCCGTCTATGGCGGAAAAAATAAGTGAGCCTAAGGGTGGATTATTTGAAATGACGGTCAAGGCGGTAATAATTCGTGATGGAAAAGATGTTTTATTGCTCAAAAGATCCAAAGACTCAGTAATATTTCCAGGTAAATATGACTTGCCAGGAGGTAGTGTAGAAAATGGAGAAACTTTGCAAGAAGCCATATTGAGAGAAATAGAAGAAGAAACAGGTTTGCAGGTGGAAGTCGGACCGATTCTTTATGCTTTTGATTTTATGAAAGACGGAAAAGAAAAGGACGACATCGGACACGGCAAAGGCATTCGTTTTGTCGCCTTCCATAAGTCCGGCGAAGTTAAGCTTAATGATGAGAATGATACTTTCGAATGGGCGGATATCGATGAGGCTATTAAAAAACTGGATGATAAGGGTTATGAAAGGGACAAACGAACGGCTGTTTTGAAAACCAAAGAATATCTAGCCGATGCCAATGCGCTTGACAGATTGAAAAGATGCCAAGCTGATTTCGAAAATTACAAAAAAAGACAATTGGAAAATCAGAAAAGCTTTATTCAATATGCCGGAGAAAATATGATTATGGAAATTATTCCGGTTTTGGACAATTTTCATGTCTCGACCGATCATATTCCGGAAGATCAAAAGACAAGTCCTTGGGTAGTCGGCATTATGCATATCCAAAAACAACTGGAAAAAGTTTTAGCGGATAATGGCGTAGAAGAAATTACAGTCAAGGAAGGCGATAAGTTCGATCCGAAAATTCATGAAGCGATACAAAATCATGAAACACAAAACATAAAACATGAAACAAAAGAGGAAAAAATTTCTAAGATTGTTTTAAAGGGATATAAAATAGGAGACAAAATAATTCGTCCAGCGAAAGTAACTGTGGGATAAAAATTTTAAAAATTAAGACAAAATTTAAGAAAGGAGGTGAAAATATATGCGAAGCATAATTCATTGGTCACCTATGCGTGACATCGACAGATTTTTTGAAGAAGATATGTGGAACGGAGCCAGTTTTTCTCCGGCCGTGGATGTTTACCAAGACAAGGATAATGTGATCGTGGAAACTCCCTTGGCCGGAATTGATCCGGAAAAAGTTGACATTACAATTGAAAATGATGTCCTAACTATTTCAGGAAGCACCGAAGATAAAAAAGAAGTTAAAAGAGAAGATTATTATCGCAAAGAAGTCAGAGAGGGAAGCTTCTCTCGATCAGTAATATTGCCAATGTCAGTAAAAGCTGAAAAAGCAGAGGCGACTTCGGACAAAGGAATGCTCAAGATTGTCATTCCTAAGGCCGAGGAAGTTAAGCCGAAGAAAATTGCTATCAAAGCCAAATAATCTGTTCTTGAGCCATCTAAATCACTTTGGTTTAGATGGCAAATAGAGAAAGTTATTGGAAAATTTCGAATCTCGAATTAATCTAATTGACCTAAAAATACTGATGAAAGTTAGGATTTTGGCATCGGGATTTTATTAGAAATTAGTAGTTAGAGTAATTAAAAATTTTTTTATTAATTAATGAAAAAGCATTTTATTTTCCATAACCGAAAATAAAATTGCTTACAAAATATATGTCTAAAATATTAGGTATCGATCTAGGAACAACTAATTCGGCTATGGCTGTAGTCGAAGGCGGTTCTCCTGGTATTATCGAAAACAAAGAAGGTGTACGTACTACTCCTTCTATGGTAGCTGTTGCCAAAAATGGTGAAAGATTGGTCGGACTCTTGGCTAAGCGCCAAGCCGTAACTAATCCGGAAAATACTTTGTTTTCAATCAAACGTTTGATCGGAAGGGCTTTTTCCGATGAGGAAGTGCAAAGAGATTTGAAACTCATGCCTTACAAAATCGTCAAAGCCAACGGCGGGGTCAAAGTGACCATGAGCGGTAAAGACTATACTCCGCAGGAAATTTCCGCCATGATTCTGGGCAAACTTAAAGCGGATGCGGAAGAAAAATTGGGCGAAAAAATTGAAGAAGCGGTCATTACCGTCCCGGCCTATTTTGATGATGCACAAAGAAAGGCAACCAAAGAAGCCGGAGAAATTGCAGGACTCAAAGTCAGAAGAATTATCAATGAACCGACAGCCGCGGCTTTGGCTTATGGTTTTAATAAGAAAAAGGATGAAAAAATTGCCGTCTATGATTTAGGAGGAGGTACTTTTGATATTTCCATTTTGGAAGTTTCTGAAGATACAGTGGAAGTGAAATCGACCAACGGCGATACGCATTTAGGAGGCGATGATTTTGACCAAGTGGTTATCAATTGGATAATCGACGAATTTCGAAAACAGGAAGGCATTGATCTTTCCAAAGATCCAATGGCTTTGCAAAGAGTCAAGGAGGCGGCCGAAAAAGCTAAAATCGAACTTTCTACAGCCGCGGAAACAGAAATTAATCAACCTTTTATTACCACTGATGCCAATGGTCCAAAACATTTGGTGATGAAAGTGACCCGAGCTAAGTTGGAAGAATTGGTACACGGCTTGGTGGAAAAAACTTTGGAACCAACCAAAAAAGCCTTGGCAGATGCCAAGTTGTCCGTGAGCGATATCAATGAAGTTATTTTGGTCGGAGGGATGACCAGAATGCCTTTGGTTATTCAGACTGTAGAAAAATTCTTTGGCAAAAAACCGAACATTACTGTTAATCCGGATGAAGTGGTCGCGCTTGGCGCGGCTATTCAAGGTGGAGTTTTGCAGGGGGATGTAAAAGATGTTTTGCTTTTGGATGTTACCCCGCTCACGCTCGGTATTGAAACTTTAGGCGGGGTCAGAACATCTCTTATTGATCGCAATACAACTGTGCCGACTTCCAAATCGCAGATATTCTCTACAGCGGCCGACAATCAACCGTCAGTAGAAATTCATGTTTTGCAAGGGGAGCGTGAAATGGCGGCGGATAATAAAACTTTAGGCCGATTCATTTTGGACGGTATTCCACCAGCTCCGCGCGGTATTCCGCAAGTCGAAGTAACTTTCGATATTGACGCTAACGGAATTCTTTCAGTAAAAGCCAAAGATAAAGCGACCGGCAAGGAGCAATCGATTCGCATCGAAGCTTCAACTGGACTTTCCAAGGAAGAAGTGGAAAGAATGAAAAAGGATGCAGAAGCTCATGCAGAAGAAGATAAGAAAAAGAAAGAAGCGGTGGAAACAAAAAATATGGCCGACACTCTGATTTTCACAACCGAAAAAGCCTTGAAAGAAGCGGGTGATAAAATTACGGCTGATGAAAAGAAACCGGTCGAGGAAAAAATCGAAGCTTTGAAAAAAGTGAAGGACAGTGATGACATTGAAGCCATCAAGAAAGCTTCTGAGGAACTTTCGAAAGAAGCGCAAAAGATCGGCGAAAAACTTTACAAGGCTGCGCAAGAGGCGCAAGCTGCACAGGGTCAACCGCAAGGCCAAACAGGTGAAACTCCTCAAGGTGAAACGCCAAAAGAGGAAGTTAAAGATGCAGAGACTAACCCCGTAAAATCTGACGGAACGTCAGATGACGGGGCAGAGAAAAAGTAATACAATAAAGGCGAGGGTTTTTCCCTCGCCTTTTAAACTAAAAAATAAAAATTGAAACCATGTGAGATTTTTTCTGATTCAGAAAATGATTTTAAAAAAGCCTCAGAAGAATTAAATGCCAAAAAATTAAACATCAAAAAACAGTATTCCAACATTCTTGAGAATGTTAGAATAATCTGTAAAATAAAAATGTGTTAGCAAAAAAACAAAAAAAGGATTATGGAGTGATTGCATTACCAAAAAAGAAAAATCCAAAACAAATAGAGCGACATTTAAAAGGTGTAGCTAATCATCGTCGGATTGAAATTTTGTTTTTAATCGCAGAAAGCAAGAAGCTTTCCGTAGACGAAATTTCCCGAAGCTTGAATTGTAATTTTAAAACTATTTCCGAACATTTAAGGCGTTTGGTTCAAGCGGGTTTGGTGAAAAAAAGTTATCGGGGGAGGGAAGTTATTCATGAATTTTCTCCATACGGAAAGATTCTTTATAAATTTATAAAAACATTCCAACATTCTTAAGAATGTTGGAATGTCTGGTGTAAAAATAAACTTTAATTTATTATTTTAAAAAAACAATTTTATGGGACAGGATAAACAGTTTGTTCAGGGCGGACAAACACAATCGCAACAAATTAATATCAAAGCCACGGATGAAAAATTAAAAGGCGAATATTCTAATATGGCACAGATTATGCACACCAAGGAAGAATTTGTGCTGGATTTTTTAAATATCTTTCCGCCGACCGGAACACTGAATTCGCGAATCATTGTTTCACCTAGTCACTTCAAAAGAATGGTCAATGCGATGAATGAAAATTTGAAAAAGTATGAAGATTCTTTTGGAAAAGTGGAAGAATCCGAAGTGCCAAAAAATGGAATCGGATTTCAGGCGTAAGTAAAAATCAGAATTTTTTTAAACTAAAATTTGATTGACAAATGACATTTTTGTCTGATAGTATTTTGAAATGAAATAAAAAACAATTTATCAATAAAGGAAGGCATACTTAAGAAAAAAGCTTAAAAAGTTTTTTACACTCACTTTTTAATTTTAGTTTTTTAAAGAAAGGAGAAGAAGTTATGAGAACAAAAAAAACGCTTTTTGTTGTATGCATTGAGTACCTGAATAATCTCAGGATCATTTTGGGAGGAGAAAAATCCGGCATAATCCCAATTTCTCAAACTCCCGAAAGTCTGAGGAGAGCTGTGAGGGAGTACGAAGATGAGGTGCTGAAAAAAAACGGAATCATAGTACTCGGATTAATTCGGCCAAGAAGGATGAAAAGATGGCTGGGGAATAATTGAAATAAAGGGCGATTAGACATGGTCTAATCGCCCTGCTTTTTAAACTAAAGTAAATTTTAATCTTCGTCCTTCCGTTTTCTAACCAATAGCTTGGAAACAATTAATTAACTGATTCGGTGTTTGAAAATTAATCCCCATATGCAATCTTTCAGCGTTGTAGTAGCGGAGATATATCGGCAGAGCCTGATTAAACTTTCTGACACTTACGGATAATTGATCTAGACATTCTTCCTGCAATGTGCGATTAAATCTTTCTAAGTGGGCATTGTCATTGGGCTTTCTGACTCGAGAATGCCTGTGAGCAATTTTAATTCTTTCACTGAAATGTTGGGAAAATTCACTGCCATTGTCTGATTGGATGCAATTGAATTCAAAATCTGCCAAGACTCTGGCTCTTTTCAAAAACTCAATACTTTTTCTGGCGCTAATTCTATCCGTAGCCCAAGCATAACACCAGCGAGAATAGACATCAATGAGCGTATAGACGTAAATTCTCTTCTTGGGAGTTAGCATGACATGAATCGTGTCTACCATCACCAAATCACCTGGTCTTGAAGCCTCCGGACGCACTCCTGATAGATGCAACCGTTTCCAAGGACTACGTTTTTTCATGAGTCCGGCTTGATCAATTTTTCTTCTGACTGAATTCAAACTTACCTTAATTCCATCTCGGAGCAAATACTGATGTACCACCTCTGAACAACGATTATGTTTCATTTTACACGCAATAATCTTTTCAACTACATCCTCCGAAAGTTCTTTTGGATGATGATGTGGACGAGATGATTCAGTCGGAATGCAATGAACTCCTCCTGAAGGTGATTTCTTAACCCACTTACTAACAGCGCTTTTACTGTAGCCGAAGTATCTGGCGACTGAACTGACAGACTTGCCGGAAAGAACCATATTAACTGTCTTAGCCCTAAGCCTAGGCATTCGAGGATTAGTTGTATACATACTTGAAAACGTTAGTTGTTAAGTGGTTATTCTATACCAGAAAACGTTTCCAAGCTATTGGGATATTACGACCTTCTTGACATTATTTGTTTTTTGGGCTATTCTACAATGCTTAGTTCTTTGAATTATTTTGTTTCAGGAAATAAGAAGGTTTTTTATTTTTGATGCAAAAAATATAAAAAAAGAAAGGAAAAAAAATGAGTTCTGCATGCCAATTTGCAAATGATCATTTTTCTAAAAAAGAAAATGACAAAACAGAGAAAAAAAATATATTAGGGATTGCTCTGCTCGATCTGATTTCAGAAAGTGATCCCGAAAAAATTCACAGATTCGAAGAGAATTTTTTGTACGGAGAAATTGTACGGCGCGTTTCTAGAAAAAAGAGCGTTAATCATGGATATAAATGCAGCTATGTCTAGAAATACAAAGCTGAAACTTATGAGGATGCTTTTGAAAAATGAAAAATGGGGAATAATTTCGCATCTTTTGCAAAACGGTTTTGTCTTTCTGAGTTTGTAAATTTGCAAAAAAGATAGAAGGAGGAGCTATGACATATAGTTTTGATGCAAACGTGATTGAAAATCTTGCCATGAGAATATATATGTTGCTTATTTATGGGGGAAATGGAGAGCTAAAAAAATTTATTGAAAGCTTAAATTTCACCTTAAGCGACGAGGAAAAAAGAAGGCTAAGAGCGGAATTAGAAAGAAAAGGAAGAGAAGTTTCCGGAAAATTAAAAAAATTAGGACTGGAAATATGAAGGGCGGGATATTATTGAAAATACCCGCCCCAAATTTTAATTAGCACTCGAAGCTGGAGATTGCTAATTTTTTTATTTTGTGATATAGTTAAACATGAAGCCTTCTCTGTCATTGCGAGCGAAGCGAAGCAATCTAAGTCGAAAATTAGATTGCCACGGTCATTACATTCCCTCGCAATGACATGGAAAATAATTACATTAATTTTTTTGAGAATATGGCAGTAAATTACTATGACATTTTAGGTGTTTCCAAAAACGCGACGGATGATGAAATAAAAAAAGCTTACCGAAAATTGGCGCACAAATATCATCCGGATAAATCCGGCGGAGACGAGAAAAGATTTAAGGAAATAAATGAAGCTTATCAGGTGCTTTCCGATAAAGCTAAGCGTAGCCAATACGATCAATTTGGCCAAACTTTTGAACAGGCCGGACGAAATGGTCAGGGTTTTAACGGATTTGATTTTGGTGGATTTTCCGCCAAAGGCGGATCCGCCTATGACGGAGATTTTGGCGACTTTTTTTCTGGCGCCAGTTCTGGTCAAAGTTTTGGCGGTGGAGCGTTTGAAGATATTTTTTCCGGTATTTTTGGTGGTGGCGAAACTCGAACCAAAAGGAAAAATCGCGGACACGATATTCAGGTGGATATGGAAATAAGTTTTGAGGAGATGGTCAAAGGAGCCAAAAAAACAATCAATTTGTATAAAAGTTCTTTCTGTGAAAATTGTCACGGCACAGGAGGCGAACCGGGAGCGGGAGTTAAAAAATGTCCAACTTGCAAAGGTTCAGGTAAAATTCACAAAATAGTTAGAAGTTTTTTTGGCAGTTTTTCGCAAGTTAGCGAATGTCCCGAATGCCATGGAGAAGGAAATATTTTTGAAAAAAAATGCAAAA
The DNA here is from genome assembly GCA_964605365.1 of uncultured Bdellovibrionales bacterium. Classification (GTDB taxonomy): domain Bacteria; phylum Patescibacteriota; class Minisyncoccia; order Moranbacterales; family UBA2206; genus CAZSCF01. The sequence continues at coordinate 474 of CAZSCF010000021.1, read as the reverse complement.
AGTGCGGAGGTGATGGCAGAGTAAAAAAATATCAAGATATCTCCATTGCCGTTCCAGCCGGAATTCAAAATGGCCAAACAATTTCGGTGGAGGGTGCCGGTGAAGCCGGAGCTAAAGGTGCGATGTCGGGGGATCTTTATATATTGATCCATGTAAAACCGCATCAAAAGTTTTCCCGAAAAGGTCAAGATATTTTAAGCACTGAATATATTTCTTTTTCTGTGGCAACGCTAGGTGGCAAAGTCGAGATCGATACAATTGATGGTAAGTTGATTTTAAAAATTCCGTCTGGGACTCAATCCGGAGAAGTATTTCGCATTAAGGAGAAAGGCATTCCTGATTTGCATGGACGAAGTATTGGTAATCAAATGGTAAAAGTTATGGTCAAAACTCCTAAAAATCTTTCTCGCGAACAAAAAAAGATGGTTGAGAATTTAAAGGAGAGTGGCTTGTAAATTTATTTTGTAGTATAAT
>CAZSCF010000020.1:0-13106 GCA_964605365.1 uncultured Bdellovibrionales bacterium | reverse complement strand
CGACCAGACAAAAAAGACTCTCGGATATTCCGGAGTCTTTTTTGCTTTGAATTAGTTAACCTGATAATTCACTCCGATATTTATAATTATTTCCTGATTTCCGGAAGGCACGGAAGGAGCAATCGTTGATCGAGAATTTAACACAGATTTTTCGTTTGCCATTCCTCCATAGCCATAATCACTTTGTATATCCGGCGATTGAACTATATTTTCATACCACCCGATAACTTTTTTGAGTTTCTTGATTCCGGCTGCTTTGGCTAGAGCGTCAGCTTTGCTTCTGGCATCCTCGATGGCTTTAATTCTGGCTTGCTGCTTCAGATCATTAAGACTTGAAACATCAAAAACTACTCCTAAAATCTGATTGACACCGGCGCCATTGGCTGCCGCTACAACCCGACCGACGATTCCAGAGTTTTTATCAACCTCCTCAACCTTGATTTCTAACTGCTGATTGGCGCCGTAACCAGAAACTTTAGAGGAGCCGTCTTTGAATTCATATTGAGGAGAAAGAGAAAAATTTTTTGTCTTGACATCTTCATCTGCAATTCCAACTGTCTTAATGGCCGCAGTAATATTTTTCATTTTTTCATCCAGAAGTTTCAGTGCTTCTTCCGCACTGGCAGCTTTATCGATTTGCACCCCCAGGGTTATGGTTGCAATATCAGGCTGATAAGAAATTCTTCCTTCACCGTTGACTGTTACTTGATTAAGATTAGGATTTACAATTTTTTCTCTGATCATGGCCACAATAACAATCGCCGCCACCAAAAGCATTCCGATAAAAATCAGAATATTCTTCGGATTCGCACAGTAATTTTTTATTTGTTCAATTTTTGTTTCATTTTCCATATAATTTTATGCCTGTCATCCCGAACTTGTTTCGGGATCTAAAATTATTAGTAGATGCTGAAATAAATTCAGCATGACAAGATATTAGATATACTTTTACATCTAAATTATACCACCATTTTTTGCATTTGACATCTTGCCTGCTTGGACAATATAATTAAATTAGAAAAGTAACCCCAATTAAATAAGTTCTCCTTCGGAGAAATTTAATGGGGTAAAATGAGGCGATGAAGCGGCTTAACCACCCGCCGAGCCTCCGCTAATTTCCAGCGATCAGGAAAAAAGAGTGCCTAAAAAACATTTAGGAAGCCAAGTGGAACCATCCCGATTATTGGGATCTTGGCAGCTTAAATGATTTTTGGGTGTTTTATTTTTTATTTTTATCCAAATTTTAATTTAGCTATAAAAATAAATCCGCTTTAGGCGGATGAAATAAATATTAAATAATACTTATACAAACATATGTCAACCAAAAACAAACCAGCAAAATTAGACATTATTCGTCATTCAACTGCACATGTTTTAGCCGCAGCTGTTTTGGAAATGTTTCCAGAAGCTAAATTCGGCATTGGTCCCGCCATTGAAAACGGATTTTACTATGATTTCGAACTGCCTCGCACCCTCATTCCGGAAGATTTGGAAATTCTGGAAGGCAAAATGAGGGAAATTATCAAGGCCAACTACAAATTTGAACAAGCTGAAATTTCCATTGATGACGCCATAAAAGATTTTCAGAAGCTTGGACAAACATACAAACTTGAGCTTATTGATGATTTGGAAAAAGACGGCAATAAAAAAGTTTCTGTCTATAAATCCAACTCATTTGTTGATTTGTGTTCTGGCCCACATTTGGATTCAACCGGCGAAATTAATCCCGAAGCAATGAAACTCAATCGTATTTCCGGCGCCTATTGGAAAGGTAGTGAAAAAAATAATCAATTACAAAGAATCTATGGTGTAGCCTTTGAATCCAAAAAAGAACTAAATGAATATCTGCAAATGCTGGAAGAAGCGGAAAAAAGAGACCATCGAAAATTAGGGAAAGATTTAAAACTTTTTATGATTTCAGAAGAAATTGGCCGAGGCCTGCCTCTTTGGCTACCCAATGGCGCATTTATCAGAAAAAAACTGGAAGATTATATGTACGAAATAGAAAGAAAAAACGGATATAGCTTCGTATATACGCCGGTTCTAGCTCACGAACATTTATACAAAAAATCTGGTCATCTCGCCCACTATGAAGATGACATGTATAACCCGATTGATATCGAAGGAGAGAAATATTATCTAAAGCCCATGAATTGTCCCCATCATCACATAATGTTTAAAAATGAATTAAGAAGCTACAGAGAATTGCCAATCCGATATAGCGATTTTAGTCCACTTCATCGATTTGAAAGATCCGGTGTTCTTACTGGACTTATTCGCGCCCGTTGCTTTTCCCAGAACGATTCACATACCTATTGTTCGCGCTCCCAAGTTAAAAATGAGCTAAAAAACATTTTGGAATTATTTAAAAAAGTTTATGACGATTTCAATATAACTGGCTATTGGTTCCGCCTTTCTCTTCCTGATTTCGACGATAAGAAAAAATATGGTGATATTGAAAATAAAAAGTTGTGGGAAGAATCTGCTGAATACGCTCGAGAAGCCTTAAAAGAATCCAAAGAAAAATTTGTAGAAGTTATTGGAGAAGCTGCTTTTTATGGCCCCAAAATTGACGTACAAATAAAAAATGTTTCAGGAAAAGAAGATAGTATTGCCACAATGCAAATCGATTTTTATTCTCCGGAAAGATTTGATCTGGAATTTATCAATGAAAAAGGAGAAAAAGAAAGACCGGTTATCATCCACAAAGCGATTATGGGATCTTTTGATAGATTTTTTTCCTTTTTAACGGAACAAACTGCTGGTGCATTTCCAATTTGGCTCTCCCCTGTTCAAGCCATGATCATTCCGGTTTCGGAAAAATTCAATGCCTATGGCAATGAAGTTTTGGAAAAATTAAAAGGAAACGACATCCGCATAGAAATTGATTCTTCTGATGAATCATTGGGCAAAAGAATTCGCGAAGCTGAAAAGCAAAAAATTCCTTATATTTTAGTTGTTGGTGAAAAAGAATCCGACTCCAATTCTGTTGCCGTGAGATCTCGAGATAAAGACCAAAAAGTTATCAAAGTTGAAGAGTTTATCGAAAAAATCACACAAGAAATTGCGGAAAAGAAATAGTTTATGAAATATTACGTTAAAACTTTTGGCTGTCAAATGAATTATTCTGACAGCGAGCGAATTGCCGGGCTTTTGGAAAAGAATGGCTTAAAATCAGCTTCAAAAATATCTGAAGCTGATTTGGTCGTGTTCAACACTTGCGGTGTGCGCCAAATGGCTGAAGATCGGGTTTATGGGCAAATACACAACATTCATAAAACATGGGGCATGAAACATAGAACAAAAAAAATTGTTATGACTGGCTGTTTGGCAAATAGAAAGGATGTACAAAGAAGATTGAAGAATAAAGTGGATCTGTTTTTTCCAATTAGTAATTTTGATATTTTTGAAAATTGGATCATTAAAAATTCATTTAAAATTCCAGCACAAAAAAATATCACAGAAAAAGAAAGTATTGCCTATCTATCAACTAATCCAAAACATACCAGCAAATACCAGGCCTACGTTCCCATTATGACCGGCTGCAATAATTTTTGCGCCTATTGCGTCGTTCCTTACGCACGCGGACAAGAAGTTTCCAGACCAGTTGAAGAAATTATCAAAGAAGTAAAAAGCTTGATAAAAAGAGGCTATAAAGAAATAATTTTATTGGGGCAAAACGTTAATTCGTACCAAAATAAAAAAACAAACTTTCCTCAACTTCTCAAAAAAATAAACTTTATTCCCGGCAATTTCTGGATAAGCTTTATCAGCAACCATCCTAAAGATTTTTCCGATGAATTGATTGAAACTGCAACCAAGCTAAAAAAGGTTTGCGAATTCATTCACCTGCCCATTCAATCTGGTGATAGCAAAATCCTGGAAAAAATGAATCGAAAATATACAGCTGCGCATTATTTAAGTTTGGTCAAAAAAATTAAAATTGGATTCAAAAAGAACAAACCAAACAAAGTATATTCCATTACTTCTGATATTATTGTCGGTTTTCCAGGCGAAACCAAAAAACAATTCTTAGAATCAGCTGAAATAATGAAAAAGGTTGGCTATGACATGGTATTTTTTGGCCAATATTCTCCTCGTCCTGGAACAGTCGCCTGGAAAATGAAAGACAGTGTTTCCAAAAAAGAAAAAGTTATCAGAGAGCAATGTCTCAATGAAATTCTCAAAAAATCAGCCCTGAAAAATAATCGGACATATGTTGGAAAAACCCTGGAAGTTTTGGTTGATAAAGACCCCGTAAAGTTCGCTAAAGCGAACAACGGGGCAAGAAAAAACGGATTTTATTTCGGTCGAACGCGTACCATGAAAAATGTAAAGATTGTCTCCGCACGAGAAAATTTGGTTGGTAAAATAATTAAAGCAAAAATAACAAAAGCGAATATATGGAATTTGGAAGGAGCAACAATAAAATAATCATTATCCTGGGACCAACTTCTTCAGGTAAATCTGATCTAGCCATTAAAATTGCCCAAAAATATAATGGTGAAATAATTTCGGCCGATAGCCGACAAATTTATCGCGAAATGAATATCGGTACAGGTAAGATTACCAAGACCGAACAAAAGTTAGCCAAACATCATATGATTGATATTGTCAGTCCCAAAACCAATTTTTCTGTTGCTCAGTTTAAAAAGAAAACAGAAAAAATAATAAAAGACATCTTGAAACGCGGTAGATTACCCATTATTTGCGGTGGCACAGGTTTTTGGATAAAAAGCATCATTGATGATGTTGAATTTCCAGAAGTAAAGCCGGATTGGAAGCTACGCGAAAAATTAGGAAAATATCATGCAGAAAAATTATTTTCCATGCTCAAAAAACTTGATTCGAAAAGAGCCGGAAATATTGATGCCAGAAATAAAGTCCGACTCATCAGAGCTATCGAAATTTGCAAATCAATTGGAAGAGTCCCTGCGTTGCTATGTCATCCTGAACTTGATTCAGGATCTAAGGAGATTTCGGATCCCATGCCTACCGGCAGGCAGGAAGTCCGGAATGACAAGCGCTGGATTTTCCTGCAAATTGGAATATCTATGCCACGAGAAAAATTAAACGAACGCATAAAAATAAGGCTCGCAAAGCGCTTCAAACAAGGAATGATAAAAGAGGTTAAAAAACTTCATGAACAAGGGCTTAGCTGGAAAAAAATTGAAAGTTTTGGATTGGGTTACTTTTGGATTCCTAGATATTTAAAGGGCAAATTGTCTAAAAAGGAAGTTTTTGAAAAAACATACCAAGCTGAAAAAGATTACGCTAAACGCCAGATGACTTGGTTTCAGAAAGATAAAAGAATAAAGTGGATTAAAAATCACAGGGAAGCAGAAAAGATAGTTATAAAATTCTTATAATAAGTGAAGGGGTGCCTACGCAAATTATTAGACACCCCTTTGTTTTTTAATATACCGGCCATGGCAATATCTCCATAAAATCCCCTCCGTCAATAATCATGACTGGCAATGGTTTTTTTGTCTGAAAAATTTTCTCGTAATAAAATGAATCAGACTGCGCCCTTATTGACTTTACTAAAGTTACTCTGTGACCAGATTTGGTTTTTTCGACTCTGACCCTTATAAATCTTTTGGTCTTCCTGGGCTCATGGTAATAAATTCTTGTAAGCAACCTGTCCTTGATTTTCACATTAGCCAAAAAAACCATAGGGCCTATTTCTTTTGTTTTTACTATTTCTCCTGGTATATTTAACCTAAATCTGTGATCGAGTGACGTATTGATTTCCACCCCCTTGAAAACCATCTTTCTCACCTCCTTATTTTATTTTTTCTTTTAATATTTCTTTTGTCATTTCCGGATTGGCTTTGCCTTTGGTAACTTTCATAACTTGACCCATTAAAAATTGCAAGGCATTTTCTTTTCCGCTCTTATAATCCTGTACTGATTTTTCATTCTTGTCAATAATCTCCTGAATAACGACTGTTAGATCATCCTTATCGCTTACTTGAGATAACCCCTTCTTCTCAATAATCTGCGACGGATCTCCGCCTGTTTTATACATTTCCTCAAGTACTGTCTGTGCTGCACTGGAATTTATTTTACCGCTGGCGACAAAAGCCACCAACTCAGCATAATTTTCCGGAGTTATTTTTATATCTTTTATCGTTTCATGATTTTTAATTAGATGTTTTTGCAATTCACTAACGATATAATTAGAAGCTACTTTTAAACATTTCACTTCTGCAACCTCAAATTCACTGCAATTCAGTTTCTCTTTTATCTCAGAAACAACTTCTTCAAAGTATTCAGCCAGATTTTTATCGCTGGTTATAACTTCGGCATTGCTTTCGGATATCCCGTATTCTTCAATGAGTCTTTTGGTTTTTTGCTCAGGAAGTTCTGGTAATTTTCTGCGAATATCCTCCACGTAATCATCTGAAAAAATCATTGGAGGAATATCCGGCTCGGGAAAATATCGATAATCATGCGCTGATTCTTTTTTTCTCTGAGAAACAGTAATTTCACGATTACTGTCATAGCCTCTAGTTTCTTGAATAATTTTTTCACCCTTATTTAAAAGTTCGGTTTGCCTTTTTATTTCATAATCAACAGATTTTTCCACAAACTTGAATGAATTGATATTTTTCACCTCCACTTTAGTGCCACCTAATTTGTCCTCTCCTTCTTTATAAAGCGAAATGTTAACTTCGCAACGCATATGCCCCTTTTCCATATCGGCATCGGATATTTCTAAATATCGAAAAATTTGTTGCAGCTTTTGGCAAAAAAGTCTAGCCTCTTTTCCGCTTTCAATATCCGGTTCAGTTACCAATTCCATCAGTGGCACACCAGCCCGATTGAAATCTACCAAAGAATATTCCACTCCTTTAGGATGAACTAGCTTTCCAGTATCCTCTTCCAAATGAATCCGTGTGATACCAATTTCTCTGCTATTTATTTTCACTTTTCCATTTTCACAAAGAGGCTGATCATATTGAGAAATTTGATAACCTTTCGGAATATCCGGATAAAAATAATTTTTTCTGTCAAATTTTGATTCTTTTCGCAAACTACAATTTAACGCCAATCCGGCCATTTGCACAAATTTGACGGCTTGTTCATTAGGAAATGGCAATGTTCCCGGCTGACCCGTACAAATCGGACAAACATTGACATTAGGCTTTTTTTCCAAATTTAAATCATTCTTGCAAGAGCAAAACATTTTCGATTTCGTTTTTAGCTCAACATGGATTTCCATGCCGATAACTGGAATATATTTTTTCATATGATTTATTTAATAAAGAATGCTATTTTCTGTAATTTTTTTAAATTTTCGAGGGACAGTTATTTTATCAAAAAATACGCATATATTTTAGATTCCCTGTACGCATGTAGCGAGAATTTAGTATTTTTTGCTATAAAATAACGCCTGAGCAATTTTAAAAAATTACAGAAAATAGCATAAGAAATCACTTTAAATAATTTTTTTTACTCTTTCCCAAATAATCTCATGCTTCTTTTTGAGCGGCAATCTTGTATCAATCTTATACCATTTGTATTTTTTGCCTATTTTTAGATGAGCTTTTTGCGCTAGCATTAATAATTTTTCATTACTTTCATGTTCATGGTTTTTTTCTTCGGCTTCTCGGAATCTTTCTCCATCCAACAAAAATGCCATATTTTCTTTTAAGATAAACCTATTTAAATATTCTAGAATATCCAATCCCACTCCTGCTGCCAACCCCCAGGCCATAGCCGTTCCGAAATAGTCTTCAGCTACAATATTTATGCCGTTTTTCAGTTTATTTATCAAAATTGGTTCATATTTTATCCTATCAATAAAATGAATCAGCTGAAACTCTCGCGGAGTAAATTTATAAGGATTGCCTTTGCGCAAATATTCATTTATTAATTTTCCGGCCGGTTTCGATTTGTAAATTGGATATTTGACATACTCAGCTTTCTTGCCGGCTTTTTTGATTGCCCTGACCAGCAACTTGGCTTGGGTGCTCTTGCCCAAATTATTCACGCCATATATAACAATAAGCTTTCCTCGCCTACCGGCAGGCAGGCTTTTTTCATGCAACATAAATGTTAAAATTAGATTTGAACTTCTTTCCCGTCTGTTCCTACTCGTCCTCCTTGCCACTGCCCACGATATTGATTGCCCTCGCCTAGGACTTCATGAAAGGTAATATGCACAATACGAGCACCAAAAGAAATTTTTATATTACTTTTTCCCAAATTACAAACACCAAAAGTCAGTTCTCCCGAGTATCCTGGCTGTACTATTCCATTAAAAAGTCCGAGCCCGGAACGAAACATTGTAGTTCTGGGAAAAATTATTCCTGAAAGATTGACTGGCAGATTTACTTTTTCAATTGTCTTTACTAAATAATATTTTCCTGGCTCAAAAATGAAAAAATTGCTGCCATCTATTTTGTCAGAATCATATTTGGCCAATAATTTTATTTCCGGCGTCTGCCTCTCTTTGACACCTAAAAATCCATCTTGCCCCAACAGTTCATACACCTCGCCCAGCCTCAAATCAAAGCCCGCCCCTTCCGGATTATTCATTTCCCGTTCACAAAGATTTTCCACTAATTTATTTTCACTAACCAATTTATGCAGTTCTTTTATGCCTAGAATCATATCTTTGAAATTTAATTTTTTATTTTTTCATACACCACAAAATCCATATCATAAATATTTTCAGAATCTTTCAATCTTTTTTCGCGACTGATTTCTTTCCATTGATTTTTATCAATTTCCGGAAAAAATATATCCCCTTCTGGTTCAGCCTGCACTTCGGTAATATATAGCTTATCGGCATAATTCAAACCTTGGCGATAAACATTGGCTCCACCGATAATAAAAACTTCCTCTGCGTCTTTTACTAATTCAAAAGCTTCTTCAAACGATTTGACTGCAATTGAACCCTCAAAAGGAACAAAAGTTGGATCATCTGAAAGCACTATATTTTGACGTCCTGGCAATGATTTCCCAATGGATAAATGGGTTTTCATTCCCATGATAACCGGATGGCCTGCCGTTGTTTCTTTGAAATAAGCAAAATCAACTGGCAAGTGCCAGGGCAATTCATTACCCTTTCCAATGACATTATTTTTTGCAATGGCTACAATAATTGATTTAATCATGGAACATGGAACATGGAACATGGAACTAATTTATAAATTTTTTGTTCAATGTTCTATGTTTTGTGTTATGTGATTTTAAAATCCTCCGATATTGGCAATCTCAGCCTTGATGGCTGGATGCGATTCGTAATTTTCCAAAGTCACATCTTCAAACTTAAAATCATCAATATTTTTAATTTCTGGATTTAGTTTTATCGTTGGAAAAGGTTTCGGTTCGCGAGAAAGCTGTTCCTTAACTTGATCAAAATGATTGGAATAGGAATGCACATCACCAAAAGTATGCACAAACTCTCCGGCACGCAATCCCGTTACCTGTGCTACCATCTGCAAAAGCAAAGCATAGCTTGCAATATTAAAAGGCACGCCCAAAAATACATCGGCGCTTCTCTGATACATTCCCAAATTCAATTTATCACCTTCAGTTACTGAAAACTGAAACATAGTATGGCAAAAAGGTGGCACCTCATTGGCATTGCCCTTGGAAGCCATGGCATAAATAAAATCAGGATTCCAAGCTGAAACCACATACGATTTTCTAAATGGCTTGGTTTTGAGTCCATCAATTACCCAGCCCAATTGATCAATTTCCCGACCATCGGAAGCCGGCCATCTTCTCCACATGCGGCCATAAACCATAATCAGATCTCCCCATTCTTTCACAAACGGGTCATCTGCCGGAAGTTCTTTTATTTTGGCAATAAAATCTTTTTGCTCCAAATCTTTTTCCGGTTCTTTTTCCAAACAATGCTTGTGAAATCTTTTCCAAGCCCATTCGTCCCAAATATGTACATCATTATCCACCAAATATTTTACATTTGTATCACCTTTCAAAAACCAGATAAGCTCATGCAAAATTCCTCTCCAAAAGACTTTTTTGGTTGTAAGCAAGGGAAAACCTTCCGACAAATCAAAACGAATTTGTCGCCCAAAAACACTACGAATAAATGGTGGTTTTTCGCCTTTTTTTTCATATTCAGCCAAAACCTCCGGAGTGAAAAAAAGCTCCTTATCGCTCCCTTTCTCCATTATTTCCTGCAATAAATCTAGATATTGATATTCCGGATGTTTTTTTTGGTTTTCCATAATTTTGCAGCTGTCATGCTGAATTTATTTCAGCATCTATTTCTTAGATCCTGAACAAATTCAGGATGACATTGTTTAAAAATTAGAAGCAAAGCCTTTGCAATTCAGCAGCAATTTTGGGAGTATATTGACGCACAGTTATACCGCGCATTTCCAAAAGTTCATGTGCCTCATTTTCTTCCTCTTTTTGTTCGCCGCCTGTTTTTATTCTCTCATATTCCTCGAAATAGACAATTTCTTTTATGCCGGCATTATTTAAAGCCTTCACGCAATCATAGCAGGGAAAGAGCGAAGTATAGACAGTTGCTCCCTGAAGCCTTTTTGTATCCTGAGCATTCATAAGAGCATTTATTTCCGCATGAGCACCTCGACATCTTTTTAGTTTTTTTGTCATTGGATCGCCATCAACTTTAGCACAGCCAATCTCTACGCAATGCACATCACCCTCAGTTGGACCGTTATATCCCATCGAAATAATTCTTTTGCGATTATCAACCATCACCACCCCCGCCGTATGGAATTTACAAGCAGTTCGTTGGGACACCAAGAGCGCCAAACTCATAAAGGTTTCATCCCATGACAAACGAGAATTCCTGATTTTTTTTGCTTCACTCATATTTTTCTGTTTTTCATCTCTCGCCATTTTTCGGCTTTTGCCTTTGGTTAGAATTTTATTAATAATTAATTATTGCAAACTATGTATTGCATTCTTTAAAAATAATTGATTTATAAAAACAGCCGAAAAATGGCGAGAGATTAATTTTTTATTATTTTATCAATCTTTTCAAAAAACTCTTTTTTTGTTCCATTATTCATCAAAACAAGATCGGCGTGCTTTTTAAGTTTCTTTATTTGTAATTCGGTTTCAGCTAAATGATCTTTCTTGAATGTTTCAAATTTCTTTTTGCCATCATCAGTTTTTTCTCTTCTCGCAACAATCCTTCTGAATCTTTTTTTAATATCGGCTTCCAAATAAAACAAACGGAAGCCTTTCAACTTTTTTAAATATTTTATATCGTCCAATCTTCTGATGCCGTCGACAATTACATATTTTTTTTTACTTTTTTTTACTTCCTCATAAACAACCTTGGCTAAAGTATCTTCTCCGAAATTTTGACGCAAAACAGTGGATATTTTTTGAATATTTTTTCGATTTTTTTCGAGCCGTATAATACCAAGTACTTTTTTAAGAATATAAGAAAAAGAAAAGGAATCTCCCCCAAATTTTTTCTTCATATATTCTGTAAAAGTGCCTTTACCACTGCCCATTTCTCCGGTTATACCTAAAATCAATTTCATATTTTTTCCCAGTCTTGTCGTTTAATTTTACTATTTTTCATCATTTACGTCAAAAACAAAAACAGCCCGCTAATAAACAGGCTGCTTTGAACGTTTTATGTTATAGAAACATGGGTATTTTTCCAACAATCAAATGTTCTTCCTTTACTTCGTTTATTTCTACATTATTTGCATTTTTGCTAAACCCCAGCTTTGCCATATAGGCGTCCGCTTCAGATAAAAGATAATCCAAATCTTTTTCATTGTAAATAGTCTTGTCGGCCTTGGATCCAATTTCCGGAATATGAGCTTCCGTTTCGACTTGATCCAGTTCTCTAAATTTTTCAAGAGCAATATTGTCATCACTTTTTTCTCCTCTTGAAGTAACTCGTTGCCAACGCGTTTTTTCTGAAGCTGTAATATACAATACTTGGGAATTTGGATATTTTTTTACGAAGTCATAATCAGACGGCATACGAACACCATTGATAATTATTAACGGACTTTCTTCATCGTTTACCCTTTTGGCCATAGCCCTGGAAAGAATATCCTCTCCAAAACGATTTTTAAAAACCAAATACAGCCAGGCCTGGTCTTCCTTGGAAAGTTTATCAAAATAAATTGATAAGGTGTCTTTGATCGGATCGGCAAACCTCATTAACTTAGCTCCATATTTCTCTTTAAGATATTCAGCTACCGTATCCTTCCCGGAACCAGTTTCCCCTAAAAGTCCGATAATAATTTTTTGGGCCATTCTTTTATTTAAAAAATTAAAAAAATCAAAACCTCTCAGGCATTGTTTTAAAAAATATTTAGAAAATCAACCTTACTCCCTGTCCCATAGTAGAGCAAAGAGTAATATTTGAAATAAGTTTTCCCTTAAGACCGGTTGGTTTGTTTTTTTCCAAACTTTCAATAAAGATTTTGATATTTTCTGCAAGTTTTTCATCTTCAAAAGAAATTTTTCCCACTACCTGATGAACATTTCCGGAATCATCATTTTTATATGCCGCTTTGCCTTTTTTTAATGCTTCAACTGTTTCTTTAATTTTCACAGTTACCGTTTCGGTCTTAGGATTTGGCATTAGGCCTTTGGGTCCCAGTATTTTAGCCACTTTGGCCAATTTCGGCATCATTTCGGGTGTAGCCACCAAAACATCAAAGTCAATTTTTTTGCTTATTTTATCAATCAGCTCCTCTCCTCCCACAATATCCGCACCAGCCTTCTTGGCTTCATCTTGAGCGCCGGTTGTAATCACAGCCACTTTCTTAGTTTTTCCGCTGCCATAAGGCAAAACGACCGTACCTCTAATGATTTGGTCGCCCTTTTTGGCATCAATATTGGTTTTAACATGAATTTCCACCGATTCGTCAAATTTAGCTGTTTTGCTTTCCTTGATAAGTTTTATGGCATCTTCGATCGAATAAGCCTTCTTTTTATCTATTTTTTCAGCTACTGCTTTATATTTTTTTCCGCGTTTCATGGTTTTAGCGTGGTATTGACGTCCCGTAGTTCGCAAGCGACAGGACTCCCACTGATTAAAAGTTTAAAATTATTCTATTTTTATTCCCATCGATCTTGCTGTCCCGCCGATTATTTTCATCGCCCCATCAACA
>CAZSCF010000019.1:5176-13833 GCA_964605365.1 uncultured Bdellovibrionales bacterium | reverse complement strand
ATCATCATTAACGGTCATGGTTCCGCTGCCGTCGGCCGCCCATGCTTGCATCATGCCCAACATCAAGAAATTCATACTTGTCATATAGAACAAGAAAATCGGCAGCATGATACTGGCCATAATTCTTTTCGACCAAATAAGTTCACGGGAAGAAAGCCGAAGTTGAAAAATGTGTTTGATAGTTTTCATATTTTTTATAAAAATTAAAAAAATAATTAACCTTTCCGATGTCATCCTGAACTTGATTCAGGATCTAATTAGATTCCGGATCGAGTCCGGAATGACAAACTTATTTGTATATTTGTTCCATTAGCTGACAAAGATTTGTATATTCGCAGGAAAACAAAAAAAGACCAATTAAAATTAACTAGCCCTAATTAATTTTAATTGGTCTTCAAAAAAAATTTGAAAATTTCTCACCCGTATTTTATTCATCGACATTTGTGTCCCCCGTTTTTTATTTTTTATCTGTTAAAAATATTTTTGACAAAAACAAAAACCAAGACTCCAGATCCTCCTTTTTGTTTTTATTTTATCCCTTTAGTCTTTTTGTTCGGATTTGCAATCAAAAAAAGATTTTTATCTACACCATTATTATTTCAAATAAAGCTTGATTTGTCAATCAATTTTATCGCTGCGCTTGACAAAGTACGAAAATATTTCTTAATTCCCGGGGAAATATATGTAAAAACGGGCTTTTCTCAAAAAAGTCCGTTTTTAAAGTTGAAGTTTGAAGTTTCAAAAAACGCCAGGTTCGGATTTCATCTGCGCAACTTCATTTGTTCCAAATATATGTTTTTTATGCCTGCGGAATTAACCGAAAATCTTTTCAAAAATTCCAGATATTCTTCCTGACTAATCGTGTAAAGATTGAACCTGACCGGAATACTTTCATTCCTCTTTTTAATCTCGATAAGCGAGCTCATAATAATCCAAAGCAAAATAATCGAGTTGACGACAATGATTGTTAAAATGACTGAAGCTGCTCCGCTACCTAAGTAGTCAAGAAATTTTATTCCGTAAGAACCGTTTTTGGTTCCCATAATTGAACCCGACAAATCTTCCCCGACCTTGATCAATTTCCCGTTGAAATTTTGCAATAAATTTACATCAATTTTTGGCAACGAATTTTTCACCGGAACCGCCTCGCCGCTTTCACTTCCTTTTTTAATAGGAATATCCGCGTAAGCCATTTGTGTTCCAAATTCCTGAACCGTTATCGTAGTTAGTCTTCCATTGATAATTCCTTTTTTCACCGCCAGTCCGATTTCACGATAATTTGCATCCAAAATATTTTTTCTGTGCGTCTCGCTTTTCATCCACGCTTCCTGTTGATCTTCGGCGGAAGAAAAATTGATCGCCAAATTTTCTCCGGCAAATTTATAATCGTAATTTTCTTTTTCAAACCAAACCCAGGGCGTAATTCCTTTGGGAGAAGTATGTGCAAAATAATTATTTTTTAACATGTCCTCCGCCTTGTCCGATGCCACTCGAAAAAGTTTTTCATTCGTTGCCAAGGGGCTCAATCCTTTTTCGACTCTGGCTTGATTGACTAACTCCAACACGCTCATTTCAGTGATTGAGCTGGCTGAAGCCACATTCCCACAAAAAGCAAAAAGTCCTAAAAATATTAGGTAAAATATACTTTTATTATGAACTTGTGTATCTCTTTTTGTTTTTTTCACGGAAATTTTGTTTTTAGCGCTTTTAGCGAAAAAGGGTCTTTTTTGGGATAAAAATGAGTTTTTGAAAAAAATAAAAAGCGTTTCACCCATTGAAACACCCTTTTTTGACTGTTTTTGAAACCTCTACCTTTCTATTATACTCCCTTTTAAGACAAAAGTCAACCCAAATTATTTGTTTAATTTCCTAAAATACAAATCGACATCCGAAATCCATTTTTTTACGGCCTTTTTGTTGTCCCAGGAACAATCATAACCGCACTTCCAAACCACCATTTTAGCCGGCGTATTAAGTTTCTCATTGGAAACCAAAAACTCGATTCTTTTGGCCACCGTATTTACCGCATCTTCCGGACTGTCAAAACAAGTGTGTCCGCCCGTTCCCATTTTGTCGCGAATGCCTCGATACCCCCAGTAATTATAGCAATCTTTTCCATTCAGCACCGGCACGTGTTTCCCCCAGGTACTTTCCTTCATCGCGATAGCCACCAAGAGCGCTGCCACTATTTTGTCTTTTTTGGCAATTTCCGGAACCATCTTTTCAATCGGATAACCCTTGACCATTTTTTCAATTTCTTTTTTCATCGCTCTTTGGGCCTCGTCCTCTTTTTCGAACTTTTCATAATCGCTAAGAAGTTTCGTCATAAATTCGGGATCGATATCTTCTCCCAGATCCTTATCCTCCATTTTTGAATAAACTTCGGCTATTTGTTCGCTAGCCATTTTTGATTCTTCAATTTTAGCAGAAACACTTTCGCCCAAATAGCGATAAATCATGGTCATGGTCAACATACCGAAAATTACTGATCCGACAATGGAAATATTCCACATCCTGGCAGCTGAAACTCCCTGCACTGAACCGCGCACCAAATCGCTGATGTAATTTGCCAAACTCGAATATCGTCGCCTGATCTGCAAATATGCAATATCCTTTTGCCCAATCGAGTAAATTCTTGTTTTTCCAAAAATACTCGAATTAAGACTATCCACCCGCCTGGTTATTCTTATAATTCTCTCCCCTCTTAAACTTCTTCTGTATTCATCCGGAGTCAAATAGAGTTTTGAATCTCGAGTAAAAAAGGAGCCTGTTCTTCCTTTTTTGGAAAACAAGACTGATTTATTTTTGTTTTTTCTGACAAATTCATACAAGAAAAAATCAAAAAATTTAGGATGTTTAATTCTTCCCGCCAACCCATCGACAAAAAATATATTCTTTTTTGATTTTTGATTCATCAGAAAACTGTTTTAGTTGTAATTTGTTATTGAGTATTATAGCAAGAAAATTAAATTTGAACAATCGCATGCACAATAAGTTCAAAAAAATAATTGCAACACTTATATCCCCGCTTTCTCTTTGAAAAATTTTTCTATATCCGGCGCGCCGATCAAACATTTGCCTTCCGAATAAAGAAAAGGTACGCCGATTTCATTTTTTTCAATGCCGCATTCCCTGGCCTTTTCCATTAAAAGCTGGTTATTTTTTTTGTTATACCAAATCTCCAAAGAATCGAATTTGACCTTCTCGGCAATTTTATTCTCTTCCAAAAATTTTTCCACATCTTTGCAGTGCGGACATTCTTCTCCATAAAAGAGAATGATGCTGGAAGTTATCGGTGTCGCCGGTTGGTTTTGTCCTATTTTTTCCGAACGAGCACTCCAGAACCAAAGGACAAATCCAAGAATGATAATAAAAAAAATCACACCCAAAAATTGAATAATATCTTTTCTCATATTTTCTATAATTAACTAAAAGGATTAAGAAAAACTACGCACAAAAACAACACCAGACTCGACAAATAGACCCAAAAAACATGCTTTTCTTGGTATTTTTCCCTATTTATAAGCCAAATTTCTCCGGCGTTTTTACGGCGCCACTTCCTTATAGGAATTAATTTTCAGGGAGCAGTCTTTGGTTCCATTTTGAATATTGCATCCGTCGTTGCATGTTTTACCGGTGCAAGTATTTGTGGCGCAATCAGAATTGTTCGGAACGCATGTGCAGCCGGATGAGGTACAAGCCCAATTTGAGCCTAAAGTGGTACAATCTATCGGATCACCTGTTTTTTCATAACATCCGTCTCCATTGGTATCGGAGCAATTCTGGTAAACATTTCCTTCGCATTTGTTATTGGGATCGCATTCGGAGGTGCAAGGTGGAGCAATTTGCGATTCTGAAAATGTCAGACATCTGGGAGTGCATCTGCTTTCATCATATGTCCAATCACCACAATTGGATCCCCAATAACCGGGTTGTCTCGCGTAAACCATAAAACCGTTGGGACATGTAAGTGTTCCGCTGACCGAAGTAACCGTTGTACAAGAAACCTGTTTCATGCTACAACTCTGATATGTTCCCCAACAATCCCATTGATCCCAAGGACATTGTTTAGTTTCACAAACATATTCGCAACAAGCAAACCAATCAGAGCCATCACCACCACAGTTACCATTTTCTTTATATGAAAGACTTACACCATTCCAATTCATTGCTTCGGAACTTGACTGACTATAAAAGTACATATTTTGATCAGCGGCATACATACTGTAGCAAGAACCGTTTCCATCCGGAACACTACAATGCCAATCAGTGGCAATACTCCAACCACCTACGCCAGAAACAGACCAGCTACTGTCAATACAAGTAGCTGTCATATCCCACCAATAACCCGACTGCAAATAACCGATATGACTTGATTCTCCGGATTTAATATAAACATTCGTATTGGGAATTTGGCAATTCGCTCCGGCCGAATTGCCAACCAACAAGCCGATACCAAGAAAAAGAGCAAGAAACAAAATCAAGGCTGATTTTTTGGCATCGATTTTTCTTTTAACATAATAGGCAAACAAAAGAAGTAATGGAATAACAACCATTAAAACAAACAGGATTTTTTTAGAAATCGATTCTTTTTTATCCGTTCCGGTTTCCATATTATCTTTATTTGTCAGCGATTCCAACTTGTTATGTGTTTTATTATCGTCGGAAGACACAAATGATCCGAATTGCGTCCATTCGCTTTCATTCTTACTTTTTATTCCCGGTTTAATCTGCAAACCCTTACAATCTTTTTCCATAACAACATCCAAATTTATTTTACCGAGGTCGTCCTTGGTCAATCTTTTTTCCCAAACAGCCGCGCAATCGTTTCCGGTTTCATCTTTGAAGTTTAAACGCGCATCCGCTTCTCCTTCATCGGCTTCACCGACATATTCAAAAGACACTTTAGCCGTTTCCCCTTTTTGATAAAATGTTTTGTCGGAAACGGGATTTTGAATGCCGGCATTTATTTTATCAACCGAATAACTGACAGTAGCCTTATCGGAAATCACTTGCCCCTGTTCATCGGTAAGAAATAATGTCACGACATATTCCCCAAAAGGAATGGCATCTGCTTGCAAGATACCGAATGATTTTTCAACTTTTTGCCCTGATTCAAGAACGAAAAATTCGAGTCTGCTCGGACTAGTTTTCGTTTCGGGAGAATAACCAGAAGAAAAATCCAAATTTGGAAAAATTTTTATCACATTTTCAGTTTTGTTTTCAACAAAGCAATGTATCAGCAAATTATCTGTTTTTCCGACTCTAACTTTTTGGAAAACATCATATCTTTTTGAATCCGTTCCGTTTTCAACGGTTAAATAGCAGGATTTTGGATCTATGTAGATACTTTGGGAGATGCTCTCAACAGATGCCTCTGCTTCGCGAATGGTAATTTTGAAAACTTGAGCAAAACCAATCGACAAAAAAATGACGAGAGTTAAAAAAATAATTAATTTTGTTTTTGTATTCATTTGTTTTATTGAAAGTTTAAAAAAATTACACCGTCGGTTTTTTCGCATCCGCTATTCTTTATGAAACAGATTTTTTGTATCTCTCATTGCGCCAAGTATACCATAAAAACGAGATGCTCGCCACAATCATAATCAAGGAAAGGATCTGTCCCAATGTCAAAAACGTGAAAAACAATCCGAGCTGCGCGTCGGGTTCCCGAAAAAATTCAATGAAAAATCTGACTAATCCGTAACCTAAAATATATAACATGAAACATGGAATATGGAACAATTTATTCTTGTATTTTATTCCGTTTCTCAGTGTCCAAAGAATCAAGAATAAAATAATCCCCTCGCCCAAAGCTTCATAGAGTTGCGAAGGATGCCGCAGCATAATCATATTATTTTCGTCCAAAAAATACATTCCAAGCGGTGAATCGGTTATTCTTCCATACAGTTCTCCGTTCAAAAAATTTCCCAAACGACCGAAAAAATAGCCAACCGGAACAGCTGGCGCCACAAAATCCGCCAAACGCCAGAAATCAAATTTACATCTCCAAGCAAAAATAATTGCAGCTATAATCATACCGATTAATCCCCCGTGGTAACTTAGACCGTAAATACCGATGAAAACTCCGTTGGCATCCAAAGGGGAAATTATTTTCCACGGATTTTCCCAAAAAAATAACGGCTCGTAGAAAAAAACATAACCCAAACGCGCTCCGATAATAACTCCCAAAATGGCATAAATAAAGAAAGTTTCCAGATTTTGCGGTAAATTGGCAATTTGGGGAAAATATCGCAAATCATTTTTTATTCGCCAGCGCAGGAAAAAATAAATAACCAGAAAGGCCACCAGATACATTAATGAATACCAAGTCAAAGAAAAAAATCCAACTCGCAATGCAATCGGATTTATCATTAAAGGTAGGTTTTGGTAAAAATTTAAAAAATTATGCATTACCAAAGTGTCTTTGCGAGGATCCGCCAGCTGGCGGAGACGTGGCAATCTACTTCAACTTGCTCAGTATAAATAATTAGATTGCTTCGCTTCGCCTGCCTACCGACAGGCAGGCTCGCAATGACAGGGATTATATGATTTACAATTTAGCAGTTGTATTCGTCTAACTGCTTTTTAAATTCCAGGGAATAAATATCCAAAAGAACCACCAAAAAAGATGCTATGATCGGTCCAATAATAAAACCGGTAGCGCCAAAAAGAGCGATCCCTCCCAAAGTCGAAAGAAGGATCAGGAGCGGATGCATCTGAGAATCTTTCCCGATAAGCTTCGGGCTTAAAATATTATCGACTGAAGCGATGATTGAAGCGCCCACCGAAAGAATAATAATCCCCGGAATGAATTGACCGATCAGGATCATAATCACTCCGACCGGAACCCAAACAAAGCCCGTACCGACATATGGAATTATTGACGCGATAGCCATCAGAATCCCCAGAAGAACCGGCGAATGAACACCCGTCGCCCAAAACAAAATTGCTCCGATAGTTCCCTGGATAAAAGCAATCAAAAAAGTCCCTTTAACAATAACGCCGTATGTAATTGAATTGAATTTTTGGATAAGCACCCTTTCATAATCATCTTTTAGCGGACTAAGTCCCATTATCTTTCTGATCAATTTATTACCGTCGATAAAAAGATAAAACATGGAGAAAAACATAATGAAAACAGTGAAAATAAAATGAGCCAAACTGCTATACACACCCTTAAAAATGGTCAGCGAGTTTTGAAAAAAATTCTTTACCAAAGCATCGACAGTTTCCTGATTTATCACGCCATCAATTCCCAAAACCTTGAAAAGTTTTGAAGAATCAAGCATATAGACTAACTGGCTCACACTGTTTTTTGTTTCGGTAAAATTGCCGATTATTCCCTGTATCTCGCCGATAACCGAATAAATAATCAAAGAAATCGGGATAACAATAACAATTGCTATCAAAAGACAGGTTAAAAAGGAGCTTAATCCTTCCATTTTACCGGTCCATTTAAGCAGTTTTGCGTATATAGGGAAAAATGAATGCGCTAAAATAACCGCCAAAACGAAGGGAATAAAAAACGGTTTCAGCATAAAGAATGTCAGAATTATTACCCCGATCAAAATACTGAAGAAAAAATATACGTTATAATTTTTGAGTTGCATATGCGTGTTTTATAAAATAAATAATGATTGCCTTACTTTTCATTATACCATTCTCTGGCAATAAAAAGAATTATGATTAAACAAACTTGAAACCCTTCATTGATTTCCAACTATTCTTCGCTGTCTTTCTCCAAAATTTTAGCCAAATAAAAAGAAATGACAACCAAAATCAACGTTAAAACCAAGGCGTAAATAAATTTGGCCAACATCGTTCCCCTGCTCTGAGGCAAGGCATACTCTATCAACGATTTAACCGCTTCATTCCAAGCCAAGCCGGCCACAAAACCGAACCCGGCCGTAACATAGGAAAGTATTTTCTTGCGTACTTCTTTTTTGAGGGCCAGGCCGTCTTCTTTTATTTTTTTTATTTTTTTAAGCATATTGGATTATTAAACATATCGGATTTTTTGATCATTTTCATCTGTAATAATATTAACATATATAATATTAATTTTCTACAAATTATGCTATCATACCAAAGTTGATTCATATCTTTAAATTTACAGGATTTATGCATAAAAAAGTTATCGGTCTTCTATTATTAGTATCAAGCGGCCTATTCTTTCTTTCTCAAAAAGCTTTGGCGGTTTGTCCGGTTTGCACCATTGCTGTCGGAGCCGGGCTTGGACTTTCCAGATGGTTCGGGATTGATGACGTGATTACCAGTCTCTGGATAGGAGGAATAACCGTCTCCCTGATTATCTGGACTATCGACTGGCTCGATAAAAAAGAAATTATTTTTAGCAGCAGGAACTTAATCGTCATAGCGAGTTATTATTTGTTAATATTCGCTCCGCTTTATTTTTCCAAAATAATCGGACACCCCTATAACACATTTTGGGGATTGGATAAAATAATCTTAGGATCTGTTTTGGGCAGTATATTTTTCTTTTTGGGAGCATGGGGCTATAATTTAATCAAGAAAAAAAGAGGCAGAGCATATTTTCCCTTCCAAAAAGTGGTTATGCCGACAGCTCCGCTGATAATCCTTAGCATCATTTTTTATTTTTTAACTAAATAAATATTTTTCGCTGTCATTGCGAG
>CAZSCF010000019.1:0-5076 GCA_964605365.1 uncultured Bdellovibrionales bacterium | reverse complement strand
ATCAAAACGAATGATATTAAAAAAATCGATGCGGACGCCGTAAATAAACACGACAAGAAACCGTCCGGTTTTATGGGTAAGTTGGGAATTTTAGTTAAGAAAGCTATCGATTGTTGTATTGAATAGGACCAATTAATTTAAAAACGAAAATCGTCTCGAAAAATTGAGGCGATTTTTTTATGAAAAATCATTCTTTCCACTTCAAAATGTTTTCTTCTAATCTTTTTACTTCATCCTCTGTTTTGTCAAAACTATCTCAATCGCCGGCATCCAAACGGTCTTTTTGAAAAATTATTAGATGCTCCAGCTTCTTCAATAGTTCAAATTTTGACATAATTTGTTTAAAAAATAGTGAATTAGCAAATAAAAAAATACCTCTTAGAAAAGTATGTGTTTTTATTAAAATTATTGCGACCTTGTAAGAAACAATTTTTTAACCAGTATTATAAGTATACACGAAAAATTTAGTATTGTCAATTCATCCGTCAAGAATTCTATTCTGAAGTGCAATTCCCTTTTAAACAAAAGTTCCCTATGCCTACACTTTTATTATTTCGGATATATTCATATTAATTATATATTTATGCTTAAATATATAAATGCCATTTATATATTGCAACTATACTTACCCTTGTCAGGTGCTTGAATATAGTTACTTTTCTTCACAATTCACCAGTTTATTTTGATTTTTTGCCGGTTTTAGTAAACATTTCCACCTAGGGACAATTTGTTTCCCATGCAATTATTAAGATTCTGGTTTATTTTTTTGCAGACTTCAATTTTTTATTGACAATCTTTTTAGACGTGTTCTTGCTTTGTGTATTCCGTCAACTGGCGGCAACTTTTCCGGCATTGTTCCACCCAAGTCTGCTATTGTTTTGCGAACTTTTTGGCCAACAGCATAATGCGTTAAATTTGCATTCATTTCTCCGCGTATTTCATCTCTACGCAATTTTGCATCCGCTTGTGTCGCACGGAATAAGTTTGCAGCTAATTCTTCGCTGCCCATATGATCAAGAATTTTTTGTGATTTTTTCAAGCCTTTCTTTTCGTGAATATCGTTCGCGTCCAACCCGTCATATAACCCTTTGTATCCGTAATTCTGAAATTTGCCATAGTTTTTTACACCTGCATTTTCCGCTGCTTCAGCTAAGGACGTATTATGCTTTTTGATTTCGTTTCGCAAGTTCAATCTTTTATTATCCTCTATCAATTGATCGGTTTTTTCTTGCCGCCTAGTTTGTATGGCAAAGTATGTCTGTCCCAATGCAACAATTTCTTTGGATGGATCAGAATTTTGAATAATCAAATAACAAGCATAACGAGACAAATACACAGTACTCACAGCTCTTTCGGCCCCAGAACCAATCTTGACCATATCGTTGGCATCAACAAAATGGTTGTGGATAACTTCATTGCTATTTTTGCAGGCTTCTTTTGCTTTAATGACAACAAGCAAAAAATTGCGATATTCAGTGTAGCCCAGGACTTTTGCCAAAGAACGAGCCGACCAATACTCGCTTTGATATTTGTTGATTCTTTTTATTTCTTCAAAAATATTGTTCTTCATTTTTCTTGCCCAGTTAAATTCTCCTTTGGCGGATATTTAACCGGGGTGTTTTTTAATCATTATAGTGATATTGTATCATTACAACAATTTTCTGTCAAAAATGGCTCCGGATAGATATTTTTTTATTGATTTGCTTGTTTGTTAATTTCAATATATTTGCGCCAGACTCGCTGCAAGTTGAGCACTTTTTGCCGGATAAAAAAATATTTTTTAATCTGTTCTTCAAATTGCTCCAATTCCAGTCCAGTTTTGCAGATGTCACGCGTCTGATTCAAGTAGACCACCATTTTATTGCAAGCAAGCATCACTTTGTCCAAAGTAATCAGACTTTGTTCACCGGTACCAAAACGCTGGGAATGCGCTTCGGCGATTAAGTGCGGAATGGATAATGCCAGTGCGAACATATTTTTAACAACATACTCTTGCATTTCTTTTTCCAAATCCGATAATTCCGCTGTTTTTCGTGTCCATTTTTTAGATATTTCATTGATAACAAATACGGAAGATTCCAGCGCTTTTTGATAAACTTCCAAATCCGTGAAATGTTTAACTGTTTTTTTCGCCCCATTCCCAAAATTACCCACACTATCGCCTGTTCCCCTACGCTTGTAATAATAATTTGTATAATTCTTCTGATACATAAAGTTATTTACTTGTTTGACCCTTTGGGACCCTTACCATCAAAAGATCTGCAAACTTCGGCAGTGGGACGGATATTTTCCATCCTTTTCGCATTATCATTCAAAACATAAGTCCCTTCAATCGTACCTATTTTTCTTTTTTTGCGTTTTTTGTCCGGTTTGTAGACGACATGCAAGGGATAAAATTCAAAATAATCTTTTTCGTCAAACCAGGCACACTTGAAATTGAAAACTTTGAGACCGGTCAAACGCGACATAGCCAAAGCATAAATCGTCAATTGCTCAATCGGTCTTTCTTTGGCGGCGTTTGGCTTGTAATCCAATATGTGTATTTGTCCGTTGCGAATTTGCACAAAATCAATATGTCCGGTAATAAGCTTTGGCAGATCTTCAACTGCAAATTCTTCAACTTCTTTGTTTTTATCTTCTTTTTTCTGTTTTTTGAAAAGTTTGAAACCGAGTTGAGTTTGCATGTGCGCCAAATCTTCTCTGCGAATATATACCGGCACTTCGCTAGCCACTGTGACGCTGTCATTGGCTAACATAAATCTTTGCAAGGCATCATGGCGATCTTTGACAACGTCCACCGATTCTAAAACAAATCTAGCCATTTTATTGGCAAAATTATTTTTGCCGCGCACAATCATTTCCGTTTTACTAAAAATTATCGGTGCCTCTGACGCTCGCATACCTTCGGAAAAATATTGATGCGGACATTCCACCGGCACTAAATCTAGAAATTCTTTCAGCGGCCAAAACCGGCTGTGTTTGAAATCTTCCCGAATAATTAAAATCGTTTTGGCCCGATGATGGCGAAAACGATAGAGTTGGCGATGAGCCAGGGTAGCACTGGAAATTATTTCTTTGGGCGGAAACATTTTGATGGCATATTCACGCATACGGGCAAAAGCGCAAAGAGGTTCATATTGTTTTAACCACTTAAGAAGTGTAGCCGCCCCCATTGTTTGAATATCATTTTTCGTCCCGCTGCCGAGCTTCCCAGTTCCGATATTGTCCGACATTTTTGAATCTGTCCCATCCGATGTTGAATTTTTGCCCCACTGACCCTTGCTTTCAGAAGAACTGTCAACTTCGGGAGCGGGATGCATATTTTCTCTTACTATCTGATTCGCCAATTTGCACGACTGTTCCAAAGTAAAGCCGACATAATACAAACTCATGGCGTCCAGAATCACACTCATGGGATAATGTTTGCCTTTGGTTGATCCAGGAGTAAAAGTTCTTTGGCAGTTATTGCACAAATACAGCTGGACTTTTTCCAGCTTTTTTTGGCGAGTTCCGCGTTTGACATTTTTTTCGCTACCACAATACGGACAGATGATGTCCAGAAAATTTCGCTTTTGTTTTTCTTCCGCTCGCGGCACACTCATTGGAATGTTGTCCACCTCCTTATTATCCATTTTGGATTTTTATATTAATATATTTCCCAAATTACCTGCCAACCTAGCGGATTTTATTTGGTATTTGTTTTTTCCGCTCAAGGCGGATCCGCCTCTGGCGGAGAATTTATCAGACATTCACTTTTTACTTGAAAATCAACCAATTGAATAGGTGACCCTGATTTGACACATCTTTCATTTTCTGATAATATTGAAGCGTATAAGAATCCCGGCCAGAAGTTTATACACTTCACATAGGCGGGGATTTTTATTTTGTCTTATTCCGGAGGAAAACAGGACATGAAAAATTTTTGCCCTCTTTTTTTATCTTCCTTGATGTGAACAAAAAACAATTCTCCTTCTTTGGTGGTTCCCGCAAAACGATGCAGAATTTCCTTCGGATTATTTGAATTTGGCTTGGAAATAGGAGCATTTCTTGAATTTTGAATAAGTTCGATGGCAGCGGAAAAAAATTTGAGGCGTTTAAATCGTTCACGGGGCGCTTTCTGATGCAAGTGATCCCAAAAATAATTAAGAAATATTTTCTCTTTTTTAAAGTATACGGAGCGAATATAAGGATGCCGTTTAGTCTTCTTCTTTATTTTTTGAAATATCAATGAAACTATATGAGCAACTTCACTTAAATTGGTTCCGGATGACTTTTTTGATTTTGCCTTATAGAGAATCATCTTTTAATTATAAAATCTAAATTTAGCTGATTAAATTTTAACTATGGCGAATTAGCCATAATAATTTTCCATGTTTTTACTTGAAAATCAACCAGTTGAAAGTAACGTCTTCGTCTAAAGCCTCTCCGTCCAATTTGACCTTAAAGCTGACTCCACTAACAATATCGGCTTCTTCAATATATAAAGTACGCCCGTTAAGTTTAACGGTAGGAGTAATATATATTTTAGAACCAGAATTGACCAAATCAGTTTCGATCGTCGCTTCGATTTCTCCGGCTTTAATAATTCCCTTACCCATGGCTTTTTCTCCCAAAACAATTTCATCAACTTCCAGTTCTTCGGTCTTTATTTTTTCCACCTCCAATATGCCGGAAACTTTGATATCTCCCAGGATGCTCATCAGATTATTTTCGCTGTCATAGTTGAGGATGTTTTCAATCAATGATAAGCGATTTTCCACCAATGAAAGTCTGGAAGATAAGACATCATAGCCATTTTGTTTGACCAGAATGTTATCGATTTGTTCCTGCATATCAGAAATTTGTACAGAAACATTTTGCTGATTTTCGCTAATATCCTGATTTACTTCATCAAATTTGCCACTGATAATGAGCAAATTTTCATCAATGGAGGATTGCAATCCGGCGATGGTGGTAATGCTTGTGTCTGTTTTCAGTTGCAAGGATACGATATCCTGCGATTGTACACCTATATTGAGTGCATTTTCCTGGGTTTTTTCCAACAAATTGATGCCTCCGATGATTAAGGAATTGCCG
>CAZSCF010000018.1:0-14614 GCA_964605365.1 uncultured Bdellovibrionales bacterium | reverse complement strand
AACACTCTTTTTTGTTGCGGGACCTGGATTCGAACCAGGAACCTCGTGGTTATGAGCCACGCGAGCTGCCATTGCTCCATCCCGCTATAAGCAAAAACTGCTTTTGTATAAAGCTAATAAAGTTTACTAAATAAAAAGCTTCTTGTCAATTTAACACTTCAAAATAATCCAAAAATGTTTCATAAAGTTCCAACGTTTTTTGGGCATCTTCCCGGCTGAGCTGAAGCTTTTCTTCATGAACTATCTTATTTCTCATCCGATGAGCTTCTTGCAACTCGAAAACATTATCAAGTTGCCCTGACGGAATATTGTCTAATGTGTCGCCAAAATTTTCACCCTTGAAACCGAGTCTTTTAACTAAATCACCAATCAAATCATCCGCTTCGATAATTGCCACCTTATACTCGTCTTCATTCGAACTTTTCAGTTTTTCTTTGATTTTCAGCCACTTTTTTTTAAGTTTTTCTTTTCTTATCGTAAGTTCCGGAGGAATATTCATTCCGATTGTAAATCCTTCGCGAACATTAGAAATAAAATTTCGTTGAATTATTAAAAGAACAAAATCTATAAATAAAATTGCTACGTAAATTCCCAAAAGAATTTTAATCACTAAAAAAAATGGAGAATTGTAAAAAACTGACAAGTCCTGAAAAAACAGATTCATAAAACTTATAAAATTTTCAAAATTCATATTTTTTATTTTTACTTTTTATTCTGTTCAAAAGAATAAGCCGCATTTAAAAGATTTTCCTCATCAAACCATTTGCCCATAAGTTGAATACCTACCGGTAATTTTTTTTCCTCTTGTTCGATTTCTCCTCCGGGCAAAGATATAGCCGGAATTCCGACAATATTGGCTGTTATGGTAAAAATGTCCTCCAAATACATTTGCAACGGATCTTCGGTTTTTTCTCCAAACTTGAAAGCTGGCGATGGAGAAGTTGGAGTTAAAATCAGATCCACCTCGGCAAAAGCTTTTTCAAAATCCCGCTTAATGAGAGTTCTCATTTTTTGCGCTTTTAAGTAATAGGCATCATAATATCCCGATGAAAGCGTATAAGTTCCCAACATTATTCGCCTCTTTACTTCATCCCCGAATCCATAATGTCTGGAATCAAAATATATTTCTAAAAGATTTTTGTCTCCTGAAGTAAAATTAACATCCGAATCCTTAAAATCAAAAATTCTCATCCCATATTTTATCCCGTCAAATCTGGCCAGATTGGAACTTACTTCCGCAGGCATGATAATATAATAAACCGGCAAGGCATATTTGGCGTGCGGCAAATTTATTTCTTTAATCTCTGCGCCTAAACTTTTGAAAGTTTCAACCGCTTCTTCCATAATTTTTTTGATATCCGAATTTAAACTTTCCATGTATTCCTTGACTATACCAATTTTCAGACCTTTTATGTCGCCCGTCAGAAAATTTTCATATCTTTTGCCACTACTCTTGGCTGAAGTCGCATCGCAAGAAGCATCCTCTCCGGAAATTTCACTTAGTACGATAGCCGCATCCTCCACTGTTTGTGTAATCGGACCAATCTGATCCAAACTAGAAGCCATCGCCAAAAGCCCGTAACGAGAGACTCTGCCATACGTCGGTTTTAACCCGACTACTCCGCAGAAGGATGCTGGTTGTCTGATTGATCCGCCGGTATCCGAACCTAGCGCCCAAACCGCCTCATCGGCAGCTACGGCTACTGCTGATCCGCCGGAAGATCCTCCGGGAACTCTTTTCGTGTCAATAGGATTTTTGGTCGGCCAATAAGAGCTTCTTTCGGTCGAAGATCCCATGGCAAATTCATCCAAATTGGTTTTGCCCAAAAATACCGCGCCTCTCTCTTTGAGCCTTTCAATGACCGTAGCATCATAAGGTGCGATATAGTTGTCTAAAATTCTTGAAGCCGCTGTCGTTCTTATTCCTTTGATACAAATATTGTCTTTAATTGCTCCCGGAATGCCCTCCAAAAGACCAATATTTTCACCCTTGCCAATCTTTTCATCCACTTTTTTTGCTTGCTCCACAGCCAATTCTTTTGTCAAGGTCAAGTAAGCAAAAAATTTTTTGTCATTTTTTTCAATATTATCAAAATACTGCTCAGTTAGTTTCGTTGAGGTTATTTCGCCAGATATTAATTTATTGTGTAAATCTCTGATCATAATGTGATAAAATCTTAGAAATGAAAAGTATTTTTTTAATTTGTCATGCCGAACTTGTTTCGGCATCTAATAATTCAAGTAGATCCTGAAACAAGTTCAGGATGACATTGAAAAATTACAGCACACTTTTAACCTTATCATACCCGTCTTTCTCTTCCGGAAATAACTTTATTATTCCATCTTTATTCAAAAATTCTCTGATTTTATCTTCACGTAAAATATTTTTCACACCGGAAATATGCGCAGTTGGTTCAACATTATCCAAATTCACTTCTTCTAGCTGTTTCATCCAATCCAAAATGGTCGATAAATCATGGGAAAATTTATCAATTTCTTTTTCCGTCGCGCCAACCCTGGCCAATCCTGCAATATGTTGTGTTTCTTCCCTACTTATCATAAAAATTAGTGTCATTGCGAGCCCTGCAGGGGCGTGGCAATCTAAACTTTATAAATTAGATTGCTTCGTCATTTCATTCCTCGCAATGACAAAAATAAAAACCGTTCTTACAAACTAAGCATTTTTCCAAACTCTTCTTCTTCGACTATCTTTACCCCCAGTTCAACAGCCTTATCATATTTACTGCCCGGATTTTCTCCCGCCAAAACATAGTCTGTTTTGGAGCTTACGGAAGAGGAAATGTTCCCTCCTTCTTTCCTAATAATATCTTTTGCTTCGTCCCTTGTAAAGCCTGAAAGCTCTCCTGTTAATACAAAGATTAGCCCATTCAGTTTACCCTTAGTTGATTTCAATTCGTCATCCATCATGATTTCTACCCCCAGTTCGTTCATTTCGTTCAATAAATCATTGTTTTCTTTATTTGAAAACCACGCTTCTAAGCTTTCCGCTGACTTTTCGCCAATACCTTTGATACTGCGCCAATCATCTGCAGAAATTTCGGAAAATAAATTAGAAATATTCTTTGGATTTTGGATTCTCGCCTGCCGCCTGACTGTCCGGTAGACAGGATAGGCAAGATTGGAATTTGGAATTTGGAATTCCGTTTTAATTGCCTTGGCAATTAAAACGGTAGTTTCTTCTCCTACATATCTTATTCCCAAAGCAAACAAAAATTTTTCCAGCTCTATTTTTTTACTTTTCTCTATGGCCTCAATCAAATTATCAGCCGACTTTTCCGCAAATCTTTCCAGCGGCTCCAGATCCCCCTTTGTTAATTTGAAAATATCAGCCGCATTAGATACCAATCCTTCATTTAATAATTGCCCGACTATTTTTTCCCCCAAGCCGTCAATATTGAATCCTTTTTTGGAAACAAAATGAATTATTTTTTCCTTTTCCACTGCATAACACTTTCTATTGGCACAATATGTTGCCGCTTCTCCTGACTTTCTGTATACTTTTCCTCCGCATATCGGACAGTCCTTCGGCATGTGAAATCTTTTTTCCTTGCCACTCCGCAAATTTTTAATAACTTCCACTACTTCAGGAATAACGTCTCCGGCTTTCTGGATAACTACTGTATCTCCAATTTTAATATCCAATCTTCTTATTTCATCTTCATTGTGAAGCGTTGCCCGACTCACAGTCGAACCAGCCACTTTTACCGGACGCAAATAAGCTACTGGTGTAAGTGCCCCTGTACGTCCGACTTGAACCTTTATATCTTCTACGACTGTGGTAGTTTTTTCCGCCGGAAATTTATATGCTACTCCCCAACGCGGAGATTTTCCGGTGTATCCTAATCTCTTTTGAATATCAACGGAATTTATTTTAATCACCACTCCATCAATTCCATAATTTTGCCTGTCCTTTTTTTTAACCCATTCTTCGTAAAATCCTTGGATATCCTGAATATTTTTACAAAGCTTATATTCTTTATTTACTTTGAACCCAAGTTTTTCTAGCAAGTGAAGCTCGTCTATTTGAGTTTCAAGTTGTTCCATGTTCCATGTTCCATGTTCCATGCTTATATAGTCTATGTCATAAATAAAAGAATCTAGCTTTCTTGAAGCTGCAATTTTTGGATCCAGTTGTCTAATGGATCCGGCAGCCGCATTTCGCGAATTGGCAAAAAGCGCTTCGCCTCTTTTTTGACGTTCTTTGTTCATTCTTTCAAGTTCCTTGCCGCTCATCCAACACTCACCAACTACAATCAAATCAATCGGTATATTTAATTTAAGCGGTATACTTTGGATTGTTTTTAAATTTTCTGTCACATCCTCGCCTATTACACCGTCGCCCCGGGTAGCGCCACGCACAAAAATTCCGTTTTCATAAGTCAAAATGATTTTTAATCCGTCAATTTTAACCTCACAACAATATTCACAGATATTTGAAATTTGGATTTTGGATTTTGAAATTAAGCGAAGTGTCTTCTCTTCCCATTTTTTTAGTCCTCCATAATCAAAAATATCATCAAAAGACCATTGGCGCGTTTGATGTTTAACTTTTTTAAATTTATCCAGCGGTTTTCCGCCGATTCTTTGCGTCGGAGAATCAGGAAATTTAAATTCCGGATATTTTTCTTCCAAATCACGCAATTCTTCCATCAATGAATCATAAACTTCGTCCGTCTGGTCCGGCTTATCCAACACGTGATATTCATAACGTAGTTTATCAATTTCCATTGCCAGCCTAGCTATTCTGTTTTTTATCCCATTTTTATCCATAGACTAATTATAGCATAAAAAAACTTCGGTTTTTTATCCCAAAGTTTTACTTTCTCGCCAAAACTGAACAGTAAATAAAGATTATCCCTTCTCCAATACCATTTTTCGATAAGAAAAGAGTTCTTTTTCCAGTTTTTCCACTCTTTTTTCCAAATCCAGAACGATTTTTATTTCCACTTTTTTGTCCAAAATTATTTTTATTTCTTTAATTTCCTTCTTAATATCTTGCAGCTCATCATCAATCCGTGAAAGATATTCAAAAACAACTTTGAAATTATTTTTTGTTTCATCGCGAAAACTATACATCTCACCCTTAAATTCATACATTTCATCGCGAAAGCCATACATTTCATCGCGAAAGCCGTACATTTCATCTCTAAATCCATACATCTCATTCTTAAATTCATACATTTCATCACGAAAATCATCGAATCTTTCCGATAATGACGATTGTCCCTCGGCAATTATTTGGATACCGTTTTTTAAAGACTCAAACATAATCAAAACCTCGTCATCACTGCGACTTTTGGATTTGGCATTTTTCAGAATCATTTTTTTGGTATTTTTTTTCATAATCCAATTATACTCTTTCAAAAACTATCGTCAAATTAGCAATCCGTCCTAACATCTGCTATTAGGGAAAGTTATTTTTTCGTCAAATTCATTTTTTCGCTAAGGTTGAACCTTAGCGAAGCTTTAGGCTTCAAGCCTGCTTTTTTAATTGCAAATAACCTATTCTATTCAATGCATAATGCCTCGCAATAACAGGGGCTAGCGTAGCTGTATGCCCAAAGAACAAAATTTGCGGGAGAAGTGTCCTCTGGGTCATTTTCTATCCAACATCTGCAGACAGTGTCAATCCCAGAAGGATTTAGCTTTATGAGTGCACAATATTTGTTTTCTCCCATATCAAGACTCGAATTACTCCCGTTCGAGCTTAATGTATAATTTTTGATTGAAAAATCACTCGCCGCCACTGCCACTTCAACCGCCCGCTGATTGGTATCCGTTATACCTGTAGATTTTATCGAATCTATCTCGGATATTTCGACAGATGAACAATCATATCCTGATATATTCGTTGCATTCATAATCAGTCCTTCCTCATTTTTTAATTCTATTCTGTACGTTCCGTCGTTTGGTTCGATTATGCCGTCGCAATCGGTATCAATCGCGCTAATCATCCCTCCGTCATTATTTTTTATGTCTTGCAAGGTTATTTCCACACCATTATCGGCTCGGGAATAAGCTAGGTTGGATTTATTCGAGCTCATTGAAGCTTTACGCTCCATAATGGATACTATGGACATACTCAGAGCCGTGACAAGCATAACGCCGAGAATTATGAGCGTAACTGCCAGAACGGAGGCTTTTTTTGTTTTTAGTTGCATATGTTTTTATTGTAAATTAGTTACAAATTTTTCATTTTTTCTCTAGGGTTGAACCTTAGCGAAGATTTAGGACTTTAATTTCGCAGTGAAACTGTCGTCTGCATTAAAACATTGTCGCTTTTCGCTGAAGAACATGTCTCATTTTGATACTCCCAACAAATTTCTGAAAGAATGGTCACCTTGCCAACCAATGTCCCACTGCTTGATTTCGTTACCAGAAAACCTCCGCTTTCTATTTTATTATTATTTCCGGCCATATCATTGAAATCTCCTGAAAAAACACAATTATCTTCCTCGCCTGCCACTTCTCGGGATACTATCTTATTATCAACAATTTTATACTGGATACACTTGCTCTGTGAATAATCATAAGTTTCGATCGAGAGAGAAAGACCGGAGCAATCATCAGCTTCACTATTATCACAACTGATTATATTGCTGGTTCTGATTGTTTTGGCCATATCTTCCATAGCGAACTTGACATCTTCCATATTTCTCTGAACCGCTTTGGATCTTTTCTGGGCATCCGTCATTTTAATAAAAATAGACATCGTCGCCACCATAACCAAAGAAAAGATAAGAACAGACACCATCATTTCGATGGCCGAAAACCCGGATTTGTTTTTTGTACCTTTTTGCATAACTTTGTTCACTTTTTATTCATTCCATCTGGTCAAACTTGTTTGGGTATACGCGCATTTGTTTGCAGTTTGGCAATCTTGCATATCATCAAAAGATAACCCTTCCGGAAAACCTTCCCCCCAGGCAACAACACTTGTTATCGTTGCTTTTTCAGAGCTTTCTGCTGAACCTGTATCATAATTTATATATATCCTTCTTTTAAATCTTGTTTGGGTTCCCGATAAATGTCCGTAAAAATAATAACCAGTGCTGCTAATTCTATACAAATCATTCTCGGGATTTCCGCACACCAAAGCATTAAGCCTAAAATCAACCGTACAATTATTTGCATCCGAAGACGGGAAAGGCGAGCCAAAATTATCTTCCGAAACAATATTATTGTTATCTCGTATATTCATTATTACTTCTATTCCTTCTTCGGACAGAAGACCTGCTATTATTTGATTACGACTATCCGTAAATTGCACCAAATTTCCGGCAAAAAGCGAAAAAACACCCATAATTCCAACCACAATTAAAAAAATTGAAGTAATAACTTCTATAAAAGAAAATCCCTCATAATTAAGTTTTCTTTTAAAATTATTCATCCTATATTATTAAAATTTCATCAATTTAATCCGTTTCAACCACTCCGCCATTTTGTGTAATCATAACCGTCTTAGAATCATCGCCTTTCTTAAGTGTAAATATATTCGAACCTGAAGCAGTCGCATGAGGAATTATAAAAAATATTTTTGCGACAGCATAGTCTCCATCCAAAGAAACGTTTTTTTCGAAACTAAAACTTTCCATTTTTTGTTGAACGGAATCGCAACTGCCATCCAAATTCTTTTTATAATAAAAAATTTCGAATTCGGTCGCACTGGTAAATTGGAGCCCATACGCACAAGGAACTTTTTGCTCGTCATCAATAAGCTGGGTTCTGCCCTGAATAGCATAACTTTGAACAAGCCTTATGGTCGCAGCAATTTTTCTTTGCGAAGCATCCAAAGCGGAAGAATTTTTCGATGAATTAAAGCTATTTATCCCAACTATAGTCATTATGCCGACAATAGAAATAACTATAATAATTTCAATAAGGGAAAAACCTCCTTTTTTTTTGTTTGTTATTTTTTTACTTTTCATAACTTTTTAAATTGACATTCCGATTCTCCGCAACCGATAAGCTTATTTGAAATAACATGCCTGATTTTGTCCGTTCTAAAATCTCAAAAGTCCAAAATACCAATCAACTATTTTTTCATAGAAAAAGATCGTAACGAATGTTCCGACAATTAAAAATGGCGCGAACGGAATTTGACTATTCATTTTTTTCTTTTTGAAAAACACCAAAGATACTCCTATTATAGCACCGAACGCGAAAGAAAGCATCAGTGCCAACAAAATTTGCGGCCAACCGCAAATAAGACCTAATAAAATAACCAACTGCGCATCTCCCATGCCCATCCATTTTTCCTTGGAAATCGCCACCATCAAGAAGAAAAATATAAAAGCTATGAAACCGGCCAGTGTTCCGGAAAAAACTGCATAATCAGTAACATTGTTTATTGTTCCATTTTTACTCCAGTCAAAAAATAGATTAAACGCCACTGAAACCCCCAGAGCTACCCAAAGAACAAGACCGGGAATTTCCATATACAATAAGTCGTATACGAAGATAACCATCAAAAAACTCACGATACTCAAATAATAAATGGTTAACGCCCAAGTTGTCGTATCGTTTAG
The DNA here is from genome assembly GCA_964605365.1 of uncultured Bdellovibrionales bacterium. Taxonomy (GTDB): domain Bacteria; phylum Patescibacteriota; class Minisyncoccia; order Moranbacterales; family UBA2206; genus CAZSCF01. The sequence goes on along the minus strand of CAZSCF010000018.1, from coordinate 6,065 downwards.
AGAGAAAAAAATATATCCTACCAAAGCAAATAAAACTCCGGTAAAAAGCTCTATTAGCGGATATTGCCAAGATATTTTTTCCTTGCAATCTCGGCACCTGAAACGCAAAATGATAAAGCTTAAAACAGGAACATTGTCATACCAACGAATATTTTTTTTGCAATGCGGACAATATGATCGCCCAATCAAAAAACTTTCAGCTAATTTCAAACGATAAGCCACCACATTCAAAAAGCTTCCTACAATAAGACCAGAAATAAAGAAAATAAACAACATAAATTCACAACAATTAAAATTTTTGAGACATTCCGATTGCGCCACTCTTTCCTTAAAGACAAATAATTACTCGCAATTATTTTTTGTCATTGAACAAATAACCGTATTTTGTCCGTCTTTTGTGAGTTGGAAAGAATAATCTCCCCCATCGACAGTACCGGAGATATTGGCATACGAATAACCAAGCTTCGTAGAAACATCCGGCCATAATCTGTCTTCATAACCGGCTTTGGCCGTCTCGCAAGTATCACTCTCACAACAAATAATTGCAGTGCCATCGCTGGCTGGAGCCGTTGCGCTGGCTTCCCCGGCATCATTTTTACATTCAGCCAAAATACCCAGCACATTCTTTGAACTCGCCTTAACCGAAGCTTCTTGCGCCTTATCTTTTGCGCTTTGCAATCGCACCATAACAGTCGCCGCCAAAATTCCAATGATGGCGATTACAATAAGCAACTCAATCAGCGTAAAGCCTTTTTTGTTTTGTTTCATTTTGTTTTTAATAAAAATTTAATTAATAATTTTCGTTAAAACATCCGCGTTGATTCTTTGTTATATTATACAACAATATCCAAATAAGCAAAAGCTCTTAATTTAGTATTGTCTTCAGGCAAACTTTAATTATTTTTAGAATTAATTTTGTATACAAAAAATGTTTTATAGATATTGTCTGTAAAAACTCTTTCAAAACGATTACTATTATCCATCAGATCATTAAATCTGCTAAATTCTCTTGAGGTAACAATAAAGTGACTGTTAAATTTATCTGTAATGTAATCCGCAACGATATTTCCTTCAACATTATACCATGCCTTTCTCTTGTCTACATTTAAGCTGGCTTTCATAATTCCTTGGGCTTGTTCTAAATCATCACAATTTTCCTTAACACAAACATAGCCCTTTTCTGATATATTGCGCCAAGACCAATACAATTCCGGGCTATAATCATACAAAAATTTAGGCTCAATGCCAGCAATATAATAATTATTCGGATTATAATAAAAAAGTCGTGGAAAAAAATTCCAAGTTGTGTTGAACACAATCTCTTTGGATGGTACATTATTTTTTAGCCACAGAGCCGTCCCTTCAATAGAATTATATGGTTCATTGGTTGAAATTTTTTCATATATAAAAAATATATTCGTTCCAAAAAGATACACAATAATAACAGTTAAGCTGGAAAATAATATTTTTCTAAAGATATTGTTGTTAATTGTCAAATATGCAATCAGTTGATTTAAGGCCACCACTATATAAACTGCCCCAAAAATTATAAAATAATCTCCCAATCTGCGCGATATTCCAAGAGATCCGACAAAAAATACCAGGCTGATAAAAAATAAAGATCCTCTTAAAATCCTTCTTTGGCCTAAAGCGGAAAGGTTGACCTTTTCTTTTTTCTCTTGAATATAATTAACTATTTCAAAAGAAATCGCAAAAACAAAAAGAATAAACAGCGGAATATTTGTCTTTATATAATCTATTGACTCTAACGGATACAGTTCTACTCCTTCCGCTATATTAACTTTATTACCAAGAATTACATCCTTAAAGATACCAAATGCGCCATCATAAATAAAATAACCAAATCCGGGAGAAAAAAATAAAACCAAAATAACTGCCAAAGCAACCCCGCATCCAGAATATAAAATATTCTTCCAATTATATTTCCCCGTATAAAGATTTTCGAAAAGAAAATAAACGCCAGCAATAGCTAGTGGCATATAAAAAGTCGCGCTATGCCAAAAAAGATAAACGAAAGATGTCGCAAAAACCCAACCATATTTACGTTTATATAATAAATATAATTCTAAAAGCAAGAGTATTGGCGAAAAAGTATATGGCCTGCTTAAAAAAAATCTAAATACTCCGGAAATGTTGAATAAGGAAAAAATCAAAATCGTCCATAAGAAAGAATTTTTTTCCTTTATTTTCAACAAGAAAAAATAGATAGAAGAGAAGGATATTGCAGCAAACAAAGCTCCATACAACTTAATGCTCAAAACCAATGGCTGAATATAAGTAAAAGGAATTAAAATTACATAGAAGAGAAAGTTATAATATATAAGGTATTGCCCCTCAGATATTTTAGAAAAATAAAGCCAATGGAAATCCTTAAAAACCCCAAAGCCATTATCTCTTATCATTTCAGCAAACCTAAAATGAAAAAAATGATCGTCCAATGTCACTACTTGATTGATCGAAAAATAGGCCAAGACAAATGAAAAGAAAAACAGCAAAAAAACAGTACAAACTTTCAAATATTCATTCTGTGCATAAGCATCTTTGATTGATTTTATAAAAAATTCAACCTTCATACTAGTTGCATGCCATAGATTTATTAATTTTAAATTATCCGAACAGGTTAAATTTAATTATACAAAAAATTGCTTCAATTCCATCTCTCCAGGAAATCTTTTTCCCCTCTTCATAAGTTCTTCCATCGTAAGAAATACCGACTTCATATATGCGACAATTTCTTTTTTTAGATAATTTGGCCACTTTAGCCGTAATTTCCGGTTCAAAACCAAACCTGTCGGATTTTAAGCCAGGAAGAATTTCTTTGATTATCTCCGCTCTAAAAACCTTAGAACAAGTTTCCATATCGGTCAGGTTTAGATTTGTAAACATATTCGATAAAGTTGTTAAAAACTTATTACCGACAAAATGCCAAAAATAAAGAACTCTGTGAGGTCCACCGCCTAAAAAGCGCGACCCATAGACGACATCGGCTTTATTCTCAATTATGGGTCGAATTAAAAATTCATATTCATCTGGATTATATTCCAAATCCGCATCTTGAATAATAACTACATCGCCGACAGCTTCTTTAAATCCTTGACGCAAAGAAAAACCTTTCCCAAAATTTCTTGTATTATAAATCACTTTGTGTTTATCTTCGTATTTTTTCAATTTTTCTCTCGTCCCATCGTTGCTGCCATCATCCACTAGAATTATTTCCTTTTCTAAACCAAAAATGTTGGCTTTTTCCACCAAATCTATGATTTTTTCGATAGTTTTTATTTCATTATAAATTGGGATAACAATGCTGACCCTTAAAACAACATCCATAAATTACATCTTTATAGCAATAACCTTCTTTGGAAAAAAATTTTCTAACTAAAACTGTTCAGTCCTATTTTGAAAGATAGGACTGAAACAGTTTTAACTATAACTAATTCATATTTATAGACTAATTTTGCCTACAGGCATTAGTTGTACTATTACATACTACATTTCCACTATCAGGAGTACTAGTTGCACTAAAACTAAATTCAAAATTTTGATAATTAGAGGTTGTCGTCCCCCAAGTCCAACTTGTTAAGCCTGAAGAGCTAAAATCAGGCCACCGGTCAGGAACAGCAGTAGCATTCGCACATATATTGCCTCCATTGGCGGCAGCGACTAAGTTAGATCCTGCGTCAAAACATAAAAATATTGCAGGAAGAGTCGATGACATAGAAGCCTGGGCCGAAGCAACTCTAGCCTTTTTTCTGGCATTACCCAAAGAAACCATAACTGTCGCCGCCAAAATACCAATGATGGCGATAACGATCAAAAGCTCTACCAGCGTAAAACCTTTTTTGTTTTTTGTCATATTACACCTCCTTTCATATATCAACGGAAGATTAAAAATTTTCTTCGTTTGTTTTTTATTTTTATCCAGTTTTTTTCGACCTCTTCTTGAGGTTGGACTTCTTCCGGCCGTTTTGGTCGAGAGAAGTCCAGCCTTTCTATTTATTGTCATCCTGAACTTGTTTCAGGATCTCATTGGTTAGCAAAAAGGATTAGATCCCGGATCAAGTCCGGGATGACATGACCTATAAATTTGTTTTTTAGACTTTAGACTTTAGACTTTTTTAATTTATCTGCCCGGCGATGTTGTAAATCGGCATTAAAATTGAAAACACCAAAACTCCCACCCCTATACCGATTATAACCATAATTACCGGCTCAATTAGCGTTGCCAAATTTTTGGCTGCCATATCGGTTTCGCTTTCGTAATATTTGGCCACATGACCTAAAACCATATCAATTTGTCCGGATTCTTCTCCGATTCTGATCATTTGTGAAACAATCGGTGGAATATATTCGGATTTTTCCAATATCCTGCTCATTGATCCCCCGATTTTTACTTCATCCGCCACTTTCAAAAACAACGCTTGATAAATCGAGTTATTAATAATGGAACTGACAAGAGTTATGGCGCGAATGATAGGAATGCCTCCTGCCAGAAGAACAGCAAAATTGTCCGCAAAACGTGAAATGTATAAATTCCTAAAGATATTTCCCACAATCGGCAAATTCAATTTTATGTGATCCCATTCTTTTTTCCCATCTTCAGTTTTGATATAATACAAAAACCCTCCAACAATACCAATCAAAACAATCAGGATTGACCACCAAAAACTGGACATAAAATCACTCATTGAAATAACCGCTTTGGTATACCATGGAATATTTTCTACTCCGGAATCTTTAATGACAATAACCAGTTTCGGAACAACAAAGGTAATCACTATAAAACCGATAATGAAAAAAACTATCATAATAATCATCGGATACATAAGCGCCGATTTTACTTTGCTGTTAAGAGCGTAATTTTTTTCAATATTATCCGCTACATATTCGACAGATTTTCGCAAATTTCCCGAAGCTTCGCCTGACTTAATGACGTTAATCATTAAATCGGAAAAAACGTTTTTATTTTTTTGCAGCGCATCAGAAAAAGGCAGCCCGTCTTGAATATCATTGATTATCCCCTCAAGAACTGTTTTGAAATAACCGTTTTCGCTCTGTCCCTCAATAGCCTTAAGCGCGCTAATAATAGGCACCTTGGCTTCGATAAGAATAGCCAGTTGCCTGAAAAAAAGCATAAGCTCCTTATTGGAAATGCTATCGAAATATTTTAAAAAATTTCTCAACCACAAACCCTGCTCATTTTCCTCACTAAGAAGAATTGGAAAAAGTTCATTTTTTTGTAAAACTTCGACTGCTGCATCCCTATTGACAGCTTCAATGGTTCCCTCTTTGAGTAAGCCACTTTTATTTTTGGCTTTGAAAAAAAATTTCATTTTTACAAATATATCTTTTCGAGCCTAAAAACTTAAAACTTGAAAAAATATTTTTTAGTATGAGTTAATTATAGCAAAAAATTAATAAAACACAAAAGTAATTTTTTCTGATAAAATTTCAATCACTTAAAAAATTTCTAAAGTTCTTCTGATCCTTGGCATAAACTTCTGCCGCTTCGGCAGTTACCAATCCTCTCTTTACCAAATCAGCCAATGATTTATCCAAAGAAACCATATTTTGATCGGAACTTGTCTCTATAACATTGTCTATCTGATAATTTTTTCCTTCCCGAATCAAATTGGCCACGGCGTTATTTTTGATCATTATTTCAAAAGCTGGAATCCTGCCTCCATCAATGCCCTCAACCAGCCTTTGTGAGAAAACGCCCAGAAGAGAGTTGGCTAACTGCGCTCTGATTTGATTTTGCTGGTGCGATGGAAAAACATCAATAATTCTATCCACTGTTTGTGCAGCATCATTGGTATGAAGCGTTGCAAAAATCAAATGTCCGGTTTCAGCCGCCGTGATAGCCGTTGCAATAGTTTCCAAATCTCTCATTTCGCCAACAAGAACAACGTTGGCATCTTCCCTGAAAACCGCCTGCAACGCCGTACCGAAAGAACTGGTATCCTGAAAAACTTCCCTTTGATTAATTATGCATTTATCCTGCTCATAAATATATTCTATCGGATCTTCAATGGTAATAATATTCT
>CAZSCF010000017.1:0-15266 GCA_964605365.1 uncultured Bdellovibrionales bacterium | reverse complement strand
TACCGTCTTATTCCGGCGCTTGTTAATATTTATGCTTCTTTTGCCATTACAAGCGTAGTGCCGGAAAATATGTTGTCGGATTATAGTTCAAGATTGATTTTATTTTTTATTTTGTGGGGCAGTCTCACAATCTTCAGTCGCAAATTTTTTGATATTCCTTTTTATGGATCAGGAACAAGTTTTTTATGGCGAGTTTTTTCGATGAGTTTTTTGCAAGGCGTTTTATTGCTTAGCATAGCATTTTCTGTCGTTCCGAGAAAAACGGCTTTAACGTATATTTCTTCCAGCGCTTACGGATATTTAACAGAAGGTCGAGCGCCGCTTGTATGGATGGCTTTGCCGCTTGTCTATCTGTTTTTTATTTACAGAAAAAACAGGTGAATCTTTTTTGAGTTTATTAAAAGTCCGGATATAAAAAAACCGGACTTTTGCAACTTGGTGCGCCCACCAGGACTCGAACCTGGGACCCTCTGCTTAAAAGGCAGGTGCTCTACCAACTGAGCTATAGGCGCGCGTTTAGAATTAAATAAGCAAAAACACTTTTGTTATTATAGCATTTCAAAAATTTTCGTCAATATTCTACTCTTGAATTATTTTGACAAGTACTCTAGGATTTAAGTAGTAAATAAAAATAAGAGGGAGGATGTATGTCATGGAAGTATTTCTTGTCGATGTCAAGGCGATAGGTACATTAACAATTTTCATAATTGTAATTTTTATGGCATGTTTTTTCCATGTCATAAATAAAAAAGACGAAAGAAAGGACAAAATATGAAATGTACACACGATTATCCTGTTTCCGAACTGCCCAGAACATACTGCAGCTTTGGTTGCGGATGTTTTATTAGCGCTGCTGGCGATGGTGGTCCTGAAGGCATTGATCCTCGTGGAAAATGTCCGGTAGTAGAAACTATTCCTGATCAGGCAACGTTTTTCAGGAATAACTTTCTGCCAGCTTTCGGATGAGGAATATTCCCCCTGAACCTAACATTGTTCAGGGGGGTTTAAAAATGAAATACTTTGGTATTTTTTGAAATTTTGTTATAATTGAAATATGAAAAAAGTTATAAAAATATTTTGTTTGGTTATTTTTTTGGTTTTTGCTTCCGGTTGTTCCTTGAATGGCGCAAAAACAACTTCGACCGTTAAAACGACCGGAAGTATTTGGAAATCAGTTGACGGAGGAAAGACTTGGACAGTAAAAAATAAAACCGCAAACAAGGTAAGTTCTGCTATTGCTGATGCGGATATTTTAAGTATCGCAGTCAACCCTTTCGATTCCAATAATGTTTTGTTTGGAACCAAAAGCAACGGGATAATCAAAACCATAGATGGCGGGGAAACTCTGGATGTGACAAATTTTATTTCAGAAAAAGTTTATGGATTGGTTTTTGATCCACAAGACGGAAGAATAGTCTATGCTAGTGGCGTGTGGCAAAAAAGAGGAAAAATTTGGAAAACGACAGATGGCGGAGAAAATTGGGCTGAAATTTTCACGGCGGCTTCCGAGGGTCCCCTTGTGATAAATTTGAACATTGACAAAAAAAATTCCAGCGTAATTTATGCTTCCACAAGTGACAACCAGGTGCTCAAAAGTGTTGATGCAGGACATTCTTGGAAGAATATTTTTCAATCTCCGGTTCCTGTTTTGCAGGTAGTTTTGGATAGTCGCAATAGCAATCTAGTGTATTTTAATTTGCAAAAGCAGGGAATATATCGCAGCAGGGAAGGCGGCATAAACGCGGAAGATATTACCAAGGAAATCTCCAAAACATCCGGCAATAATAATGATTTTAATTTAGTTGAAAGTGATACCAATAATACCGGCTGGCTTTATGCTGTTGGTAGCACGGGAATTCTCAGGAGCAAAGACACGGGAAATAATTGGGAAAAAATCAAAACCTTGAGTGATTCGCAGATTTTTCCCGTAACATCCGTGGCAATTAAACAAGGAAATTCAGCTGAAATTATTTATGGAGCAGCCAGAACTACCTATAAGTCGAATGATCAGGGTGTTAATTGGGCACCATTTCAATTGACTGATACAAAATCAGTGAGGATTATAAAATATAGCCCGGTTGATCCGCAAATAATTTATTTGGGAACGAGTAAATAAATTCGTTGGTAGCTGATGGTTTGTAGCTTTAAAACATATCATTTAATAATTTAGCAATATAACAATTTAACAATTTAGACTATGATTAAGGAAATTATCGAAAAAAAGAAACCGGAAATCGAAAAGTCATTGGAGCATTTCAAGGAAGAATTAAATCAGGTGAGAACAGGCAGAGCCTCGACCGCTTTGGTTGAAAATTTACTGGTGGATTATTATGGCGCAAAATCACCACTCAAACAAGTAGCCAACATTACAGTTCCAGAGCCAAGGACAATTGCAATTACGCCTTGGGATAAAGACAATTTGGTAAACATTGAAAAAGCCATTCGAGAATCTCAATTAAATCTGAATCCTAATAATGATGGCCAGGTAATTCGAATTAATATTCCGGCGCTAACCGAAGACAGAAGAAAAGAACTTATCAAGCTTCTTAATCAAAAGGCTGAAAATGCGCGAATTGCTTTGCGAAAACACAGGGAGGATGCCTGGGATGAAATTCAAAAAATGGAAAAAGATGGCAGGATCGGAGAAGATGATAAATTCATCGGCAAAGATAAATTACAAGAAATGGTTGATGAATACAATGCAAAAATAGAGGATATCCGTGTCAGAAAAGAACAAGATGTAATGACGATATAATTTTTTAAAATCGAAAAAATGTCGATAATAATTGTTTTGGTTTTTATATTAATCTTAGGAATTCTTATTTTTTCTCATGAACTTGGTCACTTTGTGGTGGCGCGAAGAAACGGAATAAAAACAGATGAGTTTGGCTTTGGTTTTCCTCCAAGAATCGGAGGTTTTGTCAGAGTTGAAAATAAATGGAAATTTATTTGGGGCAATAAAGAAATTGGATCGAAAAATACAATCTATTCGCTTAATTGGATACCGTTGGGCGGTTTTGTAAAAATCAAAGGTGAAAATGGCGAAGAAAAAGAAGAGGCTGATAGTTTTGCCTCAAAAAAACCTTGGGTCAGGGCAAAGGTTTTGGCAGCTGGAGTCATAATGAATTTTATTTTGGCTTGGTTTTTATACTCAGTCGGTTATGTTGTCGGGAATCCAGAAGCGGTTGAAAATGGTCCAAGTGTACAGATAATCAATGTGATAGATGAATCTCCGGCCAAGCAAATGGGGTTAAAACCTGGAGACGAAATTTTCAAAACACAAACATTGTCAGACGGAAACGTAATTCAGATAAATACTGTCGAGGATGTGCAAAATTATATTGGGAATTTTAAGGGACAAGAGGTTGCTTTGAAGATAAAGCGCGGGAAAGAAGCCATGAATTTGAAAGGTGTCCCGCGAGTTAATGCCCCCGAAGGACAAGGTAGCTTGGGAATTGAACTTGCGCAGGTTTCTATTGTCAAATATCCTTGGTATCAAGCTCCCTGGCTCGGGCTATTGAAATTAAAAGAAGTTTTTTTGGCTATTTTTATCGTTCTTTATGAGGCGCTAAAAAGTTTTCTTGTTTGGAAAGCTCCAGCCGGATTGGAAATTGCCGGACCAGTTAAAATATTTAATTTGACGGGAGATTTTGTAAGACTCGGATATATTTATGTGATTCAATTTGCTGCTCTTCTCAGTGTGAATTTGGGAATTATGAACGCATTGCCAATTCCAGCATTGGATGGCGGCCGAATATTGTTTGTAATTATCGAAAAAATTAAAGGTCGGCCGGTAAAGGAAAAAACCGAACAATTTTTTCATACAGTCGGTTTTTTCGCTTTAATTATGTTAATGATTTTTATTATTACTCGCGAACTTTTAGCAACATTTTGGAAATAACATTTTTTAGCATACGAAAAATTTATGAAATGCTTATTTTTCAAAACTTTGTAAATGGAGCTAATCTTTTTGACAATGTGTTTCAGGAAATGTATCATAGATAGGAAAGAATCGCGGTACTCTTGCTAAAAAAATAAAAACAAAAAGTTATTTTAAAGCGTTTATTGCGATTGTTTTTTTGTTTTTAAATTAATGATAAAAATAAGTAAAATTTTCAAAAAATTAACTGGAAAAATGTTTGGAAATCTTTCCAAGGATATCGGAATTGATCTTGGCACAGCCAATACTCTTGTCTATGTTAAGGGCCGAGGAATCATTATTAATGAGCCTTCGGTTGTGGCGATCAACAAAAAAACCGGGCAGGTTTTGGCTATCGGCAAGGAAGCTAAAAAGATGGTTGGTAAGACTCCGGGACATATTGTTGCCAACAGGCCATTGGTGGATGGTGTGGTAAGTGACTTCGAGGTAACGGAACAGATGCTTAAATATTTTATTGACAAAGTCCATCGCGACAGTTTTTCTTTTTTTTCCCGACCAAGAATTATCGTAGGAATTCCGTCCGATGTAACCGAAGTTGAAAAAAGAGCCGTAATCGATGCGACGATTAATGCCGGCGCCAGAGAGGCTTATCTTATTGATGAGCCTATGGCGGCAGCTATTGGAGCCAGACTTCCCGTGCAGGAAGCGGCTGGGAATATGGTAGTAGATATCGGGGGTGGAACGACTGATATTGCGGTTATTTCTTTGGGAGGAGTTGTGGCTTCCAGAAATTTGCGTATTGCGGGGGATGAAATGAATGAAGATATTATTCGCTATTGTCGCGACGACTTCAATCTTTTAATTGGAGAAAAAACAGCTGAAGACATCAAGATTGCCATAGGAAGTGCTTATCCGCAAAAAGAAAAAATGCAAATTCCAGTTCGTGGACGCGATCTTGTTTCCGGGCTTCCCAAGGAAATTACATTAAATGACGAACATGTTCGTGAAGCGCTTTCTCATTCAATTAAAATTATTGTTAATAACATTCGAACAACTATCGAGGAAACTCCTCCGGAACTTTTGGCTGATATTATGCAAAAGGGAATTATTTTGGCTGGCGGGGGAAGCTTAATTCGTGGTCTGGACAAACTGGTGGCCGATCAAACCGAAATGCCGGTTCGCATGATGGAAGATCCTCTTACAGCTGTTGTGCGTGGTACAGGAATCGTGTTAGAAGACATTGAATCTCTCCGAGAAATATTGGTTGAAAATCAGCACGAAGAATCATACAAATAAATTTCAAAATCCAAATTTCAAAATCCAAAAAAATGAACTTTGAAATTTGGACTTTGTCGCTTAAAAGGCTTATGCCTCAAAAATTTTTTACAAAACAATTTCTAAAAGTTCTGGCCATCTTAATATTCCTCGCTTTTTTGATTGTTTGGAATCCAAGAAAAATATTTAGTCCTTTTCGAGAAGTTTTTGCCAGGACTAACTATATTTTTCAGGGCGTTTTTTCTTCGATTGGCAATGATGTCAAAGGGCTTATTGATTTTCTAGGCTCTATTTCGAATTTAAAAAATGAAAATGAAAAGCTTTTAAAAGAAAACAATTTTTTAATTTCCAGAGTAGCTATGTTGCAAGAGGAAAAAAAAGAGAATGAGGTTTTGCGAGAACAATTAAGGCTTTCTCCAAAAAATAAGTTTGATCTTGAAAATGCCTTTGTTATCGGTCAGGATCCGCAAAGATTGGGGAACTGGATTATGATAAATAAGGGTAGTTCTTCTGGGATTTCTGTTGGCATGCCTGTTGTTGTTTCAGACGGAATCTTAGTGGGTAAAATAGAAGAGGTAAGCGGGGGCTCTTCCAAAGTAAGTCTCTTAACTAATTCTACGAGCGTTGTAAATGTTTTGGATTTAAATACCGAAGCCAAAGGAGTTTTGCGGGGAGAATATGGTTTGGGCATACTTTTAGATCTGGTTTCCCAGGAAGAAGTTTTAAATAATGGAGATGATATTATTACATCAGGTCTTGGTGGAGATGTACCGAGGGGTCTTTTTGTTGGAAAAATTCAAAATTTTAGAACAACATCAGATAAACTTTTTCAACAAGCCGTTATCATTCCCAGGGTAAGATATTCTGATTTAAGGGCAGTGTCGGTCATTAAAAAACAATAATTTATAAATAAAAAGCAGAAGATGGGGAATGGTTAATTGTTGATTGATGATACTTTATGCTTCGAAACATTTTTATTTTCATAGCCATTTTTGTTGTTGCGGCTTTACAAACTTCTTTTTTGCCGCGTTTTTTTTCTTCAGAGAATATTCCGGATTTGTTATTGATCATAGTTATTTTTGCGGCAATGCGAGTAGATTTTTTTAAAATTTTAATCTGGATTGTTTTAAGCGGAATTATACTTGATATGTCATATTTTGCGCCTTTAGGGTTGAATGTTTTCGTTTTTGTTTTGGTGGCCTTTGTTTCAAGTTTTTTGTCCAGAAAAATATTGGTGACACATGGGATCTGGAAATTTTTGACGATATTCGGAATAATAATTATCGGGACTATTCTTAATGATTGGATTCTAGCAATATTCGGTGTAATAATTTCTAAAAGTAATCTTCATTATAATGTTAGCTTATTTCTGGGGAAGGATATCTTTTTAAAACTCCTGTTCAATCTGATAATTTTTAGCTTAATTTATTGGCCACTAACGAAGTTTACTAAATACCTCGATTCGTACTGTTCCGGAATGAAAGCATTTAAGTAAGATATTCTGTAGTGGTCGGACCACTACAAACAAGGACTTATGTTCAGGAGATATTTAAGAAACAAAAGAATAGAAAAAGGCATAGAAATAGAAGATTCCATAATGACTATTACGGAAAGAGAAGAGGCTATTATTGAAAGGCCTTTTAAGAAAAAAAATCTTGAAATTGTTTGGATCATAGGAATGATTTTTTTTGGAATTCTTCTGAGTCGGGTTTTTTATCTGGATATAATAAAAGGCAGCTATTACGCAGAGCTTTCCAGGGATAATCGTATCCGAATGGTTATTCTAAAAGCACCAAGAGGAAAAATTTTTGATAAATTTGGAAACATTCTGGTAAATAACGCGCCTAGTGTTGACGCTGTGATTGTACCCAGCGATTTACCAGAAGATTCCAGTGAAAGAAATAGTGTAATAGAAAAAATAGCCAGTATCTTAGGATTAGAAAAAGATAAAATTTTATCTTTTGTAAATAATCAGCCAAAGAAGTCCGTAAGTGCCGTTTTAATTAAGGAAAATATTGATCAAGACCAAATATTGATATTGGCGGAAAAACACAAGCAATTGCCAGGTTTGGTTCTGGAAAATTCTGGTATCAGAAAGTATGAAAATGGCTTGATTTTTTCTTCTTTTGTCGGCTATGACGGTAAAATAACCAAAAATGAGCTAGATGTAAACCCAAGATATTATATGACGGATTATATTGGAAAAGCCGGGTTGGAAAAGCAATATGAAAAAGAATTGCGCGGTGCGCACGGCTCAAGACAGGTGGAAGTGGATTCAATGGGAAATATCAAAAAGGATTTGGGAGTAATAAATCCTGAACCGGGAAGCGATTTGATTTTAAATATTGACGAAGGTTTGCAGAAAAAAATATTCGATAGTCTTACAGTCTATCTGGAGAAAAGCAACACGAAAACAGCAGCAGCAGTTGCGATTGATCCGCGAACCGGAGGAGTTTTGGCTATGGTGAGCTTTCCGGGTTACGATAATAATCTGTTTGCTAAAGGTATTTCCAGCAATGAGTACAGAGAGTTAATCGAAGATAAAAATTTGCCGCTTTTTAACAGAGCGGTAAATGGCGAATACCCTCCAGGATCAACTTTAAAGCCGGCTGTGGCCGTGGCTGCTTTAGCTGAAGGAATTATTACTCCGGAAACTACCGTAAATGATAGTAACGGAGCTATTTATGTAGGCGCTTGGCGCTTTGGAGATTGGAAAACCCATGGAACGGTTGATATGAAAAAAGCTATTGCGGAAAGTTGTGATGTATATTTTTATGCTCTTGGCGGAGGCTATGGCGGTATTGGGGGACTTGGAATGGATAGAATGAAAAAATATGAAAATTTATTCGGTTTTGGGGAAATGACAGGGATTGATTTACCGAGCGAAAAAAGCGGCTTTATTCCAAGCGAACAATGGAAAAAAGATGTGGTAGGTGAAAAATGGTATATTGGGGATTCATATCATTCGGCTATCGGGCAAGGATTTATTACTGCTACGCCATTACAGCTAGCTAATTATACGGCAGCTATTGCCAATGGCGGAACGCTTTATTCTCCTCGCCTTGTGAATAAAATAAAAAAAAGTAATGGTGAAGAAAAAATAATAAGATCTGAAATTATTAGAAAAGATTTTGTCTCCGGCGAAATTCTTAAAGTAGTAAAAGAAGGTATGCGGCAAACAGTTACTGAGGGATCGGCCAGATCACTAAATACTCTTCCTGTTGAAGTGGCCGGAAAAACAGGTACGGCGCAGTTTGGAACGGAAAACAAGACTCATGGCTGGTTTATTTCTTTCGCGCCTTACGAAAATCCGGAAATAGCCATGGTTGTTTTGGCGGAGGGTGGCGGCGAAGGCAGTTCGAGCGGCGTACCGGTTACAAAAGAAGTTTTTGACTGGTATTTTAGCAAAAGAGAATAAACACATTTTGATCGTATTTTTTTCTCCGGCTTTATTGACAACATTCTACTTTATGATACAATTTGCCTTACAATTTTTAATTTTAAGATTTTAATTTTAAGAAGTTATGACGAAATTTATAACCAAAGAAGGACTTAAAAAAATTAAGGAAGAACTGGAAAATAGGCGAGTTGCCATCAGGCAAAATATTGCCAATGCAATTAAGGAAGCTAAGGAGCAGGGAGATCTTAGTGAAAATGCTGAGTACAGTGAAGCCAAAAGGCAACAGGCTGAAAATGAAGCGCGAATTGCCGAGTTGGAATTTATGCTAAAAGATTCAACCGTAGTTTCTTACAATAGTAATTTAGGCATTGTCCAAATGGGATCCAAAGTAAAAGTTAAATTTAATGGCAGTGAAATGGAATTTCAAATTGTGGGTTCCAACGAAGCTAGTCCTGATGAAATGAAAATTTCCAACGAATCTCCAATGGGCAAAGCTTTTATCGGAGCTAAGAAAAATGATAAAGTCCAGGTTGAGACGCCGGCAGGAACTGTAAAATATACTATTTTAGACGTAAAATAAAAAAGCATTCTTGATGAAGCTCTGGTTTTTCCGGAGCTTTTTTTATTTGATTATTTGCTTTAAACGGGATATAATTTTTAGTGTTAAAGCGAAGACTTTAAAAGGTTAATTTATTCAATACAATGAAGGAATCTATTCTCAAAACAAAATTAGACAAGTTGAAAAATATTCAGGATTCTGGTATGGAAACTTATCCAGAAAAGACAGCCAGAACGATGACTAATGCTAAGGCGCTGAAAGATTTTGATAAGCTGCAAGATAAAAAAATAACCTTGGTTGGCAGAGTAAAATCTTTTCGTCCAATGGGAGGTTCGACCTTTGCGCATATTGAGGATGGTGAGGGCAAAATTCAGATTTTTCTCAATAAGAAAAATATGGACGAAGAAAAATATAAGTTGTTTGTCAGGAATATTGAAATTGGCGATTTTGTGCAAGCGACCGGCAAACTTTTCAAAACCAAACAGGACGAAAAAACTTTGGAAGTTTTAGATTGGAAAATATTATCCAAAAACATCAGACCTGTTCCAACGGAATATTATGGTCTTAAGGATACGGAAGTGCTGCTTCGCAAAAGATATTTGGATTTAATGATGAACAAAAATGTCAGAGAACTTTTCCGCAAAAAAAATATTTTTTGGCAATCTATTAGAAACTTTTTATTTGAAGAAGGTTTTTTAGAGATACAAAATCCTGTTTTTGAGCATACTCCGGGTGGAGCTGACGCGGAACCTTTTGTGACGCATCATAACGCATTGGACCAGAATTTTTTTATGCGTATTTCTTTGGAATTGCCGCTCAAAAAACTTTTGGTCGGAGGCTATGAAAAAGTTTTTGAAATCGGACGAGTTTTTCGCAATGAAGGTGTTGATCGCGAGCATCTTCAGGAATTTGATTCCATGGAATTTTATTGGGCTTATGCTGATTTACAAAGAGGCATGGATTTTACGCAAAAGCTATTTAAAGAAATTGCGCAAAAAATTTTGGGTAGCTACGAACATGAATATGAAGGCAACAAGATTGATTGGTCCAAAGATTTTGCAGTAATGGATTATTTTGCCGAATTTAAAAAAGAAACAGGATTGGATTTGGGATTAGATTTGTCCATTGAAACCCTGAAAGCGAAGGCAGATGAACTCAAAATTAAATATGAAAAAGGTTATGGCTTAGGCAAAATGATTGATACGATTTACAAAAAAACCATTCGCAAAAAAATAATTCAACCGACTTTCTTGGTTGGACATCCATTGGCTGTTTCACCTCTGGCTAAAATTGATCCAGAAAATCCTAAAAAGGTTTTGCGTTTTCAGATCATTGCCGGAGCCAGTGAGCTTTGTAATGCTTTTGCCGAACTGAATGATCCAATTGATCAAAGAAACAGATTTATGGAGCAAATGAAAGCGCGTGAAGCTGGCGACAAAGAAGCCCAAATGTTGGACGAAGATTTTGTGGAAGCCTTGGAATATGGCATGCCACCGGCTTTTGGCTGCGGGTTTTCGGAAAGATTATTTTCTTTTTTAATGAACCGATCTGTTCGCGAAATAACCACCTTCCCAGCTGTGAAGGAGAAATAAAAAATATGAAAAAATGTCATTATATAATTTTTTTAATTCTTCTAGCGGTAGCAATAATTATTTTAAGCGCAAGATTTTTAAGCGGAGAAGATGATTGGATTTGCCAAAACGGCCAATGGGTCAGGCACGGCAATCCTTCTGTAGAAAAGCCTACGATTTCTTGCGAAAAGTAGATGAAAAAAAACCTTCAGAGAGTAATGGTTTTTGGGACATTCGATATTTTTCATAAAGGTCATGAAAACTTTTTACAGCAAGCGCGGAAATGGGGAGAATATTTGATTGTGATTGTAGCGCGAGACAAGACGGTTTTGGCCGTCAAAAAAAATAAGCCAAGAAATAATGAGAAAAAAAGATTGATAGCGATTGAAAAAAGCGGTTTGGCTGACAAAATAATTTTGGGAAATTTGCGAAATAAATATTCCGTTATAAAAAAATACAGACCCGATGTGATTGGTCTGGGGTATGATCAGAAATCTTTCACGGAAGAATTGAGGAAAAAATTAAAAGAATTTAAATTGGACAAAACGCGCATAATTAGGCTAAAATCATATTATCCGAAAAAATATAAATCATCATTGTTAAAATAATGCTAGACATCAAATTTATCCGAGAAAACAAAGAAGCTGTCCAAAAAAACTGTCAAAACAGAAATGTTAAGTGCGACATTGATGCGCTTTTGCTGTTGGATGAAAAAAGAAAAAATGCTTTACAATACGTTGAAGAATTGCAAGCGGAAAAAAATAAACTGAATGATTTGGTGAAATCTTCCAATAGCGAAGAAAGAAAAGAATTGATTGAGCAAGGCAAGGCGACCAATAGTAGGACCGATGAGGCCAAAAAAGAATTGGAGGAAATCTCAGCTATGCACAGAGAGCTTTTGCTGCAAATTCCAAATATGACGCATCCAGAAGTTTTGGTCAGTCAAAATGAAGAAAACAATCCGGTTATAGAAGTGGTTAAGAAGCCATTAAAGTTTAATTTTGAACCGCTTGACCATGTGCGGATTGCAGAAAATCTGGATCTTATTGATTTTGAAAGAGCAACTAAGGTTAGTGGAGCTAAATTTTACTATCTTAAAAATGAATTAGTTTTTCTGGAACAAGCGCTTATAAACTATGCTCTAAATGTTGCGTTTAAACATGGATTTGTTCCTTTTGCTACGCCTGATTTAGCCAAAAAAGAAGTTTTGGAAGGATTAGGGTTTAATCCTCGTGGAAAAGAAACACAAATTTACAATGTTGAAAATTCTGATTTAAGTTTAATCGGGACGGCTGAGATTACCATGGGCGGATATCATATGAATGAAATTATTGATGAAAAGGATTTGCCGAAAAAATATGTAGCTGTTTCTCATTGCTATCGTACCGAAGCCGGAGCTTATTCTAAATTTTCCAAGGGCATTTTTAGAGTTCATCAATTTGTGAAAGTGGAAATGTTTCAATATGTGATGCCGGAAAAAAGCGAAGAAGCTCACAAGGAAATTTTGGAAATCGAAAAAGAAATTTTCAGAGGACTGGGTATTCCTTTTAGAGTTATTGATCATTGTACAGCTGATTTGGGCGGACCATCCATTAGAACTTTTGATTTGGAAGCTTGGATGCCGGGTAAGCCGAACAAGGAAGGCGAGATGGGCGATTGGGCGGAGATAACTTCAACTTCCAATTGCACAGATTATCAATCCAGAGGATTGAATATAAAATATAAAAAAGCTGATGGGGATAAAAATTTTCTGCACATGCTTAATGGTACGGCCGTAGCTTCGACTCGAGCCATGATTGCTATTTTGGAAAATTATCAACAAGCAGACGGCAGCGTAAAAATTCCGGAAGTCCTCAAAAAATACATGCCGGAAGGAATGGATGTAATCCAAAAAAAGGCTTAAATTTTGAGGGTAAAAAATATCTTTTTGAGGGTATTGACAACTTTTTTGAATTCGGCTAAACTGAACAAGTGATTTAAAGTTTTTGGAATTTATTCGCCTTGGGCGAAAATAATATATTTAACAACAAAAAAAGCAAGCTATTAAATTGACCTAAAATTGATTTAAGTGCGGGTGAATCCCTAGCAGCAGAGCGAA
This sequence comes from uncultured Bdellovibrionales bacterium, assembly GCA_964605365.1. Classification (GTDB taxonomy): domain Bacteria; phylum Patescibacteriota; class Minisyncoccia; order Moranbacterales; family UBA2206; genus CAZSCF01. The sequence continues at coordinate 2,483 of CAZSCF010000017.1, read as the reverse complement.
GCTCACTACGGGGCAAGAAAATACATCTTTTTACATGATTTTTTGTGTGAAAAGATGTGTTTTTTGTTCATTGAATCTCAAGACTGCTGAGCAGGTAGTATCCGGAATTTCAGGGGGATACAATATTCCCCGCGCTACAAAAACTTTAACGGTTTTTTTGGGTCGATCTATCCGGAGTCGACTCATGTTCAGTTGTCTTTGTTTGTTGTGATAAATGCCATTAGCGATAACGCCTCCTAAATTTTTTTGGCGGGTGAAAAACGGATTTCGCCACTCCATGGAGAACAAATGGCATTTATCACATTTTTTAAAACTTCAAAGTAAGTCAAGAAAAATACAATGTTATTTTTCTTTATCACTTTGCAGTTATGAAAATTTGTTGTCATCCTGAACTTGTTTCAGGATCTAATAATTAGATCTCGGATCGAGTCCAGGATGACAGTAAAAATAATTTGCAGTTACGATGAACTTTGAAAAATGAATATGTTCCCGCACTATTTATAAAAGTGTGGGATAAATCAGCAAATAACCCCAGTTAAATATTGCTATCGCAATTTAACGGGGTAAAATAATCGTGAAAAATCGGATTTGGTTTTAGATCTCGAAACAAGTTCGGGACCTGATTTTATAACCAAATCAAAGATTTGGATAAAATCGTGGTTTTTTGCGATTAGTCCTTGTCATCGAAAGATGACAAAAAAGAGTCTGCCAATTTTGTCTGCGAGCGTAAGCGAGCAGCTACAAAATTGAGCATCCGCCTATGGCGGATATTCAAATTAGAGAATTAAATTTCTTCAAATAAAGCAAGCGATATTATGCGAGGTCCTGACTTTCGTCAGGACTCTCAAAAAAATTGCAAGCTCATTTTTTGAGAGTTTGATCCTGGCTCAGGATGAACGCTGGCGGCGTGGATAAGGCATGCAAGTCGAGTGGGTTTAGGCCCACGGCAAACGGGTTAGTAATGCATAGGAACATTCCCAGAAGTCGTGAATAACTCGGAGAAATCCGAAATAATACACGATATGGTCTACGGACTAAAGATTTGCCCCGCACCAAATGCTTGTGCAATTTGGTTGCGGCTAAATGGTCATTTGTAATTTTAAGTATGAACATTTGGTGCGGGGTTTATCGCTTTTGGAGTGGCCTGTGTCCTATCAGCTTGTTGGTGGTGTAAAAGACTACCAAGGCTATGACGGGTAGGGGGCGTGAGAGCGCGGCCCCCAACATTGGGACTGAGACACTGCCCAAACTCCTACGGGAGGCTGCAGTCGAGAATATTCGTCAATGCGCGAAAGCGTGAACGAGCGACGCCGCGTGCGGGAAGAAGGCCCTTGGGTTGTAAACCGCTTTTATAAAGGAAAAATGTAATGATGGTACTTTATGAATAAGAGGCTACTAACTCTGTGCCAGCAGTAGCGGTAATACAGAGGCCTCAAGCGTTATCCGGATTTATTGGGCGTAAAGAGCATGTAGGCGGTCTTATTAGTCAGATGTCAAATCCTCGAGCTCAACTCGAGAACTGCATTTGAAACGGTAAGACTAGAGACAGTAAGAGATCAATAGAACATATGGTGTAGCAGTAAAATGCGTTGATATCATATGGAATACCAAAGGCGAAGGCATTTGATTGGTACTGTTCTGACGCTGAGATGCGAAAGCGTGGGTAGCGAATGGGATTAGATACCCCAGTAGTCCACGCCCTAAACGATGCATACTGGGCATTAGGAGAATCGACCCTCCTGGTGTCGTAGCTAACGCGTTAAGTATGCCGCCTGGGAAGTACGAGCGCAAGCTTAAAACTCAAAGGAATAGACGGGGATCCGCACAAGTGGTGGAGCATGTGGTTTAATTCGATTCTAAGCGAGGAACCTCACCAGGGCTTGAAACCTAGCTGCATTGTGTAGAAATACACAAGCCTTCGAGGGTGCTAGGCAGGTGCTGCACGGTTGTCGTCAGCTCGTGCCGTAAGGTGTTCTGTTAAGTCAGGAAACGAGCGCAACCCCTATCGCGTGTTATATGTGTCACGCGAGACTGCCCAGAACCGAATTCATGAAACATGGAACATGGAGCATAAAACAAATTTGTTTTATGTTTTATGCTATGTGATTCGTGGCTTGGGTTCTGGGAGGAAGGCGGGGATGACGTCAAATCAGCGTGGCCCTTTGACGCCCTGGGCAACACACGTGCTACAATGGCCATTACAAAGGGTTGCCAAGTCGTAAGACGGAGCTAATCCCAAAAAAGTGGTCTCAGTTCGGATTGAGGTCTGCAACTCGACCTCATGAAGCCGGAATCGCTAGTAATCGTAGATCAGAATGCTACGGTGAATACGTTCTCGGATCTTGTACTCACCGCCCGTCACACCAAGAGAGTCGGTAACACCGGAAGGCCCTGTTTCAAAGCAGGGACCAGGGTGGGATCGATGATAAGGGTGAAGTCGTAACAAGGCATCCGTAGCGGAAGCTGTGGATGGATCACCTCCT
>CAZSCF010000016.1:2936-15524 GCA_964605365.1 uncultured Bdellovibrionales bacterium | reverse complement strand
AATCAATATATTCACCACATCTGGACCCTCAAAAAAGATAAAAGAGAGCTAGTAATGGAATTTTCGGATGTGAGAAAATTTGCTAAGATTGTTTTGGCTGATACGAAAAAAATAAAAAATCTTTCAGAAATAAAAAAATTGGGGATTGATGTGATGGACAAAAGTTTTACTTTACAGAAATTTACTGAAATCTTGAAAAAATATCCTAAGAAAAAAATTGGAATAATTTTGATGGATCAGGAACTCATGAGTGGCATTGGAAACATTTATCGTAGTGAAATTTTGTTTGAAGCTGGAATTCATCCGGAACGCAGAAATAAAAAGCTTTCCGAAAAAGAAGCAGGTAATATTTATAAAGCTATCAAAAAAGTCCTGAAAAAAGCCATAAAAATGCGAGGAACATCGGACAGTGATTATCGTGATACCTTTGGTGCTCCAGGGAATTTTCAAAAAGCGCTAAGAGTTTATCGCAAAGCTGGAAAAAAATGTCCAGAATGTGGTACAATAATCAAGCGAATTACATTAGGTCAAAGAAGTGTTTTTTATTGTTCTGAATGTCAAAAATAAATTGCTATATGGCTAAATTGTTAAATGGTTTGAAATATTTTTTCTGCATTTTTTAACAATTTAACAATTTAACAATTTAACCTACCTGCCGTAGGCAGGCAATATGAAATATGAGCAAAAAACAAAAAATAGTTGGCATATTGATTATCCTTATTATTGCCGGAGGATCTTTTTATTTTTACAAAAACAGAAACAAGGCGGCGGTAAAAAAGATAAATTTGGATCAGACAAGTGATCAAAAATATCCTGTCGCCAATGAGGGAAATGTGAATCCAATTTCCGGGTTGGCTTGTGAGAATTGGAATCGTCGTCCGATTGCTTTTATGCAGCCGGCTGATGTAGCAGCCCGTCCATTAGCTGGTCTTTCACAGGCAGATATGGTAGTTGAAATGCCTGCTGTTTATGGAAGTATAACTAGGCTTATGGGGATTTATAGCTGCAATAGTCCTGAAGAAATCGGATCGCTACGCAGCGCTAGACATGACTTTGTTCATATAGCCAAAAGTTTGGATGCTATCTATGTTCATTGGGGCAGAGCTGATATAGAAGAATTTAAGGCTCTTTTGGACCAAGGTATCATAAATAATATGAATTGTAATAATGATGCAGGCAAATCAGCCGGACAATATTGTTTTAGAAAAGAGGGCATGGATAGAGGTGTGGATTCTGGTTATGCCAAATTCGCCACAATTTTACAAGGAGCTAAGGACTTCGGGTATAGCTTGGAAAATAAATTTTCCGGTTATCCCCATCAAGCAGAGGCAGCAGAAGATCAAAGACCAAGCGGTGGAAATTTGCGAGTGGCTTTTGCCAAACCTTACGATGTGGAATATGACTATGATAAGGCCAGCAATTCATATCTTAGGAGCTGGGGAGGAGTTGCCGATACTGATCGAAACAACAAGCAACGAGTTGCTCCTAAAAATGTGGTAGTTTTGGTAGCTGATGCTGCTCCGATCAAAGTCGGTGAGCAATATGTGAATGTGCAGATAGGCGAACCTTGGTATGATCAAAATGATTCTGGTTCAGCTTTTTACTATATGAACGGTAAAGAATATAAGGGAACTTGGAAAAAAGACAAAAGCAAGGCGGATAGCAGATTATTTTTCTATGACGAGTCGGGGCAGGAAATCAAATTTGTTCCAGGACAAATTTGGGTTGAAATCATTGATCCGGGTCAGGCCTTAAGGTGGACACCAACAGTTTAGTTTATGATTATATTTTTATTTGGTGAAGATTATTTCAGATCCAGCCAAAAAACAGCAGAAATAAAAAATAAATTTTTCAAAAGCGACAGTTCTTCTTCCGGATTGTCCGTTTTTGATTTTGATGAAAGTGTCAACATTAAAGATGTCTCGAATGCTTTTACAACAGCTAATCTTTTAGCGCCCAAAAGATTGGTAATTGTTAAAAATTTAATAACGGAAGCCTTAGCAGCCAACCAGAAAGAAATGTTGGATTTTTTGAAAAAAAGAAAAGAGGAATTAATTAAAGATGAAGATCTGGTTATAATTTTTTTGGAAAAAGAAAATCCCAAAAAAAATAATGCTTTATACAAACTTTTTGAATCATTGGGAAACAAAATAAAGAAACAGAACTTCGAAAAATTATCCGGAACAAAGCTAGATACCTGGATTGTCAAAAGAATAAAGAGTTTAAATGAAAAAAGTGGCATCTCCAGGGGTGCTTTGGCGAAATTAATTCTCTTTACCGGAGGCAATATGTTTTCTTTGGAGCAAGAAATTCAGAAGTTGGTTAATTTTTGCGAAAATAAGATTATTGAGGAAAAAGATGTTGAAACATTGGTGAAGTCCGAAGCAGATGTCAATATTTTCAATACTATTGATGCTTTGGCAAATAATAACAAGAAGGAAGCTGTTAAATTGTTGCATGATCACATAAATAAAGGCGAAGATCCTTTCTATATTTTTTCTATGTTCGTTTATCAATTCCGCAACCTGCTAAAAGTGGCTGATTTAAGGGAAAATTATCAAGCTAATGAATATGAAATATCCCGTCTTACCAAGATGCACCCTTTTGTTATTCGCAAAAGCTTTGCTCAAACTAAAAATTTTCCTTTGCAAAAACTTAAAATAATTTATCAAAAACTAGCCGATTTAGACATGCAAATCAAAACAGGGAAAATTAATATTCATTTGGCACTTGATAAATTCGTAGCAGAATTATAAACTTTACTTCTTGTCATCCTGAACTTGTTTCAGGATCCAAAGAGATTCCGGATCGAGTCCGGAATGGCAAAGCAACTAAAAAATCCTTTTGCAAGGATTTTTTAGTTGATCTGAAGTAAATTATTTCTTCACAGCGGCTTTGACGATCTTATTGAGCCTAGACTTCTTCCTGGCCGCGGTGTTTTTGTGAATAACTTTTTTCTGTGCGGCTTTATCTAAAGCTTTGATGGATTTTTTGAGCCATTCCTTGGCCTCGTCATTTTTTCCGATTTGGATAGACTCGTGAGTTTTTTTGATAGCACTTTTGAAAAGACCTTTGGTCTTCTTGTTTTTTTCGGTTTTGCGTTCAGTTACGCGCATGTATTTTTTAGCTGATTTCTTAATTGGCATAATATTAAATTGCTAAATTGTTAATTGCTTACCTGTCGGTAGGCGGGCTAAATTGTTGAGAGCATTAAAGTAGCCTTATTTTTATACCATGGCATTTGATTTTTGGCAAGAACATGGGAAAATGCTAGAATTAAATGACTGATATAGTTAAATTATTAAATGGCTTAAAAGTATCTTTGATCTTAAAGATTCTCTAAATATTAACAATGTAACAATTTAGCAATGTAACAATTTAATTTATGATTGCAAAAATTAAAGGAAAAATTGAATACATTAAAGATAATTATGTCATTATAGATGTGAATGGTGTGGGCTATAAAATTTTTGCTACGCCATATACTTTAGGAAAAATAGCCGGTAAAGAAGAAATTGCTTTTTTTGTTCACACCTATGTTCGTGAAGATACGCTGGCTCTGTATGGATTTTTGACATTAGAAGAATTAGAAATGTTTGAGCTTTTGATTTCCATTTCTGGCATTGGACCAAAGGCGAGCTTGGGAATTTTGACTGTGGCGACGCCCAAAACAATCAAAACGGCAATTTTAAATGAGGATTCATCTATTCTGACCAGAGTTTCCGGTGTTGGTAAAAAAACTGCCGAACGTGTCATTTTGGAGCTGGGTAATAAGATTGCAGATATGTCGGAAAGTGAAAAGGAGGGCGCAGTGAGTAATATGGATGCAATTGAGGCGCTGGTATCAATGGGATATTCGGCGGCTGAAGCTCGTGAAGCATTAAAGCTGGTCCCAAAAGACATTCAAGATGTTGGGGCGAGAATCAAGATGGCGCTCAAAAATTTAGGCAAGAAATAATGTTGGCGAGAGTAATACAGTGGGTAGTATGCAAGCTTCCTAATTCCCGCACTAAAATCATTTTTTGCATAATAAATTATGCGAGATTAGTATAGTGGCAGTACATGACCTTCCCAAGGTTAGGGCGCCAGTTCGATTCTGGTATCTCGCTCAAAATAAATGATTTTTAGTGCGGGGCAAGGTTGAGATAGGAGTTCGACTCTCCTTGCCCGCTCATTTTTATGGCAAATAATTCGAATAAAAATTTAGATTTTCTTCAATCTGAGGAATGGCGGAAATTTCAAGAAGCGGCTGGGCACCGAACTTTTTTTGTTGAAAATGAGGGATTTTCGGCCAGCATTATTGAACATAAGCTGCCGATAGTTGGCAATTATTTTTATATTCCTCGCGGGCCTATCATAAATTGTCATTCTGAACTTGATTCAGAATCTAAAAATAAATTGGATTTCGGCTCAGAGGCCGGAATGACAAATTTAATAAATTTAGCCAAAAAAGAAAATGCCGGCTGGATAAGATTTGACCCAGTTAATGAGGAAATTTTAGATTTAATTAAAAAAAATATAAATCATGAAATTCAAAAGGCACCGCATGATATGCAGCCCAAAGAAATTTTTGTTATTGATATTGCAAAAACAGAAAAAGAATTACTGGCTGAGATGAAGCCTAAGACGCGTTACAATATCAATTTAGCCAGAAAGAAGAGCATAAAAGTTTTTCAAACTAAAGAAAAAAAATATGTAGAAGAATTTCTGCGATTAGTCAGAGTGACAGAAAACAGAAAAGGCATCAAATTTCATCCAGCCAATTATTATCAGAAAATGTTGGAAGCGATTCCGGAGAATATATTGAAATTATATGTGGCGGAATACAACGGTAAAATTATTGCAGCCAATCTAATAGTTTTTTATAACGGTACAACTATATATTTGCATGGAGCGACGGATGACAAATATCGCAATGTGATGGCGCCTTATCTTTTGCAATGGCAAGCAGTTCTGGATGCTAAAAATGCAAAATATAATTTTTATGATTTTGGAGGAGTAAAAATTCAGGAATCAGGGAATAATAGTTGGCAAGGAATTACCAAATTTAAATTGGGATTTTCATCAAATACGCAACCAATTGAATTCCCGGGAAGTTATGATATAATCATAAATCCATCAAAATATTATTTATATAAAATAATTCAAAGAATAAAGAAATGTACAAGTTGAAAAAACTCGTTCCACAATCTATTAAAAATATTTACCATTTATTCCAAGCTATTTTAGCTAATGTTTGGTATGGGTTTCCATCAAAAAAGATAAAAATTATCGGAGTGACTGGAACCAACGGAAAAACGACGACGGTGCAAATGATTGCCAGAATTTTGGAGGAGGCCGGCAAAAAAGTAGCAATAGCCTCAACTATCAATTTTAAGATGAATGACGAAGAAGAAATAAATAAAACAAAATTTACGACCCTTTCCAGCTTTCAGGTACAAAAATTTATCAAAAAAGCGATTAAAAACGGGTGCGAATATTTGGTTTTGGAAACTTCCTCTCATTCTCTCGATCAATATCGAACTTGGGGCATTCAATATGCTGCGGCTGTGATTACCAATGTAACCAGGGAACATTTGGATTATCACAAAAACATGGAAGAATATCGAAAAGCCAAATGCAAATTATTTAAAAACATTAGAACAGCGGTGATTAATTTGGATATGGAGAGGCCGGAAGAATATTTAGATTGCGGCGCCGAAAATATTTTTGGATATACAGCTTCAGTGGTCAATAAACAATTTTCAAATTCCAAGCTCCAAATTATAAAAGCAGAAAACATTGAACTTGAAATACGCCATACAAAATTTAAGGTACAAGATATTGATTTTACATTAAATTTACTAGGTAAATTTAATATCGAAAATGCTTTGGCGGCCACTTGTGTGGGGCTTTCTGAAGGGATAGATTTAGAAATAATAAAAACAGCCTTGGAAAAAATAACTTTAGTTCCGGGAAGAATGGAAAAGATTGAGAACGAAAAAGGATTGAATATAATTATTGATTATGCGGTTACACCCGACTCATTGGAAAAACTCTATGAATTAATTAGTCGGATTAATATCAAAAAATCCAAAATTATTGCAGTTTTTGGTTCTTGCGGAGAAAGAGATCGCGGAAAAAGGCCGATGATGGGGGAGATTGTTTCAAGGATGGCTGATTATGTTATTGTTACTAATGAAGATCCTTATAATGAGGATCCTTTGCAAATTATCAATGAGGTTGCGGCTGGTATTAAAAATAAAATCGAAGGAGAAAGCTTTTGGAAAATCTTTGAAAGACGAGAGGCGATCAAAAAAGCTTTGCGAATTGCAAAGCCCGGAGATTTTATTATTATAACCGGCAAAGGCGCAGAAGAAACAATGGCCATTGGCAAAAAAAGAATTCCTTGGAACGATAAGCGTGTTATATGTGAAGAGTTGAAAAAAATAGAGGAAATTCCTGTCACCTAAATCCGAGCTTTGGGTTTAAGTGTAAAAAAAGTTATCCAAGAACTTTTACAAGAATCATAGTCAAAATAAATCCATATATTCCTCCCGCAATAACTTCACTGATTCTGTGTCCCACCCTTTCTTTAAGGCGCGGGAATTTTTTTTGGTCAATATCCAGTTGTTCAATCAACATGTTTAGGTATCTGCCTTGGTCGCCCAGATACATGCGCAAACGCACGGCATCATCAATGATAATAACCGCCAAAGCGATAGCTACTGCAAAGGCGCCAGAATGAATTCCTTCATAATATCCCACAGAAGCTATAACCGAAACGGCAAATCCTGTGTGAGCAGATGGCATATGGCCGTGAGTCATGGCATAACGAATATTCCATCCATGTTTTAGGCAATAATTGACAAACTTGGTTATCTGCACAATGAAACCAACGAAAATCGGTATGGCAAATACATAATAAGAAGATAAATTTAACATAAGATTTTTATTAAGACTATTTATGTTCATCAAAATAATAGCATATTTTTTCAAAAACGATAAATGGAAAAAAAATCAAGAATATACTATAATTAATAGTAGTAATAAACTAATTGCATAAAAACTATTTTTAGTTTTTTATGCGAAAAAATATGAATGTGGGTCTAATATTAATTATTATTGCAGTTGGTTTGGTTGCTTGGATTATCATTATCTATAACGGGCTTATCCGACTCAAAAACAGGGTTGATGAAGCCTGGAGTGATATCGATGTGCAACTCAAGAGGAGATATGACTTGATTCCGAATTTAATCAATACGGTCAAGGGCTATGCAGCGCATGAAAAAGAAGTTTTTGAAAAGGTAACAGCTGCCAGAACTCAGGCCATGGGAATTGGATCTGGGGTCGGAAAGGCAGAGGCTGAGGATATGCTTTCCGGGGCGCTTAAAAGTTTATTTGCAGTAGCAGAAAGCTATCCGGACCTAAAGGCTAATCAAAATTTTTTGGAATTGCAAAGAGAGTTGACTGATACAGAAGATAAAATTCAGGCTGCTCGCCGGTTCTATAATGGCAATGTGCGGGATTTCAACACCAAAATTGAAGTTTTTCCTAACAATGTTTTTGCAGGCATGCTGAATTTCACCAAAAGGGAATTTTTTGAAGCCAAAGAAGGTGAAAAAGAACCAGTGAAAGTTGAATTCTAAATTTTACAACATATAGCATGGAGTATGAAACAAGCTTTCATAAATTGTTCTATGTTGTGTGTTCCATGTTTTATGACTTTATACACTCAAGCTGATAAGAATACGCGACTTACCTGGGTATATATCACAGGTTTTTTGGTTTTTGTTATTGGTGTGGGTTATGTTTTTGCCGGAGCTATGAATAATAGTGCGGTTCTTTATTTCGCCGTTATTTTTTCGGTTCTAATGAGCTTTGGGTCATACTGGTGGAGCGATAGAATTGTTTTGGCGATGAGTAAAGCCAAAGAAATAAATCATGACAATAATCGCGAATTATTTCATATTGTTGAAAATTTATGTATTACGGCTGGTTTGCCAATGCCCAAAATATATATTATTGAAGACAGCGCGCCAAATGCTTTTGCAACCGGACGCGATCCTAAGCATGGAGTAATTTGTTTGACGACCGGAATAATTGCCAAGCTAGAAAAGTCAGAACTTGAAGGAGTTATCGCGCACGAACTTTCGCACATTGGAAACAGGGATATTTTGCTTTCGACAGTCGTGGTGGTTTTAGTGGGTTTTGTGGCTCTGATGGCAGATTGGTTTCGCAATTGGGTTTTCTGGGGCGGAAGATCAAGAGACAATGATCGCGAAAGCAATCAATTGCAAATTATTTTAATTGTGATTGCTGTAATCTTATCTATATTGGCTCCAATTGCGGCTGTATTAATGCAATTAGCGATTTCTCGTAAAAGGGAATTTTTGGCTGATGCTAATGGCGCCTTACTTACGCGCTATCCAGAAGGATTAGCCAGGGCTTTGGAAAAAATTTCCACTGATCCGGAAAAATTAGAAGTTGCTAATCGTGCTACCGCTCATTTGTATATTGCCAATCCGTTCAAGGGAAAAAAAGTTTCCAAACTTTTTTTGACTCATCCGCCAACAGAAGACAGAATTGCAGCACTTAGGGGAATGGAAATAAAATAGCACCATTTTATGCGCTTTGAGCCATCGAAAAAAAATGATAAATATCAATGGACACAACATTCACTGATGAAAATGCAATATTATGGCTTAAGTCAGCAAAGAATTAAGCGTGTTATCAAGAGTCCGCAAAGAATAGAAGAGGGAATTGTTGAAAATACTATTGCCGTTATGCAGCCCGCCTCGACTCGCGGAAACCGCTTGTCGACGCGAGGCGGGCCCACTTCAACTCATACAAAAAACGGCAAAAAAACCTGGACAAGCGAAATTTGGGTAATGTATCAGATTCGCCCTGCTAAATCCGCGGTTGGCCGCGGTCTGCCGAAGGCAGAATTTAATAGGGTAAAAAGCAAGAGCAAGTTGTTAAATATTCCGAAACAGGTTAAAATTATAAGTGCCTGGAGATATCCTGGCATAAGTCCGGAAAGAGATCCTGTACCGCAAGAAATACTAGATGAAATTTTAAATATTGAGCAAAAATAATAATTAATATAAATAAATTTGTATCTCTTGCAAAAAGAGGTCCAAGTCTTATTCAACAAGGTAAATGGAAAATGAAAATCAAAATCAACCGCAGGTGCCAGTTGAATCAAAAGTAGATTCATCTGATGTGGAAAAAAACAAGGCCATGGCAATTATTGGCTATATCATTCCTGTTTTATTCTTCGTTCCACTGCTAACAGATGCGAAAAATAGTGTTTTTGCCAAATTTCATGCCAATCAGCAATTAATTCTTCTTTTGACTGCCATTATTGTTAATGTGGCAGGAACTATTATTCCGATTTTGGGCTGGTTTGTAATTTTGTCTTTCGGTTTTCTTTTTGTTATTGTTATAGCTATTATGGGAATTATTAACGCTGCCAAAGGAACAATGAAAAAGTTACCGCTTGTCGGCGGATTTGAAATTATAAAATAAGTCTCTTTTAAAAACAGGCCATTTTTTTAAAGTTGCCTGTTTTAGTTTATTTATTATATACTTGATTTAAATGTGGTTTAAAAATATTAAAAATATGGATACTGTCAGAAAATCTACTAATAAAAGAAGAACTAAAATCGTAGCAACTATCGGTCCGGCCTCTGAATCAGAAGAGGTTTTGAGGCAACTTTTAAAAGAAGGTGTAGACATAGCAAGGCTTAATTTCTCTCATAATGATTATACATGGCACAAACAAGCCATTGAATTGATTCGCAAAATTTCCAAAGAAGAAGGCATAAAAATTGAAATTATGTCTGATTTGCAAGGACCAAGAATCAGAGTAGGCAATTCCGAATCGTTTAAAATTGAAAAAGATGAAGAAATTCTCATTATTAATAAAAAAGACGATAAAAAAAGAAATAGCCTGATCATTGATAAACCCGGAGTAATTTCGACCTTTAAAAAAGGTGACAGAATATTGATTGAAGATGGAAAAATCAAATTGCGGGTTATTGCCGATGAAGATGAAAACGTAAAAGCCAGAGCCCTTAATGGTGGTTTAATTAAGCCGCGAAAAGGCATAAATTTCCCGGATACTGTTTTGGTCGGGGATGTTTTGACGGAGAAAGATATGGAAGATCTGAAATTTTCTTTGCAAAACGGAGTTGATTTTGTCGCATTTTCTTTTGTAAGCAATCAACAGGAAGTCGAAGATTTACGCAAGAAAATCAAACATTTTTACGGAGAAGAAAAACAAGTACCGCAAATCGTTTCCAAGATAGAAAGAAAAGAAGCGATTAAAAATATCGATGAAATCATTGATGCTTCGGATATGATAATGGTGGCGCGTGGAGATCTCGGAATTGAACTGCCGGAAAGCGAAGTGATAATTTATCAGAAAGAAATCGTAACCAAGTGTCAAGAAAAAAATAGACCGGTAATTGTAGCCACGCAAATGCTGGAGTCTATGATAGAAAATCCAATCCCGACTCGCGCGGAAGTTTCTGATATTTCCAATGCGGTTATTGATAGAGTAGATGCCGTAATGCTTTCCGGGGAATCAGCCAATGGTAAATACCCAGTGGAAGCGGTAAAAATGATGAGGGAAATCATTGAGAAAGTAGAGGCAACTCCGCTAGATGATTAAATTTTTTTTATCGCGAGGCAATAAGAGTTATATAAAAAGGAATTAGGATGAAGAAATATGGAAGCGTCGCATAGTGGTCGAGTGCACCACCTTGGAAAGGTGGCATGTCTTAACGGGCATCGTGAGTTCGAATCTCACCGCTTCCGCAAATAGGTTCTGCGCCCGAGGCGCATCCACCTTGGGCGGAGAATCCCGCCCTTTCCGCATCAAGTTTTTAGTATTGAGTAAGACCCGAGAGCTTTATTCAAGCCATTAAAAAAATCGGTTTGTTTGAAAAATAGCCGACCAGAGAACGGGACTCGAACTGAAGCAAAAAACAATAAAAAAACAGCGACTGTCTCAGTCGTTGTTTTTTTGCCATCCCGTTTAGCCGTTATTAGACGGCAAGATAGAAATCACTAACGTATGAGCTAGTGATTTTCATTTTGATAATTTTGAGATAAAATAAAAATATGCAAAAGGAAATCGAAATAAATAATCAAAAAATAAGTTATACTCTACGCAAAAGCAAGAGAGCTAGAAGAATGCGTTTGACAATCAGTTGTGAGGGAAGCTTGGTGGTAACTCTGCCAAATTCTTTATTTTTCGGTGAAAGTTCCGCCGAAAGAGCTATTCGTAAAAAGGCCCGATGGGTTCTAGATAAGCTCAATTATTTTCAAAAACATCGGAACAAATATTTTTTTCGTTCAACGAAGAAAGAATTTTTGAAACATAAAAACAAGGCACTGAAAATAGCTACAGATAAGGCAGATTATTTTAACAGATTCTACGGCTTTAAATTTGGTAAAATTAGCGTTCGCAATCAAAAAACCCGCTGGGGTAGTTGCTCGCGAAATGGCAACTTAAGTTTTAATTATAAAATTGCCTTGCTGCCAGAAAAAATTTCTGACTATATTATTGTTCATGAGCTTTGCCATTTGGAGGAATTTAATCATTCAAAAAAATTTTGGAATCTGGTTAAAAAAACTATTCCGAATTTTAAAAGCATAAGAAGAGAAATTCGGGGCATGTAGCTGTGTATAACTGATCTTGCTTTTTTGATGTATAATAAAAGAAAGTTCTTTTGGGAGGCGTGAAATGGAAAAAGTGTTAACTTTGGAGTATTGTATTTTTTGCGGAGGGTACTTTCCGGTTAAAGAAGGCGACCCATTGTTCAATTTATTGAAAGACAATAAAACAAACGAACAAGGGAAAACGCCCATTTGTCCGGAATGCAGAATTGACAATCGCAAAATTGGATTTTTCAATGCTCGCTTATCTTTCACTGCTTCACTGCCAGCTTAAAATTTCAATCTGGTCCTTCGAGCATCCTTTCTGGCGAGGATGCTTTTTTCATCTTTTGCCTTTAAAAAGATATTGTAATATAGTAAATGTACTATGAATCCCGCAGTAAGATTCAAAGGAGCTATCATTATTTACTTACTTCAGGGGTTTAATTATGTGCTTAAATAAGGATTTTAATATAAAAATTCTTTTGGTCAGGGGCCATTTGAATTTTACTGCGGGATGAATTCCGATGTTGAAGAAATAAAAAATAGACTTAATATTGTGGATATTTTGGGCGAATACATTCGCCTGGACAAGGCGGGAACCAATTTCAAGGCTCGTTGTCCTTTTCATAATGAAAAAAGTCCTTCTTTTATGGTGAGCGAAGAAAAACAGATTTGGCATTGTTTTGGTTGCCAAAAGGGAGGCGATATTTTTGGCTTCATAATGGAAATGGAAGGATTGGAATTTAAAGAGGCATTAAAACTTTTGGCAGATAAGGCCGGAGTTGAGCTTAGAAAATATGGCGGAAAATCAGAAATCAACAAAAACAGAATTTTTGAAATTTTGGAACTGGTAACAAAATTTTATGAATATCAGCTTTGGGAAGGTCCAGGCAAGACAAAAATTTTAAGTTATCTTCGAGAAAGAGGAATAAAGGATGA
>CAZSCF010000016.1:0-2836 GCA_964605365.1 uncultured Bdellovibrionales bacterium | reverse complement strand
TGGGTGTGATAAAAAGATATACCAATAGGATTAAAATGTGTTTTGATATGGATACGGCTGGAGAGATAGCCACTAAAAAAAGCCTAAAGCTTTGTTTTGAAAAAGATGTGAATGCTCAAGTGGTGGAATTGCCATCGGGAAAAGATGTGGCTGAGCTGGCGCAAAGCAATCCGCAGGCATTGAAAGAATCTGTAGAAAAATCTTCCGAAGCTATGGAATATTTTTTTCAAAAAAATCTTTCCAAGTATAACAAAGATGAGGTTGAAGGAAAAAATAATATTACCGATGAGATATTGGAAATGATTGGTAATCTGACCAACGAAATAACCAAGAGTCATTGGCTAAAAAAATTAGCGGAAATTTTAGATGTAAAGGAAAGTATATTGACTGATATGCTAAAGAAAGCTAGTATTAAGGACAGAATCATAAGCACTTCAGGGGGGAGCGTAAAAGGCGAGGAGACTTTTTCTCCTAAAACCAAAAAAGAAACATTGATCCAGGAAATCATTGGATTGATGTTGGTTTATAGAAGCATTTGGAAGAAGGCTTTTGTTGAAGAAAAAGAGAGTCCTGTTTTTTTGAGGGATTCATTGTTAAGATTTATGATTGAAAATGGCGAAAAATTTGATTTTAATTTTGACAAGCTCCTTTCGAACATTCAGCAGGACGAAAACAGAAAAAAGGTGGAAAAAATATTTTTTGAAAAAAGATATCGTTTTGATTTGAATAACAACATTGAAGAAATCATCATTAATAATCCAGAAGAAGAGTTTAAAAAGGCGATAGAAGAGATAAAAAAAGAGGATAAAAAAACGGAATTGGAAAAAATCCAGCATGATCTCAAATTAGCTGAAAACAGGAAGGATAAAGAGGCGATAAATTTTTTGCGACAAGAAGCCAGTCGAATTTTAAAAGAAATTAATCAGGGCAAATAATCCCAATAAAATACATGGTCAAAAAAATAAAGAAAAAAAGCCTAAAAAAAGTGTTCAAAAGGGCCAAAAAATCTTCAAAAAAAGTTGTGAAAAAAACCAGAAGAAAGATGGTCAAAAAAACAAGGGTGTCCAAGAAAAAATCCAAAAAAGTACTCAAGAAAGTGAAGCCCAAAAAGACGAAGGTTAAAAAGAGAGTTCCTTCTAAAAAGTCCCGAAAAGTTTCTCATAAAACGGTAAAGGAAAAAGAATCGGCGGAAAGAAAAAGGACAGATTTATTGGAGGATTTAATTGTGCGCGGAAGGCAGAGAGGTTTTATTACGGAAGATGAAATCTTGCACGCTATTCCTAATGCCGAAGAAAATATCGAAAAATTGGAAGAATTTTATGAAAGAATGGAGAAATCGGGTATCAATATTTTAGGCTCGGACGATATATTGAAAATGGAAACTGACAAAATTTCGGAAGAAATGGAATCAATGAAATCCGGCAAGAAAAAAAAGAAAGATTTGGTTGGGGATATTGAAGATGCTTCTTCTGATTTGGTGCAAATGTATCTTAGAGAAATCGGGCGAGTCGATCTTTTAAAATCCGAAGAGGAGGTTTCCTTGGCCAAAAGAATTGAAAAAGGGGATTTGCAGGCCAAACAAAAACTAACTGAAGCTAATTTGCGTTTAGTTGTCAGTATTGCCAAAAAATATGTTGGTCGGTCGCACAATTTGTCGCTACTTGATTTGATACAGGAGGGAAATATCGGTCTTTTTCGTGCCGTGGAAAAATTTGATTATCGCAAAGGTTATAAATTTTCAACCTATGCGACTTGGTGGATTCGTCAAGCTATAACACGAGCTCTTGCTGATCAGTCCAGAACTATTCGTATTCCGGTACATATGGTTGAAACAATTAATAAATTTACGCAAATAACCAGGCGCTTAGTTCAAGATTTAGGGCGAGAGCCGTTACCGGAAGAAATTGCTGTAGAAATGGGAATTGAAGTGGAAAAAGTCAGACATATTATGAAAATTTCCCAAGAAACTGTTTCACTTGAAACTTCCGTTGGCGATAGTGAAGAGGATAGTGTCCTCGGTGATTTTATTGAAGATACGGAAACAATTATGCCTAATCAATCGGCGTCCAGAAAACTTTTGAAAGATCACATAGGTGAAATTTTAGATACCTTAACTCCACGTGAACAAAAAATATTGAAAATCAGATTTGGTTTGGAAGACGGGGTAGTGCATACTTTGGAAGAAGTCGGTCAGGAATTTGGCGTAACTCGTGAACGTATTCGTCAGATTGAAGCCAAAGCACTGGAGCGAATCAGAGAACACATTTCTGTTAAAAAGTTAAAGGATTATTAAAAAAACATATGATAAAATAGGCTTGGCCTAGAAATCTTGCCTATTTTATTTTTTCTGATATAATAGATTTTGCTTTGAAAATAAATCCGCCTCTGGCGGACAATGGTTATTAAAAATTAGTTATAAATTATTTTCGACTGATCATTAAAAATCATTTTATTCCGCGATAGCTCAATGGTACCTGCCTGCCGGCAGGCAGGGAGCAGTTGATGTTTTGTCAAATTTTCTATGGATAATATTTATTCAGTTTATGTTATTCAGAGCAAAGTTGATAATCGCTTGTATGTTGGAATGAGTAAGGACATAAAAAATAGACTCAAGACTCATAATAACGGTCAAGTTTTTTCAACCAAAGGATACAAGCCGTGGACACTTGTTTATACCGAAAGAATTGGAAGTAGAGCTGAAGCAAGAAAGAGAGAAAAGTATTTTAAAAGTGGATGTGGCAAGGAATTTTTAAAACTAAATATTCCGCGATAGCTCAATGGTAGAGCAGTTGACTGTTAATCAATTGGTTCCAGGTTCGAGTCCTGGTCGCGGAGC
>CAZSCF010000015.1:0-17707 GCA_964605365.1 uncultured Bdellovibrionales bacterium | reverse complement strand
CAAGTCCGGAATGACACTTTTTTTTATTTAATATTTTCTCTGCGATTCCTATATCCCTTTTGGAAAGTTTGTTTGGCACAATAAAAACTTTTTTGTTGTATTCCTTGAGTTTTTCGGCCAGATAATCTGTAGTTGAAGTACAAACTTTTACATAAGGATCTTGCAAGATCTCTCCGCCAACACCGTTTTCGTAAAGTTTTTTTTCAAAAGAATTCATCAGCTTAAAATAATCCATAAATTCTAAATATTTCGAGTCAAAAACTAAATCATCGGTTTCAAAAATAATTTCTTTGTTTTGAACTTTAATTTTTTCTATCATTTTTTTCACGCTCGGAGTGCAAAGAACACGATGAAAAATAAAAATCTTGAATTTGTTGACATAGGTTGACAAGAAAGGATTGTCTTGAATCGTAATAGAACATTTAAAACCTTGACCTTCCAGTTCTTCTGCCACATTGGCTGTGCGGTATCTGGCGCTATCGCCCACCCCGCCGGTAACAAAAAGAATGTCACCTGATTTCACTCGGCCAAACATCGCCAAAAAGGCTTGGAGAACTCTTTTGCCTCCACCAATAATTCCGTCCCTTTGCAAAGTTTTGAAAGCTTTACCTATTTTTATTAAAATCAATTTCATAAAATTCTTCTTTATCAAATTCGTTTATATTTTCAATTCCTATTATACCTTGAATTTGCAAAAACACCATTTATTTCATACCTATCGACTGCAAAAATTCTTGTAATTCTTGACCTTTGATTTTTCGATATTTTCCATACATCAAATTATCAAGTTTAATATTCATAATTCTTACTCTTTTAAGTTCAACGACATGATGGTCTAATTTTTCGCACATCCGACGAATTTGTCTTTTTTTTCCTTCAGTCAAAATAATAGAAAAGGAAAAATTATCCATTTTTTTGACTTGACATTTTTTTGTTTTGTATCCGTCACCAAGCACCAAACCATTGCTCATATGTTTGATAAAGGATGGACTTATAGTCTTATTGACTTTTACAACATATTCTTTCTCATGGTCATAATCAGGATTTAAAAGCTTGTCGGTTATCCGGCCATCATTGGTAAGAATTATAAGACCGCAAGAGTCCTTATCCAGTCTGCCAACCGGAAAAACTTTTTGTTGGAAACTGATTATATCTTCAATGCTTCTGTTTTGTCCTTGGGGGCTATGGGTCATTATCCCCGCCGGCTTGTTATAAGCCAGATAAGCAAATTCTGTATCTCGAATTTTTTTGTCAACTATCACCTTGTCTTTCTCATTCACTTTATCTCCCAGCACAGCCAATTTACCATTTATCTTTACTTTTCCAGCAACAATAAGCTCGTCCGCTTCACGTCTGGTTGCTATATTTTTGTGAGCCAAATATTTATTGATCCGCATTGGATAAATTTCCATTTTTTGCATAAAATTATTAGTTAGTTTTGATTATTTTACCAAATCTTTTTTCTTCGCTTTCAACACAATAACACCAAAAAGAAAGCCGACAATATCTTATATTGACCTGGCTGACACTTTACACCACACCAATGTCCGACAGAATAAAGCTGATATATTTTGAAAAAATTTCGTGAAAACTATTGTTATTGATTAATACTTCTTTTTTTTCCAGAAATCCTAAAATCAAGACTCCTCTTAGTTCCCTTTTGTTTGTTATTGGCAATGTATAAAAATTTTTTATTTTATGCTTCAATTTAAACCTGCTCAGCTTGGTTTTTTTGAAACATTCTTCTATATTTTTAATTTTTTGGATATTTATTTCATCTATTTTGCTTTTACATTTTGATGACGTTACGGTTAAATGAAAAATTCCGGATTTTTCTTCTTCTTTTATTTTTTTCTTTGACGCCAAGGATATCAGTTGGAAAGCTTCTCTATCTTTCTGATATTTATATAAAATGGAAATTTCCGAATTAAACATTTCCAATCCCGACCAAGCGATATGGTCAACCGCCTTTTTCTCATCTTTTTCCTTAAGAATTTTATTTAAATCAATCAATACTGTAAACTGTCGATTGATAGTGCCTAAATATTTGTATGATTCCAATAGAGTTGCCTCTGCTTTTTTGCGTTCAGAGATATCTGTTAAGACGGAAATTACTCCCTCTGTTTTTCCCTCTTTGATTAAAGGACGCCCGAAACTGCTGACATAAGCTATGGATCCGTCTTTTTTAATAATCTTAATCTCTCTGGGTTTTAATTCGCCGGAAAGAGCTGCTTTCAATTTAATCCTTGCGGAAGAAAAATCATCAGGATGAATAAACTCCTGGAAAGAATGGCCAATAACCTCTTCCGGTTCATAGCCAGCCACTCTTTTTATAACAGGACTGATATAAATGAAATTTCCTTCATTATCCAGATGGAAAATAACATCATTAATATTTTCAACCAATTCTTGATACTTTTGCTGCCCTTCAGACAATTCCTTTTCAAATTTTCTTTTTTCATCTACATCCACCAAGAAACCTTCTACTTCTCTCGCAGAAGAAGTTTCAACCGAGCGCAAAGAAACATTGGCAAAAATAGTTTGTCCGTCTTTGCATTTATAAGTGTTTTCGAAAGTATGCCAACCCTTGTAATTCGCAACTTGATTAATAATTTCGTCTCTATGTTCAGGATTAACATATAGGCACTCCGCTACACCAGTCTTGTTGACCACCGAAATCACCTCTTCGGGTGAATCATACTTTAAAATTTTTGCAAAAGTAGGATTAACTCTCAAGAGTTTGCCTTCAAATGTGGAATGAAAAATTCCAATGGGCGCATTTTCATATATATCTTTATATTTTCTTTCACTTTCTATTAATTTTTTTTCTATATTCTTTCCTCTGAAGTTAAAAAAACAAAAGCCCCAAAAAACCTTTGTTTTAAAAAACGATGAATTTGTTATATTATTTTTTACTGCTTCTGTTAATGGTCTAAAAAACCATTCCAGACCGCACATTGCGCTTTTTAAGATTTTTTTCACCTTAATTGATTTTTTCAAAAAATTAACATATTTGTTGCATTTTAATATAAAAAATATCTTATATGAGACAATGATACCCTCCCAAATATGCCTATCTATTAAGTTTGTAAAAATCTTTTTCTGCACCTTCAGTATATCATCCGCCTTGATTTTTGTCCAAATGCGATAATGAAAAAAGGCGGATTTCCGCCCAAAAAAAGCCAAAAAATCAAGTCATCATTTCTCTTTATAAAACATTTTTAAAAACCAGCCACACACGCTGAATTTGACCGTATTCTCATCAATCAATTTTTCACATTTTTCAATTTCCGCAGAAACACCAAAAATTATTGAAGATATTTCCTCTTTTATCTCTTCGCTTTTCGCTTGCGCCAAAAAACCTTCCAACAGATTTTTTTTCTCATTTAATCGATTCTTCCTTTCCTTAAGAGCATTTCCTTCTTTTAAATCGGAGCCTATGATAAATTTGGAAAACATACTTCTCCGATTGGCTATCCCTTGAGATCTTTCAAGCGCACTCCTTATCTCATTAATTTCTGTTTGAATCGATTCGATGTTTTTTAATATGTCTTCTTCTCTGTCCAAATCCTCTTCTTTTAAGTTTTCCGAGGAATCTTCATTATTTTTGACAGTTATGGATTCTATTATTTTATTGTCCTTTTCTTCATCTTCTTTTTCCAGCGCAGAAATAATATCACAGAAATTATTGATCGAATCTATGTTATTATATTCAATTGTATTGCCGCTAAGATTGAGTGAGTTATTCCAATATCCGGCTGACGGAATTCCTCCGCTTGGAATTTTACAATCAATCCCATATTTATTGTTTTTACTTAAGATGTTGTTTTCTATTAAAATATTTCCGATTTTTTTATTCTCTTTATAAAATTGAGTGGCAATTCCACTGGCATTATTTTTTTTAATCGTGTTTCCCGTTATTGAAACTTTGGAACTTCCGATAATAACTTCAATCCCGCTTTCCCCATTATCATGAACTGAATTTTCAGAAATTATTCCGGAAACCTTCGCCCGAATATCAATCCCTTCTTCTGAATTTCCATATATTTCATTTCCGTTAATTTTTATTTCATTGCCGGCCTGGACATAAATGCCTTTTCCTCCGCCATATATCTTTGAATTCAGAACTGTAATTTTTCCATTTCCAGGAGCAATATCTATTCCGATACTGCCAAAATTTTTAATATTGCAACTTTCTATATTGACATCTGAATTCTTTTTGATATTGATATCGCCAATTACAGTAATATTCTCGATAGAAGATGTTCCTTCCATTGCAATGGAACCATCAATGATAACACTTGACTTGCTTTTTCCATAAAGACTGACTGATTTTTCCAAAACTATCTTTTCAACATATTTTCCTTTTTCGATAAATATTTTTCTAGCTCCAGATTCAACTGCTTCTGAAATTTCAGCAAAAGGTTTTGATTTGCTTCCGTCTCCTTCTCCGGAATACCCAGTGTCAACATAGGCATCATAAGATCCCGCCTTAACAAAAAAGGGGGTGATCAGAAAAAAAAAGATCATTATTACCAATACATTCAGATTATATATTTTTTTCATAAAATCATTATAAAATAAATCGAGAATAAACACAAAAATATTTAGCTGCTGAAATGTTTGATTTGCAGCAAAAAACGTCCAAAACGGACGTTTTTTGCTGCATATAAATTTTGACAAGTTCTTATGAAACAATGTTATTTAGCCATCCAAAAAGACTAAATCCGTCTTGAGCGGCAGAAAGCAGGGACTCAATCTCTTGATTATACTGTTCGAGTACTTTTATTTGTTCAGCGAGTTGCTGCTGATCGCCCTCATTGGAAAGCTGGGTTCTGATTTGATTCATCTGGCGAATTTGTTCTTTGTTTTGTTCCAAAGTTTTTTCGGCATCCTTTATTTCCCCGTAATTGGGTCCGATAAAAAATTTAGCAAATCCTCCTCGGCTTTGAATTTTTTCAACATTTTTTTCCAATTTTATCTGGTTTTGGTTTTGGTTTTGAGCAATAATTCTCACTTGTTGCCCGATACCGGTATCCCTATCGGCAATTTGAAGCATAGCCTGAACAGCTATCGCAACCTGACTTTTTCTTTGTTCTGATTGTTCAGTATCGGTTTTCTTTTCGTTAATTTTATCTTTTTTTTCGCCATCCTTAACCTGCGCAGTATTTTTTTCTTGCGTTTGAATTTGCGTATCCTCTCCCTGGTTCATTACTTTATTTTTTTCTTCGGTCTTTACAGCATTACCGTTAGCCGTAGCCGGCACAGATTTTTTTGCTGCATCCGACTTGTCGCTCCCTTGTGATTGACCATTGGCCGCAAATGCTGGAATGGAGAGACTAAATGCCAACATTAACGCGGCTAGCAAAACTTTTTTCATTGTTTTGTTTTTATTATTAATTAATTCAATTATTCATCACACTTATCTGTTTGAAAGAAACTTTTCGTCATACAAACAATCCAGTTCCAATGTAGCACTAAATGAATTACCACAAGAATAACCAACAAAATTCCGAACCATTCGTGAATCCCCGACCAAACACTTTTTTCAATTCCAAAAAATTCCTGAAATTTTCCTTGTCGAACGCCACTTGGCATAAAAAATTTTATTGCCAATCCAGAAAGAGCGGAAATAACAAAAGACAGAAACGCTAAAAAATTTACAACATAATTTACTTTTGATCTATCAGTTGATAACATAATAATGACCACATTTTTAATTATACAAAACAAAATACGATTTTGAAATCATTCAGTTGTTTGCCCGTCAAATTCTGCCTCATTGGCTTCGGCTTCTTCTTTTGTAGATCTGACAATTCCATCTTTGTGATGAGCCGGAGAATAAATCGTATAAAGTTTTAATTCTTCTGTTTCCGAAATGTTAATGATATTATGCTGAGCACCAGCCGGAACAACAATAGCGACTCCGTCTTCGAGATTATATTCATTACCATCAATAATGCATTTTCCTTGTCCTTTCTCAAATCGAAAAAACTGGTCATTCTCCTCATGTATCTCCATTCCAATTTCTTCTTTTGGCCTTAAGCTCATTAGAACCAACTGGCTATTTTTGCCAGTATAAAGAACCTTGCGAAAATCAGTATTTTCCAAAGTTTCTTTTTCAATATTAACACTGAAGCCTTTCATATTATTTTTTAATATTTACACTATTATAATAACATTAAATGCCTCATTTTCCAATATTCAATACAAAGAACAGATAGACAAACAAAATTCGCTCTTTTCTGAGTTAAGGATGCCGGATATTTATAGTTGTTGTTAAATACGAAAAGAACTATAATAAAGACGTAATTTAAATAAAAAAACAATCTATGAAAAAAACAATAATAGCCTTGGTTATAATTATTATAATTTTAGGCATATGAATATCAATTCTAAAATTGCCAAAATTCCATTTTTTGTTTTATATCTAATTTTAGCTGCTATCACTTCGTATAATTGGCTCAGAGTTATTTTGTTTCAGAAAAATTTTGAAGTTTTCAAAACCGAACAACCGTGGGATTATTATCTGTCCAGTTTTTTTGTTAATAGTTTTGGCATAACTCATCAGCAATATTTTTTTCTGGCTTTTCCTATGATACTTATACTTTTATATGTCATTCCTAAAATTATCGGAAAAATAATGAACCTGGATACGAAATCCAATGTCAAAGGGGACAATCATACTGCCATAATTATCATTCTTCTAACTGCTCCCGTTGCCCTAGGAATCCATAAATTTATAGGTCCAGGATGGAAAAATCACCTGGTTCCAGGTGTTATTCTTGTTATCATATTCTCAATTTGGTCTTGGATGGACGAGAAAAAATATAAGTCCCAAAATATCTGAAAAAAATCTGCACAATGTTGCGCATTAACGAAGTCATCAGCTTGCAATAATAAAACAACAAAGTATACACTAAAAAAACTGCTACCTCTAGCAGTTTTTACAATACCATTTTTTCCACTATAAAATAAAATTAAACAAATACCCCGTGAACATTATGCCCAATCCAACAATGCTGGCAAAAATTATAATCAGTTTGATTTTCATCACTTTTTTGAGAATCATAAACTCCGGGAGCGAAAGACCGGTAACCGCCATCATAAAAGCCAGACTTGTTCCCATTGCCACTCCCTTTTCAGATAAAACCCCAACCAATGGAATAACACCGGCCGCATTGGAATAAAGCGGAATGCCGACAAGAACAGCCAATGGAACAGCATACCATTTGTCAGATGATGCGTATTGAGCCAGAAAATCAGTCGGCACATAGCCGTGAATCCAAGCTCCAATGCCAATTCCAATAACAACATACACCCAAACCTTTTTTATAATCCCAATCGTGTAGTTTTTTGCATAGACAATTCTTTGTTTCCAATTCATTTCTGGCAATTGAAGCTGTCCATTGATTCTGTTCTTGTATGCAAATTCAGCTACCAGATTTTCTACTTTTAGGTGCCCAATGATAATTCCTGAAATAATTGAAATTATAAGTCCGCTAATTATGTAAAGCAGAGCTATTTTCCAACCAAACATTCCCAAAAGCAACACTAAAGCAACTTCATTTATCATTGGTGAAGCTACGAGAAAAGAGAAGGTGGTTCCAAGCGGAACGCCAGCCTCTAAAAAACCGATAAAAAGCGGAATAGCACTGCAGGTGCAAAATGGAGTTATTATTCCGAGAAGCGAAGCAAGTACATTTCCAAAATACTTTTTCTTGCTGGAAAGTATTGTCCTTATTTTTTCTGGCGGTAAAAAGGAACGAATTATAGAAACCGTAAAAATTATGACGGCAAGCAGGATAAAAATTTTAATCGTATCAAAAATGAAAAAATTGAAAGCAGAAGCCAGTAGTGTTTCTTTGGCAATACCGAAAACTGAATAAGTTAGCCAGTCAGCAAATAATTGAATTGGAGAAAACATATTTTATGAATTGATTATGTATTTAACAGTTGCCGCCGCAAGAGCAAGTTCCAGCAGGTTTGTTATGATTTTTTAACGCTTCTTTAATCTGCTCCACGCTAGGCACCATTCCTGCCACCAGCACCACATCATCAGCCACCAAAGCTGGGGTGTTCATAATGCCAAAACTCATAATATCTTGAATCTCTGAAATTTTCTCCACTTTGGCATCTAATTTTAGTTCTTCCAGCGCTTGTTTAACATTGGCTTCCAGTTTTTGGCAGTTAGGACAGCCAGGTCCAAGGATTTTGATTTTCATATTCTTATTTTATTATTTGATTAAGCAAAGACTTGTAGTTTTTAATCGCTTTCCTATTCAAAGAATAACGAATAAAATTACCCTCTCTTTGTTCAGTCAGAAGTCCGATTTTCTTGAGTTGCTTGAGGTGATGTGAAGCCAGTTTGTCCGAAATACCAATTGCAGGCACTATCTCACAGACGCATTTTGAACCTTTCTGAAGAACGCAAAGAATCTTCAATCTGTTAGGGTCGGCAATGGCACGCAAAAATTCATAAGCCTTTCCCACATCTTCCGCTTCTTCCGAATTTTTAGCACAACATTTGAACTGCATAAAATAACTATTCTAATTTATATTAGAATTATACGCCTGATTAAAATATGAGTCAACAATCTGAAGTGGAGCAGAGCAATAGTCGCATCTTTCCCAACGCAAAAAGCACCATTCAAGGTGTTTTTGCTAAAGTTTATAACAGTCTTTTGTGATTTCCGCCATAGGCGGACCAGCCTTTGGCTGGAGTCCACAATCGTAATTTTATGCGACTAGTCCTAAAGTCTAGTATATCCTTGTACAGATATGTCTACAGATTATTTCGCTCTGTTAAACCATTGCTGTTGTCTTGAATAAATCCAAACTTCGACCAGCGGATACTAATCATATCCTACAGTGCCAAACTATAACGTTTGAAGCACTTATGCGTGTGATACTCTCGATTAGTATTAAAATCTCCCTAGAAAGGAGGTGATTCGTGGGAGGAATCAGGAAAAGTCATCCCTTTCTATAGCCATAATAACACTTCCACTTAGCACCCATTCTCCATTATGGAAAATAGTCCTGTCATTTGGCACAATTTTCGCTTTCTTAAATCCAGCCTGTCTGTAAAGACTAATCGCACCTTGATGAAATTCGCTAGTCTCAAGCACAACCTTTTTCATTCCCAGTTCATTAAATGCATAATCCAGCATTATTTTGGTGACTTCCAATCCTATGCCCTTGCCCCAATAATTCTCATCTAAGATAAAGATGTTAAACTCACATTGTTCTTTTTCCTGAAAACTACAGAGTGAGGTGTAGCCAATAAACTTATCGTCATTCGTATAAATTTCCCAAAATATCTCGTCTTTTTCTTCAGCCAGAAAGTTTTTAACATCCTTAGTTGTTTTGAAATCCACCATCCTTTTAGCAGAATACAAATATCCGATTATTTCCAACCTAGTAAACCATTCCAAAAGCTGAGAATAATTTTCCTCTGATAAATTTTCTTTCAAATAAATTTGATTTCCTCGTAAATTTATTTTCATACCAATGTCATTTTTCCATCTTCAATAAAAATAGCTTGGTCATCAGTTAATGCAATTACCTGCTCATCTTTTCGTTTTTTCTTGAATGCTTCAACATCGCTTTCTTCTTTTTGATTATAATGCGGAGTAATAATATATGGAACAAGTTTTAGTCCAGTTAAGTCTTCAAGATTCACATCATTTGGGTCTCCAAGTCCTGCCACTTCAATATCAGGTCCTGGGATAATACTTCCAGCACTCACGCCCAAATAGAATTTTCCGTTTTTGACCGCATCAACTAGAACTTTATCTATGCCTGTATTTCTCATTCGGTCTAAAATATAGAAAGTGTTTCCTCCACAGACATAATAAATATCAAACTCTGGAAAATTAACAAAACTGTTATGCTTAGCAATGTTAAATTCAATAACTTTAATTCCCAAATCTTCCAACTCTTTGATGGAGCTATCTATGTAAAATTGCTCTTCATCATTTCTGCCTGAAGTTACGATACAAGCAGTTTTGTTATCCAGTCTGTCAAACTGGGAAATAAAAAACTTCCTTACATTTTCATTGGTTAGCCCAGTTGATGTTAGTAATAGTTTCATATTTTAATTATCCGAAATAATTTTCCACAGCAAATTCAAACTGCTTCAAAAACAGCTCTTTGAAATACGAAATGTTATTTTGCTCATAAAATAGCAAGATTGCTTTTTTATACTCCGCATCATCCATACTGCGATACGATAACGGACAAGAATCAAAGGATTGCAAAATGGCATTTCCACTTAAACGACTGGTGCGTTTGTTCCCATCAACAAATGGCTGGATATATGCAATGAGGAGAATTAGCATTACAGCTTTTTCAAAAACATTTTCCGTCTTGTTCACTTTTTCACAGGCTTTTTCCAGTGCTTCCCTAATTTGAAACTCATTGTCCAATGGCTTGTAATTCGTTCCTGTTATTCCTACCAGAGTTTTCCGCAAATTTTTAGTCACGTTCAAACCATCCACTATCAGAGAATGGATATTTTCTATTTTTGAAACAGATATAACCTGAAAATCTTTTTTGTTGCTACCGCTATAATCCAAAGCCTTTTTATGGTTCAAAATCATAATCGCTTCTTCTTTGGTATGTCCTGATGCCTCCTGCTGATTTTTAATCAGTTGCTCCGTTTCCAGAAGGCTGTAGGTATTGCCTTCCAGTTTGGAAGACTTCCAACTGAAATCGATATTCAGTCTTTCAATTTCCTTGCGAAGAGCATCTGGAGAAATATCCTTTATTTTTTCTCTGTAAATTTCATTCAGTTCTGAAAGTTTCTTTTTTTCAGTATCAGTAAAAATATTTTTAAGTTGCTCAAAAATTTCAAAATTAAATTTTTCTCTGATTTTTCGCTGGTCAGAGTCAACTGAAAAGTATTCTTCAATATCAATTTTCTTTATGATTGAATACTGAGATGACGGTTGATAAACAATCGCACGCCCAGAGCCTTGTCTCTCAATCAGATTAAGTTCCAGCAATTTTTCCAAATCTCTGGTAATAGTCATTTTGGTAACGTCCTCAACATTTTTTTGAATATGTTCCAATATCTGACTACCTGACACAGATTTATCCGATTCAATAAACGCCAAAATAGCGTCTTGTCTTTTATTCAATTTTTTATCTTTTATCATATATTTACGTAACATTTTTATACCATAATCGTAACATTTATGTTACGAAAAATCAACTGAATTGCCACATTTTGAGATATAATGGCTAATTAAAGCCTTTATTTTCATATCATTTTTTATTATATTTTGACTATATTAGCTTGCATTTGATTATATTAGAAAAGCTAAAATTCGGTTTTTGGATATACCTAACTATATCCAATTGTATCCGATTATAACCAATTGTCCATATTCATCCCCTTTTCGTGAGCTTGTTTCGCCTCGTCATCGCTCAGAATGCCCAAATAATGCCTACTCGTAGTTTGAATATCTGAATGTCCAAGCAAAACTTGAATATGCCCCAGACTGACTCCTTTTTTGAGCAACATCGTGGCAAAACTGTGTCTTATCGTATGAGCTGTGATAGTAGATGACAATCCGAGTCTTGTGCGATAATTTCTAAAGTTCCTTTGAGCATCATTTCTCCCCCATCGATTTTTCTTGCCCTCAGCAACAAAAATGAATTTACCCGCATATCTTCTCTTTTTTAAATATTCCTTGATGCATTTTAACGACCAATCAGTAAAGTATAATTTCCTCTGTTTATTGCCCTTGCCAACAATCATTACTTCCTTTTTAGTCCAATCGATTTCCTGAATCTTCAAATTTAATGCTTCGCTTATTCGACATCCAGTTGAAATCAAGACTGAAACAAATGCTCTAAATCTGAAATCCCTGATGCTTCTTTTGGGAATTGAGTTAAAAAATTGTTTTAGTTCTTCTTCGCTTAAATATTCCACTCTTCTTCTGGGAATCTTCGGTCTTTTTATTTTTTCAAAATCCATCACTTGAAGATGAAGTTCGTCTTTACAAAATCTTAACAATTCCTTTATGACCGACAGGTTATGAGCCTTGGTGGCTGGCTTTAATTCCCTTTTGTTATATCCCTTCTTTAGTTCGGTTATATGCTCTTCGTTTATTTTGCATACTTCCAAATCGCCGATTGCGTCTATCGTCCACTTGATGGTTTTGCCATACTCGTAAATTGAAGCTGGGCTCATCTCCTTTTCCAGCTCGCAATAGTCAAGATACAACTTGCCAGCTCCACTTAATTTTATTGAATTAAAAACATCGGATTTCATAGTTTGTCCGATGTTACCTTCGTGAGGAAATAAGTCAAATCGAGTTATTATGCACTTCTATTGCTTGAACCATATGCGAACTGGCTCCTTAATAGTTCCTGGCACCTGAGCAGATACGATTACAATATTATTGCCTAAAATGTTAACCGTTTTTAGTTTAAGTATATTAACTGGAATTTTAACACCAGCCTCTATAACTGGACTGAAAATTCCCATATTCTCAACTTTTATTTTCTCGCTACAAATAAAAAACTCAAAATGATAATAATGCTCTTCGTTTTTATAATTATTCTCAAGCTGAATAAGACTGTGTTCTAAATTTGACTGTATAAATGCTGTTAAATTTGCAAGTCTCCTATCGGAATCTGCTGGTGGTATTCCGACAAATTCCATTTTAAAAACCATTTTTTTATCACCATTTTCGGTAATCTGTATCAAATTATCAATTTTTTTAATGCTTATGCTAAACCAATGAATTAAATCGTCTGATATTGTAGATGTTTTTTTATCCAATCTTTTTGGAAATTTTCTATCACTATTTTCCTCACAAGTTAGATGCCACCTTTCCTTGTCAACCAGCGTAATGTGTTTCAAATGACCGCTCATTCCAAAAATTGAAAAACTTTTGTCTTTGATGATTGGATTAAAAGTAAGGAACTTATTTAACTGTGACTTTGAAAGCACTCCGAGACTGTATATTTTTCCCTCAACTCTTATCAGCAAAATACTTGTGCCATCAAGTTTTCCGCCAGAAACTACTTTTAACAATGTTTCTCCAAGTTCTTTCTGCATAGGTATTTTTTATTCCTCTTTTTCTCCTTCCAATTCCTTCTTCACATCTTCAAATTCATTCTCCACTTCCTGAAGTCTAGCTCGGCTAGCCTTTACCAACTGCACGCCCTCCTTCACTTTTTCCAGCCCCTTTTCCACATCTACTTCTTGCTGGTCATTAAACCATTCAGTTATTTCTTCCAACTTCTTTAATGACTGCGACAAATTTAGTTTTTCCATATATTTTTAATTATTGTTAATTATCAAAAATTTCTTGAGCCTCAGATTGAACTTTACCCTCACCCAATTTACTTATTAAAATATCTCCTTTCTTTATTTGGCTGGCTGATTTTACCACTCTGCCATTCATTGTAACAATGCTATATCCGAGTTTCAGTTGGCGTTCAGGATTATTCTGGTATAATTCCTTTTCAAAATTATCTAGCTTATCTTTTTCCATGATTAAATTTCTGTTAAAACTAGTCACCAATAACTCTCCCAGTTTCTGAATCTTATACTTCTCGTGTCTGATAGTTTGGCTTATGTTGGTGATGAAGTTTTCAATGGCTTGTTGATATTGTTCAAATCTTCTGAAAATATCCTCAAAAAATTCTTTCATCAAAATCGAGGCATTTTCCAACTTGTATTTATTATCCTTTAGAACTCCTTCGTAACTTGAAACGATTGTTTTTTCACAATAATTTAATTTGTCCACGGCTTTTTCCCATGATTTGTTTATTTCTTTCGCCACTATTGATGGGGTAGACACGGCTTTGTCAGCCACATAGGAGAGAAGTGGTACATCTTTATCGTGTCCAATTCCGCATAAAACTGGCATCGGTAGTTTAACTATTTCTCGTATCAGGGCTTCATTATTAAACGCTTGGAGACTTTCCAAACTGCCACCGCCACGAATTATAACCAATACATCCACTGACTTATCCTGAAAATATCTAACTGCCTGTATTAAGTCTTTGACTGCCATCATTCCTTCTACCCTGGAGTCCACGAACGAAATCTTATAACCATATCTGCCGATATTGTTTAGAAAATCGTTAATCACTGCTCCATCTCGTGAAGTAATCAATCCGATTCTTTGGGGATAATCTGGAACTGGTTTTTTTCTAGCCTCTTCAAATAACCCTTCTGATTCAAGTTTCTTCTTTAATTCCTCGTATGCTTTCTTTAGTGCCCCCTCTCCAACTAACTCAATTGCACTTGTTCTAAATGTAAATCTTCCACTTGGTTTATATACTTCTGGAAATCCATAAACAGTGAGTTCCATTCCTTCCTTTATTTCCACTCCACACATTTCATAATCATTTGACCACATAAAGCAATTCAAAATACTGCCATCATCTTTGTCCTTGAGAGAAAAATACAATTGACCTTTGAGACTGACGCTGGAAACTTCGCCTTTTATCTTAGCTTCCGCTTCCGCTAATTTGGAATTTATATTATCCAAGTAGTCGCTAACAGTATATATTTTATCTTTCTCCAAGTTAACGGATTTTTCTGGCTCAGTTCCTAGGCATTCATTAACAATAGCCAAAACATCTTTGCCATATTTTTCAAATTTCTTCTCTCTAATTCCTTTTATAGCCAGAAGCTCGTCTTTGTTTTTGGGCAATAGTGTAGATATATCTTCAATGGTCTTATTTTGAAACACCCTAAAGAGTTCGCAACTTTCTTGTGTCGCTTTTTCATCTCTCCAGATTTTTAGTTTTTTCAGCACTAATTGATTCATCTTCTTTTGTTTTGCCCCTCCATAAAACAAATCATATCTATTATCTTGGCTTTGGTGTATTTCCTATTTGTTTCTTTCCCAGTTGAAAAATCAAATGTTCGTATTTGGTATTTATCTATAGTCTCCTTGTTTTCTTCGTAAAATTTGGCTATCATTCTCAGCGATTTTTTTCCAAATGAATGCACTTTGAAGCCTTTCCGAAAAAAATCATCATAAGCTGGAACGTTGGAAAATATACCCAGCATAATCTTCGTGGTAAGCGTGTCGGTCAGCTTGCTTCCGTTTCCCAGCGACTTGCAAATCATATCCCTACATTTCAGTAATAGCTCCAAATTTTCTTCCGTGTAATTATCCGCATCAATTTCCCAAATACGCTTATCGAATTTTACTATATTTTTAATCAATGTTTCGTAATGTTTGATGCTTTTTTCCAATAAGAATGATGATCCTCTTAGCATCCCCCAGCTTGCCAGATAAAATCCCAGATGCAAACAGCTTGTTTGCATATTGTCCTTATCGGCAATTTTCTCAATACATCCCTTTTCTCGAAAGGACTGGAAATGATTGTAGCAATAATCAAAAGAGGCATATCTTTCGTTTGGATTTTTGCCTCCGTTTTTTCCATTACCATCAATAAATTGTTTGATATTTTTTTCTATGTTCATTTTAATTTATCACTTCAAACGTTGGTGCCTCCAGCTGAAATGGTTCGCCTAGATTCAAAATGTCTTTCACATCAGTTATGTCTCCAACTACAACGCAGGGAACTACATCAAACTCCAGCTCCTTATACAGGGCATATGAATTATAATCATCGCTCATCATAAATTTTCCGTTTTTCTGATACACAAATAATGGAAATGGTTTCCCCTCTTTAGCTTTCTTGAGAAAGTGTGCCCTTAAGTCTTCGGAAATAATCGGCACGTAATCAGTGGACGGCTTTATGGCTTCCATCTTTATATTGGCTCTTCGACACATAATTTCACCTTTATAAGCCTTGTTTAATAAATCAAGCAGATATTCATCTTTTAATTTATCGTTTTCTCCAAAATCCGCCTCTATATCATCGATGCTAATTTTATTCATATATTTTATTATTTTACTTTTTACGCTTCTTCTTTACTTTTCATCTCAGCAACTACTCTTTGAAAAACACCCACAACAGAACTATCGATTCTCAATTTAGTATTTTTTGAGTGATACCAAAAGCAATTATATTTTTCATCAATTTCAAGTTGAACACCCTTCTTAATGTATACATAGTTTCCCATACCACCAGAGTAATTAACGAAAAGATTTGCCATTTGATTAATTAACTCTAATGTCGCATCGTAGGACTCTTCATCTATGGATACATTGGTTTCATAAGTAATTAAATTATCATTATCCTCCATTACATATATGATAATTCCACCTTCATTGCCCATAGCCCCAATGGGAGAAATTTCACAATAAATCACTTTATTAAAGTCAATGGAATCTAAATTTTCAGCCGAAATGATTAGACTTTCTGAAAATACTATTGGCTTTTCTAATACTCCTCTATACACTTTTATCATAAATTTATTTTACTGCTTTTACAGCTTCAACATAATTGCAATAATCGCAATCATCCGATGCTTTCGGTATTTTGGAACTCATTAGGCACTTCTTTGCATCCGCTAATGCGTTTTCTACCC
The DNA here is from genome assembly GCA_964605365.1 of uncultured Bdellovibrionales bacterium. Classification (GTDB taxonomy): domain Bacteria; phylum Patescibacteriota; class Minisyncoccia; order Moranbacterales; family UBA2206; genus CAZSCF01. Next base: position 1,230 of record CAZSCF010000015.1, on the reverse strand, counting down.
AACTGTCATCCCCCTTATACGGAATAACTTTTATATCGAACTCCAGCTTGCCATCAAAGGCTTCCTTGTCGGCATCTCCGTTGCAGTAGACGAAATAGCCAGTCTCGGCAACTTTGAATCCGTTTTTCCTGAAGAGCCACTGATAAACCTCCATCTGTCTCTTGTATCCAATTTGCCAATCAGCATCCAGATTTACTTCACTGCTTTTAGATGTAGCTTTGTAATCCACTACTATCAATTCTCCCTTGGGATTCACCCAGACATCATCTACGCCTCCAGATAAAATCAAATTGGCTTTTTCATCAAGATACTGGACGCCTCTTCGCAGTGAATCTCGCCATTCCTCTATTTTCTCGTGGTTAAATGGCACGGCATCAACACCATATTTTTCCATCAATGGATGTGCTGTTTTATTTGCTCTGTGAATATCAAATTCTTTTTTAAGCAAAGCATCGACAGCTGAATTGAGATTAAAAGGAAATCCAGGCGGACGCCCAACGCCCAATCTTCTGTCCATATAAAAACAACGAGGACAATTCAAAAACAAGTCAATTTTTGAACGACTTAATTTGAATGGTTCTTTTGACTTTGGGTCAAAAATGTTTCGTGTTCTTTTTGCTTTGTAATATTCTGACATCTTCTATTTATAATGACTTAATATCACTAAATTTACTCGGTTTATATTTCTCCCAATCCTCCTGCTTCACATATAACATCTTATAGTTGATTTTTTTCTGTCTATCATTTGCATCTTCACACCACTGTTTCAAGCGAGCAATCTTTAGTGGGTCATCTAAATCTTCTCTTCCTTTAGTTTCAATAATATAGACCTCTTTATCACTCGTCTTCACAAAGAAATCAGGATAATAATAAGAAATCGAACCATCAGCATTCTTGTAATCAATCTTAAAGTGAATCTCGAAGTAATTTTTGGCAAACGAAATAACATCATCACTTCGTTCCAGAAAATCAGAAAACTCCAACTCGAAGTTACTGTCGCCCACGATTTTGTTAAAAATACTCTTTTTGGGAATAAGATATGACCTGTCAGTCACTACAAATGGACGACTGTTGCTTATTTGTATATAGTTTTTGATTTCCGCATCACCCTTGTCTTCAACTGTTAGAGCATTTATTTCTTTTTTGAAAGTTTCCCTGATAGTTTTAACGGCTTCTAGTTCCGACAGATTTCTTAAAACATTCAAATCTTCCAGATTGACTGGTTTTTCA
>CAZSCF010000014.1:0-18257 GCA_964605365.1 uncultured Bdellovibrionales bacterium | reverse complement strand
GCGGTGAGGGTGGGATTCGAACCCACGCGCCCCTTTCAGAGCAAACGGTTTTCAAGACCGTCCCGTTATGACCACTTCGGTACCTCACCAAATATTTTTAGAGATTTCGCTAAGCCAACTTTTTTCAAAATAATGTTCTTCAAAATGACAATTAGGACAAACTAGCTCTAAATTTTTTAAATCATTATTGTTTTTATTTTTGTCTTTATGATGAACCTGCAATATTTGATATTTATCAAACCCACATCTTTCACATTTTCCGCCTCTTTCTTGCAGCAATCTTATCTTTAAGGATCTTTGTGATTTAACTTTATCTTTGGGTCTATTCAATTTATACTTTATACCTTCTCTGAGCTTATTGGCACAACCCCTGCTGCAAGTCTTTTTGTTAAAACTTGCCAAAATTAATTTTCCGCATATTAAACAGGGAATCTCTTTTCTGCAGGATTTACCATAGCAGGCCTGACTACAAAAAACCTGACCCCTACTTCTTTTTATCATCCCAGGCCGTCTATATATTTTTTTGCCACAGACCTGACAAAAAGTATTCGGATTTCTTTTATATTGTTCACTCACTAATCCAGTATACCACAAAGCTTGTTTCAAGAAAAGAGTCTTAATCTCAATGTCCATTTACTTTTACTCGCGTTCGACCACTCTGCCAACTCTCCGTTTTTTGGTCGCACTCAAAACATTATAAACATATCAGTTCCCATAAATTTTGTAAATCCTTTTATTAAAAATGTCATTTATGCTAAAATTAAAAAAAGGTAAAATAATTGGATTAGATTCTGAAATAAATTCAGAATGACAACGAAAATGTATATAGAAAATTTTAGGGCTCAACAAGAAAAAAGAGAGATTCGGCAAGACGAATCAAATTTTGGATTTGAGTCGGAACAACCAAGAAGAGAAAAGGTCTCAAATGGAATGGCTGGCGAAGTGCTTTTCCATTGGCAGGCGCCGGAATACGAAAGCTATGATCGAGACAAGAAGTGGTACACGGTTATGACGTTGGGTCTCATTGCCATCATTTCCTATGCTTTTTTCACCAATAGTCCGATTATGGCGATAACTTTTATTCTAATAGGAATGGTTGAATACATCTATATCAGTCGTGATCCGCAAATGTTGGATTTCATGATAACCAAAAAGGGTATTGTGGCCGGGAAAGAATTGTATGAGTTTGAGCAAATAAACTCTTTCTGGATTTTTTATGATCCGGAAATTATTAAATCTTTGAGCTTGCATATGAAAAGTGATTTGATGCCTTTTTTGCAGATTCCATTGCACAATGAAGATCCGGATGAAATTCGTGAAATAATTTCGCAATACATTCCTGAAGTCAAACAAGATTATCGGCTCAAAGATTCAATTAATCGGATGCTACGACTTTAGTTCTATTATTTTTTAGAGGAGAGGTTTCAAAAGTGTTATTTCGAGCTTTTTTATTGGCAGGCAGGCATAGCCAAGGAATCTACTTTAAAATTTATTTGATCTTTCGACTTCTCCGCCAACTGGCGGATTCGCTCAAGGTGACAATTTTTGAGTTTCCAGTCAAAACAAAAATCCCATTTAGTGGGATTTTTGTTTTAGAAATTTGAATCAGAAACGTTTTTGTCCACCACCGAAACCACTTCCGAAATTTCTTGGTCCTCTGTCTCTCATTCTTTTTTTATTGCATTCATAGCAATATAATTTTCCGAAAGTGCCGTCTTCTTTCTTGGTTGGTTCGAAAGGAAGCTGATTGATAGCTGTTCCGCATTCAGCGCAGGTAATTCCCAAAGAAGTAATGTCGAACATTTGTCTTTGAGGACGATTATTATCTTGATAAGCCATTTGAGTATTAGTCACCTCTCTTTCTAGCTCATTCGCCAACGAGGCGGATGAGATTTTATGGGTGACTTACTCTTCTAGCTCATCTATATATAGAATATTTAGACTACTGTTGAAATATTCACCGTAGGATTATATTATCATAGCTAAATGATGCTGTAAAGAATGCGGAAGCGGGAGGATTCGAACCTCCGGACCCTTTTCAGAGTCAACACATTAGCAGTGTGCTGCTTTAAGCCACTCAGCCACGCTTCCAATATTACTCGTTCGCTTCGAAGCGAACTCGAACAAAAAGTCGAAGCTGATTGTCTTCCGGGGTTGCTTTTGCAACCCGTCGAATACTCGCTTACTCGCATTCGACCCACTCAGCCACGCTTCCAATATTACTCGTTCGCTTTGAAGCGAACTCGAACAAAAAGTCGAAGCTGATTGTCTTCCGGGGTTGCTTTTGCAACCCGTCGAATACTCGCTTACTCGCATTCGACCCACTCAGCCACGCTTCCAATATTAATACTAAATTACAGTAGCAAATATTAAGTTAAATATCAAGAATCTGGTCTTTTTGATTTCTTTATTTTTTTGGCATAGAATTAAATAAAGAAATAAAGATACTCCGATTAAATATTCCAAAAATGGAATTTAACGGGGCAAGAAATTATGGATATCATTTCGCATGGGCTTTGGGGAGGAATTGCTTTTGGTAGGAAAAGTTCAAAAAAATATCTGGCGGCTTTTTTGATTGGAATTAGTCCCGATGTTTTTTCTTTCGGAATATTTTTTGTGGCTAGGCTGTTGGGTCTTGCAGGAGAATCGGGTTTTTCCAGTGGGCATCCTGATGCAAGTCTTGTTCCTCATTATGTGCAGAGTTTGTATAATATTACTCATAGCTTGATAATATTCGCTATTGTTTTTGGTTTGGCGTGGTTTTTGATAAAAAAACCTTATTGGCCTTTGGGTGCCTGGTTTTTGCATATCTTGATTGATATTCCCGGTCATTCTTTCAGCTTTTTCCCCACGCCATTTCTCTGGCCGGTTTCCAATTTCAAAATTAATGGCATCGGTTGGGGAAATCCAATAATATTTTTTCCTAATGTTGCCATTCTAATTCTTCTCTACATAATTTTTTGGTATCAAAAGAAACAAAAAAAGAATAATAAATAATTTTTTAATTTTAATTATATGGAAAAAATAAAAGTCGAGCAGCATGGCTTTACGGCTTTTTCCTGGTTTGCAGGATGGCTGTTTACCATCGGGTTTCTACATCTGTCTTTCTGGAAAGGGCTTTTGGCAATTATTCTTTGGCCGTATTTTATCGGCTTGGCCATCGCTGCATTGAAATAGTAATCGGACAACATAAAGCAGGAGGCATAAAATATCAGGGAATTTACAATAATAACTTTCTCTGTTAATATTTATTTATGATAAACGTGATGCAAAAAAAGAAAACTTATTCCGATCAATATTTTTGGTTTTTTTATTTCAACTCTCCGGAGAGTTCTCTTTTTTGCGCTAAAAAATAACCGAAAATAAATTTAGCCAAGGATAAGCAACTCTCCAAACGGGAGTTGTTTTTTATTTTTGCAGTTCTTTTAAAAATAAAAAGAAAGGAAAGGGTGGAAAAAATGGATAAGGATCTCAAAAAATCAATGGAGCGTCTAAATGATTCGCAATTGGGAATAATTTTTTCAGCTTGCAATTATCCGGGAGGCAATCAGCGGTCATTAAGAATAGCAGAAGCAATTTTAGCGGAAAGGAAAAAAAGAAAAATGCAACAGAATAAAAAGGAGGTGGGAGCATGGACATGGTAAATCTAACTTTAAAATTGGAAAAAGTGGCTGATGCAAAAAAAATCGCTGAAGTTGCTAAGATCAAGATTGGAAAGATCACAGGCTTTATTTCAGGCATCGGCATTTTGTCCAGAGAAGAAATCAATATTGCAGTTTTTGTCTCGCAAAATGACATTGGTCTTTTGCGAAATTGCTTAGGAGAAATTGAGGGAGTAATGTCCCATACATGGAATTAAAGAAAAAGGAGGAAAAAATAATAACTATGGCAAATTCCAAAGAAGATGATTTTCAACGAGCTAATACTTGCTTGAAAACAAAAGTCGAGAAGAATCTGAGTAAAGAAGAGAATAGAGAAGGCGATATCGGAAAAGAAAAAGAGCGATATTATTTCGCTTGATTATCCCTCTATTGCCAAAAAACCAAAAAACCGGATTGCATATCTATACAAATCCGGTTTTTTAAAATTGAGGATAAGCTATTGCGTTACAGTTGACTTGTGATTTTTAAATGATATATTTAGGGTAATAAAATTATTTTAAGGAGGTAATAGAGAATGAAGAAGGAAATAGAAGATTGGGCAGAAAGTATTGTAAATAGGCCCGTAAACGGTTTCTTCTCATTGACGGAATCCGTTGCGAGGGCAAATTTCGCGATTGTTAATTTCCATTTAGCTTACATGTGTCTCTTCTTGAATTCTTTTTTGCCGAAGCCCAAAAAGATGGTCTAAAAAGGAGAATAATAAAAATGGCATACATATCTAATTGTGTGCCATTTTCTTTATAAGTTTTTTACAAAAAGAAAAGGAGCGCAGCGTTGTGTTTAAGGCTGTGCCCCTCGGGTGTGAATAGTTTTTATGCAAATATTGATAGTCCTCCTGCCGGGTTGGGTTTAAATATCAAAGCCCTATTTATCCCTTTTGGAACGTCAGAGACTATTTTGACATCCCTTGGGCTTTGAATATCTATCCCTTGATCCCTTGCCTCATCAAAGGCCAACTTTCGAGCCACATGTTTGGGCATGCTAGCTGTTCTTTTTAGCCTTACAAAAACAGAGTTTACATCGCTAGCTACATCTTTTATCATGAATCTTCCTCCTTTTGTTATAAATTGTTATAAATATTAAAAACACCCTTGCTTGATTTTTAGCATATTTTTAACTTTTTGCCAAGCTTTCTTTATTTTTATATAATACTAAGCATGGAAGGAATCATTGAAAAAATAAAAGCTTCAGAACTCAAGGGCAGAGGCGGAGCCGGATTTCCAACAGGAGTAAAATGGGAATCGGTCGCTAAAGCTTTGGCGGATAAAAGAATTAAAGGAAATAAAAATGCCAAGGCCTACGTTGTTTGCAATGGATCAGAAGGAGAGCCGGGAGTTTCCAAAGATGATTATATTTTGGAAAATTATCCGGAAGAAATTATCACCGGCATAAAGATTGCTATGGAAACGATCGGGGCCAAGGAGGCTTTTTTTGTTTTGCGACATGATCTTTTTGAAAAATATTCAAAGAAATTAGAAAAAATAATTGGTAAGGCGAAAATAGCATTGTTTCAGAAAAGAGGCGGATATCTTTCAGGCGAGGAATCAACCATGTTGGAAGCGATTGAGGACAAAGAAAGACTAGAGCCACGCAGTAAGCCGCCTTATCCGACTGAAAACGGGCTTTGGGGCATGCCGACATTGATTAATAATATCGAAACTTTTTATTCTATTTCGCTGATTGCCAAAGGGGAATACAAACAAGAAAGATTTTTTTCCATTTCCGGCGATGTTAAAAATCCGGGGGTTTTCAAATTTCCGGAATATTGGCCGATGGAAAAAGTTTTGCATAAAACCGGTAATTTTCCGGAAAACAATTTTTTTGTGCAAGCCGGTGGCGGAGCGAGTGGGAAAATATTTTTAGAAAATGAGTTAAACCAGGAGGTTGCCGGTATGGGAGCAATGGTAATTTATGATTCAGCTAAAACTGATTCACGAGAACTTATGAAAAAATGGATTGATTTTTACTATAATGAAAATTGTGGCAAATGCGTACCCTGTCGGGAAGGCGTTTATCGCATTAAAGAAATTTTGGAAAGAGATGAAATTGATTATGCGACCATCAAGGATATTTTGTTTAATTTACGCGAAAGCAGTTTTTGCCCATTGGGCAAAGTCGTAGCCGTGCCACTTGAGAGTTTTTTGGAAAAGGTTTTAAAGAAGTAATTTTTATGTGTCATCCTGAACTTGTTTCAGGATCTAATGAATGAAACAGTATTGTGTTTATATAACTACCAATAAAAACAACACAACTTTGTATATTGGCGTAACGAATGATTTACCCAGAAGAATGCTTCAGCATAAAAATAAATTGGTAGATGGTTTTACCAAAAAATATAATGTTGATAAACTTGTGTATTTTGAGCAAACGGAAAATGTCATGAGCGCCTTGGAAAGAGAAAAACAGTTAAAAAATTGGCATAGAGACTGGAAAATAAATTTGATAAATAATTTTAATCCCGAGTGGAAAGATTTGGCAAATAACTTGTTGGGAGAATGAAATTTTAAAATTAGATGCCGAAACAAGTTCGGCATGACAATATATACTTTTTTATGCAAAAGATAAAAATAAAAATTAACGGAAAAGAATATCAGGCCAACGAAGGCCAAAGTGTTTTGGATGTGGCCAGAAAAAATGGAATTGAAATTCCCAGTCTTTGTCATCATCCGGATTTAAAATCTTCAGAAAGTTGCCGGATGTGTTTGGTAGAGATTGTTGGGCAAAAGGATTTAAAAACATCCTGTTCGCTCAGAGTTAAAGACGGTATGGAAATATTAACTGAATCACCGCGAATTAAAAGAGCGAGAAAAATAAATTTAGAATTGATTTTTTCACAACATCAAGAGGAGTGTCCGGATTGCGTATGGTTCTATAATTGCCAACTGTTAAAAATGGCGAAAAAATTAGGAGTGGAAATAACTCGTTTTATTGACAGAAAAAAAGACAGAAAAGTAACCCAGTGCGGAACCATTGTTTTTGATCAAACGAAGTGCATCGATTGTCGCAATTGCGTAGAAATTTGTCCGGTGGATTTTTTGAAGATAGAAAATCGTGGAGCGGAAATCAGCATCAGAGAATCGGCAGATGAAAGTAAAGATTGTATCCATTGTGGACAATGCATAATTCATTGTCCGGTTGGAGCCATTGAAGGCCTTGGCGAGTTTGAGTATATTGACGATCCTTTCAAAGATAAGAATAAAATTATTGTAGCGCAGTTTGCTCCGTCAATCAGAACCAGTATTGGCGAGGAGTTCGGTATGCCCTACGGTGAAATTGTAACCGATAAGCTGGTAGCCGGCATGAAAAAACTCGGATTTAACAAGGTTTTCGATACTTCAGTTGGGGCGGATTTCACGACAATTGAAGAAGCAGGTGAACTGAAAGAAAGACTGGAAAAGAAAGAAAATTTACCGGCTTTTTCTTCATGTTGTCCTTCATGGGTAAAATTCGTCGAGTTTTATTATCCGGAATTTATTCCAAATCTTTGCACTTCTCGTTCGCCGCAAATAATGTTAGGCGGATTGATTAAAACTTTTTGGGCGGAAAAAGAGAAGATTAATCCGAAAAATATTGTTGTCGTTTCAATAATGCCCTGTGTTTCCAAAAAATATGAAATAAAAAGAGAAGAGCTGAAAATTGACGGAATGTTTCCGGTGGACTATGTCTTGACGACAAGGGAATTGGCATATCTTTTGAAGAAGAATAAGATTGACTTAAAAAATATTAATCCGATTCCAGCTGACGATCCGTTCGGCGTTCCAACCGGTGCCGGAGTGATTTATGGTGCGAGCGGTGGCGTGTTTGAATCAGCAATCAGGACAGCCTATTTTAAAATGATTGGAAAAAACTTGGAGAACATTGAAATAAAAGAAATAAGAGGACTAGAGGGAATAAAAAGAAAAGAATTAAAAATCGGCGATAAAACAATAAAAACAGTGATTGTAAATGGTATTAGAAATGCCAAAAAAATGTTGGAGGAACTCAAAAAAGATCCAAAAGCTTTTGATACGATGGAGGTGATGGCTTGTCCCGGAGGTTGTATTGGCGGTGGCGGACAACCTGTTCCGACTGATAGCGAGATCAGGGAAAAAAGAGCTAAAGCATTGTATAATATAGATGAGAAAAAAGAAGTCCGTCTGGCCCATGAAAATCCGGCTATCCAAAAAATGTATACGGAATTTTTAACCAGCGAGAAAATAATCAAGCCGATTTTTCATACCAAATTTTCTCCCAAGAAAAAAACAGAAATTAAAAATTTAAAAAATTCGAAAGAGACAGAGGCGCTGTAATCTTTCTAGGATATAATTTTTTAAAAATGCTCAGGCGTAATTTTATAGTAAAAAACACTTCATTATCGCTACATGTGTGCAGAGCTTATATAAAAAAGACGTGTTTTTTAATAAAATCACTGTCCCTCGAAATTTTTAAAAAATTATATCCTGGAAAGATGTTTGATTAAAAGGCGGGTATGTTTTTGGATTAAGCAAATACAAATATAATTTTTAAAAAATAAACAAACTATGCGTACTTTAATTCATGCCAATATCTTCTTCTTTATTACTAGCATTTTTGTGATTGTCCTGACATTGATTTTGGGGATAGCCGGTGCTTATGTTATTCTGATACTACGCGATATGAAAGAAATTTCTAAAAAAGTTAAAACGGAAAGTGAGGAAATAATTGAAGACGTGAAAGAATTGCGAGAAAAGATTAGGGAAGAGGGAGTTGGACTGCGAAATATTGGCAGATTGTTTGGACTTTTTTCAAAGAGAAGGAAAAAATAATAAGATTCTGTTTCCTCAAAGACCGGGTTTTTGGAAAATAAAAAACTAACTAATTTAACTAATCTAATAAAATAATTATGGCAAACAAAGTACAAAAAAAGAAAATGAGTACGAGAGGCAAAGTGGCTATCGGCGCCGGCTTGGCTGCTTTGGCTGCGGCTGCGGCCGGGACCTATTTTCTTTATGGAACAAAACAAGGCGCCAAGACCAGAAAACAAATCAAGGGCTGGTCGCTTAAAGCCAAAGGTGAAATTTTGGAAAAGATGGAAAAACTGGGGGAAATAAATGAAAAAGTCTACAATCAAGTTGTGGACGAGGTTAAAGCTGGCTATAAAAAAGTAAAAAATATCGATGCCAAAGATATAGAAGCTTTTGGCAAAGAAATGAAAATGCACTGGAAAGGAATAAAAAGAGAAATTGAAAAAAAGACTAAGGTTGCCAAAAAAGGCAAGAAAAAATAAAAGTCTTCATATCTTATTTAAAAACTTCGCCGAGACTGATTCTCGGCGAAGTTTTTTTATCTGAAGCGACTTCCATTTGATAATCTGGGTTTCGGTCCGCATTCACCTTCAGTAAATTTGAAAAGATCTTCGCCGGATACGTCGCCTATTTCTTCCGGTATTACTTTTTTTGCTCCTGCTTCTATATTTTTCATATTGATTTTTATTTCTGTTTTTTCTCTCTGCAAAGAAGTTTCCTTCAAAGATTCTTTTATTTTTTGTATAACTGCGTTGCCAAGCGATTTTCTATCGTTGACATGAATGCGACATTCATCAAAAAACGGTTCTAGTAATTCTTTCCAAAAAAGTGAATGATAATTTTCGCTAACCATCCTTTTAGATTTAAGAGATTCTCCTAGTTTTTTTATTGCTTTATTGGCTATTCTGTCAATATTATATTTTCTCATAATTTTTTTAAATTGGTAATCCCATTTTTATTTTAACATCTAAAGTCGCTAAGGTTCAACCTTAGCGGAAAATTCTTGTCTGGCGATGACAGCGGCAAAAACTTTTTTAGCACCGCTTTCTTTTAGAATTTTGGCGCATTCTGAAAGAGTAGCTGAAGTTGTGGCAACATCATCAACTATAAGAATTTTTTTATTTTTTATTTTTTCAACCGATGATTTGCTGATAAGAAATGAGTTTTGAATATTTTTTTTCCGATCTGAATAATTTCCAATTTTCATTTGCGGACTAGTATATTTGTTTCTGATTAATATGTTATCCAAAAGGGGAATTTCAAATCCGGGAGTTAATTTTTGGCTGACAATTTCAGCTATTAATCCTGCCTGATTAAAACCGCGCCACCTTAAGCGTCGAGAATGAAGTGGCACGGGAATAATAAAATCAGGCAAAGGGAGGTTGCTTCTGAGAATAATTTTAATCAAAATTTCTCCCAAGGGCGCAGAAAGATCTCGAACGAAGTTGTATTTATAGGTGTGAATTATTTTGGAAATATTGCTTTCCTTATATTTGGTGGCAACAACCAGGGCGTCGAGATAAAAAGGTTCTCTTTTGGTATTATTTTTGCAATTATAACAAAGATTGCCTTGTTCCGTGATAAATTTTTCGCATCTGGGACAAACTTGAAAATTTAAGATAGTTATTTTTTGGAGACAGTCATCACAAAGCCAAAAACCGTCTTGTCCGCAGGAAAGACAAGAAATGGGGAAAAGGGTGTCCAGAATAAGTAATTTTAGTTTTGTTAAAAATTCAGGCAAAATTAATTTTAAACTAATATTGAGCTTCGAATTGCTTTAAATTTTTTTATTTTATAACTAACTTTTTGTTTGTGATGCTCAGGTTTATTTTGTTGTTTTTAACTTTCTCATACACAATCATCTCCGCGATTTTGTTTTCGATTAAATCCTGGATATTTTTTCTGACAAGCCTGGCGCCCTGGTTTTCAGCCAGGCTTTTTTCAGCCAGAAAATCAATCACATTTTTGTCAAAAATCAAGGAAGTTTTTTGTTTGGCAAGGCGTTCGGAAAATTTATTAAGCTCCAGTCTAGCTATTTTTTTTATTTCCTCTCTTCCCAGAGCGTTAAAAATTAAAATATAATCCAGGCGATTAAGCAGTTCTGTCCTTATTTTTGTTTTAAGTTCTTCAAAGACGCGTTCTTTTATTTCATTGAATTTTTTAGAAAACTCTTTTTGCTTGTTTGATCTTTCAAAACCTATCTTTTTTGAAGCTCTGGAAAAGTCTTCCGTGCCGATATTAGAAGTCATTATTATGATGGTATTTTTAAAACTAATTTGTGTGCCTTCCGCGTCGGTTAAAACGCCATCTTCTAAAATTTGGAGCAAAATATTTAAGGCGTCCGGATGAGCTTTTTCTATTTCGTCGAAAAGCACCACCGAATATGGATTGCGTCTAACTTTTTCCGTCAAATTTCCACCCTCTCCGTATCCGATATAACCAGCCGGAGAACCGATCAGCGATGAAACGCTATGTTTTTCCATCAATTCGCTCATATCAACTTTAATTAGCGGGTTTTCTTGACCAAAAAATTCTTTGGCCAATATTTTGGCGGTTAGAGTTTTTCCAACTCCCGTTGGACCTAAAAAAATAAATGACCCAAGCGGACGATCGGGAGAAGATATTCCTGATTGTGAACGTAAAAGAACGTCGGTGAGCTTCTTGATTGTTTCATTTTGACCGATTATTCGAGATGAAAGAATGTTCCGAATATTTTTTATTTTAAGATTTTTCTCTTGAGAAAGTTTGGCTGGAGGGATGCCGGATATTTTAGAAATAGTTTCCAAAATATCGGATCTTTTTATTTCAATTGGATGGCTTTTTTCAATTTGGGATTGTTTTAATTGCAACTCGATTAATTTTTTGTCTAATTTTTTTTCTTCATTCTTTATTTTAAAAGCTTCCTCGTATTTTTCTTCGAGAACAAGCGATTCCTTTGTTTCCAAGAGCGTTTTTTTCTGATTTTCAGTATTTTGAATTTCTTTCATAAAATCAGAAATATTATTTTTTGATCTTGCATTTGAAGCGGCTTCGTCCAATGTGTCAATGGCTTTGTCTGGTAAGAAGCGATTTTGAATATAGTGCGTACTAAGATCGACAATCAAGGATATATTATCGTTTGATATGGAAACATTATGGAATTTTTCATAGTGTTTTTTTATTCCCAGGAGAATTTCAACGGTTTCTTCCGGTGTTGATTCTTTGATTTGAACGGGCTGAAACCTGCGTTCCAAGGCGGCATCTTTTTCAATATGTTTTTTATATTCAGAAAAAGTTGTAGCGCCGATTATTTGGATTTCACCGCGGGCGAGCGCGGGCTTGATAATATTGGCCAAGTCCAAGCTGCCGCTAATATTTCCAGCTCCGATTATGGTGTGCAATTCATCTATAAAGATAATAATGTTTTTGTTAAGACTGGCTTCTCTTATTATCTCTTTAAGGCGAAGTTCAAACTCTCCTCGAAAACTTGTTCCGGCGATGAGATTGGCGACGTCCAGGCTCATTATTTTTTTACCAAAAAGAAAGGATGGAACTTCGCCGGAATTTATAATTTTTGCCAAACCTACTACTAGGGCTGTTTTTCCAACTCCCGGTTCTCCTAAGAGAAGCGGATTGTTTTTATTTTTTCTTCCTAAGATGTTGATTATTCTTTCCAATTCTTTTTCTCGTCCGACAATAATTTCGTCTTTCTTTTTTACATATTCATTCATATTAAGACAAAATTTGTCAATAAACGGTGTGCCAGTCATACTGTTTGTTTTGTTTTTTGAAAAAATAATTTCGTGCAAGTTTGACGATGGGAACGGACCTATAAAATTTTCCGGAAGGAAGGTTGATTTTTCGGATTTTAGCGGTGTTTTGTTTTTTATTTTAGACAAGATTTTTTTTGCCGCTTGATCTTGTGAATTTATAATGGCGCAAATTAAATGTTCGGTACCTACATATGGATAGTTAAGTTTTTTGGCTACAACAAGAGATCGGATTAATATCTGTTTAAGTTCTCTTGATAAAGGTGGTTGTTTGCTTGCAGTAAAATCTTGGCGCGGGGTCGTTTTTTTTAATATTAAAGCAAAATCCTTCTCTTTGACATTAAAATCTGACATTATTTTGCTTCCAAGGCTGCCTTTTTCCAAGAAAATGGCAAAAAGAAGATGGATGTTTTCGATTTCATTATGACCGAATTTTTGTGCCAAAAACCTGGTCCTGGATAAAGACTTTTTGGCATGACCAGTGAGTTTTGCAAATATTCTTTTTTGTTCAAAGGAGTCATTGTTTGTCATGAATACAGTGTATTTTCAAAAGAAAAGAATGTCAATTTGATGAAAAACTGGTAATCGCGTTTTACTAATGTGTGTTGCTTAAGTTTTTTGCAGAGATTAGTTGCGCTTATACGACTTTACACCTGTGGATAACTTTTTTCTCTAGTTCTTTTTTTGGATTTATGGTATATTTAATATCAGTAAAATATCTTTTAAAAAGTTGTCTTTATAATAAAAACAAAAATGTTTGGGTTTGGAAAAAAATATTTTTTGGGAATTGATATAGGAACATCATCGATAAAGATAGTCGAATTGGGATTGGATGGCAACAAGCCAGTATTATCCAATTACGGTTGGGTTTATTTGGAAGAATTGGTTAAAGAAAAAGACTCTTTGGCTTTGTGGAGAAGATATATATCTAAAATTATTCAAGAAGGAAAATTCAAGTCTAAAGATGCTTTCGTATCTATTTCTTCATCGGGTTCTCTAATAACACTTATTGAGTTTCCTGAGATGGAAAAGGAAGATCTAAATCAGGCCATAAGATTTGAAGCACATAAGTATGTGCCAGTTCCGCTAGAAGAAGTAGTTTTGAGTTGGGATGTAGCTGAATCAAGTAAAAATAATCTGAAAAAACCGTCAGATCAGGTTGTTGTGAATAATTCCGAACAAGAAAAAAACGAAGTTTCCAGAAAAATTCAAGTTTTATTGGTAGCTGCTCCTAAGAATAAAGTGGGGAAATATGAGGAATTGATAAAAGATTTGGATTTAAAATTAAAATCCATTGAAATTGAAGGTTTTTCTATGACCAGAGCTCTTATCGGAAATGATCAGGGCAATTTTATTATTTTAGATATGGGCGCAAGGGTTTGCAATATAATTTTGGTTGAAAAGGGCATGATAAAAGTTAACAGAAATGTATCTTCCGGAGGATTGGATATTACCAGAACTATTGCTAAAAGTCTAAATATTGAAGACTCCAGGGCGGATAGCTTGAAAATGGGAGGAGAAAATTTTATTACCGGGGAATCAAAAATAACTTTTCCATCAATGGAAATTGTTGTTAATGAAATTAAAAGGATTATCGAAGCTTATTACAAAAATAGCGAAAAAAAGAAAATAGATGGGCTGATACTTTCCGGAGGGACTTCTGGACTTAAAGGTATTGATGAATATTTTCAAAATGCTTTGGGAATAAAAACAATGATCGGCGATCCTTTGAGTCGAATAGGGTATCCTCGAGAGTTGGAGCCAAAATTAAACGAACTTAAAACCCGCTTTTCTGTTTCGATTGGCTTAGCGCTTAAGGGCGTGGAAGAATATTTGAAAAGTAAAAAATAATTTTTTAATAACAAAAACAATGGTAAATATAAATTTAACCACTTCAGATGAAAGCCAAAGAAACAAGTTTCCTTTTAAAAAGGGCCTGATTTATTTAGTGGGAATAGCGTTGGTTTGGACGGGTATTTATGGCGGCTTAGTTGTCTATCAGAAAAGACTGGAAAAAAAGACGGAGGCAATCAATCTTGAAAAGACTGACAAGGAAAAAAATATGAAAGAAGGTAATGGCAAGGATATTTTTGATTTTCAGACTAGATTACTATTGGCCGATTCTTTGATTAAAGCAAAAAATAATGCGCTCGAAAGCTTGGAAAAACTTCAGGGTGTTACCGTGGATGGAATTTATTTTTCATCGTACGAGTATAACGAGAAATCAAAATCTTTGATTTTGACGGGAGAAGCGAATAATTATAATGTTGCGGCCAGACAAATCCTGAATTTTAAAAGTTCTGAATATTTTTCAAATGTTAATGTTTCCAGTATAAGCAAAAAAGATGGAAAAATCAGTTTTTTGATAAAAACCACAATTAATTAATAGACAATTAAGAAATTGCTTCTAGCTAAAATTTTAACTGAATCATATTCTTAAATGATTTTGATCAAAACATAATTAGTATTTTAATTAAAATTTTGCCATTATAAATTGCATTATAATGCCAGAATTTCATCATTAAATATGAAGTTGAAACTATTAATAGCTCCCATTACAATAATCGTATTGATTATTGCTACTATCGGAATGCTTTTGCCTAAAGTTTTGGAGGTAAAAGGTGTTTTCGCAAGTCTGAAAAAAGCCGGACAGGAAATGAATCAGACTATGGATAAGATAAAAAAAGCAAACGAGTTTAAGCAAGAATTGACAGCCAATACGGAAAAGCAAAATATTTTATTAAGGTATATCCCGATAAATAAGCAGGAGGAGGATATCATAAATAATTTGGATGCGATTGCTTCTGAAGCGGGTGTTGCAAGCATTGATTTGGAATTAGTTCCGGTAAATAAAACGGTTCTTCCGGATGTGGCAGCAGAAGGAGATGCAAATTCTCAGCTGACAGTTAATGCCATAAAAACAATTGATGTAGAAGTTTCCATTGTGGGCAGCTACGAACAGATAAAAACTTTTTTGGAAAAAACAAGAAAGATGCAACGTTCTAACGAGGTTGTTTCTTTAAAAATTTCCAAGATATTGGACAATGAAGGTGTTGACTTGGGACTATTGCGGGCCGAGATGGTTTTAGGATTCGGATATTTGGATAAGATTACCGTTACCAATGTTAGCGAGAATGTTTTGAGTAGCGGAGGATTCAATATGTCAATAATAGATGAAATTACAAACAACGCAAAAACTAATTTTTTCGAAATAAATACCGGTCAGACGGGAAAAACAAATCCCTTTTTGCCTTAACGGTGTTTTGATTTTAATTAAAAGACGAAGTTTGTGCAGATGTAGTATGGTTTCAAAATATAATTTTTTTAGTGTTGTAATGCCGAATTCGTGAATATGTATTGACCAATTAATGGATAATAAAAAGATAAAAAAAGAAGATCCAGAGGAAATAGAGGCCATAAAAGAAAAGGCCGGCGTTTTTGGAATTAAATTTCTTGAAAAAGCGCCTAAAAATTTAAAAGGCAGTATTGTAAACATAATTCCGGAGGAGGTCGCGAAGAAAAATAATGTAGTTGTTTTTGAAAAAAAAGACAATTTAATAAAAGTAGCCATTTTGGATCCCGAAGATATGAATGTTTTTAATGTTTTGCGGTTCATGGCGGAAAAAGACAATCTGGAAACGGAAATTTACCTGACTTCGCAAAGTGTTTTTGAGGAAATAATGAAAAACTATGCCGGCGCGAATGAAATGGTTCAGGAAGCGGTCGAATCATTCAGGGAAGAAGTGGCTCAAGGACAGAATTTTAAAGCAAAAAAGGACAAAAGCGTTGAAAAACGGGTGGAGGAAATTTTAAAGGATGCTCCGGTTGCAAAATTGGTGGAAGTCATTATGGCTCATGCCATTGAGGGCAATGCTAGTGATATTCATATCGAGCCGCTCGATGGTGATTACAGAGTGAGATTCAGGGTAGACGGAATGCTGCGTATAGGACTCATGATTCCCATAGAAATAGGACCGGCAGTTATTTCCAGAATAAAAATAATGTCCAGTCTGAAGATTGATGAAAAAAGAAAACCACAAGATGGCAGATTTAGATTCAATCTTCGTGGAAGCCAAATAGATTTTCGTGTTTCGAGCCTTCCGGTGATAAATGGAGAAAAGGTAGTTCTTCGAATCTTGGATAAAGAAGAAGGGTTGGTTAATATTGAGACATTGGGGCTGCTGGGGACAGCCATGGAAAATATTAAAAAGGCCATAAAAGAATCTTTCGGAATGATTTTAATAACCGGACCAACCGGTAGCGGAAAATCTACGACTTTATACGCACTTTTAAAAATTTTAAATAATGAAGAACGAAACATAATTACACTTGAAGATCCGATAGAATATAATTTGGAAGGATTGAATCAAAGTCAGGTCAATCCTGAAATTGGTTATACTTTTGCCAGCGGTTTGCGAACTATCTTGCGTCAAGATCCAAATATAATAATGCTAGGTGAGATTAGGGATAGCGAAACAGCCGAACTTTCCGTCCATGCTGCCCTGACCGGTCATCTTATGCTTTCAACTTTACATACTAATACTGCTATCGGGGCTATAGCGCGACTTATAGATATGGGCATTGAACCGTTTTTGCTTTCATCTTCCCTTCGTTTGGTGATGGCACAAAGGCTGGTAAGAAGAATTTGCGATAATTGTAGGGAAAAAGAAGAAATATCGGAAGTGATAAAGAATAAAATAGCGGATGAAATTAAAAATATATCCGAAGAAGAACTAAAAAAATACGGGTTGGATATCAGTAAGGGAATCGATGTCTATCGCGGAAAAGGTTGCGATGTTTGCAACGGAACCGGACTCAAGGGGCGAGTAGCTATTTATGAGGTTGTGCCAGTTTCAGAAAAAATTCAGAATATAATGATTGAAAAATCCGGCAATGAAAATTTAATTGAAGGAGAAAGAGACAAGGCGGGTATTTTAAGCATAAAACAGGATGGGTTACTAAAGGTTTTAAAAGGATTAACAACCATAGAAGAAGTTGAGAGAGTAACGGAAATCGACATTAATGTTATCAAGGAAGAAAAAGAGGAATGAAAATAGAATCTGTTAAAAAATGCTAAAAAATATTTTTTATAATTTAAATAACAAAAACTTTTTTGAAGGGAGCAAAAGAGTTGCGTATTAAAAATATGACGAAAATATTAGTGGTAGAGGACGATTCTTTTGTGTTAGATATTTATCATACAAAATTATCCCAGGAAGGCTATGAAGTAATTGAGGCCAGAAATGGGGTCGAAGCGATGAAAAAACTCGAAAATGTCCGCCCCGATCTTATTCTTTTGGATATCATTATGCCGTATATGGATGGTATAGAAGTTTTGCGTAAAATAAAAAAAGATGAAAATTTAAAAACTATTCCCATAATTCTTTTGACCAATTTAAGTCAAAAGGAGGAAATTAATGAGGGGCTAGGTTTGGGTGCCAGTGATTATCTGATAAAATCACATTTTACTCCATCGGAAGTTTTGGAAAAGATAAAGATTTGCCTAAATTCAAAAGCTGAAGATCTTAAAAAATAAACTTAAAATATATGAGAACGGCTCATTCCGAACAAAAAATAAAAGGCCTTCTGCGCATGGTGGCCGGGCAAGGAGCTTCGGATTTGCATTTGACAGTTGGGAGATATCCTACTCTCAGGGTTGACGGAAAGCTTATTCCTATAAGTCAGAGCGACATCTTGACTCCAGCCGATACGAGAGATATCGGAGATGCGATTATCAATGAAAAGGAAAAAGAAAAGTTGATAAAAAACGGACATGTTGATTTTTCTTATAATCTTGAAGATAAGGCCAGATTTCGAGTTAACGCTTTTTTTCAGCAAGGTTATTTAAGTATGGCTTTCAGATTGATTCCAAAGGAGATAAAAACATTTAAAGAACTTAATATTCCGGATATTTTTTATGATATCACGAATTGTTCTCAGGGATTATTTTTGGTAGTTGGGCCGGTAGGGCACGGAAAATCGACAACATTGGCATCATTGATAAATGAAATAAATAAAAAACAGGAAAAGAATATTATTACCATTGAAGATCCGATAGAATATATTTATGAGCAGGATAAATG
>CAZSCF010000013.1:17053-18351 GCA_964605365.1 uncultured Bdellovibrionales bacterium | reverse complement strand
GTATTTAAATAATATGCTCCCTGTTGTCCGTCCAGTAAGTCAGCATTGAGGTTGGAAATTAAATCGGTATTAGTAGTAGTTAAAGCGTGGGAACCTAAAATCAAATTACCATTAAGAGTAAGTCCTGCGAAAGTCGGACTCGATGTAGTCAAAACATCCTGATTCATGGCGTAGAGTTCATAGTTGCCTTGCCCGGTGTTGAGAGTCGTGCCTTGGATGGTATTGTTGACCACTAAGCTGCCAGCTAAGGTGAGGCCGCCTGTGGCAGTGAAGTCCGTACCGCTATTCCCGATGTTGGTGAGGATATGGGTGGCCATATTTACATTGCCGGTAGGAGAAAAAGAACCGGCCAAAGAACCGTTAATGATGCCGGTAACGGTTAAATCGCCGCTGATTTGAGTATCACTAGAAAGAGCGAAATAATCTTGATCACTATCGTAAGAAATGGAGTTTTCCTCCCCGTTGTCGCCGATGATATGCAGAGAGTTGGGACCGAGGTACAAGTCTTTAAATCTGTAAGCAGCGGAACCCAAAGAGTATTTGTTATCATTGCTTGGCAAAATATATCCCTGCATGGTCAATTTGCCAATGGTCAGATGGGCGTTATTGTCAATATCTTCGCCTTGAATGGTTTTATCTTCAATGATGCGGGAAGTGATAGCGCTGGTGGAAATATCTTCACTTTCAATAGAATGCCATTTGATTTTGGCCGAATCGATGGCATTGGGCTTGATACGCAATGTTTGATTATCTTTAATAACCATATCTCCATTGATATAGTCATAGTTTTCAAAAGAAGAACTAGGATCGATTATTGAAGTAAAAAAAGTAGAGACGTCAAATCTGGCGTCCTTTTCATTGGAATTGTTTAAATTATCGGATGGAGTTATATCAAAAGATTGATCTGATTCTTTTTTGTTCCAATCGCTTTGAGCTAGACGATTATCCTTACTTTTAAGCCCCCCCCCCCAAGATATTTAGGTGTTTATCCGGATAAGATATTGTTTCGGGAGAAAAACACAACAAAGAAAAAACACTGATAGTCAGCACCGAAAAGAAAATAATAAAAGGATAGCCGGTTGTAATATATTTTTTATATCTGAAATACAGCAAGCCAAAAAATATTGTTGCTGAAATCAATGCTAGATACAGCATGAGGTTTTCAATTTTTATTTTGTTTTAATTACTTTTAAACCACGAGGCTTTTTTATGAGCAAGTTGACTAATCTCATGAGATATGGGAAGTTCCTCACAAAATCATTGTACCACAAAATTCGAAGAAGAAGAAGAAGAAGAAG
>CAZSCF010000013.1:0-16953 GCA_964605365.1 uncultured Bdellovibrionales bacterium | reverse complement strand
GAAGAAGAAGAAGAAGAAGAAGTTATCCACAGATGTGTAGCTTCCGTAGGGGGTCGGACTCCTACAGATTTACCTTATACATCCAAGAGGCAGGTCTTCATATCTTCTCTGATGTCATGAACTTCCTTTACAGTTTCTTTAACATATCTCACATAATCATCGGCTGTTTTGAATTGATCTAAAATAATTTCGGGATTACACAATACTTTTATATTTTTTTTATATTCATCAAAACTGCTACGAAATTTATTTTTATTTTCAATTCCATGAACTTTATTGTTTCCATTTACATAGGCTGACAAATAAAGCAGCTTTTCATTCGAATCAATATGCACTGCTTTGAATTTTCCTTGAAACAAAACGCCGTTTCGTTTATTTTTGTGATTAAAATATCCAGTATAGCCTCCACCGACTCTTTTCATAAATTCGGAAATTCCGTTTTCCCGAAGTTGCTTTAAAATTAGATGGAAGTGATTTGGATTTAAATAGTAGACTATAATCTCAACTAACAGTTTATCTTTCCATAGGGGTCGGACCCCTACAGATTTCGCCAATTGATCTTTTGTATATAAGCTAATAATTGGATCAATTTGATTAAATTCATTAATTGATCTGAGAAACCTTAAATAATCATAGTTATCTAAAAAAATATTTCTCTTATCAGCTCCGCGATTATATATATGATAATATTCATTATTTGCAAAAGAGATATTTTTTCGCATTTTTTGTTTTTATATAATATTCGTAGATTTGTAGGGGTCGGACCCCTACAAATTACAGATCATAGACCATACTTAACTTTATTGGCAACATGCTCTTCGAATGTTTTAGAAAAAACTGTCTTGCCTGTTTCTGGATCGCTCAGAAAAAAATTATAATCAGAATACTTTGGATAAATGGCTGCCTCGATGGCTGAAGTGCCCGGATTAGAAATCGGCCCAGGAGGCAATCCTCTATTTTGATAAGTATTATATAGGGACTTTGTCTGAATATCATCTAAAGAGTATTGCTTCTTATTTTCACCTAGAACATAAGCCAGAGTAGCACAACTTTGCAGAGCTTGCCCATTTTTAATTCTGTTCCAAAATATTCCGCTGGCCAGCGCCCTATCCTCATCAGTTTCAACTTCTTTTTCCAAAATACTTGCCATGATAACCACATCTAAAGTAGAGATTTTTCTTTTAATTATCTCTTCTCTGATCGAAATTGAAAATTGAGTGTTAAAATTTCCTAGCATTTTTACGATGATATTTTCGGCACTTTCATCCTTTTTGAAAAAATATGTGTCCGGAAAAAGAAAGCCTTCCAGGGTCTTGATTTTTGCGTCTTGCAAAAAATTATACTTGATTTTCAATTCTCCAGGATTTTCAACTAACTTTAAAAAACTTTCTCCGTCTAAACCATTTTCAGAAAGCCTGGTTGCCATTTTTTTACTATCCCAACCTTCCGGAAAAGTTAATTTAATTGAATCATCTTTTTTCTGTGTTATAAGGGCAACTATCTCCGGAATGGTCATTTTTCCGTTCAAGTCATATTTGCCAGGTAAAATTTTGTCAGAAAAATTATTTGCTCTGAGATAATAGAAAAAATACCATTTACCCGAAATAAGATTATTCTTTTCCAAATTTAAGGCAACTGTTTTTCCTCCATCCCCCTTTAAAACCTCGAAGTTTTTTTCTGTTTTATCGCTTCCGGTCGAATAATAAACCCTAAAACGCAAATAAAAAGCCGCCCCGAAGAGCAATAACAATAAAAAAAGCAAAATTAAAACCAACTTATATGATTTTTTCATCATAAAAAACTAATTTGTACAAATTAAATTTATGGTTATTTCCAAAAAACGAGTTTCAGAAAATAAAACTTTACATAATCAAGGGCACAAAACTGAATCCGGGAAACTCTTCTTTATAAATTTCCGTTTCATTTTTCTTCTCCACAAAAACAATATCATTTTTAACAGGAATAACCATGATGCCGCCAACTTTCAATTGCTCCACGAGTTCCTGCGGGATATCTGAAGCGGCAGCTGACACTAAAATCCTGTCATAAGGAGCTTCTTTTGAAAATCCAAGCTTTTTTTCAGCTTCATAAAAATCAATTATACCTTTTTTAACAAAACCGAATTTATTCGCATTTTTTTTGCCTACTTTCACAAGTTCATTTATTTTTTCAACCGCAATAATCTTACCATTGCCACCAACAATATGCGCCAACAAAGACGTGGACCAACCGGAACCGCTGCCTACATCCAAAATTTTTTGACCTTCCTTGGGATTTAAAAGTTCCAACATAAAAGCCATCGTCAACGGTTGAGAAATTGTTTGTCCATAACCAATCGGCAAGGCCACATTGACTTCTGCCTGCAATTCTATTTCCTTTGGCAAAAACTCAATTCTACTTATTTCCGAAAAAGCCTCGATAATTTTATCTGTTTTTAAGTAGCCTTGTCTAATAAGGTCACTGACTATTTTGCTCATCTTGATTTAAAATCAAAGTTATGTTCCGATTATCTGCACAATCACATCACGACTTCTTGAGCCATCCATTTCTGCCAAGAAAATACTTTGTTTCTCGGTAATAAGCATTTTTCCACTATCCAAGGGGATGGTTTCGCTTATTCCCAATAACATTGTCTTGCAATGCGAATGCCCATTGCTTCTTCCATCAGAAATTTGGCCCTTTTTTATTTCAAACAAGTCGTGTGAATACCTGTCGCCGAGAGGCACAAGTCGATATAATAATCTCATAAAATCCTGGATAAGCATCGGCTCATTATGATTCACAACTATTCCCGCGCTGGTATGCGGAGAATAAATCAGAACTTGCCCCTCTCTGATGCCTGAACTTTCTATCACTTCCTCAACTTTATCCGTTATGTCAATAAACTCTATCTGACTTTCACTTGTTATTTGTATTTTTTTTCTATATATTTTCATTAATATGTTTTTTCTATAAATTACGAATTTTTAAAAATAAATAACCAATGCGTTAATTACAAAAAAAACAATTACCGACATCTTTCAAATATTCTCGAAACAACCACTGCGACTCTTCTATCCAGTGCTTCTGGTATTATTTTATCAGCAGTAGGTTTTTTTATCAAGCTGGCAATGGCCTTAGCAGCCAAAAGCTTGTGCTTATCCTCGATTTTTTTGATTTTGCATTTTAATACTCCCTTAAAAATTCCAGGAAAAACTAATACATTATTCAGCTGGTTGTTAAAATCCGATCTTCCGGTTCCGACAATTTCCGCTCCGCCTTTTTTAGCAACGTCCGGCATAATTTCCGGAATGGGATTTGCCATAGCAAAGACAATAGCCCTTTTGTTCATCTTTTCCACATCTTCTTTTTTTAAAATATTCGGCGCTGAAACTCCTATAAAAACATCGGCGCCAGCAACAGCATCCTGCAAACTTCCTTTCAAATTATACGGATTGGTAATTTTTAATATTTCTCTTTTTGACGAATTAAGTTCCTGAAGTCTTGATTTGCAAATTATTCCCCGACTGTCAATAATTAAGATATTTTTTGCGCTATATTTTAAGAGAAGTTTCGCGATAGCTATGCCAGCCGCACCTGCCCCGCTAATGACAATTTTTACTTTGCAAATATCTTTTTTTACCACTTTTAACGCATTGATGAGCCCGGCTAAAACCACAACGGCTGTTCCGTGTTGATCATCGTGAAAAATCGGTATATCCAGCTCTCTTTTAAGTCTTTCTTCAATTTCGAAACAGCGTGGAGCTGAAATATCTTCCAGATTGATACCGCCAAAAGTCGGGGCTAAATATTTTATAGTTTTTATAATTTCCTCCGTTTCCTGAGTATTTAATACAATAGGAATCGCATCAACTCCGCCCAGCTCTTTAAATAAGAGCGCTTTACCCTCCATCACCGGCAAGGCTGCCTCCGGTCCAATATTTCCCAAACCTAAAACAGCCGAACCATCAGAAATAACGGCAATGGTATTTCGGCGAATCGTATAATCAAAAGAAAGTTTCCTATTTTTAGCAATTGCCGAAGATACACTGGCCACTCCGGGAGTATATAAAACAGGCAGATTTTTTGCCGTCAGTTTTCGCTTACTTTTTATTTCGATTTTACCGCCTATTTTTTTAGAAAGTTGAATTGAGTTCATATTTATTCAGCTATAATTTTATTCAATTCCTTTCTTAAAACATCCTTGCTTTGAGCTCCGACAAAATCACCGACTATCTTTCCGTTGACAAAAATTTTTATTGACGGAATTGACATTATTTCATATTCTGAGGCCGTTTTTGTATTCTCGTCTACATTAACTTTTCCAAATTTAGCTTTATCTTTATATTCTTCGGCCAGTTCATCGATAATTGGACTCATCATCATACAAGGCCCGCACCAAGGAGCCCAAAAATCAATTACAACCGGTTTTTTACTTTCAATTATTTCTTGTTTAAAGCTGTTATCCGTTATCTCATGAACCATTTTTTTAGATTTAAAAATTAACCTATTAAGCATAACACAGAAAACGATTTTTATCCAGCTAATGAAAAGCAGCTATTGTAAATAAAATAACTGCCAACAAGGATTAGGCTCACACCAATAATAATCCTGATCAAATCATTATGCTTTTTTCTAAAAATTTCCAATTTTCTGGTATAAGCGAACCAACAAATAATTCCAAATAAAAAAACAACGGGCAAAATGAAAATTAGATTGTAAAGCACTATATTCAAAACACTCGCAATTATTTGTTTCTTTTCAGAAAATGAATTTGCAAATATTCCATACGGCCTATTAATACAGGGAAAAAGAAACCCACTGGAGACGAATCCGATTACAAGCGCCGCTATAACCAAATTCATTCTTCGAATATTTTTTTTGATTGGTTCCCATTTTTTTTTCAATTTATCTTTCAAATCATATGAAAAAAGCTTTTTTAGCAATTCTTTAACTTTTCTTATTGCTTTCGCGTTTCGCCAATATTTTTCAAAAACAAAAAATCCCACCATGATAATTGTCAGCCCCAACAAATTATTCAAAATTACAGCTAATCTGAAAATCTTCCCAAAACCAAACATTCCGATACCCAAGGCAATATGAACCAAAAAAACAGACAGAATAAAAAAACTTCCAAAGATAAAAACATCCTTTTTACTTTTCAAATTGCCAAAGATAATAATATTTGTCAAAACAAAAAGAATCACTATCATACAAGGACTGATAGAATCTGCTATGGCCGCTCCCAACAAAATCAGTAAAGAAAATTGCGAGTTCGAAGAAATTGTTTTTGGTGAAAAATCTTCTTTATTTACTCGACCCCTTTTTATATCCTCGGGACTTGAGAAATTGTCTGCGCTCGTTTTTTCAATTTCATTCACAAAACTTTCTTGAATAGGCTTATCGCCTACTAAGAATTTCCGACCAAAAAAAATCACCGGCCATCCTCTCTTATCAGAAGGAATGCCAAAAGCATCAAAAAGCTCATTGAAATAATTCAGATTGTAATCTCCGGATATTTCCAGTTTCTGAATATCATATTTTTCATAAATTCCATTGATTTTGAAATATTCATCTACCGCTTGGCAATGAGCACAAGATTCCTGATAAAAATAAACGGCCTTTTTCTTGTTAATATCTCCTTCAATGGCTTTGGATTTATCAACAATGCTAAAAACCCCCGTCAACAATACAAATATTAATACGATAAAAAAGGGTCTATTCATCAAACTTATTTTATTCTGTAGTTTTGTAGTGGTCCGACCACTACAAACATTTTCTGCTTATCCGCCAAATCTTCTTTGTCTTTTTCCATAATCCAAAAGAGCTTTTTCAAACTCATTTTCTTTAAAATCCGGAAAATTTTCCTCAGAAAAATAAAGCTGGGCATTGGCACTATCCCACATCATAAAACCGGCACTAAGATGTGGCTCTCCTCCTGTACGAACGACAAAGTCAACTGCCGGCAATTCGCTAGTCATCAAATTCTCCTTAATTATTTTTTCGGTTATTCTCGCCCCAACTTTATATTTTTTATGTATTTTTTCAAAAGCTTCCGTCATTTCATCAATTCCGCTGTAAGCTAACATAAAATTAAGATTGTATTTTTTATAATTTTTAGTTTTTTCAATAATCTCTTGCAGTATTCTTTTTAAATTTTCTGGAAATTGTTCTCTCCATCTTCCAATAAAATTAACTTTGACCTCATTTTTATGAATATCATTATTACTCAATAACTTAGAAAAATACTCTCTGTAAATTTTGAGCAATGCCCGCTTTTCTTGAAAAGACCTTTTTTGCAGATTATCTATGGATGAACCCCAAAAAGACAAACATTTTATTCCTTTTTTTTGGGAAAAAGCGACCAAACTTTCCAGAGTTTCAGCTCCAGCTCGATGACCATCCCAAGGTTGTAAATTTCTTTCTTTAGCCCAACGACGATTTCCGTCCGGAATAATAGCTATGTGATTTGGTAATTTTTCTTTCATTTTTTTCATTATAAATAAATATTAACTCAAAATTAAAAGCCTGACAACAACAAGCTTAGAGACATTATACACTGCGCATGATCATATAATCCGCAAATTCCAACAAAAAATCCCGAGCCTCTTTGTTTATCTTTATTTTTTTTATTTCAAATTTTCCTTTCTCAATAAGACTTTTGGCTAAATTTTGATTATAGGCAAGCGACCCCGTTTTTCGAATAATATTTTGAAATTTTTCTATATCTTTTGAATTTATTTTTTCATTACCTAAAACTTTTTTCATAAATTCCTTGTCTTTTCTATCGGATTTACGAAAAGACCTCGAGACCAATAGCGTTTTTTTGCCTTCTTTTATATCGGACCATGAATCTTTGCCTATTTTTTCGCTCGCCTCAAAAAGACCTAAAATATCATCTTGAATTTGAAATGCCATACCAATGGGAATAGCAAAAAGAGATATTTTATTCAAAAACGCCAGATTGGCTCCCGCTAAAATCGCACCAATTTTCAAGGGATTTTCAATGGTATATTTGGCCGTTTTGTTTTTATACATGGCTAATATCTCTTTTTCTGAAACTCGTTTTTTATTTTCAATACAAACATCTTGTGTTTGCCCAACAATTGTCGTTGCAATGGTTGATTGTAGAGCGGAAACAGCTTTAACAGTCAACTTTGCGTCAAACCCGGAATCCAAAATTACTTGGGTACCCAGAACCTCCAATAAATCGCCAGCTAAAATTGCCATAGAATTCCCGAGATGTTTCAAATCCTGGCAATCGGAAAAAATATTTTTGCCCATTGTTTCATACATTGCATCTACCGTTTCAACGCCATGCCGTGTTCGTCCATGATCTATGATATCATCGTGTATCAGCAAATAGTTATGGATAAGCTCAATGCCAACGCTGGCTTTGATTATTTTTTTCTTGTCTCTGCCTCCGGCCGCCACATAGCCGAAATACATTAAAATCGGACGAATTCTTTTTCCGCCAGACATGATTATTTTTTCCATATGCCGCAAAATTCTGCCTACTTCCTTGTCTTGGCTTTCAATATCTTTAATAATTTCAAATAAATATTTTTGCAGTTCCGCATCAATATCCCTTTTCAAACTTTTAATTGTGCTTTTAAAATTCATAATTTTTGTCATACGATTTTGTATGTACCGCGTATGGGATTTGAACCCATGATTTCCAGGATGAGAACCTGGCGTCCTGGACCGGACTAGACGAACGCGGCAAATATTTTGTAAAACGAAAAACTAGAATGAGCAGCATGAATTACCAAATAGCGCAACCCGAACATGTAATTCATAATATATTAAAACAAAAATAAAATAAAGCCGGTTTTCCTGGCTGCATTCTGCCCCAATAAACAGACATGTTTTAACGTTTACTACGGCATTCGAAATGGCTTTTCTTTCCATTCTTGATTTTGACGACAAAGAATATTTTCGGCTTTCATCGGATCGGCCATAATTTCTTCAACAATTTTTTCCATTCGCATTCCCTGAGATCCCTTGATTAAAACCAAATCTCCCTCTCTAATCTCCTTCTGCAATTTTTTTCCTAAGAATTCATGATTTTCAAAATAAAAAATATTTTCTTTCGGAAAGTCATGTCTCTCAAGCTCTTCTATGGCAAATTTCATTCTTTTGCCCAAGACAAAAACCAAATCGATTTTAGTTTCAAAAATTTTTCTACCCACCTCCCGATGCTCTGTTTCAATTTCATTTCCCAATTCCAACATATCGCCTAGCACCGCAATTCTTCTTGCGGCTTTAATGTTTTGCAAAACCTCCAAGGCAGCTAAAGTCGCGGATGGCGAAGAATTATACGTATCATCGATAATATTGGAATTTTTAATCCCCTCTAGCAGCCTGCATCTCCCGCAAGGAGATGAAAAAGCAAAAAGAAGCTCCGAAATTTCTACTAAATTCAAACCGAATTCTATCCCGACAGCCACTCCAATTAAGGCAGCATATATCTGGTGCTTGGCTAAAATACCATTCAATCTTACAGGAACGGAATTGCCATCATAATTCAATTTAAAACTTATTCCGCGAATCATATCATCATCAGAATAAATGAAAGATACGTCGGTTGCACGAATCTTTGCTTCATTGGAAAATCCAAAAGTAATAATTCGAGTTTTTATTTGATTCTTTATCTTGGCTATATGCGGATTGTCAATATTGATAATCGCCAGTGATTTTTCATCCATTTTTTTTAGCAAAGTACTTTTTTCTTTGACTATTTCATCCAGAGTTTTGAAAAATTCGATATGACTTGAACTGATTTCAGTCAACACTCCTACTCTTGATTTTATAAAATTTGTCAAATAATTTATGTCTCCCGGTCGATCGGCCCCCATTTCTAAAATTAAAATTTCCGGATATTCCGCTGGAAAAATCATCAGTAAAAACCATTTCCAAAAAACTTTAAGCCATTTTTTAAGAGACCTCATCCCGCTTTCAGCGCCAATAATGGTAAGAGGAACTCCGATTTCATTATTATAGTTTTTTTCATTTTTCCTTACCCTAAATTTTCCGGCTAAAACAACAAACACAGCCTCTTTGGCAGAAGTTTTCCCCACTGAGCCCGTAATACTCACTACTTTGGGATTATATTTTTTCAAAACCAAAACAGCCATTATTCTAAGAGCTTTTATCAAAAACAATGTTTTATTTGATTCATTCATATTCGTAACAATTGAATATTATATAATACTGAATTTGCTATGTTTGCCAATAGCCAAATAATACTTCGTTATTTAAAACTTAAAGCATCAACCAACAAGCGAGTGTTTTATTGGTCCTCTTTTTCATTTTCTTTGTCTTTATTTTTTTTAAAAAAATCTTGGCTTAAAGTGTGCGTCTGATTAAATTTGTCTAGATCCGCTTGTGTATATTCTTCTGTTGGTTCTATATCGTAATATTCCAAAAGAAATTTCATCAATTCGCCAAATGCTGGCGCTGCGCTTGATTCTGCCCATTGTACTTTTTTAGGATTGGAAACCTTCACAAAAACTGTAAATTTCGGATCATTGACTGGCGCATATCCGGCAAAAGAACCAATGTTTTTTCCTTCTTCATAGCCTTTGGCTGTAGAACTGGCTATTTGAGCTGTGCCCGTTTTTCCAGCTACAGCATACCCAGGAACTCCAGCCTGTTTTCCGTGACCATTAACTACTACACTACGAAGCATCTGGGAAATTTGCAAAGAAGCTTTCTCTGAGATTACTCGGCGAACCTCTTCTGGCATTATGCGTTCTTCGTTCTTATTCGAATAAATTTTCTTTTCTATAATTTGCGGTTTCATCAAAACGCCGCCATTAGCCAAAGAATTAAAAGCCGAGATCAACTGTATAGGTGTAACTGTAATGCCCTGACCAAAAGAGGCTGTAAAAAATTGTATGTCACTTTTTAAATTTTCTAAATTCTTTATATTCCCGACGGCTTCCCCGGGCAAGTTTATTCCGGTCAATTCTCCAAAACCAAATCTTTTGACATAATCGGCAAAATTTTTATTTCCCAATTCCTTTTCCACAAAAATAACACCGGTATTAAGAGATTTTTCCAAAACCTGCGTCATGGTTTGCTTACCGTTGGATTTCAAATCCGAATTGCGAATCGTATAACCGGCTTCTTTTACCGCTCCGCTATCCACATAAGTAGTTTCCGGAGTTATTTTATTGCTATCAAGCCCGGCTGCCATCGTCATGGCCTTGAAAACACTTCCGCATTCATAAGCGCTACTAATTGCCAAATTTCTATAAGCACCGATATCTTCGATAGCAGCATAATTATTCGGATCAAATGTCGGATAATTAGCCATGGATAAAATCTTTCCTGTTTTAGTCTCCATAACAATTATCGATCCGTTGTCCGCCTGAAATTTTTCTATGGCACTCTTTAAAATTTTTTCTGTTTCATATTGAACAATACGATCAATAGTTAAAATCAGATTTACTCCATCTTGAGCTTCCTGTATTTCTTTTTTTCCAATCATAATTTGTCTTCCTCCGGAATCGCGACTATGAAAAATATTTCCCTCTTTGCCTTTCAATTCATCCTCAACAAAAGCCTCTATACCATATCTTCCTCCAAAAACATCTCCGCTCCAACCGACAAATCCAAGTAGCTGCGCAGCCAGTTCGGCAGAAGGATAATAACGATAGCTTTCATCAGACAAATGGATCCCGGAAAGATTAGCCTCTTTCGTCCTGCTAATTTCTTCATCGCTCAAACGATGCTTTAAAACTTCATACATATCCTCTCTCTTGTTAAGTTTACTGAGAATTTCAGCTTCATCCAAAGAGAAAATTTGAGAAATTGCAACTGCAGTTTTCGCAATGTCGCCATCGCTCACTTCTTTTGGAACGACATAGGCCATTTTTGTTTCTTTATTAACCGCTACAGGATAGAGTCCGTTTTTGTCCTGAAGATAAATCTCACCTCTTTCAGGAATAAGTTTTTTGAAAATATTATGTTGATTTTCCGCTAGAGCCTTGAAAGATGAATAAGAAATGACCTGCAAAAAATACAATTTGCAAAAAATAGCCAAAGAAACAAAAAAAATAAAAAATGCCAAAAAATTTATTCTCCAAGAAAAGGATGGATTGGCTTTTTTATTTGCAGATTCTTTTCGGGAAGCTATAAACTTTCCTTTTCCAATAATTGCCGTCATTATGTATAGTGAAAAAATTATTTCATAGCTACTGGACCGGCAACTTCGATATAAGTTACATTGGTAGAATTAACCAAGTTCAGTTCTTCAGTTGCTTTTTCTATATTATTCATTGATCGAAGTTCAATTTCTTTGATTTGCAATTGCTTATTTTCTTTTTCTATCGCCTGAATATCTTTCTCAATTTCCTTCATTTCAAAACCCTGGGTTGCCAAGGAATTAACTTGATAAAGATAAACCAATCCGGACAAAAAAATTGAAAGCAAAAAAATGAAACCTAGCGATACCAAACTTATTTTGGTTCCGCCAAACGCAGCCTCCTTTTTTCCAAGGTTCTTTTCCTGTGAAATTTTTTTACCAGAAAAGACTCTCTTGCTTTTGGAAAGATTAGTTTTTGGCGTATCGTTTCTGAGCCACGCATTTTGAATAATCAACGCTCTTGACATCTTTTCTTATGCCCCCTGTTTTTCCGCCAAAGACGCCTGCCTACTTACAGACAGAGACGGCTATTGACTGATTTTTTATATTTGTATTTATATTTTGAAAATTATATTTTTTCGCACACACGAAGCTTGGCGCTTCTTGCTCTAGGATTATTCCGAATTTCTTCAATACTCGGAATAACCGGCTTCTTAGTAATTATTTTTACTATCCCGACATTACCGCAACTGCAAATGGGAAATTCTTTCGGGCAAATGCATCCCCTGGCATTTTGCCTGAAAATATTTTTCACTATTCTGTCCTCTAATGAATTAAATGTTATGATTGCTAATCGTCCTTGAGAATCAAGACTTTTAATCGCCTCGGGAATAAATTTCTTAAGATGTTCCAACTCATCATTAACCGTGATTCGAAGCGCCTGAAAAGATTTGGTAGCCGGATTAATTTTCCTGGGTCGAAATCTGACCGGAATGGCTTTCTTGATTATTGCAGCTAGCTCCAGCGTTGACACAATTTCTCTTTTTTTTCTTTCTTCAACTATTTTTTTAGAAATATTTCTAGCAAATTTTTCTTCTCCATAATTTTTCAGAACATTTTCAATTTGCTCCTGGCTCCATTCATTTACTATTTTCTTGGCAGTAAGCTCTCGTTTTTCATCCATTCGCATGTCCAATTCGGATTCTGATTGAAAACTCATTCCCTTTTTTCTATCTTCCAACTGATCGGATGAAATTCCCAGATCAGCTAAAATTCCACTAACAGAATGAACCCCGCTATTTTTTAATATTTTTGTTAAATTTGAAAAATTATCTTCTGCTAAATGGACAGATTTCGATTGCGAATTTAAATCAGAAAATTTTTTTTTAAAATTTTCAATTACCGCCTCATCTTGATCAACAGCAATAAGTTTTCCGGACTTGCCTATTTTTTTTAATATTTCCCCGCTATGACCCCCACCGCCCAATGTCGCATCAACAACCGTATCCCCTTCTCTTATGCCCAACAAATCTATAGTTTCTTTGAGCAGCACAGATTTATGAATTGTCATATTTTTATCATTCAACGCTCACTATCCGCCAATTTAATAAACTCCCAATTTGCCCAGTTGCTCGGCAATTTCATCAGAATTTTTTTCAGCATTCTTTTTGTATTCATCCCACTTCCTTTCGTCCCAAACTTCCAATCGATTATAGAGTCCGGCAATCACAACATTTTTTGTCAGTCTTGCATATTCTTTTAAATAGTCCGGAATTAAAACTCTGCCTTGTTTGTCAACCTCAACATCTACCGCTCCAGCTAACATCAAGCGAGTGAAACTTCTTGTGCTAGATTCGCCAACCGGAAAATTACCTAACTTATTGGCCAATTCTTCCCAAACTTTCATTGGATAAATAAATAAACATTTGTCGAGCCCTCTGGTAATAACTACTTTGTTTTTAAGTTCAGACCTAAATCTAACTGGCACAGCCAATCTTTTTTTTGAATCTATTAAGTGTGAGTATTCTCCGATAAACATAATTCAGTTTATAATTTTTGATTTTGCTTTTTAATACAATTTTACAATAAGATTATTCCCCATATTCTCCCACTTTTATAGTCTATGTCCCTATTTTACCCCACACAGCATTACTTCGTCAACACAAAACCAAAATAAACCAACAAATAGCGAATTTAAGCTATTTTTTGAGATATCGGACACAAGTTATACACAGCCCATAATAAAATTATTTTTAGGAAAATTCATTTTACAAATTAATCAAATAAGAGCTCTAAACATTTTTTCACGACAATATCAAAAATAATTTTCACCGATTTTTATTTTATGCATCAGATTCTGCTTAAAAATTATTTGTTTCCCGGGCGCTTGCCATCAAAAAGATAACCTTGTATAATTTAGTTGTTAAGGAGTTAAATAAAAATAAAAAATGGAAGACAAAAACGAAAACAATGAAAAGATTCAGTCTTTGCGGGAAATGATTTACACGGCTGAAAAAACTCTACAAGGAGCTAAGGCTATGCTTCTTCAACTTGAAGGAAAAAAGAAAGTCGGCAGAAAGAAAAAGATATCCGAAGAAGAACAGGACGGAAAAGTCATTGAAGGAACTTTTGATGGACAAATAATGCTCGGTACTGACGGGAAACAATATCCTGTTCCAGCCAACTATGCGTCTAAATCAAAATTGATTGAGGGAGATATGTTAAAATTGACTATCACAGAGAATGGTTCATTTATTTACAAACAAATTGGTCCGATTGAAAGAAAAAGATTGATTGGTCGCGTAAATCAAGATGAAGAAGGAAACTATTTTATTACTGCCGAAGGAAAACCTTTTAGGGTACTCCTTGCTTCTATTACCTATTTCAAAGCCAAGCCGGGAGATGAAGTGACATTGGTTATTCCCAGAGATATTGAATCTGATTGGGGCGCTATTGAAAATCTTATGCAAAGCAGCTCCGACCTTTCGGCAAACAATTTTTTTGAAAAAGCCACCGAAGAAGATAAAGTTGATGAAATATCAAGTCAAAAAGATTTTTCATCAAAAAAAGAAGTCCCACATTCAAGCTCATCCATAATTGACGAATGGACACCTAATATGGACGATCTGAAAAAAGAATTTAGCAGAGATACCCTTAACAATATTGAAATCTAACAATAAACAAAAATGAAAAGCGCGTCCTTAACTTTAAAAAAGAAGGATTATTTTTTTAGCCTTATGGCAGGATTTTTGATCGGTCTTCTTATTCTGCCGGTTTTAAAAACATCCCGACCATTGCTTTTCGATAAAATTGCTCTGCCATTTTTTTTCTTTTTTTTGATTGCCACTCCTTTGGGAACAATAATCGCCAATTTCATTGGCAGAAAAATTACCACCATTTGGCAACTTGCAAAATTTGGAGTAACCGGAGTAATGAATTTTTTGCTCGATCTGGGAACATTAGCTATTCTCATTTTTTCTTTCAGACAATATTTCGATATAGAAGCGATAGACCCGATTATTCCTGGTTTTATTTTAATTTACTATTCGCTTTTTAAAGCCATTTCTTTTATTGTCGCTAATATCAATAGTTATTTTTGGAATAAATATTGGACATTTGAAACTAACGATCTTCAAAAAAAATCTACGGAATTTCTCCAGTTTTTCGTAGTCAGTCTCATCGGCTTAGTCGTCAATGTTTTGGTTGCCTCTTTATTCGTAAAATTATCCCCTTTCGGCACAATGACTCCGGATCAAATCGGTCTTTTGGGCGCAGCTGCCGGGTCTATAGCGGGACTTGCCTGGAATTTCATTGGATATAAATTCATCGTCTTTAAAAAATAACGATTCCCTTGTCAAAATATCATTAATTCTCCATTCGGAGGGTTTTATTTTTTAATCAATATGCTACAATAGACATATAAAAGGGGTACCTAGAAAAGGTATCTTGAATTGTATGCAGGCTGCATAAATCAACAGAAACCGTATTTTAAATTAATCCGCTGAAAATATGTCACAAACTCTTTATCGAAAATATAGACCAAAAAATTTTTCCGAAGTTATCGGACAAAAACATATTGTTCGAACTTTGGCTAATTCCATAAAAAACGAACGCATCGTTCAGGCTTATCTTTTTACCGGACCACGCGGAACAGGCAAAACATCTGTTGCTAGAATATTCGCTAAAACAATCAATTGTACTGAATTAAAAAATTCTGTTACTTGTGAAAAGTGCTTGGCATGCAAATCAATCAATGAAGGAAAAACCTTTGATATTATTGAAATCGATGCTGCATCTAATACGGGCGTAGACAACATCCGAGAACTCAGAGAAACAGTAAAGCTTCCCGCAACCATTCTTAAATACAAGGTCTACATTATTGATGAAGTGCATATGCTTTCTGCGGGAGCCTTCAACGCGCTCCTTAAGACATTGGAGGAGCCGCCCACTCATGCTGTTTTCATTTTGGCTACCACCGAAATTCACAAGGTTCCGGAAACGATTGTTTCCCGCTGCCAAAGATTTGATTTTGCTCGACTTCCAATCGAAAATATTATAGAAAAATTAATCGTCATTGCCAAAAGTGAAAAAGTTAAGATTGATAAAAGCGCTTTAGAAATGATTGCCATTGCATCCGAAGGAGGAATGCGTGATGCTGAAAGTCTTTTGGGACAGGTCATTTCTTTGGAAGATAAAAATATCACCAGTAAGGAAGTGGAAGAGATTTTAGGCACGACTGACAGAAAGTTTACCCATGAAATCATGGAAGAAATAATAGCAGAAAATGCAACAGGCGCCATTGAAAAAATAAACGCCATCCTGTTAGATGGATATGATCTGGAAATTTTTAACAAGTCGCTTACAAATTATTTGCGTCAATTAATGCTTGTTAAAGTCAATCCCGCACTCAAATCACATTTTGCCTACGAAATGACAGCTGAGCAAGCCGATAAAATTCTTGAACAATCTGAAAAAATCGAATTATCAAAAATTATTTTTATTATCAGTCTGTTTATGAAAGCTCAAGAAAAAATTTCTTCTTCCATTTTGCCGCAATTACCGCTGGAAATTGCTATTATCAAGGCAACTAATTCATTGCCTGAAATGGCATCGACTAGCATCGAACAACTAGCCCTCACAGAGCCTTTTATAAACAAAGAACAAATAAATCCAAAATCTAAGATCCAAAATCCAAAACAAATTAAAAACACAAATGATCAAATTCATGAAGAAAAAAATAATTCTGAAACCAACAATTCAACAATTCAACAATTTGACAATTTGACAATTGAAGAAACTCGGAACAAATGGAAACAATTATTAATCGACATTAAGCCCTTCAATCATTCCTTAAAAGCGCTCCTGTCCAACTGCCAGATCTTTGAAGTGAAAAATAATATTATAACTTTGGCTACGCCCTACGATTTTTATCGTGACAAACTCAATATCCAGACCAATAAAAAAACAGTGGAGGATGTTTTTGGCAAAATTCTTGAAACAAAAATATCCGTCAAAATCGCACTTTGCAAAGAAGTCGGTATTGAACCGCCTAAAAATATAAGCGAAGAAACAAAAACTCCCGAGAAGCCCAAAGAACAAAGCTCCCTTCTGACCTCAGCCATGGAAATAATGGGAGGAAAAGTGGTGGAGGAATAAAAAAGTTCTTATAAAAAGATCATCCTTGCAAGGATGATCTTTGTTTTTGTTGGGAAGGAGGGATTTTCGCGTCGCTTCGCTCCTTGCCCTGGGCAGCGCTGAATGCTCGCTTGCTCGCATCCAGCGACGCTCGACTGCGCCGAGGAGTCTTGTCTTGCTCCTGCCCGTTCGAATCCGCTCTATACAAATCAAAAACCCATTCTTACGAATGGATTTTTAATTTGTTG
>CAZSCF010000012.1:0-18704 GCA_964605365.1 uncultured Bdellovibrionales bacterium | reverse complement strand
CTTCAAACGGAATTTCTCCGGTTCCGCCCTACTTATCCCAGACTTAGTTCCACAAAAATGTTTTCACTTACAGGGCTTTCACCTTCTTTGGCCGCTCTTTCCAGAGACGTTCAGTTAACAAAATTGCTAAAGACTGGAGGCTAATCCGCTTTCGCTCGCCACTACTCACGGAATCTCATCCCTCACCTTTTAGGCACTAGCGCTTTAGCGCTAATATTTTACACTTGCAATAATTATTCTTAATACTAAGTAAGAAAAATTGAAAAATAATTTTTCTTACTTACAAGTGCCCAAAAGGTGAGGGACTCATTGATTTCTTTTCCTCCTGGTACTAAGATGTTTCAGTTCCCAGGGTTTGCTTCGTTAACCTATGTATTCAGTTAACGATATCCCGATAAATCGGGATGCGTTATCGCATTCGGAAATCCCCGGATCAAAGTTTGCTTAACAACTCCCCGAGGCTTATCGCAGCCAGCTACGTCCTTCATCGCTTTTTAGTGTCAAGGCATCCACCATACGCATTAGTATACCGCCTTAAATCGTTCCGTAATCGGAACGCCCCGGACTTAATCCGGGGTCTAGATCCTGATTTTCATCAGGATGAATTTATTTTTGTAAAAAAATAAATTCAGTTAGCAGTTAATAATTTCCGAAAAATCGAAAAAATTATTAATTTCTAATTTACATTTACAATTAAGACCTACTTTTTAACATTACATTGCTTTGATAATGTTAAAAGAAAACTAATCACTCGAATACTCATTTTATTTCCGCTTTCCATTAAAATAAATAACCTGTGATATGACCTCGTCCAACATTTTCCAAAGCGTTGATAATTAATGTTAGACTATTCGGTTGTCAAGGTTCAATTTATTCCTCTCTGACCTTACCGCCGGCACAAAGTGTTTTCCACTTAAAAACCTGCGTAAAATTAGTAAGGAATTAGCGCGGAAACAATCTTATGCTTTTCATTTAAACATAAAATTGTTTCAGCACTAGTATTTAAGACAATAAAAAAACCGCTCTTCCAAGCGGGGCAGTTTAGACAAAACTAGAACTAAAAAATCACCCGCTTTTTTTATTGGAATGTTTTATCGTTTTTTCTGTCATTATTTGCTTTAAAATTTACTTAAATGCACGTATTTCCATAATAGCAATCCGCATCAAATGTGTCAAGTCTTTGGAAGATAAATTTAAAATATTCTTTTTCTATAATGAAAGAGGCTTATTTAAGCGCTTAAAAACCAAGTATGGAAGTTTTCTCCGGAAATACTATCGAAAAAAGATTGCTGGAATTTTCATTTTTATCGATAAAAAGAAGCTTCTCAATGGTATTGTTATAAATTAAAAAGGGATTCTCAGCATCAATTTTAATCAAATCCAAACAATTTCTTTGTCCTCTAGGATCAAGCTCGATTATCTTAACTTGCGCATCAACAGAAAAAATTACATGTTCGTAGTCCTTATTGAACCATTGAACATTTTTTATTTCCTGAGAATAGCGAGTTATGTTTTCCACATCATTTCTGACACGAAATGGCTGGACTCCCCAATCGATCAAATATAAAACGGAAATTTCATTTTTTGTCCAATAAAGCAGTTTTTTTCCATCATCTGAAAATTGAATTCCTTCTACATTATCAGATAATTTTTTGAAATATTCACCATTGGATGTTTCTCCGTTATATACTACCAGTTCTTTGTTTTTATTTATGAAAGCAATCCGCAAATCATCATAAACTACAAAAAAATTATTATTTATTGAAGATTTTTTATCGGGAAAATTTTTAGTTATCTGTTCTTTTTGTGATTGCCCATCTAAACTTGTTTTGTAGACTAAGCTGTTAGGTAATTGCAAATAATAAACATTGGTTTTGGAAAGATCAAAATTGGCAACATTTTCGGCAATCAATGTGATATCATTTTTATTCTCCACATTGGCACGATAAAGCGAATTCTCACTTAAAAAAAATAAATATTCTTTATCTTTTGGATCCCAACGTACATGACTGATATTTTTTTTATTTAAAAAATCATTTAGATTAAACGTTTCGTTTGTGTCAGGATTAAGTATAAAGTAGCCATATTCAGCTGCATCTTCCGTCGTACTTCCGGATAAGCGCTGAACTGGAACAGAAATGTAGTCTTCCTGCGGAGACCATTCGATATTTTCTCCCCTCAAATCATCAATGAAATTCCACTTGGCAAAAGTAAAATTATTTTCAATATCATCATCTTCTATATTTAAAATTTTAGTCGAGAATCCTCCTTGAACATTTTGTACAAAAACAAGTCTTTCACTCTGGGGTGAAATAAAAAACTTACTTATTCCGGGTGCGCCATAATCTTCTTTTTCATATTCGTTTCTAACTAAAACTAAATTCCAAAACTCCGTAGACACGCCGCTGTGTACGTCAATTTTTTTTGACCAAGATTTATAGCCATCTGCGCTAACTATCATATTATATTCCCTGGGAACAAATCCGGTTAAGCTGTATGAGTTATTGATGCGATTTATTTTTTTTGAAGTAATAATATCGCCATCGATGCTCACATCGACATTTGTCGGATTGGGCTTGATAGTAATCGTCCCGCTATGCACAAAAATACCTTTACTGAGATCAAAACGATATCCTCCGGCATACAAAATTACATAGACAGTTGTTATAAAAAACAACGCCACTAAGACCCAGAAAAAAATTCTTCTTTTTACTTTCTCCATAAATTTAATGCTAGCGCCAAAAAAGCTATTTGGCAAGTTAAGTACGAAATGAAAAAACACCAGATTAACCGGTGTTTTTAAAAAATATATTTTTAAACTATCGTTTAGCCCACTGAGGACTTCTTCTGGCTTTGAGTTTGCCGGGTTTCTTTCTTTCCACCACTCTGGCGTCTCTAGTTAAAAATCCAAGATCTTTCAGCTGCTTTTTCAATTCTTCGTTGTACTTTACCAGGGCCCTGGCAATTCCTAGCCGAATAGCTTCGGCTTGCCCCATTATTCCGCCGCCTACTACATGCACAGTAATAAAAAATCTCCTGTCTCCGGCGACTGTCAATGAAGCTCCGACAACGGATTGAAATCTTAACAAGCTGAAATATTCGCTCAAATCCTTTCCGTTAATTTTGATGACATTTTCTTTTTTATCTGAAACAAAAAGTCTTACCTGCGCAACAGATGTTTTTCTGCGACCAACCGCATAAAAATACTCGCCTAAAATATTTTTTTCTTTATTGACTTCTTTATTTTTTTTAACCGCAACCAGCTCTTCAGAAATTACCGAAGTTTTTTCCGCTTTATCTTTTCTCTTTTTGGGTTCAGTTTTTTTAACCGTCTTTTTTGTTGCCATAAAAAGTTTGAAACTACTGTTCAATTTTAATGAGTTATATCTATTTTATGAAGATGATCGGCATTTTTATAAATAAAAAGCCTTGGCATCATTTTATCTCTTAGTTTGTTCTTGCAAAGCATTCCATAAACTGCCGACTGAATTATTTTGGTTGAATCTTTGATTAACTGATCTTTCAATTTTATCGAGTGAATCCCTCCGGGATATCCGCTGAAATGATGGTATATTTTTCCCTCTTTTTTATTTCCGGTAACAGCGACTTTATCAGAATTTATAACCACAACGCAGTCCCCGCCATCAATATTGGGAGTAAAGTCAACTTTATTTTTTCCACGCAAAATAAGCGCAATTTCCGCAGCCAAACGACCCAAAATTTTGCCTTCCGCATCAAATAAATGATATTTTCTTTCAACTGGTTTTTTGTTCATATAATTTTAGTAATCTTAGTCTACAAATTCTACCATTGCCATCCTAGCGCTATCGCTTTTTCTGGGAGCCAATTTTATTATTCGTACATAACCGCTTTTTCTTTTGGAAAATTTATCAATAAAATCACCCACTAACTTTTTGACAGCTACTTCAGGAATTTTTTTGCCAAGATCTCTTATGATAGCCACTTTTTTAGTTTCTATCTTGGCCAGCTTGGCCTTGTTAATTATTTTATCAATTAACATTTTAACCTCCTTGGCTTTAGCTTCGGTAGTTTTTATTTTTTCATGCAAAATCAAACTACCCAAAATAGTTCTTAAAAAAGCCTTTCTTTGTTTTCTATCTCTTTTGAATTTTCTTCCGTTTTTTTGATGTTGCATAATAATTCGAAAATTAGTTTTCTTGTTTCAAATTCAAACCGAATTCCCCGATTGATTTTTTAATTTCTTTTATGCCTTTGGCGCCCATGCCCTCTAAATCTTTCAACTGGCTTTCAGTAAATTTAATAATATCTCCGATGCTATTAACATTGCTTTTCTCCAAAACATTCAGCGTTCTGGTAGAAAGGTTTTTAAGATCAGTGACACTTATTTTTTCGGGATCTTTTTTTGCTTCAACATTTTTTTCTACCTTTTCGGAAACTTCTTCTGCTTTTTTAACAATATCCCCTTCTTTTCCGCTTTCCTTTTGAAATTCAGAAATATTGGAAAATTGTTCAATTAAAATAGCCACCGACTTTGAAAAAGCTTCTTGTGGAGCAATGCTGCCATCAGTTGAAATTTCCAAAGTTATTTTTTCATAATCAGTTTTTTTACCTACGCGCATATTATCAACCGTATAATTTACTCTTCTGATTGGAGTGTATATTGCATCAACTGCAATAACTCCAATTTCTTTTTCGCTTCTTTTCTGCTGTTCTACCGGGACATATCCGATACCTTTGCTTATTTCCAATTCCATCTCAATCTCTCCCTTAGGATTAGTTATTGTGGCAATATGAGCATCTTTATTTACTACCTCAATATCTGACGGGCAGTTTATCATTCCGGCGGTTATTGCTTTTTCTCCCTTGGCTTTAAGTTGAACTTTAATGGATTCGTCCTTATAAAGATTGAATCTGACTTTTTTTAGGTTTAAAATAATCTGGATTACATCCTCCAAAACATTCGGGATATTGGAAAATTCATGAGTCACTCCTTTTATTTTGACCGAAGTTATAGCCGCTCCGCCAAGAGACGAAAGCAAAACTCTTCGCAAAACATTAC
Source organism: uncultured Bdellovibrionales bacterium (assembly GCA_964605365.1). Classification (GTDB taxonomy): domain Bacteria; phylum Patescibacteriota; class Minisyncoccia; order Moranbacterales; family UBA2206; genus CAZSCF01. Next base: position 13,663 of record CAZSCF010000012.1, on the reverse strand, counting down.
CAAGAGTCGTCCCGTATCCAGGATAGCAACCTTCGATTTCAATTTTGGCAGTTTCATTATCAATAACGGTAATTTTTGGTTTTTGAGGGCTTGGAATGGTTATTGATTGCATAAAATTAACATTTTGGATTTGGCTAATCACCTAGCCAGATCCTCATAAAAAAATTACTTTTTAAACTATTTGTTAAGAAAAATATTTATCTTGAATAATATTCAACCACCATCTGAACATCCACATTGATTCCTGTAGCATCCTTAGTCGGAGTACTAACAATTTTCCCCTCCATTTTACTTGCATTAAATTCAATCCAGACCGGAAAATCTTTTTTATTTTTTATTACCTGCTCCAGATTTTTAAAATAATTATTTTTTTCTTTGCTGGAATTAATTGAAACAACATCGCCCACCTTAACCAAAGCCGAAGGAATATTAAGTCTTTTACCATTAAGCCTGACAAAGCCATGACTTACAATCTGTCTAGCTTGTGTTCTGGAATTGGCCAATCCCATTCGATAAACAACATTATCCAACCTCATTTCCAATCTGGCAATAAATAAATCCCCGATTACTCCCGGTTTATTTTTCACTTCATCAAAGTGCTTCCTAAATTGTCTTTCTAAAATACCATAAATTCTCTTTATTTTTTGTTTAGCAGCCAATTGCATTCCGTATTCGCTGAGACCTCGTTTAGGTTTTTTGCCGTGTACTCCCGGCAATGAAGCACGTCTAATGATAGCGCACTTGGGCGTATTACAGCGATCTCCTTTAAGAAAAAGCTTTTCCATAGCTCTTCTGCATTTTCTACATTTTGCATCTAAATTTCTTGCCATTTAAATCATGGAACATACAACATGGAACATGGAATATGAAACATTTTTTTATTATAAACTCAATTATTCCAAGCCGTGTTTTATGTTTTATGTTACGTGTTTTATAAATTTATACTCTTCTGGGTTTCTTGGGACGACATCCGTTATGAGGAATAGGAGTTTTATCTTTTATTAAAATTAGATCAAAACCGTTATTATTTAAGGCCCTAATAGAAGCTTCTCGCCCAGATCCAACACCCTTTACATAAACTTCCAATTCCCTAACCCCAAACTTTTTTACTTTTTCGCTAACATTGCCAACCACTTGAGTAGCTGCATACGGAGTAGCTTTTTTGGCTCCTTTAAATCCTAAAAGTCCTGAAGTTGCCCAGCCCAAAATATTTCCATTTAAATCAGAAATGCTAACCATGGTATTGTTGTAGGTGCATTTTACGCTAGCCCTTCCTTTTAAGATCTGCTTCTTGATTTTCTTTTTTTTCTTTTTTGCATCTCCTGCTTGAGCTGTATTTTCCATACCCAAAACATCTTGTTTTTCGACAGATTCCTTCAATTCCGCCTTTTCATTTTCTTCTTTTATTACTTTTTCGTCTGCCATATTTTTTATAATCCTTAGACTTTAAAACTTCACTGATCCTCAATTCGAATACTTTAAATTTTTTATGTTTTCTCAGCCTTAACTCTGCCAGAACCCATAGTTTTTCTGACATTGCCCCTAACAGTTCGATTATTTGTTTTTGTTCTTTGCCCTCTAGTTGGCAATCCTTTGCTATGCCTGGTTCCGCGATAAGATCCGACCTCCTTTAATCTCTTTACATTTGTTCTGACAATATGTTTTAGCTCTCCCTCTACCCTTATTTTCTTCTCAATGTAATCTCTGATTCTGTTCTTTTCATCTTCAGATAAATTCTTTGTTCTTGTAAGTTTGGAAATACCAAGCTCGTCTAAAACCCTGGCGGCTATAGAAGGACCTATGCCATAAATATAGGTCAAAGATATTTCTATTCTCTTTTCGTCAGGTATATTCACCCCGGCAATTCTTAACATAACATTATACTCATTAATTTATTTTAACCTTGACGTTGTTTATGCTTCGGATTAATACAAATAATAAACAACTTGCCCTTCCTTTTTACAAGCTTACATTTATCACATATTTTTTTTACCGATGCTCTAACTTTCATATTATTTATCTTAATCTTTGCACTATTCTTCCTTTGGTTAAATCATAGGGGCTCATCTCAACTAAAACCCTGTCTCCCGGAAGAAGTCTGATGTAATTAACCCTCATTCTCCCAGAAATATGAGCCAGAATCGAATGACCATTGTCTAATTTTACTTTGAAGGTTGTACTTGGCAAAGTTTCTTCAACTGCGCCCTCAACCCTAACTAACTCTTTGTCTTGCGACATAACTTGTTTTTTTATTTATAAATCACACAAATATAATCCAAACAAAAAAATAGGAGGAGATTTCTTCCTCGACCAAAAACTCAGCCGAGAATCGAATCATTCCTAATTCCTGAACTTCAATTCAATTCTTTCTATGTAATTTAAGCCTACAACTGTCTTTGACCATTTTAGCACCTTGCTAATTATTGTCAAGAACCACTTCAACACGGCTTCCATAGATAGGTATTTTATCTCCCATAAAAGAGGGCCAATATTCAACTTCTACATTTGAAAATTCTTGATATGAGCCTAAATAAGCCATTAAATCTTCGACATTTTTGCCCAAAATACCTCTTTTTAAGTTCTCAAGATCGATACCTGATTCGGATTTTCCATTCCCGTGAGCTCTAATCAAAATCGTTCCGCTCGATATATCAGAATCGGATTTTCCAAAATCAACTGTTAATGTTTTTTCGGAAACTTTTAAATTTTCTCCCGAATTTTTATCCATGATGTTTTTTATTACATCCCTTAAGTCCTTTTCGCTAAAAACAACCGCATCTATTTTAGCACTTAAAGTTACACTAAATTCATCGGAAATATCCCCTGAAGAACTTGAAATTTTGTAATTATTTTCGCTGATATTGAAAGCATCATCCAAAACCAAAAGATCATCTCCGGATCGTTCTTTAATTTTCTGCTTTACGACAGAATTGAATTCGGACAATATTTTTTCTTTTGCCGAATTGATATCTTGCTCCGTTACCGCTCTTGCCATTACATCCCCATTTCCACCTCCAGTCATTGTGCTAAAAGATTTGGCATAAAATTTTGTATATTTTTCATTACCGCTTCCTTGAAACCCGGGGATAGTAAAAGAAGTTGATTCAATATTAAAACTTTCTCCTGCTTCATCCGCAATTACTTCCGCCTCCACCGCACCCGGTTTTACTTCCGTTCCTGTTTTTGTTATTCCTGGAATAGTTATCCCGGAAACCAAACGAAATAATTTTCCATCCGTACTTAAAAATCTAGTTGTAGCAACAAGTTGTTGAGGAGCCGCACTATATTCGTTGTAAATAGTGATAGTTCCATGCGCTTTTCGACCAGTGGCTGATTTTTCGCCCGTAGCAGAAAAATTTTTAGTGATTTCGTCCGTAAAAGAAACCGTTTTGGCTGGAATGGATTTATTAATCACATCAATTGAGGTATTTTTCACATCTCCTCTTATTTCAGCATCAACGCTTTGACTTTCTGTTTTTAGAAAAACAGTCACTTTGGCCTTTGGCAGAAACAAATACAAAAACACCCCCAAGGCAAACGTGCCAACAAGCAAACTGAAAGTTATAAAAATTTTCCAAAACTTTGAAGGCAAAGCTATATTTTGGCTCGAATTGGAATATTTTTTTTCTATATAATCGACTTTTTCATTTTGCCTTAAAAAATTTTCATTACTATTGAAAAACTGTTCAAATTTTTCTTCCTTTATTAAATCTTCTTGCGAAAGTTTTTTCTCTTTGCCCTTAAATAATGAGCTGCCATTTCTCGATAAATTTTCTTTTCTTTCTTTTATTCCCATTCCCACATTTCTTTCTTTTTCCAAAGAACTTTCCTGTGCTTGTTTAACATTAACACTTTTAATCAAATCCATTGAGCCGCCTCTAGCTTTACCACTCAGAAAAGCTTTGTTTTTCTTGATATCTTTTCCCAAATCTATCACCAATTCCTTGTTTAAAATTCTTTCATTTTCTTCTGAAACATCTTCTATTTCATTGCCTTTTGGCTTTATAGTTATTCTTTTTTCCGACAAGGAGGAGGCGGGAGCAATGCAAACAGCCTCTTTATTCTTATCTTTTTCACTTTCAAAAAAGTCTGAAGAACCAATTTTATCTAAACGTTTTTTAGAATTCTTTTTAGCCATCGGAGAGACTTCTTCTGAAACATAGGGACCTTCTTTCTCTATTTTTATTTCAGAAATATTTTCCCATTTTTCTCCTTCTATATCTTCCAGCCTTTGTTCGGTGGCAATGCCGGTCTTTTCAATCAAAAGTTTACCGGCTTTATCCTGAGTAACAATAATAATTTCTTTTTCTAATTTATCAGCCTCCTTTTTGAGAAGTTTCAGGTTTATCAGACTTTGAATAAGCATGGCACCTTTAGGAACAACAATAACCAGCTCGTCCATATGAGCCTTTCTTATTCTTTCCACAATGGAAGTTATTTCTTCATCCACGTCTATATAAAATGTTTGATGCACAAATTTAGTTAAGAGTCGAAAGCAGTGCAAAATTCAAAAATATAACTTTCTTATATTTTAATATTTTTTGCAATCTTTGGAACTCTTAATTTTTAATTTTAATTATTTTTGTATCATTTTTACCGCTCTGCGAAGAATACCTGCCAAAACTTTTTCCTCTTCGGCTAAATCCAGCGCCAAATTGGCTAAACCCATAGGAGTTATATCTTGAGGATCTCGAAGTTCCTTTGTCTCATCAAACATCTTAGCAACATCCCTGGGTTGCAAAAAACTGACTTGAGGATTTTTAGCAAAAGGCAAATCATTTGACCATGACGGAGACAATAAGGCATTTTTAACTCCGGGGAGGCCCGATCCTCCTCCGCAAAGAAAAAATCTGTGCGGTAATATGTCAGATTCGGCAAATTCAGAAAGGGAAAGTTCAACAGCGCTAAGCCATACTTCACAATCATCTTTTAAAATTTCCTCTATTTTTTTACTTACATCTTTTCCTAATTTTCCTTCTGCGTATTTTATTTTTAAAATTTCCGCTTCTTCAAAATTTATTTCTAATTCCTGGGATAATCTTTTTGTAAAAGCTCTTCCTCCTAAGGCAAACATTCTGGTTCCTTCAAGTCCTCCATTTCGAACAACCGCAATATCCGTTGTACCGCCTCCGATATCAATAAAAACGGCGCTAAAATCAGATGAATCTTCAATTCCCATTGATCTGGCTACCGCATAAGGCTCCGCAGCAATGCTTAAAAGATTCAATTTTAATTCTTCGGCAATTGTCTGAAGCGCACCCAGATGAATCATAGGTGCGTAAGCGTTAAAAACTGCAATCGAAACATCTCTGCCTTGAAATCCGATTGGGTTTGTTACCCGATATCCATCAATTCGAATGTCAACAATAGCCGCATTAATTAATTTAACTTCAATTTCACTATGCCCGGTTTCGAGAGATAATTGTTGACGTATTCTATCAAAAGCCCTCCATTGAACTTTTTGAATAATATTTTTCAATTCCGGCAAATCTATCCTGATTTCCGGCTTTATTCTTTCATAGTGCACGGTCGTAGTCGTGCCTTTTACCAATTCTCCCGCTATTCCAATAATAGCTTTTTCAGCCTTTTTTGTTCCGGCCATAGCCTTGGCCATTCCGATAGCCGTACGACAATTTTCAATAACACCGGAGATGTCCGAAACAGCTCCGCTTTGCATATCTTTTAGCCCTTGTCTGGCTCGTCCAACGCCTTTCACTATCCCATTGCCAGTTTCCTTATCAATCTTGAAAACCAAAGCCTTAACAACCTCCGTTCCAATATCCAAAGACAAAAGATAATCCGAAGAAATATTATTAAAACCTAAAATTTTGGAAAAGATTCCCATTTCTATGCGCAATTTTTATTTTTTATTTTACCTCTTTATTATAAAATAAATCAGTCTTTTTCACAATTATTCCAAAACTGCTTTTATCCTCCTGACTCCCGCACTTGAAGATTCTTCTTTCCTAATCTTAAAGCGCCCGAGCTCGTCGGTATTTTTGACATGCGGACCGCCACAAATTTCTTTGGATATTTCTCCGATTTCATAGACCTTTACTTTCTCACCATATTTAGATTCAAAAACTCCCATCGCATTTTGCGCCTTGGCTTCATCTAGCGTCATTTCATTGCAATTTACATTCAATTTTCGGCTAATAGCTTCGTTTACAAAATCTTCTACCGCTTTTATTTGTTCGGATGTCATTTTTTCGCCATGTGAAAAATCAAAACGTAGTCTTTCGGCTGTGATATTCGAACCTTTTTGCGTCACATGATTGCCCAATACTTTTCGAAGACCTGCTAACATCAAATGGGCAGCCGTATGATATTTTATCGTTTCCTCGGATGCATCCGCCAGGCCGCCTTTAAACATTCCAACTGAAGCGGTGCGAGAAAGATCCTGATGCTGTTTGAATAATTTATCAAAATGCTCTTCATCTAAAGCTATTTTTTTTTCTTTTGCTATTTCTCTTATTATTTCGACAGGAAAGCCGTAAGTAGCAACCAATTTAAATATTATGTCTCCCGATAATACTCTAGGGCTCTTTTCTAGTTCCTTTTCTAATGAGCCCCCTGAGCCCAACACAAAAGCATACTTATACCAATTATTAAATTCTCGCAACCCTCTCTCTAAAGTCTTGCCGAATCTTTCCTCCTCTTCACTAAACTGATCCAAAACAAAATCTATATTTTTTTGTAATTCCGGATAAATACTTAGATAATCATGAATGACTATTTTAGCTATCTCCCTGGTCCAAAATTCCTGAATTATGTCCAATTGTTTTCCGTAACGGATAGCGCGACGAATCAAGCGCCTGACAACATAGCCTTGACCGACATTGGACGGACCAATGCCTTTATCATCACCCATGATGAAAGTAGCGGCCTTAATGTGATCGGCAATAATGCGCATAGCTCGCTTAATTTCATCCGAAGCATCATAACTTTTGCCGGAAAGTTTCTCTATTCTGTCAATGATATTGGCAAATAAATCCGTTTTGTAATTATCCGACGTGCTTTGCATAACTGCCGTTATTCTTTCAAGTCCCATACCGGTATCCACACTCTGATTTGTTAATGGTTCATATTTGCCTTCGGAATTTTTATTATACTGCATAAAAACATTATTCCATATTTCCACCCAAAGATCATTGTCATCGTTAAAACTTTCCGGAATTTTGTTCGGATCTCCGGTCCAATAAAATATTTCCGTATCCGGTCCGCAGGGACCAGTAATCCCGGCCGGACCCCACCAATTATTTTCTTTTGGAAGTTTGGCAATTCTTTTTTCCGGAAGACCGATGACATCTCTCCAATATTCAAAGGCCTCCTTATCATAAGGAGCGTCATTATCTCCGGCAAAAACAGAAGCTGCTATCCTATTTTTATCCAATCCGAGCCATTCCGACGAAGTTAAAAACTCCCAGCTCCAATCGATGGCCTCTTTTTTAAAATAATCGCCTAACGACCAATTGCCGAGCATTTCAAAAAATGTATGATGCGTCTTGTCTCCCACTTCTTCAATATCCACAGTTCTGATGCATTTTTGACAGTTAGTCAGTCTTTTGCCAAGCGGATGTGATTCTCCCAATAAATATGGCACCAGAGGATGCATTCCGGCCGTCGTAAAAAGCACTGTCGGATCATTATCCGGAATAAGCGAAGAGCTTGGAATAAGAGCGTGTTTTTTGGATTGGAAAAAATCCAAATATTTCTGTCTGAGTTCTTTTGAGGTCATTATATTATTCGATTTAAACTATTTAATTCCATTGTGCCGTAACTCCATCTCGATTTCCCTATAATCGGAATCTTTAAATAATTTTTCTTTTTTTAGCGCATCCAGCCCGGTATCTAGATCGAGTCTGCCATCATTTAATTCTTTTTCCAATATATACAGGCGATTTTTTTGCCCGGAAGTTAGCTTAATCCCATTATCTTGAATGTACGGTTCCAAAATTGAATCAAGTCTTGATAACATATTTTTATTTGATTAATTGGTTATAAAAAATTCATTTTTTTCTTGATATTTTTTATTTCATTTTCAACCATTCTGGCCTCTTGATCTATTTTTTCAATTTGCTTTTCTTTGCCTTGCATTTCCAAATTCATTCTTTCTCTTTCTTTTTTCAAATTCCTTATTTCCGCATCCAGCTTGATTTTTCCGGACAATATTTTTTTTAAATCAGCCGATTTCATAACTATTTCACGTTGGAGATCATTTCTTTGCCTGTTTTTGTCTTGACTAGACAAACTGGCTTGGTATGACATAAATTTGTTCTTAGGTTTATTATTTCACATTATTTATTATATCACAATCCGCTTTTTTATGGTAAAATAAAACTGAAATAAGGCTTTGGCCGTAGACTGATCCGCCTTTGGCGGAAAAGCTAAAAACCACAAACTACCAACTAAAAACTAACTTTATGCCTTGCCACAAGTGCGCCTGGTGCTGCAAAAATTTAAATTGGTTTTTTCGTATATATCTGACTATTGTAACCAAAAGTCCGGTATTTCGCCGAAATTGCAAATTTCTTAATGATAAAAATCTTTGTGATATATATAAAAAAAGACCTGCATGGTGTCGCAGGTTCTTTTGTGAGGATTTTATCAACAGCGGAAAATTTTAAAATATATTTCTATTGCTCTCTTGATGTTTTTTCTTCATTTAAAAAACCACTTCCTTCAATCGCCTTTTGAGACTCCGTATTCCCTGAAAAATTTTCATCTTGTACTCGCTTATCCATACTTACAATTCTTGAATTTGGCATATTCGTCAAAATTTCTTCGCTTGTTTTTATTGAATACCAACCCAAAATCAGACTGATTGACACAATAAAGACAAGAGCGATAAGACTGGAAATTTTTTGCTTCACATCAAAATTATTATGATTCATTTTTTTTGTTTTTATTATTCCTTAAAAGACTTCGCAAGCCCGGCAAATCAATCTCGGTTTTTTTTCTTTGAGATTTGAATTTTTTCGGTTCAATATGCGACAATTGAAAAAGTGTCATAGGTTTTTCTTTTGGGATATATTCATCCTGTTCAAAAGTAGCGGAAGCTTTCTTTTTTATAAAATCTTTTTTTTCACTAATTTTATTTTTTTCGCGAGGCGCAACCCTTTTTTGCTCGTTATTTCTTGATATAGCTGTCATTCTTTGGTAATCCTTAAGGCATTCTCTGCAAAAAGCCGGCCGATTCGGATCTGGCTTAAAAGGAACTTGGACCTCTTCTTCGCAGGTACTGCAAATTGCTTTATAAAGCGGTCTGTCCGCCTTGGAAACATTACTCTCATTAATTAAACCTTCATTTTTCCTTTTAATTTTGTCCTTTTTCGGATCAAAATCGACTTTTTTTTCAACAGTTGGCGCAGAAATATCGGAAGAAATTACAGATTCGGACTCTTTTTCCTTGATAATCATGTTGATATCTTTCTCTTCTTTTATAATTTCCACGCCACTCCAACGCGAAATTCTGTCTTCTACTTCTGCTCTTGTTTTGCCGTACCTTTCGCGTGAAATTGAAATTATTTTTTCCTTATTTTTTTCCGTATCGCCAAGATCTATAGGCGGCAAAACAGTTGCCGAAAAAGCATCTCCTGCAATTCCATCGATCATTAATTTCAAATAAACATTATATTTGGTTAAATTTACGATATCATTCATCATAAAAATCGGCTCGAATTCCTTTTCCAGGTGTTCCGCATCTTCCGCGCCAACCCTGAAAGACACCAATGTTCCAACATTGCCAAAAACAGCGTCGCGTACGGTAGAATTTCCGTCAAAAATAAGCTGGTTGATGTATTGATGGGCTAAAACTAGATTCAATCTATATTTTCTGGCTTCCGACAAAATATTGGCAAATGATTCAGTGGCAAAATTTTGAAATTCATCCACATAAAGGTAAAAATCCTTTCTTTCTTCTTCGGGAATTTCCACTCTTTCCATGGCCGCTAATTGAATTTTTGTAACCAACATTCCGCCAAGTAACCTCATGGCATCCTCGCCGATTCTTCCCTTGGAAAGATTCGCAATCAGAATTTTTTCGCTATTCATAATTTCAAACAAATCAATAGTCGATTTGGGTTGACCTACGATATGACGAATAACTGCCGAAGAAAGAAATTGCCCGACTTTATTCTGAATGGCTGCCACCGCTTCCTTTCTAAATTTATCTTCCCATTTGTCAAATTCATTAATCCAAAATGATTTGACAACCGGATCCTTGACCTTCGGATAAACGCGTTTACGAAAATCCTTGTCCGACATCATGCGATTCACACCCAGCATAGTCGAGCCGGGATAATCCAAAAGAGCCAAAATAGTATTATTTAAGATATATTCCATTCGAGCGCTCCAGACATCCGGCCAGATTTTTTTGAAAACACCCATCATACCTGAAGCCACCAAATTCTTTTTGTCTTCATCGACTGCTTCCAAAATATTGAAAGCAATAGGAAAATCGGAATCAGCCGGATTAAAATAAACTACGTCGTTAATACGATTTTTGGGGACAGCTTTTAGCAGCTTTTCCGCTGCTTCTCCATGTGGATCAACAAAACAAATACCACGACCGCTGCGAATGTCCTGAATAGCCATATTTTCCAAAAGGTTGGTTTTCCCCATACCGGTTTTTCCAATCACATACATATGGCGGCGTCGATCGTCGCTTTTTATTCCAAAAACCCTCTCCTGATTGCGAAAATTGGTTTTAGCAAAAAAATTAATTTCAGACATTTAAACTTGTTGAAATGGCTGAAATTATTCCGAGCACAGTCGAGAAATCTCTCGCTCGCCACAACTCAAAATAATTCCACATTTCAAAGATTAAAAAGCACTATTGTATTGGTAAATTATACGGCGCAGTACCAGTTTTAGCTCCCACTCTCTGAACAGCCGGCGCTTTCACTCCCATATCCGGAAAATGAAAAACTGTAGCCAGTTCCGAGGTCGAAAGAACAAATTTTACACCGTCCATATCTCTATCTCGATAACGTCTGTATATTTTTCTTTTTCTGTAATTAGCTCTTTTGTCAACAGAAACGTAATAAGCAAAAGTCTTTGAAATATTGTTTGGCTTAAAACCATTCAAATTTAAACTGTTGAATTGTCTCAATGCCCCAAAAAATCCATTAACATGACTCATATTAAAACCTTCTTTTTTGCCGATATATATCAAACGCATTTTTGTGCGAAACATATTTTTGGTCAAATTTTCCTCTATAGCCTTAAGTTGTTCTTTTTCTCCTGGGGTAAGCCTAAATTCCAATGGCTGGTCGTTTTTTGCCCCATCTTTGGGATATTCTATAGGGGCAAAAAAACCTCCTGGCAAATGTGTAAAAACTTCTTTTATGTGCTCAAAGATACTTTTTTTCTTCCCACTGGCACGCCCTGCCAACTCTTCAATGACTTTCATTTCGGCGTTTTTCCAGGTTTCTTCAAGCGGACTAAGAATAAATTGCAAACACATGTTTTGACCGGATGGCAGATTGCCTAAAATTTCAGTAAAAGACGCTACAGGATCAATCATCGTACCGGTTATATCTTCTTCAAATTTTTCATAAGTTCTAATTGGATAAGGATCCGGCATCAATAATTCCATATCAGCCCCCCAAACTTGCCAATATTTATTCGGTGCAACTTTGGGAAATTTTTGCATATAATCCTCCACTTCAATAACTTCCGCATCCGGATATTGCGCATAAACATTAGCTTCAATCATGTTCCTGTATTTTTTTTGAGTACGAATATAAAAATGCACTTCGCCTCCCAAGCTTACCATTTCCATACTAAACCTGTCTGTAATTTTTCCTACCAGATAATCCTTAAAAGCGTTATTTGTCTCGAGAACTCCTGCTAAGCCATGGAAAATTGATTCCATGGGCTTCGGCCCCCTTTCTAATTCTCTGGGAGGAATAATCTCCAATATTGTCCATTGCAAAGATCCCAACCATGAATTCTTGGAAAAAGCAATAACAAAATCCATCCAGAGTTGCATAAAGCCAAAATACAAAAGTGGCGGCAAAAGAATCCACCAAAATTCAAAAAACGTTTTGAAGATAATTTTATATATATTTAAAATTTCCAATATGCCACTCATTAAATTGCTCAATTCAAGCAAAGGTTCTTGCAAGAATTAAAGTTTTTTATTTTTTACTCGCAAATCATTAGTCTTGCGTAAATATACGAATCCCAACGGCATTTTTACTATTTGCATATTTGCAAAAGATCTGCATATCAACGAGAATTTTATTTTTTTAAAAAATACGAGTCGCCCTCTTTGGAAAAATACCTGCTATTTCCCAGATTTATTAAAATTGTCGCTTTTTTTACTTTTCTAACTTTCATTATTTCCTGCAAAATTTCATCTCTGGTTAAAGGCTTTCCGCTTTTTTTAAAAATTTCCTCCAAAACATCTTTTACTGTTCCGTCAGTATATCCCCATTCTCGCAAAGCATAAATTCCCCTGCCAATCAAAACAAATTTTTCATTTTTAATAAGTTCGTTATGAATTGTTTGCGGATGGGCTTTTTTCTTGCTTAATTTGCATTCATCTATAATCCTAGCGATTTCCTTAAAATGGAGGGGTTTCTTTTTTTCTTTCAAAATTGTATATATTTTTTCTCTCGTTCCCTTGGGACTTATTTCCAACCAATCAAAAACTCCCCATTTTCCAAAATTATTTTTTCTAATTTCTTTCGAAACATCCAGATGGGCCAAAATTTCTTCGGCATGAAATCTTTGATCAATTTTTTTTGTTATTTTCTTGACAATCTCTCCGTCATTTAAGGTTCGTTTCTCCTTCTCCAAAATTTCTTTGGCTATATTAATTATCATTTTAGATTTTTCTACAATGTCCGAACTCAAAACCAGAGACTCTTCAATTTCGTTATCTCCAACTTTAAAAATTTTATCTGAATACAGCAACAAAAACGACAACGCGTTCGCCTCTTTCTCGTCGCTTCCTGCCAATTTTTTTAACAGCTCTACTTTTTTTATTATACCAGATTTTTTATTAATTGTAAAAACGACTTGACTTTCAGCTTTCTTGAAAGATGGGTTTTCACTTCTCTTTTTGATAATTTTTTTATTTGCATCAGCAATTATCTGACGGATTCTTTCTCTTGTTATTCCATGATCTTTTCCGATTTTTTCCAAAGTTTTTGCCTTATCATCAAAAAAACCAAATCTTTTTTGAATTATCTCTTGAACTCTTAAAGGAAAATCATTGGTAAGCTGCGAAGCTGTTTCCAAAAACATCCTCCCTGGTTCTTTCTGAGGAGCTATTTTTAAATTTTTATTGTCCTTAATCTTTAGCATATTTCTAACTTTTTTAAGTCGGATAATATTACCACATAACCTATATTTTTGTCAACCCCGTCGTAATATCCCAATAGCTTGGAAATGTTTTCTTATTCATTATCTGTAGGGGTCCGACCCCTACGGAATTTTCTAGCAAACAAAAAAGCAACCATGCGCTTTTCACAAAATTCTCATTCCGAAGCTGATTTTAAAATTGGAAATTTATCTGATAAAATCAGCTTCGGAAATGAACAAATATTTTTCTTGATTTATTTCAAGAAAGGAACGGGATTTTCCGGAACTCTCAATAGCGCTGACCATTCCTCCTTGAAGAAATAATTCCGGCATTTTGCGAAAGCAAAAC
>CAZSCF010000011.1:13185-20649 GCA_964605365.1 uncultured Bdellovibrionales bacterium | reverse complement strand
GTCGGCATCGGGACGACAGGTCCCACCCAAAAATTAACCGTCGCCGGCAACATCAACGTTGTAGGCGGATCTTTCATCGATGATGGCACCACTCTCACTGTTCCGGACTATGTCTTCGAACCCGGCTATGATCTCCGTTCCATTCCCGAACTGGAATCTTACCTGGCGCAAAATTTCCACCTTCCAGGCGTAATGTCGCGAGAACAAGTCAAAACTAACGGTATGAACTATGGCAATATGATAATGTCCATTTTGGAAAAGACTGAAGAGAACACGCTCTACACGATTGACAACTACAAAAATATCCAAAATCAACAAACTCAAATCAACGAAATTTTCAATCAATTCGATACCCTAAACAACACTTTCCATATCACGGATAGCTCGGGAAACCCCGTTTTATTCGGAACTCGTGATATGGAGGCATTGCAAAATCGTGAGATAGCCATCAATGCCGACTCCCTTATCCTGGATGGAAATGTTTCCATTACCGGCAATTCCTTAATCATCGGAGGCATCAATTTGTTGGAAAAAACCCAGGAAAATACGTTAAGCATATCCTCCATCACTCACAACCAAAATGAAATCGTCGCCCAACTCACCGGCAACCTCACCGACCAGTCTCTTTCCATTGATGAAAAACTCAATAAAATAGGTGAATATCTCGATAACCTCAAAATTGAACAAACTACCAAACAAATCAAAACCCTCAAAGAACAAATCGAAGAAAGCTCTTCGGATATTGTCCTGCATGACCAAAGACTCGCCAATCTGGAAACAGTATTGGGAATCGAAGATAATAATGTGAATATATTGGGGGATTTGTCAGCTCAAAATGTCAGTCTTAGTGGACTTTTGGAGGCTGACGAAATTGTCGCCGGAGTCATGACGATTAAGGTTATTGATCCGGAGAGAAAAACGATCGGTGATGCTACAATTACAGCCGGGGAACAAAGTATCGTTATTAATACTAAGGCAGTTTCTGATGGTTCAAAAATTTTCATTACTCCTACCGATTTCAGTCCCAGGACAGTTGAAAAAACTATTGAACAAGAAGGCAGCAATCCAATTGTTATTGAGGTTCCAATAACCTGGAGCGTTGCGGATCAGGAAATTGGAACTTCATTTACTATCAAAATTTCTGAACCGGCTACTGAAGAAATGAAATTCAACTGGTGGATTGTGGAAGAAAAATAGAAATGGAAAACAGGAAATCCAACCGTTTGCAAAATTATAATTATTCCCAAAACGGAATGTATTTTATTACCATTTGTACCAAAGACCGGGAAGAATTTTTTGGTAGAATAGAAGATGGCAGAATGATATTAAATGATTTGGGTAAAATTGTTTATCAACAATTAGATTGGTTGAAAAAACAATACGATTACATGAATTTGGATTATCAGGTTGTAATGCCAAATCATTTGCATTTTATCATTGAAATTAATGCCGACAATGTAGGGACAGGTCGCGACCCGTCCCTACCGATTAAAATAAAATCATTATCGGAATTGATCGGCGCATTAAAAACAACATCATCGAAATTAATCCATAACAACGGATTTTTGAATTTTCAATGGCAACGTTCTTTTTATGACCATATCATCCGCAATGAAATATCCCTAAATAAAATTAGGGAATATATAACAAAAAATCCTGCAATGTGGGAAAAGGACAAAAATAATATTAAAAATTCAAAAATTGGAAATTAAAAAACCGCCTCTTCCTCCTCATCGGCGGACAAGTCGGCGGATTTTTTTTAGGCTCTTCCCACATATTCTCCTCTTTCGGTATTAACAATGATCATGTCGCCTTGATTGACAAAAAGGGGAACGGAAATTTTTAGTCCGGTTTGCAAAACGACCGTTTTGCCGCCGGTGGAAACCGTGTTGCCCTTGATGTTGGGAGGAGCTTCGATAACTTCCAAGTTTATTTTGACCGGCAATTCGACATTAATCGGGTTACCGTTAAAGTTTAAAACGGAAACTTCCGTGCCTTCGATCAAATAATTTGTCGCATTCCCCAATGCTTCAGATGGCAAAGAAAATTGTTCATAACTTTCCATATCCATAAAAGCATATTCGGTGCCTTCTTTGTAAAGAAATTGGGCTTTTGTTTTGGAAATGTCAGCTTCTTCGACCTGTTCTGCGCCCTGAAAGGTTCTTTCCAAAACCGTCCCCGTCAAAAGATTGCGAAGACGGGTTCGCAGGACCGATCCGGCTCGCCCGGTCTTGGAATGTTCGTGATAGAGAACTACATAAGGAATTTTTTCAAAAATGATATTTTTGCCTGTTTTAATTTCACTGATGCCGAGCATAATTTCTTGACTTACAACTAACAACTTACAACCCACAACTTTCCTTTTTGTGGTTGGTGGTTAGTTGTTTGTTGTGGGTTTATTTAACTACAAACGGAACCAACGCCATGAAGCGGGCTTTTTTAATCGCATTGGCGAGAGTTCGCTGATGCTTTGAACAAGTGCCGTGGCGTTTGGGAGGATAAATTTTCCCTTGTGAATTCATAAATCGACGCAAGAGGTAAGCGTCCTTGTAGTCGATTTTATCCAATTTATTTTCACAAAAAAAACAAATTTTCTTTTCCATAAGGATTAAATGGTTAAATGGTTAAATGGTTAAAAATTGTTGTCATCCTGAACTTCCTGCCTGCCGGTAGGCATGGGATTCAGGATCTAATTATTAGATTCCGGATCAAGTCCGGAATGACAATTTTTAAAAACACAAAATAACAATTTAACAATATGACAATTTAACAATTTAAAACGGTACGTCGGAAATTTTTACTTCTTCTTGTTCTTCATCCAGATTGATGGTTGGGATTTCTTCCGGAGCAGCGCCTTGATCAGCCGAAGGAGTTTGGGCTGTTCTGGCAGTTGAGGCGGGGTATGATCCGCTTCCGCCTTGCGGCTTTGAACCTAATTGCATATTTTCAGCGATAATTTCAGTTACGTAGCGATCAGTTCCGTCTTTGGCGGTATATTTACGGGTCTCAATTCTTCCTTCTATATAAGCCTCCTGCCCTTTGGTCAAATACTGACCGGCGATCTCAGCTAATCTGCCCCAAAGAATAACATTGTGGAAGGTTGTCTTGTCTTGTCTTTGGCCGTTTTTGTCCTTCCAAAAACGATTGGTGGCCATACTCAATGAAGCTACATTTTGGCCGCCAGTCGTTGTTCTCATTTCCGGATCACGAGTAAGTCTGCCGACTAAAAGGACTTTGTTAACGTTCATATATTTTTAGTTAATGGCTAAATGGTTAAATTGTTAAATGGTTTCAAAAAAACTATTTAACAAAAATTCATTTAGCAATTTAGCAATTTAACAATTTAATTATATGTTTAATATTTCTTCTAATTTTTTATCAATATCGGCATTGTCGATTTTTTCCGTTGGCTCTTTTTTCTCCGGAGTTTCCGTTTTTTCAATTTTCTTGGCTTGAGGTTCAAAAGTTTTTTTGACCGGCTTCTCTTTAATTGGTTGTTGCGGAAGACCCTTTATTCTTTCTTCTTTGGTTCGCAGTTCCGGCAAATCTTCCGTTTTGCTTATCAGAAATCTCAAAATGTCAGGATAGAGATTTATTTTTTTGATAATGGTTTGAATTTTTTCCGTATCTTCCAAAGCAAACCTCTGAGCAACATAGATGCCGTGAGTTTCATGCTTTACTTCATAGGAAAGTTTTCTTTTTTCTTCAGTTTCTTTTTCTTCGAAAACTCCACCTTCCTCCAAAACTATATTTTTTAGATCCGTTTTGATTTTTGGAAGTTCGGTTTCTTTGGAAATTCCGACCAGATAAAATAGTTCGTAGTTCATGTATTCATGGGACATACAGCATACAACATGGAACAAAAAAATAATTTGTTCACTTTTAATTTTGTTATATGCTTTATGTTTTGTGTTTTATGATATTTAAAACCGCCAAGGAAAGTCCACCTTTGACGGGTTGCATTCTCTTATCCCACCAAGGGCGAGAGAATAAAGGACTTTTCTAGGTTATTCCAAGCTTAGCATTGAAAAGAAAAAGAGTCAACCCCGTTAGATAAACATACCAAAGCGTAAGTTGCGATGATTGTCTGATAACATGTCCTGATTTTGTATAGTAAAATAAAAAACCCGAATATCTAACGGGGTCAAATTCCAGTGTCATCCCGAGCGTAGTCGAGGGATCTAACGAATAATTTTATTCGCAGTAGATTCCTCCACTCGTCCTGACGGACTTCGGTCGGAATGACAAGTGTTGTTTATATTTTAAACTCTATCACATCCCCGTCTTGAACGACATATTCCTTGCCTTCGGTGCGCAGAAGGCCGGTTTCGCGGGCCTTAGACCAGGAGCCGGCTTCCAATAATTTATCCCATTGAATTATATCGGCGCGGATGAAGTTGTCCTTAAAATCAGTGTGAATGGCCATACCGGCAACGGGCGCAGAGGAATTTTTTTTGATTGTCCAAGCGCGAGTTTCATCTTCGCCAGTCGTAAGAAAGGTAATCAGACCCAGGATATCATAAGCCTTAACAACTAGATTTGAGATTTGAGATTTGAGATTGAGTTCTTTTTGTTCATCTTCATTCATATCAATTAATTCCTCTTCGATCTTAATGTCTAGAACAACATGATTTTTGTTTTGTAGATTGTCCGATAAGGACAAGTCGCGACTTGTCCCTACACTTTCATCTGAAATGTTATAAACATACAAAAACGGTTTCATGGTTAAAAGCGAAAGTTCACGGACGATAATTTCCGTATTTTCATCCTGCATATCTAAAACGGTTTCATTGGCAAGTTTGCCTTCTTCTAAATTCTTTCTGATTTTTTCCAAAACTTCAAATTGTTCGGCCGCACCCTTTTTATTTCCGCGCTTATCTTTTTCCAACCTGATTTTTACTTTGCCAACCGTTTCCATATCGGCCAGAATCAATTCAGAGTTAATGATTTCAATATCATTTTCCGGATCAATTTTGTTATGCACGTGAGTAATATTCGAATTTTTAAATACGCGAACAACTTGCGCAATGGCATCTACTTCCCGAATGTTGGCTAAAAATTTGTTGCCTAGGCCCTCACCTTCAGATGCGCCCTTAACAATTCCGGCAATATCCACAAATTCCACAATGGCCGGAATGATTTTCTTGGAACGGGACATCTCGGCCAGTTTTTCCAAACGAAAATCCGGCACCTTAACGATGCCGACATTGGGTTCAATAGTACAAAAAGGATAATTATTGATATCGACTTGAACGCGAGTCAAAGCCTTGAAAAGGGTGCTTTTTCCTACATTTGGCAATCCTACGATTCCTATTTTCATAGATTTTTAAATGGTTGAATTAAAGCTTTCTCAATGATAAAATAAGTTTAGCAATTTAGCAATATAACAATATAATAAATCAGGCCTCACGCATTTGATTTGAATTCTTATATGCAGTTTCTATGAGCTGTATTAGTTTTTTGCCGGTCTACCGAGGCGTGCCAAGTCTTCTGTTGGCATATCAATTTGTCAATAATTCTGTGTCAGACGCGTAAGTCTTGATTATAAAAGTGTATGAAAGAGAGTATCTTTAAAGCCTATGATGTCCGGGGAATATATCCTTCGGAAATAAATGAACAGGATATGTATAAAATAGCCAAGGCCTATTGCGAGTTTGTGAAACCCCAAGAAGTCGTTATTGGCTGTGATGTGCGCCTTTCTTCATCATCCTTAAAAATGGCTGCCATTAAAGCCGTAACCGATTTGGGAATAAAAGTGATTGACGTAGGAGAAATTTCGACCGATATGTTGTATTTTGCCGTGGCCAATTATAATTATGCCGGAGGATTTTCCATTACGGCTTCTCATAATCCCAAAGAATACAACGGGGCGAAATTTGTGCGCGAAGGATCCAGGCCAATTTCATCCGATACCGGTCTTTTTGATATTCGCGATTTAGTTTTGAAGGATGAAACTCAAGTAGATGACTTTACTTTAACTGAAGAGAATAAAAAATTGATAGAGGAAAAAAATATTTTGGAAGATTATATTGCCAAAATAAAAACCTTTGCTGATTTTTCCAAATTCCTACCTACCGGCAGGCAGGCAAAATTCAAAATAGTAGCCAATCCAAATTTTGGAGTTGGAGGCCGGGCGATTGATAAGCTTTTGGAAAATACGGATATGGAGATTGTTAAATTGAATTGGGAATCAGATGGTAATTTTCCCAAAGGTCGTCCCGATCCGCTTATTCCGGAAAATCGAGAAGAAATTTCCAAAATGGTAGTTGAGAATAGAGCTGATTTTGGCGTGGCTTGGGATGCGGATGCCGACCGTTGTTTCTTTTTTACGGAGAAAGGCGAGTTTATCGAAGGTTATTTCATTACGGCACTTTTGGGTAAAATATTTTTGCAGAAAAATCAAGGAGCCAAAATATTGCATGATCCGCGTTTGACTTGGGCGATTCAAGATATAGCTGAAGCCAATGGTGGAACGGATATCATAAACAAATCAGGTCATGCCTTTATAAAAGAAAGAATGCGCCAGGACAACGTGCTTTTTGGCGGAGAAATGAGCGCGCATTATTATTTCAGGGATTATTTCTACTGCGACAATGGGCTTATCCCATTTGTAATGATGCTGGAATTTCTCTCGATTCAAAATAAAACATTGTCAGAAATAATGCATGAAATGTTCTGGAATAAATATTTTGTGAGTGGAGAAATTAACAGCGAAGTGTCGGATGTAAAAACAAAAATATCAGAAGCCAAAGAAAAATACGCTTCTGACGCCAAAAATATTGATGAGATTGACGGAGTTTCCATTGAATTTGAGGATTGGCGTTTTAATTTGCGTGGTTCGAATACTGAACCGGTCATTCGTCTAAATGTCGAAGCTAAATCAAAAGAATTGATGGAAGAGAAAAGAGATGAGCTGCTGAAATTAATACGAGGATGATTTAAAGTACAAATTTCAAAATCCAAATGACAAATCAAAATCAAAAACCAAAAATATTTGAGTTGGAAGAACGAACTGCAAAATTCGGTGAAGATGTTATAAAATTTATTAAAACCTTAAAACAAGACTTGGTAAATAAATCTATAATTTCTCAAATCATAAGATCCTCGACTAGTATTGGTGCCAATTATTGTGAAGCAGACGGAGCGGAGTCTAAAAAAGATTTTCAACATAAAATAGGGATCTGCAAAAAAGAAAGCAAAGAAACTAAGCATTGGCTCAGAATGCTTTCAATATCAAACCCCGAAAGCAAACAAAAGTGCCGCGAATTATGGAAAGAAGTTCATGAATTAACACTTATATTTTCGAAGATAATAAATAATTCAAAAAATAAATAACTTTTTGAGTTTTATTTTTTGAACTTGATTTGAAATTTGAAATTTAGTTTTTGAAATTTATATTATAAAACCGATTTTATTTTTCACTTCTTTCATTTTTTTCTGTGCGAGTGGGCGGACTTTTTCTGC
>CAZSCF010000011.1:0-13085 GCA_964605365.1 uncultured Bdellovibrionales bacterium | reverse complement strand
TTTTATTTTTCACTTCTTTCATTTTTTTCTGTGCGAGTGGGCGGACTTTTTCTGCCCCAGCCTGGAGTATTTTTAAAACTTCTTCATCGGAAAGTGAATCCATTTTTTCCTGAATAGGTTGCAGATTTGCAATCACTACTTCGGCCAGATCATTTTTGAAATCGGCATAGCTCTTACCGGCATACATTTTTTCAATTTCTTTCGAATCTTTTCCGGAAAAACCGGCATAGATGTTTATCAGGTTTTTGAGGGCTGGTTTATCGTCATTATAAATAATTTCCGAACCGCTGTCCGTGACGGCTTTTTTAATTTTCTTGCGGATAGCCTCGGCATCATCCGTGAGGGCGATATAGTTATATTCCGAACCGGCGGATTTGGACATTTTTTTGGAAGGATCATCCAAACCCATAATGCGCATTCCTTCTTTGACTAATAACGGCTCGGGAATGACAAAAACTTCACCGAATTTATTGTTGAATCTCTTGGCTAAAGTTCTGGTTAGTTCCACGTGCTGAACCTGGTCTTCACCGACCGGTACTTTTTCCGTATCGTATAGAAGAATATCCGCGGCCATGAGAACGGGATAATCATATAATCCGATTCCAATGCCTTCTCTAATTTTGCCTTGCGTCTTATCCTTAAATTGAGTCATTTTATCCAGTTCCGGCATTTTGGCAATAGTATTCAAAATCCAAGCCAGTTCCGTGTGCTCTTGCACATGTGATTGAATGAAAATGCTGGATTTTTCGGGATTGACACCGCAAGCCAAATAGACTTTGGCCAGTTCAATGATATTTTTTCTGAGTTTTTCCGGGTCTTGCGGCACGGTGATGGCATGCAAATCTACCACGCAAAAAACAGAGTCATATTCATTTTGCAATTTAACCCAGTTTTTGATAGCGCCCAAGTAATTGCCAATATGTAAATTGCCGCTCGGCTGTACGCCGGAAAAGATACGATTTGCCATTTTTGTATAATACCATTGTCATGCTGAACTTGTTTCAGCATCTAATTACCTGCCTGTCGGCAGACAGGGATCCCGAAACAAGTTCGGGATGACATAGAAAGGCTTATTTTTAACTAAATCCATCTTATCTCAAAAACCATCTTTCGGCAAACCCCGCACTAACTTTTTGCAGGCGCAAAGCGCTAATTTTTACAGTAAAAAGTTAGTGCGGGGCAAACAAAAAAGCCCCGTTTGTAGGGGCTTTTGAAAAATGCTTTTATACCTCAATAATTACAGGTAATACCATCGGTCGTCTTTGTGTCTTTGTAAAGAGGAAGGAGCCGACCGTTTCACGAATGTTATTTTTGACATAATCCCAATTAGCCGGTTCATTCGGTTTGGTTTTTTGCGCGATAATTTCTTCCACTTTCTTCTTGGTAGCGTTAACCAGATCAAAATTTTCTTTAACGAAAATAAATCCTCGCGAAGTTACTTGCGGTTTGCCAATAATTTGATTGGTTTTGGAATCCACGATAGTCGTAATAACGAACATACCATCTTTGGCCAATAATTGTCTGTCACGCAGAACAACTTGTCCGATATCTCCAACGCCCAATCCGTCTACCATAACGTGATTGGCAGAAACTTTTTCCGATGTAACTTTGCCGTTGCCGCGATAATCAAATTCCAAGACGCGACCATTTTCGCCAATTAAAATGTTTTTTGGATCCATTCCGACAGAGACTCCCAGTTCACCATGAAGCTTAAGCATGAAGTAATTTCCATGTATCGGAATCAAATATTTCGGACGAATCAGATTAATCATCATCTTGAGATCCTCTTGTCTGGCATGTCCTCCGGCATGGACGTCCATCATTTTATAGTTGATAACCTTGGCATCCTTGCGATAGATGCTGTCCATAATGGCTTGGACAGTTCTTTCGTTGCCAGGAATAACTGAAGATGAAAGTACGAAGGTGTCGTTTTTATGAACTTTTACAAAACGATGTTCGTCGTTGATAATACGCATCAAAACGGCATTGGCTTCTCCTTGAGCTCCGGTACAAATGACCGCCACTTTATTATCCGGATATTCATTGACCTTATTAATCGGAATCAGCGTTCCTTTTTTGCTTTGCAAATGTCCCAAGGTTCTGGCAATTTCAACATTGGTACGCATGGAATATCCATCAACGGCCAATTTTCGACCGTGTTTTTCGGCTGCCACAATAACTGATTGAATACGACTGATTAGCGCGGAAAAAGTGGCGATTATCAATCGTCCCTCGGTTTGTTCAAATATTTCATCCAGTGTTTTGGCAATTCTGGATTCCGAAAGGGAATATCCCGGCGTTTGCGAATCGGTCGAGTCGGACATTAAGGCTAAAACATTTTCGCTTCCAAGTCTGGCAATTTTGGCTATGTCAGCTGGAGCGTCCGAAATGGGGGAATGATCAAATTTAAAATCCCCGGTATGAATAACGGTTCCGGCCGGCGTATTTATAGCCAAACCAATTGCGTCGGGGATAGTATGATTAACATGAAAAAATTCAATATTAAACACACCCAATCGCAAACGGTCTATTTTTTTGACGGTGTGGATATTCAAAGCCATTTTGTCTTTGAAATCTTCCTGTCTTTTAAGTACTATGCCGCGTGTAAGTTCGGTCATATAGATCGGAGGATTACCAATCCTTTCCATAATGTGAGGAATAGCTCCGATATGGTCATAATGTCCGTGTGTGATAATTATTCCGCGAATGTTCTTTTCTTTTCCTTTGAGATAATTGATATCGGGAATGATGTAATCTATCCCCGGCATATCTTCATCGGGAAATTGGAGGCCCATATCGACAATAATAATATCCTGGCCATATTCAAATATGGTCATATTGCGTCCCACTTCCTCAAGACCTCCGAGAGGAATTATTCTCAAATTGTTGCGAGAATAAGAACGCTGCCCTCCCAAAGAGGACGTTTTTTCGGTTCTTTTTATCATAAGATTAAAGTTAATTAGTTGTTAGTTGTTAGTTGTTAGTTAATTAGTATTAGTTAGTTGTAGATGTTTAATAATGTTTTAAAAGATAGTTTAAGCTTCTAATTTTCAATTTACAATTTCCAATTTACAATCAATGATCGATTTTTTAATTTTAAAAATTATTTCATTGAAAATTCAATGATCATTGATAATTGAATATTGATAATTTGATTGGTTTTATTAAAAAAAGTATAAATTACAATGTTTTAGGCTAGCATTTTCTTTAAATGTTCCACCATCTTTACCGGCGTCGGATCTTGTTTGTATTCAATCGCCAAGTAATATGAAATCCAATCGCCAAGCAATAAAGTAGAAAAAATAGTCTTAAACGTGTTGGCTGTGTCCATTTCCATAAAAGTCGTATCAATATCTTTTTGTTTATAAAGCCGGGCAGTGATTTTCATTCTTTTTAAAACTTGAAAATGTTCAAATTTATTCATTAGAGTTAAAATATGAAATTTGCCTTGCGGAAGAGTAAATCCTACCATTTCATTATGATTTAACTCGGGATAAACATTGAAAAACGCCGGGGTTTTAGCATTTTCATTTATTTTTATCTTCCAAATCATTGCAATGGCCTTGAATTTATCAGAAACATAAATAATTGGAGTTTTCCCGCAAAGTTTTTTGGCAATGGATTTTCCCTTGTTTTCAAGTATTAGAGTTTTCTTTTTTAAGCTTTCTGTCTCTGAGATTATTTTTTTTTCATCCAGTTTTATTAAATCGGCGTTCGATAATATTTTAAGAAAAGCGGCAAAAAAGTATCCGGTAGCATAGCGCGGCTGTGATACAAAGGGCAATTCAATGTAAGGAATGTTATTTTTTTTGCAAATTTCGATCAGTTTTCCTCCATGAGAAATTCCGATAACTGGCAGTTTCTTTTTTATAATTTCATTGAGCGAAGAAAGTGTTTCTTCGGTATTTCCAGAGAACGAGGAAACGATATGCAAGCACTTTTTATCACGTGTTATTGGTAGAGAGTATGTTCTGTTGGCCGAGAGTCCAAAGTCTTTTTTGTATGATGCGGTTTCGTCCAAATAAAGCTTGACGACTTCGGTCGGTAAAGCCGAACCTCCCATGCCGGATACAACCACAGAAGAAAAATTGCCTTTGATTTTGATATTCTTTGCTAACTCAAAACCTTCTTTGAATTGTTTGGGAAAATCAATGATGACTTGACGCAAATTTTCTTTGTCCATTTTGTTTTGTTTTGTTTTCATAAGTGTTGTTTTTCGCCATTGCGATCAAAGTGAAATAATCTTATTGAAATTGACGTGCTGTCATTTTTATCGCAAAGACTTTTAAATATAAGCAAAGAAAAAGTTATTTGCTAATTCTTTTGGTTTTAATATACCAAGTATTTACAAGAGAAAAGCGATCGGAAGGAGAAATCAGGCTCTGACTGTCAATTCCTTTGACAGTATTGCGAACAGGATAAATATAATAAGGACTGTAAAGAAAAATTGCAGGATTGTTTGAAATTAGTTTTTTCTGAAAATCTTGATAGATTTGAACTCGCTTGTCAGTGTCGAATTCAGTTCTGCCCTGCTCGATAATTTTATCGATTTCGTCTGAACTGAAGGAAGAAAGATTGAGTCCGGGGTCCTTTAGTTGCGATGAATGCCAGAAGAAATACGGATCAGAATCACCCCCCAAAAATTGTCCGAAAAGCAGAGCTTCATATTCTCTGGTACGAATGTAATTTTGTTGAACATCCGAAATGGAAAGGGCGCTTACATTGACTTTGACTCCAACTTTTTCCCACTGCGACTTGATTATATCGGCAGTTGCCGAAAGCTCAAGCCAATCGGCGGTTATTAAATTTATTTCCAATGTCGTCCCGTTTTTTGACCTGGTATTATCATCATTGCGTGCCCAGCCGGCATCATCTAAAATTTTATTTGCCTCATCCAGATTAAAATCTTTTTTACCGATGTCTTCCGAATATCCAAGCATACCTTTGGTAATGGGAGCGTAGACAGGATAACCGTTTCCCGACAAAACTTTTTCGATAATTTCCTGTCTGTCAGTGGCCAAGTCAAGAGCGTTTCTTACTTCCGCGCTTCCCAATGGAACACTTTTACTGTGGTTGAAAAAAATCGCAAAATATCTTGGCAAATTTGTTTTATGAACAGTTGTGCTGCGAGTATTTTTAATTCGAGATATTTTATCAGTGGGCAAACTGCTAATACCCATTATCTCTTTTTTATCATAAGCTACAATAGCTGAATCGTCATCAGAATAAAAATTGAGGGTTATTTTTGAAATAAAGGGCTTGCCGGCATAATAATTCGGGTTGGCCGTGATTTTATAAGAAACTATATTTCCTTTGGAATCTTTTTGAATGGTGTTGTATTTATATGGCCCTGAACCTATTGGCTCAAGATTAAGACTGGTTAAGGGAAAATTTTCTGATTCAATCGTCTCCCAAATGTGTTTGGGTAAAATTCCGAAAGTAAGATTATTCAAAAAACCGGCGTGGGGACTTTTAATCTTAAAAGTTATGGTGTTGTCGTCCACCACATTTGTTTCTACGCTTTGCCAATTATAGCGCAAGGGACTCTTGTAAGATGGGTCCATTATCAAATTGACGGTGAAAAAAATATCTTGAGCAGTGAGCGTCTGTCCATCGTGCCATAAAACATTATTTTTCAAATGGAAAGTGTAGAAAGTTTTGTCATCCGAAATCTCATAGCTGTCGGCAACATCATTTATTAAATTTCCATTTTCATCGTATTTTACCAAGCTGCTGTAAATCAATTGGGATATATCGTCGTCAGTGTTATTGGAAAGAGAGAGAACTGGATTGATATGTTGAGGTTGACCGACAATGCCTTCAATATATTCTCCACCATAAGCGGGAATGGCTTTGGTTTTGGAATAATAAGTGCTAATTCCCCAGGTTGCGAGCGAAACCAGAAAAAGAATGAGAAGGGAATAAAAAACAATCTTTTCTTTTAGATTTAAAATATTATGTATTTTTGGCCATTTATTGAAAATGGACCATTTTTGAAAGATATTGTTACTAATAAACTTGGATTACTGATTAATGAGTTTGTTGGAAAGAATAAGATTGGCAATGGCCAGAATAATAAAAGAAGCTGAAAGAAGAACGGAAAAAATCACCAAAAATTTTTCAAAGCCTCTTTTGCTATAATATCCGCCAAAATCTCCACCGAATGTTCCACTAAGCCCGGCTCCCTTGTTTTGCAAAAGAATGGAAATAACAAGAAGCAGGGCGACAACTATTTCAATTATATTTAAAATTCGCAACATTTTTAGTAGTATTAATTTCTTTTATTTTTTTATCAATTTTCTTTCGGCTTACTTAAATGAGAAATCAAATAATTGGTCAATCCGATAATAATAACTCCCCAAAAAGCGGCTCCAAAAGTCTGAATATCTAGATGTGGCAAGAGTTTGGCAGCTAGAAATAAAAGGAAAATGTTTATCAATATATTAAATAGCCCCAATGTTAAAAGAATAAAAGGAATGGAAAAGAATTGAAGAACAGGTTTTACCAGGGCATTTATGAGCCCGATAGCTGCTCCAGCAATCAATAAACTCAAAATATTTCCAGAAAAAACAAACCCTGGAACAATCTTGGCGGCTATCAAAATAGCCAGTGAGTTAGCCAAAATTCGGATAATTAATCTCATATAACTTGTATTAGTCTAGCATATCGGGGCTATTTAGTCAATCGGTCAAGACGCACATGTTTTGGTTAGGTGGATTTTCTAGCTTTTTTCGCGATAATTTCTTTCAAGCCAAAAACACTCTTGCCAGAAATTTTCATTTTGGGTCTTCTTTTGGCTTCGCGTTTTTCAGCTTTTAATTTTTTCTTCATTGTGTTTTAATTATAGCATAACATCTAAAACATAATGCATAGTATATATGAAAATTATTATTTTTGCCGGAGGAGCCGGGACAAGACTTTGGCCATTGAGTCGGGAGAATTCGCCAAAGCAATTCGATAAGATTTTTGATGGAAAATCCACTATTCAACTGGCTTTTGAAAGAGTGGCGCCTGTTTTTGGAGCGGAAAATATTTATGTTCAAACTACGGATAAATATGCTGAAAATATAAAATCTCAATTACCGGAGTTGCCGGTTCAAAATATTTTTCTGGAGCCGGCCAGACGCGATCTGGGTCCGGCTGTTTGTTTCGCTGTTGATAAACTAAACAAAATGAATTATTCCGACACCATGGCTATTATTTGGGCAGACCATTTAATGGAAAAGGTAGATGAATTCAGGGAGGCGTTGCAGACAGGAGAAAAAATAATCACGCAAAATCCGAACAGGTTTGTTTTTATTGCTGAGCGTCCAAGATTTGCCAATAATAATCTAGGCTGGATGCGATTAGGAGAAAAGGCGGGAGAAATTGAAGGCAAAGATTACTATTCTTTTTTGGGTTGGAAATATAAGCCGGAGCAAAAAATCTGCGATGAAATGTTTTCTTCCGGACAATATTTTTGGAATCCCGGGTATTTTATAACTTCCGTTTCATTTTTAACTGAATGCTATCGAAAGCTGGCGCCGGAAATTTATAAAAAAATAACCGACGGACAATACGAAGAAGCACCGAAAATATCTTTTGACAACGCTATTATTGAAAAAGTGGATCTGTCCAGTGCTATGATTTTAAAAACTGATATGGGTTGGAGCGATCCCGGAACGCTCTATGCCTTAAAAGAAGCGTTAGCTGGAAATATGGAAGAAAACGTAATCAAAGGGAATGTCGTAGATTTTAAAACCAAAGATTCCCTGATTTACAATTTGGAAAAGGAAAAAATTGTAACTACTGTTGGGATGGAAGGTTTTGTGGTAGTTAATACAGAAGATGCTTTATTGGTAGCCCCTAAAGAAAAGGTGGTTTATATTTCCGATTTGGTAAAAAAAATGAAAGACCAGGGCCTGGAGAAATATTTATAAGCATAGGGCAAAAAGGCAGAAAAACACATATTTGCCTTAAGTTTTAATTTAATCTAAAATAGAGCAAGTTAATAATTAAAATTATACAAAAAAAATGAAAAAAACAGGCATATTGGTAGTTGCAGTTTTGGCAATGCTTATTGTTACAGGATGCAGTCGTCCGCTTATTTCTATTAAGGGAAATTCGTCGCAAATGAATCCGGAGGAAATCAAGGCAAGCATTGAAACTTTTATTAACGAAAATTTGATGCAAGGCGGAGTTAAGGCGGAAATAAAAAATGTTGTTTCGGAAAACGGGCTGTATAAGATGACTGTTAACTTGAGTGTCGGACAAGAAATTGAGTCTTATGCGACCAAAGATGGAAAAATATTTTTTCCTGAGGCGATGAATGTTGAAGAAATTAAGAAAAAAATTCAAGAAATGAAAGAACAGCAACAAAAAGCGGCGCAAAAAGCCAATGCTGAAATTCCTAAAAATGACAAGCCGACGGTTGACTTGTATATTATGAGCTTTTGTCCTTTTGGCAACAAAGCCGAAGACACATTGAAATCGGTGTATACTTTATTAAAAAATAAAGTCAATTTTAATTTTTATTATATTGTAAATTCCAATGGGGATGCGATTCAATCCTTACATGGCGAAAAAGAAGTTGCTCAAAATGAACGAGAGGCTTGTGTTTTGAAAAATTATGGCAAGGACAAGTGGTTTAGTTTTGTGTCTTATGTGAATACCAATTGTGGAAGCGACGGATCTTGTTGGGAGACTGCGGCTAGGAATGCAGGTTTAAGCTCGACCAGCATCAGCGCTTGTGTTGCTTCACAAGGTGCAAATCTTATGAAGGAAAATGAAAAGGCTTCTCTGGCGGCTGAAGCCAGCGGATCACCGACTCTGATTATTAATGGAGTTTCTTCCAGTATTGTTTATAAATACGGAGATTCTGAGGGCTATAAACAAAAAATTTGTGAGGCTTTCAATAAGGCTCCGGCCGAATGCTCCAAAACTTTAAGTTCAGCTACCAACGTAACCCAGGGTGGCAGTTGCCAAAATTAAATTCAAAATAGTCAAAAAATAAAAAAGTCTCAATTTTATTTCGAGACTTTTTTTGTTTGACGTAATATTTCTCATGTTTATAACCCGCATTTTCTTTACAAATTCTCAAAATTGCTGTACCATTAATCATTGCAAATTCAACTTTAAAATTCTTGAAATATGTCAAAAAACACTTCGCCCAAAAGGGACAAGATTATTATCCGTGGAGCCAGAGTCAATAATCTTAAAAATATTGATATTGACATTCCCAGAAATCAACTGGTTGTGGTAACGGGGCTTTCGGGATCAGGGAAATCCTCTTTGGCTTTTGATTTAATTTATGCCGAAGGCAATCGTCGATATTTGGAAGGTATGTCGTCTTATGCCAGACAATTTTTGGATGTCGCAGCCAAGCCTGATATGGATAAAATTGAAAATTTGAGTCCAACAATATCCATTGATCAAAAAAACCTGAGTCGTTCTCCGCGTTCGACTGTCGGAACGCTTACGGAAATTTATGATTATCTTAGAATTCTTTTTTCTAAAATCGGAATGCCTTATTGTCCGGTTTGCGGAGAGCTAATGTCAAAAAAAACCAACCAGGAGATTTTGGAAAGCATTCTGGGTCTTTCCAAAAATTCCCAGATAGTTATCTTGGCAAAGGGCAAAGAAGACGGAAAAAGCCCTAAAGAAATGTTGCGAAGCATAGGGCATTTGGGTTATGCCAGAGTAAGATTTGACGGAAAAATAATGCTCACAAACGAAGCTTTGCTTATTGTGAGTGATAGATTCAATTCAGCTATCGAGGTGGTTGTGGACAGAATTAGCATAAAAGACAATGGGCTGGACGAAGAAAGGCTTTTGGATTCCATTGAAACCGCCATGAAGATTGGCAACGGCTCAATTATTGTTTTTTCAGAGGAGGAAGGAGATACGGTTTTTAATCGTGATTTTGTTTGTCATACTTGTCAAACCAGAATAAACGAAATAACTCCAAGACACTTCTCTTTCAATAATCCGGAAGGGGCTTGCGGATATTGCGCGGGTCTGGGAGTAACGAAGGAAATAGATCTGGATCTTGTAATTCCCAACAAAAGCCTAACCTTATCGGAAGGGGCTATTTTGCCATGGAGCAAATCCAGCGGGAGATTGAGCGGACAAAATAATTATTTGAATATTTTAAAAGCGTTGGGAAAAGAATATTCTTTTTCTGTGGATGTTCCAATTAAAAAACTTTCTTCCAAGGCGTTGGAAATTATTTTTTATGGACCGGATAAAAAAGAGATCAAAGTCGAACAAAAGAATGATATGGGGGGATTAAGGCAAATCGAAATTCCTTTCGAAGGCGTGGCGGCAATTTTAAAGAAAAAATACGAAGAATCTTCTTCCGATTATGTTCGCAATGATTTGGAAAAATATATGCTGGAAAAAGTTTGTCCCGCCTGTGAAGGCAAAAGACTCAGGAAAGAATATTTGTCCGTAATGATTGATGAAAAGTCGATTGATGACGTTGTTAATCTTGATTTGAAAAAATTACTTGTTTTTTTGGACAGAATGAAGGCTTCAAGCGGTTCGGACAAAAAAGGAATTGCCGAAAGCCTTGTTAGAGAAATGGACATCAAAATCAATGCCTTGATTAATGTGGGATTGGAATATCTTTCTCTTTCCCGCAGAGCCGATTCAATTTCCGGAGGGGAGGCGCAACGTATTCGTCTGGCAACTCAAATTGGAGCGGAGCTTACCGGAATTACCTATATTTTGGATGAACCCTCCATCGGGTTGCATAATCGGGATACGGAAAAACTTATCAATACGATGCAGTCCTTAAGGGAAGGAGGAAATTCTTTAATAGTGGTGGAACATGATGAGGATATTATTCGAAAAGCAAACTGGATCGTTGATATGGGTCCAGGAGCCGGAGAAGAAGGTGGCGAGGTAATTTTTCAAGGAGATTTCAAAAAACTTTTAAAATCAAAGACAGCAACTGCCGATTATATTGTCGGTCGCAAGAAAGTTGTCGAAAAGAAAGCATATCGAAAAGGCAACAAAAAATCCATAAAAATCATTGGAGCCAGTGAGCATAATTTAAAAAATATAAACATTGAAATTCCACTTGGGAAATTCGTTTCAATTACAGGCGTTTCCGGATCGGGCAAATCAACTCTGGTTTCGGATATTTTAGCGAAATATTTGTCCAAGCATTTTTACAGAGCCAAAGATGTTCCCGGAAAATATAAAAAAATAGACGGAATAAAAAATATCGATAAGGTAATCAACATCAATCAGTCGCCAATCGGACGAACTCCGAGGTCGAATGCTGCCACCTATACCGGAGTATTTTCTTTAATCAGGGAGCTTTTTTCTGAAACACCGGAGGCTGAAAAAAGAGGCTATACGGCCAGTCGTTTTAGCTTTAATATGAAAGGCGGTCGATGCGAGGCGTGTCAGGGCGAAGGTATAAAGAAAATTGAGATGTATCTCTTGCCTGATATGTATGTAAAATGCGAATCTTGCAACGGTACCAGATATAACCGAAAAACATTGGATATTGAATATCAGGGAATGAACGTGGCCGAGATTTTGGACATGAGTGTCTCCTATGCTCTTAAATTTTTTAAGAAATCGCCTTTGATTTTTGAAAAATTAAGAACACTTGAAGATGTAGGTCTGGGATACCTCAAGCTCGGACAAAGCGCTACAAGCCTTTCCGGAGGAGAAGCGCAGAGAATAAAATTAGCGACAGAATTGGCGCGCAAATCAACCGGTCAAACATTATATATCTTAGACGAACCGACTATCGGTCTTCATTTCGAAGATGTAAAAAAACTTTTGGGGGTTCTGGATGCGCTTGTTGACAAGGGAAATTCGGTCATCGTCGTGGAGCATAACGTGGATGTTATCAAAAATTCGGATTGGGTAATCGATCTTGGACCGGATGGAGGAGATCAAGGCGGAGAAATTGTTTATGCCGGCACTCCGGACAAGCTCAAAAAGGTTAAAAGGAGCTGGACAGGAAAATACCTTTAAAAATTTGAAATTTCATTTCAAATTTTTAAATAATTTCTAATTAACCTAATTTCTAATTTCTAAAAATTGGGCATTGGAAAATTGGGATTTGATTAGGGCAATTAGAAATTAGTAATTAGAAATTTTTATGTCTTCAAATCTTTCAAAATACATTCTGACTACTCTTGCATATTACGATGTTCTCGATTTTCCGATGACGGCTTTTGAAATTTGGAAATATCTTACTTGTATTGGTGAAAATCCGGAAGATGGAGAAAAAATAACCTTGGCAGATGTTCTTAGGGAACTGGGAAATAATAACCTAAAAAGATTTGTTTGTGAATTTCGAGGTTTTTACTTTTTGCGTGGCAGAAAATATTTGGTGGAACAAAGAATTGAAAGAAATAAAATAGCCGAAAAAAAACTTAAAATAGCCATAGGAATAACCAAGTTTTTGCGTTTTGTACCTTATGTTCGAATGGTGGCAGTTAGCGGAAGATTGGCGATGAAAAATACGGAGAAAAAGAGCGATTTGGATTTTTCGATTGTTCTTAAAAACAGAAAAATTTTTACCGGGAGACTCTTGGTTACATTGGTTGTACATCTTTTAGGCAAAAGAAGATATGGTATGAAAATCGAAGATCGGGCATGTCTCAATCATTTTCTAAATAAAAAATATTTGGAAATAAATCTCAAGGATAATTTTACCGATTCTGAATATCTTTTTTCCGCTTCAGAGTATTACTTTCTATTTCCGCTTTTTGGATCGAAAACATTTAAAAAGTTCAGGGAAAAGAATGCTTGGATCAGAAAATATAAAATAAATTACGCGACTTTTGAAAGTTCCAATTTAAAATTCGTGCAAGACATATTGCCGGCTAAAATAATAAGAAAAATCGGGGAATGGTCCTTGCAAGCCGATTTTATTGAAGGGTTGTTGAAAAAGTGGCAGTTAGAAAGAATTGCCAGAGATCCACGTACTCATCAAGATGGAAGTGTGATTATTGCCAATGACAAACGGTTGGTTTTTTTACCCGAACCGCAAGGATCTGTGATTTATGAAAAATTTCGCAAAAAACTTGACGACATATCTATTTTAGGATGAAAAATGATACTGGAAAACGTTAATT
>CAZSCF010000010.1:0-21485 GCA_964605365.1 uncultured Bdellovibrionales bacterium | reverse complement strand
AAAAGCCAATATATCAAATAGTTGCATATGCAAGAAAATGATATATTTTTTACTTTATTTTTATTTCTGGCAGTAAATCCCAAATTAATTCAAACATGGACTTCATGGTTCGATAAATTTCTCGTCCTTCAATGATAAGACCTATTTGTTCATTGGGAGACATGAAAAAAACTTTCTGATGTCCGTAGATATTAATTTCTATGGTAAAAGGATATTTTTGAGTATCAATTGTTTTGGAAATACGCATTTGCTCTCTGTCTTTGGAAAGAAATTCTTTTTGGATCAACTGGGAATCGGCTACAATGGCTTTTAAAAAAATTTTCTTTTTGACGCGATTTTTTACATAAGATAGCAGCCAGTCAGTGCCAAGGGGCTTGGTTGCATGTTCTGATCCCAGGGCTAAAATTTCTCCGGAATATTTGAGCGTATCAAGATAACATTCTTTTAGTCCGTCTGTTCCTTCATAGAATCTAATCTTGGGCTTTGTGCCCCCGGAATTATAAACAGATTTTATAATGGGTAAAATTTCATTAAAAGCGGCTTCTTTTCTTTCTAAATCCTTTTTAATCTTTTCCGGATCTTCCCCGATAAACAATCTTTTTTTGCCTTGTACGGTTTGCGAAAGTAGCCCCATTTTCTGTAAATCTATAAGAATATCATAGGCGGTAGTCCTTTTTATGTTGGCTTTTTTAGCGATATCGATGACGCTAGCTCCGCCCAATTCCAAAGAGGCCAGATAAACATCCGCTTTTTTGCCTTCCAACCCCAATTGTTCCAATACTGGCTTTATTTCCACGTTTTTTGGTATGTCATTGCGAAGGAGCGTAGCGACTGTGGCAATCTACTTCCTTATTTTATTAGATTGCTTCGTCATTTCATTCCTCGCAATGACAGGTGAATATCGTTCCATACTGTATGTTTTATGAATAGTGTCGATATTATTCGTCAACATTCGTAGCATAGCATATTGGCTAAATATGTCAACATATTGCTTAAAATAAGGAAAATATGGAAAAGAGCATAATTTCTTGTTGATATTATTGACGCATGTTATTGACATTTTGTTAAAAGTCCTATATAATGACCTGTTAGGATGACGAAGCGAGAAAAAAACAAGTCTTAACACTGTTCTTTGAAATAAGTCGGGCTCTGCCAAATAACCGACTCTAAAGTGAAGTAAGCCACACATTATAAAAGGCTGATGATTTGGTTTTATCTCGCCAAAGCGAAAGCGGCGGCGGACCCAACCCACCACACAATCCGAAAGGAAGAAGGAGGAAGATATGAGAATATTAATTATTGATGATGATCCACAAGAAATAGAAAGGGCAAAAGAGATCATAAGGGCCAGGGGACATGAGTTGGTGACTCCCATAAACCCCGATAAAGAATGGTTTGCTGACTCTAGGGGTCAGGATAACTTCTTCCCTTGCATCTCACATGGCGACGACGTCAGACAGGAGGCGGACGGAGTCATTACCGATCTGAATTTTAAGATGCCGGGAACAAGCGGACGTTCCGGTATCACCCCGTCTGGGCTATTGGTCGCTTTTCACGCTGCTTTATTTGGTAAACCGGCAGTGATTTGCACAAAGGTAAACGAGAAGGATCGTCATCACGGGAAGGCAACTTCCTGGATATATGACGGGTACTTTTCGGCTCTCAGCAATAGCTGGAAGCCTGATATGTTCTCTCGTTGTCCCGGGTGGATAGAAGAAAAGGACTGGGAAGCCGCCTGCGAATTGCTGGAGAAAAAGTTCGCAGCTCTCCAACAAAAAAATTCACAGGAGCAATCAAAGTAAGCACAAACTCGAGCGGGGATCCAAGTGAAAAAATAAGCTTGGGCGAGACCGCTGTGCGAAATCCAATCCTGAAATGGATTGAATATATAGGGCAAGAAAATTGATTCTAATTTCTCTTGCCCCTCTTATTGAAATCATTTTGAGAAGCGGTTTCATTGGAGAAAAGTAAATTAAAAATTGAATATAAAAAAGGAGGAGAGAGCATGAAAGAGATGATAGAGGTTATTGTTTCAAGAAGAAGCGGCATAGACAAAGTCATCATAAATGAAAATCCGCAACGATCAGCGCCCTTGGGAATATTTGTTCGGATAAACAATAATGTATTAAATGAATTCATACCGTGTGCGGGCAGCAACGCAATTGTTTTTACCTGGATAAGAGACAATGATAGAGATGTCTATGAAAATGTCGGCGGAATAAGATTTTTGGATTTAAACATAGACAAAATGCGGGCGGCAATTCTGGGAGGAATCGAACTGAATTGGCTTTCATGTTCCTGTTCTTTTAAATAAAAGCATGTCAGTGGCTAATCGTGTTAGCCTGTGGAAGCGGAGCATGCAAGGCCGCAGTGCCTATACTTCCGAGTCTGGCTTGGAGACTCTTATAAATGAAACCGGTGATAGTGGCTTATCCGGGTTGTCAGGCGAGCGTATACTTCGCATAACTGACTAAAGTAATTCCAGATAATTTTGCGTATCGCGATGCGCAACCTAATCGGAATTGCATACTACACAGACAATCAAGCCTCTTGTCTGTGCGTTGCTGCGAGCAATGTTATATTGAGTAGCCTGGCTGCGCGGGTGAAAGATAAATAACCAAGGCGAAGAAAACTTTTTTTCTTCGCCCCTCTTATTGAAATCATTTTTTACAAAGTGGTTTCATTAGGGAAAAACATAACTATTGACATTAGCTTTAGATAGTAGTAGTCTCTTAAATCAAACTTAAAAGAGGAGGCAGCAATGAGATATTTAGTACTTTTGATGTCGGCAGTGTTAATAGGATGCGGAAGTTTCGAGGACAGGGCGCCGGCGAGTGGACATGCGACGGCAAGGCTACACATCGAGGGAAACGGGCTTTGTTCTCTGGAGTATCTGAAACATGAGCTCTGGAGAATGGAGAGGCTAGGCTTCTCGTGCGAATATCGAGATAGGTTTGCAAAGGCCTATCAGGGAACGTGCGACAGGCACTATACTGCTCTTGTGCGTCAAGCTGAGGCGTGCAAAAAAGACCCGTCAATACCATGTCCAAAACAGCAATAGTTGGAAAGAGAGGTTCATCGCAACTTCTCTTGCCTCTCTTGTTGAAATCATTTTTTGCAAAGTGGTTTCATTGGGGAAAGTCGAGCTCCAAGAATAGTAAAAATAACGACAAAAGCTATGAACGCAACAAAAAGACGCAAAACAAGAAAGGCCAAGAAGCACTTGTTCATGGTAAGCAACTAATTGTTTGCTTGGGCTGGGGATTTTTTTTATCTTCAGCCTAAGCGGAATAATATTTTTTATGAAGGTATATAAAATTTATACTTTCGGATGTTTTGTTAACCAAAATGATTCGAAAAAAATTATGACTGTTCTAGATGAAAACGGCTGGACAGAAGTTTCTGCAAAAAAACCGGCGACTTTGTATATTTTTAATGCCTGTTCTGTAAGACAATTGGTTACTGACAAGATTTTCAGAAAAATAGTAAAAGTAAAAAACAGCAAAAAGAATATAACCATTGCAGTTACCGGTTGTGTTCTCAGGCAAGATATGCCTAAATTCAAAAAATATATTGATTTCTTCTTCAACATAAAAGAATTAGAAGATTTGCCAAAATTATTAGAAAGCAAAATGAAAGATAAAGTGATCGATCATGAAAGAAAAGACTGTGAATATCTCGAAGTTTTGTCGAAAAACAAAAAGATCCACAGTGTTTATATCCCAATAATGGATGGCTGTAATAATTTTTGTACATATTGTGCGGTTCCTTTTGTGCGCGGCAGAGAGGTGAGCAGAAAGCTGGAAAATGTTCTAAGAGAAATAAAGTATTATGCAGAAAAAGGAACAAAAGAGATACAGCTTTTGGGAACAAATGTGAATTCATATAATCCCAAAGATATCAATAAAAAATCTAAAAAAAATCCGTATACAAATCCTTTTGCTGTTTTACTATGGGAGGCAAATCAAATTTCAGGAATAGAAAAAATATGTTTTCAATCTCCACATCCCAGAAATATGCACGATGAAAGTATTGATGCGCTTAGGCTTCCCAAGATGGCAAAACACATTCATCTGCCAGTGCAATCGGGCGATAACGACATTCTTAAAAAAATGAACCGCAAATATACTCGCGAATGGTTTTTGGAAATTGTAAAAAAAATTAAAAAAACTTGTCCAGAAATAACCATAACCACAGATATTATCGTAGGTTTTCCGGGAGAAACAGAGAGCCAATTTAAAAATACAGTTGCTTTGTGCAAGAAGGTAAAATTTGATATGGCCCATGTGCCAACATATTCCGAAAGAAATGGGACGGTGGCCAGCAAGATTTACAAGGACGATATTTCTCGCAAAGAAAAAAAGAGAAGGCAAGATATTATGGAAAATCTCCTATATGATATTGCAGAAAAGAAAAATAAGAAATTTTTGGGCAAAACCTTAAAAGTTTTGGTGGATTCTTTCAGTAAGGGATATGCATACGGTGATTCACAAGAAATGAAACGGGTAAAATTTAAGGGCAATAAAAATCTTATAGTGAAAATAGTAAGAGTAAAAATTATGCAAACAGAAGCCTATGAATTTGCGGGAAAGCTTATAAATTAAATTCTTTCTTCCTCCTTAGAGAAAATGGAAATTAAAAACAGTCCGTGAAATAAAATAACAAAATGGGCTGTTTTTTATATATTTATATACAAGAATATATCAAATAGTTGCATATGCAAGAAAATGATATATTTTTTATTTGCTAATAATATGTCAAAACGGGAGGTAAGAATACAAGGTGAATATCTTTATAATTTAAATTTTCTTTTTAATTGTTCTTCATGGAGCATTTTTTCCACCGTTAGGATTTCAATATACTTTGTTACATAATAACTCTCGGCTAAAAAAAGTATTTCATCTTCGCATTCATAGGGACACACCCAAACGCTTTTTTGTAGTTGCACAAACCCAATTTCTTTTATTTTGTCACGCAAGGCTTCACGTGCTTTGTTATAAATTTTTGGCTTTGTGGGAATATCATAAATCAATATTCTCCATTTTTTGTCCCAGTGTTTTGCTTTTGAAATTCGAAGCTCTTCAAAACAAAAATCTCTAATTCGCGCCTGGCCCTTATTTGTTAATTTAACTGTCGTTTTCCCTTTTTTTTCTCGAATAATTTCAATTAATTTCCTTTGCTTTAGCAGGCTGAAAGTATTCTGTATTTGCTTTTTGGAAAATCTCTTTGATTGCTTGCTGTTACTTGTTAAGGAAATAATGGCCGGAGCGAGAGCTCCTACAAAAACGGCTCCACTAACCGCAAGTGTCATAAGCAGAAATTTGGTAGCAGTGGCGCTTTTGCTGTCCGAATATAAAAAATTTTCAATAATTTCTTTTGTTGTCTTTTTATTTTTTGACATAATAAAAAATTAAAACAATATACCTAACTATTTTATTGTATATCATTTTCTTGCATATGCAAGAAAATGATATATTTTTTGTAGTAGGTGGTGTGTGGATAAGATGACATAATAATTTTTTGAGGAAAATAAAAAGTGGCAGACATGCGATGATACTATGGTCTGCCACTTTCTTGTTGTATTTTATTTTCCTCCTTTCTTTTTATAGTTGCTTGCCGATGTAAAGGGCTAGGTCACGCATCCGGCAGGCGTAGCCGCTTTCGTTGTCGTACCAAGAAAAAACCTTGACGAAATTGCCGTCCACCACGTTGGTCAGAGGAGCATCAACGATGGAAGAATAGGGGCTGCTGGTGAAATCTACGGAAACGAGCTCTTCATCGCAATATGCCAGGATGTTTTTCAGCTTGCCTTCCGCGGCCGCTTTCATCGCTCCGTTGATTTCGGCAATGGTGACATTTCTTTTCAGTTCCGCTGCCAGATCCACGACGGATACGTTAGGAGTGGGAACACGCAAGGCAACTCCATCCATTTTCCCTTTCAGATCGGGAATTACCTCGGTAACCGCCTTGGCGGCACCGGTGGAAGTGGGAACAATGGAGAGGGCCGCCGCTCTTCCCCGGCGCAGATCCTTGTGTGAACCGTCCAGGATT
Organism: uncultured Bdellovibrionales bacterium; assembly: GCA_964605365.1. Taxonomy (GTDB): domain Bacteria; phylum Patescibacteriota; class Minisyncoccia; order Moranbacterales; family UBA2206; genus CAZSCF01. The sequence goes on along the minus strand of CAZSCF010000010.1, from coordinate 15,434 downwards.
CGCTGATCCATCGTATAGGCATGTACCGTGGTCATGAGACCGCGGACAACGGTGAATTCATCGTGGAGAACCTTGACGACGGGGGCCAGACAATTGGTCGTGCAGGAGGCATTGGAAATGATATGGTGCTTCTTGGGATCATAAGTATGTTCATTGACACCCATAACGAAGGTGCCGTCGATGCCCTTGCCGGGCGCGGCGATGATGATCTTCTTTGCTCCTGCCCTGAGGTGACCGGCAACTTCGTCTTTCTTCCGGAACTTACCCGTCGATTCCAGGACGACGTCAACACCCAAGCTTCCCCAGGGAAGTTCCGACAAGGTCGAATTTATCTGGGTGACGAGGATTTTATGTCCTTCAATGACGAGAAAGTTTTCTTCGGTGGTAATGTTTGCCGCAAATATTCCATGTATGGAGTCGTACTTGAGAAGATGAGCCAGTACTTCCGGCTTCGCCCGGGAATTGATGGCGACAATTTCGATATTCTCATGACCCTGACATGCCCTGACCAGATAACGACCTACTCTTCCAAAACCATTGATTACAACTCTACTTTTCTTCATAAAACCTCCTTGATATTTTTTTATCCCCATAACTTGATTGTAAGGGGAATTTGGTTTGCCTTCTAATTGTTAAATAACCGGAAAATAAAGATTGCTTTATTTTCCGGTAAAAATTATAAAAGATTAAATTAGAAAACGCAAGAAGTCATTTAAAAATTAAGACCGGTAGCAAAAATTATCTTAAAAAGCGAGTCAAAAAATTATTTAAGTGTAAGTTTATTCTTAAAAAATATTTATTAAAAATCGAAGCATCTGTTGGTGGTAATTTCGGATTGTTATTTTTGATTGTAGATGATCCTAAAACAAATCCTTTGTTCAGAGAGGCAAGTTTCCAATTGAAACCCAAATTGTTTTTTGAATCTTTAAAACCAAGAATTTTCATTTCAATTTCTTGCTTTTGATTTTTTGTTGCAGAAAATTTGCCGATAATATCAACAGGCAATGATGTTATTTCTGGCAGTAATTCTGCGGACGAAATATTTTCAGTATTAAAATCTTCAACCAAAGAGGGCGACGTGACAGAACTGGTTGCGGGAGATGCTTCTTTGGTCGTTTCCGGCGCCTTCCAAGTCCAGCCAGTAATTTCTTTAGTGTAAATTTCATCCTCTTCTATTTTATCTTTACTATACTTTATTTTATGAGCGATGCTTCCATCAGGATAGCGTAGCTCTATCTTTGTCTGCTTGTTGTTTAAAGTAAAAAGAGAATATTTACGCGTAAGCTTTTTACTTTGGCCCGATTTAATAATAAAGTCTTTATTAATCGGATGGTTATACAAATTATTCCAACCGGTAGCTATGCTCCAATTTTTGAGATTGATCTTTTTTTTGGATTTATTTTTCAACAAAATATATTCCATATCCAAATCCTTACCCTTGGGATTGGGAGATAAGCCGATTATTTTAATTTTTGTTTCTGGATAGTCCTCAACTTTAATAGACAGAGTTTCGATTTTTTCTTGACTGCCGTCAAAAATTTTTAAAGTAACGGCGTATTCTCCCTTTTCCTTGTATTTATGTTTTGTTTCTTTTAGATAGCTTTTGTGACCGTCGCCAAAATCCCAGGTAAATTTAAGCTCATCTCCGTCGGCATCTTTTCCTGAGGCGGAAAATTTAGCATAAACATCAGTATAGATTTTTTTATCCTTGGTTGTTTTTATTTGGGGCAAGTTATTAAGCTTGTTTTCTTTATTTTTGGTTAAAAAGCGACTCCAATACCAATTATCTTCGAAAAAATTGTAGGAAACATTTTCTTTAACTCCCTCACTTTTATATGCGAATGAATCGATTTTTTCTCCATTAGGATCGAAAAGAGAGATTGATTCATCGGAAGTGTTGTGCAAAGAAATGTTGAAATTATTCGGATCAATAACCAAAAAATCACCTGCCTTAATTTTCAAAGAGTCATTATTTTGTTCATCTAAAATGTGCATTTTTCCATTTTTGTCTTCCAATTTCCAATTTTTTAAATCTTCCGTATCATTTCCGAAATTAAAAAATTCAATCCATTCAGATCCGGCATCGGTGCCTTTGGGATTGGGCAAAATCTCATTGAATCTGATTTTATTGGAATAATTTTTTGGTGGCGGTTTCGTGGAATTTTCTTTTCCAGGCGTGCCGCCGGAAATATAACTGGTTTGCCAGTTGTCTTTTTCGTCTTTTCCGCTTAGATCTATTTTTTCCAGTGAATTGTCCTTGCCGCCCCAAGCAGAAGAATATTCTATTTCTGTTTCCCAAGTTTCACAACGATCAAAACTGATTTTGATTGAGTCTTCGGTATTTCCAAGTCCCAAGGTGGAGTCTAAAAAGAGTGCTTTGTTATCGGGATAATCATTTTCAAAGGCTGATTTTTTATTTCCGATAATAGCAAAATCTTTAGAATCTATTTCCAGATCATCTTCAAATTTGTGGCAAGTATTTTGCAACTTTCCGCTTTCATCTTTTTCTTCTTTTTCATCAATAAGTCCAAGCAAGTCTTTGGAAATGGAAATTTTTTTATCAGTGGGATTATATATTTCTATCCACTCGCGATCCGTATCGGAACCGGCGGGATTATACATAATCTCGGAAATAATCAGATGACCATTCTGCGCAAAAGTATTTCGTATAAAAACAAAAAACACTGGCAAAAGGATTGACAGTGTCAAAAAAATATATAAAAAATAGAGTTTGTTTTTTATTATCCTCCTTCCTTCCAAAGCGCTATGTGCCGCTTGAAACATCCAATCTTTGTCGCAAATTTAAATTTTCGCAACAAAGGGGATCTTGTCAGATCGCGGGAAGTTATTTTAAGTTAATTCTTCATGAAGCATATGTTCAAACTGTTCGGTTTTTTCTTGCTCTTTTTCTTTTTGCAATCCCATAAGCATATCTTTTATTTTTTGTGGACCGGGAATTTTGCGAAAAATAAAACGTTCTTTTTCAGCGGCAGTTTGAATAAAGACATCCCCGTAATTTAAAAAGGTCGGAAACACTCCGGTTACTTCGGTTGTGATATCTTGAATTTTGTCCAAAGCCAATTCGCTTATCACTCTTGAAAAAAGGCCCTTTTGTTCGATATTAACAACTTTTTTGTTGGTGATGATCCAGGTGTCCAAATAATAATCAACCCAGATCAGAAAAAGCAGGATACAAATAAACATTGCCAAAAGACTTTCTAAAAAATAGAAAAAATTATGAAAAACGGGATCCTTGAGAATTTGAAAAACAGAAGGTAAAAAGAAAAGGCTTGCAAAAAAAATGATAATCAAAAATAAAACGGAGATAAATTGGGTTAGAATATTAAACCAGTGTCGTCTCAGGACGACTAAAATCTTCTCATCTTTTTCTTGCCCGTCGAACCGATAATTAAAAAATTTGTTCATACTTTTTATTAAAGTAAAATTTTTGTTAAAAGATAGTTCCAGTCAATGGAAAAGAAAAAGGCGATGTTTGTAATAAAAAGCGCACCTGCAGATACTATAAAAAGGAACAAGGTTATTGTTTTAAGGTTTGATTTTATGGAAAAATTGACCAAATGGTAAACAATAAAAAAAGAAAGAAAAAGATAGACAATAAGAATGACCGCATATAAAGTTAAGACAATAAGGGAAGTCATTAAGATTTTTGAAACTTGTCATGCTGCCCGCCGGCTGGCGGATCAGCAGCTAGTTTTTTGTTAGATCCCGAAATAAGTTCGGGATGACAAAACATATGTTGAATTTAAATGTATTTTCATTATAACAAACCTTCTTGTTTTGGATAGGGGATATTCAAATGCTCATATCCGTTTTTGGTGACAATTCTACCGCGCGGAGTTCTGGCCAGGAATCCGATTTGAATCAGATAGGGCTCATAGACATCTTCAATAGTTTTGATTTCTTCCGAAGTGGCTGCGGCCAAAGTTCCGAGCCCAACTGGACCTCCACCAAATTTTTCAATTATAGTTTTGAGAATCTGACGATCCACATCTTCGAGCCCGACATGATCAACATCAATCATCTCGAGAGCATTACTGGCAACAACACTATCGATAGATGAATGATTTTTTATTTCAGAAAAATCACGCACCCGTTTCAATAGTCTATTGGCTACGCGCGGTGTGAATCGGGCGCAACTGGCAATTTTTTCTAATCCGGATTCCTGGATATCAACATTTAAGATTCGACTGGATCTTTTTAGAATTTTTTTTATTTCCGGTTCGTTGTAAAAATCCAGACGATAGGTGGCGCCAAAGCGATTGCGTAGAGGATTGGAAAGTGAGCCGAGCTTGGTAGTTGCGCCAATAAGGGTGAATTTTGGCAAATCCAATTGAATTGTTCGGGCTGACGGTCCTTTGCCGATGATAATGTCCAATTTGTAGTCTTCCATAGCCGGATACAAAACTTCTTCAATCAGTTTGTTGAGTCGGTGGATTTCATCGATAAATAAAATGTCTCCATCTTGCAAATTGGTCAGAATAGATCCGAAGTCGCCAACTCTTTCAATGGCCGGTCCGGAAGTGGTTTTGATATTAACGCCCATTTCTTTGGCAATAATATTGGCCAAGGTGGTTTTTCCGAGCCCGGCCGGACCATAGAGCAGAATATGCTCCACACTTTCTTGTCTTTTTTTGGCAGCCTGAAGAAGAATGTCCAGATTGTTCTTGACTTTTTCTTGTCCGATGTACTCTTTGAAATTTTGTGGTCGCAAAGTATTGTCCAGGGCTACGTCTTCAGTTTGTTCGCTGCTTTGAGTAATCACAAGTTGTGGCTAAATGGTTAAATTATTAAATTGCTCTAAATCAAGTTATTCATTTATCCGTTTAGCAATTTAACAATTGAAGTCTAACACTATTTGACAAATATTCAAAGCTGTGCTACTATGCAAAGTCATCAAAAAAAGCCTATTTAAGGGCTTTTGGATGATTAGCAGTAAACTGTAGGCAATTGGGGATTTCTATCTTTTATCCTCAATTTCGGAAACTTTTTTGCCCAGATACGGGTTGTGTGGTTCATCCCACACCATTTCTACTGAATAAGCAGTTTGATATTTTTTATTAAGCTTGTAAAATATCGGTGAAAATGGTGTGGGACAAGGCTGCGCTTCTCCTCGACACTGTTTCTTCCCCAAGGCTCCAAGTTTTGGGATTTGTCTACAGATTATTGGTATGCAACATGAAGCACAAAACATGAAAAATAGCGCCTAAACGCTATTTTTTTAATTTCTACCAACTACCACCAAAAACTAAAGAATGTCATTCTGAACTTGATTCAGAATCTAATAGTGTCAGACAGATCTTTCCATTCAGGATTATTTTTATCAATCAATTCCATTTTCCAAATTCGCTTCCAATTTTTAAGTTGCTTTTCTCTTCTTAATGCGCTGTTTATATCTTCTGTTTGTTCAAAATAGACTAATTTATCTACGTTGTACTTTTTTGTAAACCCATCAGCAAGTTTATTTTTATGTTCATAAATTCTTTTGGGCAAATTACTGGTTACGCCAATATATAGCACGGTGTTTATTTTATTGGTGGTTATATAGACGCAATGCTGTTTCATATAAAATTAGATCCCGGATCAAGTCCGGGATGACAAATAAGAATACTGAATACTAAAAACTACTAACTACCAACCAAAAACTACCAACTAATTATAATTCCGTTACTCTTTCCACTTCTTCCAAAGAAGTTTCACCTTCAAGGACTTTCAGGACTCCGTCTTGCACCATCGTGATCATTCCATTTTCCACGGCTTTTTCGGTGAGTTCAGAGGTGATGGCTTGTTGATTGACCAGTTGCTGAATTTCTCTGTCAATCACAAAAACCTCGCTCACGGTCGTGCGCCCTCTATATCCGATCTGATTGCACTTCTCGCAGCCAACCGGTTTCCAAATTTTTTCTATTTTCGGAATTTCCACTCCGCTTTTAGGAGAAATGGTTTTCAAAACTTCTTCAATCTTAGTTTTTTCTTCCGGTGTCGGCACAGTTTCTTTTTTGCAATCGCAAAGTTTGCGGACCAGGCGCTGAGCCATAAAAGCATTGACTGAAGAGGCAACATCCGGAGCGGATACGCCCATATTGAGCATTCTTTGTACAGCGCCAGCTGCGCTGTTAGTGTGGATGGTCGAAAGTACCATATGCCCAGTTAAAGCTGATTGCACAGCAATTTGAGCGGTTTCATCATCGCGAATTTCTCCAATCATCATAATGTCCGGATTTTGACGCAGAAGCGACCTGAGGGCCGTGGAAAAAGTATAACCCTCTTTATCATTAACCGGAGTTTGCAAAATACCTTCAATTTGGTATTCAATAGGATCTTCAACAGTAATAATTTTAATCTCCGGCTTGTTAATTAAATTAATAACACTGTAAAGTGTAGTAGTTTTTCCACTGCCAGTAGGACCGGTATTAAGAAAAATACCGTTGGGCTTAGAAACTTCATGTTTTATTTTATCCAAATTTTGTTTACGAATTCCCAATTTTTCAATGTTTAGTTCTTGGGTTGCTTTGCTGAGAAGTCTCATTACCACAGTTTCTCCATAGCCGCCCAAAATAATGGACACGCGCACATCAACTGATTTTTCTTTAACGTCTTCAATGGTCTCATCAAATTTGATGGCAAAACGACTGTCTACAACGCCCTGGCGAACTTCAGTTTTCACATTGCTGAGAATTTTTATTTCTCCCAAAAGATTTGGATAATCGGTGAGAGGAACATTGACAACTGTTTGCAAAATGCCGTCAATACGGAAACGAACATGCACGGTGTCCGCTCCTGGTTCAATGTGAATATCGCCAGTGCCCAAAAGTGATGCGGCGGCAAAAATAATTCCATTGGTTTCTTTAATGTCAGATTTGTCAATGATTTCTTGTAATTTCTTAAAATCACTCAAGTTATCTTTGGCTTTTTGAAAAGCTTCTTTTTTTACCAGAATTCCTTTGCCCAAGGTTTGAGACATCAATTTTTCATAAAGATCTTGCAGATATTCTCCTTCGCCGGTAACCTGTTTTACTTCTTCAATGGAAGTTATGCCTTCAATAGCCTTAAGAATTCCATCTTGTAGCATAGTAATCATTCCGGCTTCCAGAGCGGCCAAAGTGATATCTGTTTCTCCGCCCATTTCCAAAATTATTTTTTCAATTTCTTCATTGATGGTCAAAACTTCGAAGATTCCAATCCTTCCTTTATAGCCCAAATTGTTGCATTTTGGACAACCCTTGGGGCGGTAAAGCTTGGTAATATCTTTGGGAATTTCAACCTTGGCTTTTGGAGAAATGATTGATAGCATTTTCTTTAATGATTCTATGGATTCTTTGGCTGGGATATATTCTTCCTTGCAATGAACGCAAAGCTTTCTTACCAGTCTTTGCCCGATGAGACAGTTGATAGCAGGGGGGATAAGAGTTGGTTTTATTCCCATTTCCAAAAGTCGCGGAATAGTTCCAATAGCGCTATTGGTGTGAATAGTGGAAAGCACAAGGTGTCCGGTCAGAGCTGATTGAATAGCGATGTCGGCTGTTTCGTCATCACGAATTTCTCCTACCAGAATTACGTCCGGATCTTGACGAACAATGGCCCTGAGTCCTCCGGCAAAATCATATCCGCGAGATTTTTCGATCTGAGTTTGTGATACTCCGGTTACTTCGTATTCAATAGGATCTTCAATGGTAATTATTTTAGTTTCCGGGTCATTGAGTTTATTGATAATGGCATAAAGAGTGGTAGTTTTTCCTGATCCTGTTGGCCCGGTTGTGAGAATTACACCGTTAGGCGCATGAATTTTTTTATTGATTTCTTCAAAAGCCAGACCTCGAATGCCTAAATTTTCCAGAGCTACCTGAATAGAAGACGGATCCAAAAGACGCATTACGACGCTTTCGCCAAAATTTCCCGGAATGATGGAAACACGGATAGCTACCTTTTTATCTTTCATACGAATTTCAAAAGTTCCGTCTTGCGCGATGTCTCTGAGATTAAGCTTCATGCCGGACATCATTTTGATGCGTGAAACAATTGAACGATGAGATTCCAACGGCAAAGTAAGAATATCGTGCAAAACTCCGTCAATTCTATAGCGTAAGCGAAGATCTTTTTCTTGAGGTTCAAGGTGGATATCGCTAGCATTCAAATTGTATGATCCACCCATAATAATATTCAGAATTTCCGTAGTAGAAAGATTGTAAATTTTATCGTTTAACGAAACCAAATCTTTCAAATATTGACCTGATTTTTCCAGCTCTTCATCGGATAAATTGATGCTTAGTTCCGAAAGAATGTCAGCGAAAGAAATGGTTTTGTATTTTTCTTGTATTTTTTCAAGGTTGTATTTTGAAACAACAAAAACCGTTACCTCCCAATGATTTTTTTTCTGTAAATTAGCAATGAATTCGGCTGTTTCTTTTTTGGTCGGATCGGTTGACGCCAAAGTAATTCGTTTGCCGTCTTTTTGTATGGCGACCACATTAAAATTTTTGGAATCTTCTTCCAAAATTGTTTTAATGCTTTCGTTGCTGACGGGAATAAGATTAGTATCAATATAGGGAAAACCTATTTTAGCGGCAAAAGCCGATGCTTCCTCTTCTTCTGATTTATGACGAAGTTTACTGATGACAGCTTGAGTTTGTTTTGTTTTTATGTCTTGCCAAGCCGGAGCGGCTGAGGCAGGATTTTTTTTGGCGACTCTGACCATTTTTATTTTGAATTTTTTATTTTACCACTTTATTTTAGCATAGAAATGTTTTTTAAGAAACAAAAAACTGCCTAATGCAGTTGGTTGTTTTTAATGCAATTTCGATTTTGTTAAATAGTCAATTCCTTTATTTTTTCATTTAAAGCTTTTCCAGCTTCTTCAAGGTCGCTCAGGGCAATATTGATTTTTAAATAATTTTGATTAAACGTGCCTTGTAGAATTTGGTTTAATTGGAGCAAGTTTTCCGGAGCAGTGCTTTTGATAAGTGCAATACTGGTTTCTTGCGTGTCATTATATATTGCAGCAAAAAACTTTCCATCATTATAATTTTCTTGCAATTTTTCCAGGATCGAATAAAGATCATCCGGTTTGGATCGGCTTTGAATAAAATCTTCTACTGTAAGAGTTGTCCAGGCTAATTTAGAAACATTATCCCAATTTAATTTGGCCATAGAGCGACCCCAGAGTTTCAAAATATGCAACGGATGAGTTTTATAAAGCCATCTGACAATAGTTTGTTGATCTGCTCCTTGGTCCATCAGTGTGGCAGCAGCCAGTAATGTTTTTGGTGTGGTATTCTTTTTTTGAAAACTTTCCGTAGCACTCATAATTCCGGTCAAAAGACAATCGGCAACGCCTTTATCAATAGATAACGGATCAATTTTTTGTAAAATTCCGGTTAAAATTTCACTGGAAGATGAGGCGGTGATGTCGGTCAAATTTATTTGTCCGAAGTTTTCATTATTGCTCTTATGATCAATGTTTACAATTGGAACTTCAAAAAAAAGATCTGGATTTGCTTCATAAATTTTTCCCAATTTTTCCAAATCGGAAGCGTCTAAAACAATAATCAAATCATATTTAAATTTGGCTAAAATGAAAGAAAAATCTCTTGGATCAATGGCGCCTTTCTCGGGGGTTAAATAGATATTGAATTTTTCTTCTGTTTTTTCAGAACGCAGATTAACAATTTTATTGAAGGTGGTGTTGAAAGAAAGAACGAAATCACGAGCTCCGGAAATTTCATTCAGAATTTTTTCTGGTTGCGGTAAAAAAGAATATTTTTCGGAAATATTTGCGGCAGTTGCGACAGTTACTTCCAAACTTCTCTTTCGCAGAAAAAAATACAAAGCCCATGCGCTACCAATAGCATCTCCGCTTGGATTTTCAGGAATCAAAATCAGAATGTCCTTCGATTTTTCCAAGAATTGCTTAAATTGTTCAAATGGTTCCAGACTCATAAAAAGATTAAAAAATTGAATAGTAATGTAGAATAACAAACCCGTTTACAAATGTCAATTATTGGGTCAAAAAAGGCAATTTATTGTATAATGCTTAGTGGGAACAATCTTATCGGCAAAAGATCTTTGAGTCGATATTGATTTAAAGAAAACTTTATTTTATACTTTTTGCAATAAGCCTTAAAATTATTGCCAAAAAATTTTAAATAAGATATGGATAAAAATCGTATGCTTATAATAACCAAAAGCGCAAAGGAGACAAAATCTCTGGGAAAAATGTTGGCGCAGGAAATAAAAGGCGGACGGATTGCTTGTCTTGAGGGTGAATTGGGTGCTGGCAAAACCACTTTTACCCAAGGATTTTTACAAGGACTAAAAATCAAAGGACCATACACGAGCCCGACCTTTCTTATAATGAAACATTATAAGAAAGGAATCTCAAATAAATCCCAAAATTCAAAACATAAAATTCAAAACATATTTCATATTGATGCATACAGAATTAGAGAAAAAGACTTGTTAAATCTTGGTTGGGAAGAAATAGTGGCAGATAGCAATAATATAATTTTGGTTGAATGGGCCGAAAGAATCAGAAAAATAATTCCAGCAAATTCCATCTGGATAAAATTCAAATGGATAAGCAAAAATGAAAGAGAAATAATTTTTGAAAGTAAATAATTTATGAAAAATTTAAAAATAAAAATAGGCACAATGATCGTATTTATATTTTTTCTTTCCGGCTGTACCTTGTCCCAAGAAATTTTGGATAATGTTGGCAAATCAAATAAGGCATCCTCGCCTGTTGACGGAGGATATCTGGAACAAATGGGTGAAATTAGCCAACAGGCCAAGCAAAATATCCAAAATGCAGTTGAAGAACAAAACAAAAAAGCGAACAAAGCTATGGGTGAAAATCAAGCGGACGGCGCTCAATCAAATAGTTCTCAAGCTAATCAAATTAATCAAAATAACAATATGCCTGACAATAGTGAATTGGTAAAAAAATATAATGCAGCCATAATAAAAACCAGCTTTGGAGATATCAAGGTTAGTTTTTATGGTACCGACTCGCCGATAACAGTCGGAAATTTTTTAAAACTATCTCAAGACGGATTCTATAATGGTACGAAGTTTCATCGGGTTATCAAAGATTTTATGATTCAAGGCGGGGATCCAAATTCAAAGGATGATGATTGGTCGAATGATGGACAGGGAGGCCCGGGCTATAAATTTCAGGATGAAATCAATTCACATAAATTAATTAAGGGTTCTCTGGCCATGGCCAATTCCGGACCCAATACCAATGGTTCGCAATTTTTCATTGTCACGGCTCCAGCCACTTCTTGGCTGGATGGTAAGCACACCAACTTTGGAGAAGTCACTGAGGGGATGGACGTGGTTACCAAAATTGAAAATGTCGCTAAAAACGAAAACGATCATCCGACAGAAGATGTTATAATTCAAAGCATCGAGCTGTTGGAGAAATAGAAACTTTGAGAAAAAAAACAGGACAAGATGATTTCTTTAACCTGTTTTTTTGTTTGTAAAACCGGTTTTTGGCTGTATAATGGGAATATGAAAAATAAAGACAAAACCCCGGTGAAATCTTCCGCTTCCAGCGGAACTTTACGGGGTAAAAAATTAGTTTTGATTGACGGAAATGCGCTTATTCACCGTGCTTATCACGCTTTGCCGCCCCTGACAACCAAAACGGGTGAACTGGTTAATGCTGTTTATGGCTTTTCAAGCGTGCTGCTTAAGGTTATTAATGATTTGAAGCCGGACTATATTCTGGCTTCTTTTGATTTGGCGGCACCGACATTCCGGCATGAAGAATATAAAGAATATAAGGCTACCAGAGTCAAAGCGCCAGACGATCTTTATGCTCAAATTGGCAGGGTTAAAGAAGTGGTCAAAGCTTTCAATATTCCCATTTATGAAAAACAGGGTTATGAAGCGGATGATGTAATTGGCACAATGGTTTTTCAGTCAGAACAAGCCAAGGAAAACATTGAAAACATCATTGTGACAGGAGATTTGGATACTTTGCAGCTGGTCAGTTTAAAAACAAAAGTTTTTGCCCTCAGAAAGGGCATGGGCGATACGGTTATGTATGATGAAGCGGGAGTTGAAGATCGCTACAACCTGAAGCCTGATCAGATGATTGATTACAAAGGACTCAGGGGCGATCCGTCAGATAACATTCCGGGCGTCAAAGGGATTGGAGAAAAAACTGCCGTTGAGCTTCTCAAAAAATATGGAACTTTGGAAAATGTTTACGCGAATATATCTGAAATAAAAGGGGCGGTGAAGGATAAATTGGAGCGCGATAAAATGCAAGCTTTTATGTCCAAAAAGTTGGCAACTATAGTGAAAAATGTTCCGATGAAAATCGAATTTGAGAAAGCCATAACTCATGAATTTGATAGAAAAAAAATAACAAATCTTTTTCAAGAACTTAACTTTTTTAGTTTGATAAAAAGGCTCCCTGATAATACAGGAGGGGTTTACCCCGTTAAATCCGCCGAAGGCGGTCCTGCTGCGCAGGAATTTAACGGGGTAAAAGACTTTAAATTTGAGTATATTGACAAAGATGGATTGGATAAGCACATTGAATTTTTGCAAAGTCAAAAAGAATTGGCTGTTAGTTTGGAAACCGTCGGCGCGAAATATTTTGACAGCTCGGTCCGAGGAGTGGCTTTTTGTTGGAAAACTGGCCGGACAAGCTTTGTGGATTATTCAGAAGACAATTTTAGGAAACTAAAAGTAGTTTTAGAAAATGAAAAAATCAAGAAAATTGGTTATGATTTGAAACATGATTTGGAAATTTTTGAGAAGCTTGTAATCAGGTATGAGGGTCTCGAATCCGATGTTATGTTGGCAGCCTACGTTTTGAATCCGGGCAGTAAAATTGATTTTGCTAATTTGGTTATGGAGGCTCTAGGAGAAGAAGTAAAAGATAGCAAATTCTCTGGTCAGCTGGGATTGGAAATAGAGGCAAATGAAAAAAAGGCAGAAAAAGTTGCTCAAAAAGTCGGCTATGTTTTTAAGCTTAATAAAATATATGCCGAAAAAATCGAAAAAATTTCCTTGGAGCAAAAAGAAGACAAAAATTTGAAAAATATCTTTAAAAACTTGGAAATGCCATTAGCGAGAGTTTTAGCCAGTATGGAAATAAACGGTATAAAATTAAACACCATAATTTTCAAAGGCATTTCGGAAAAAATAACCAAAAAAATAAAAAATTTGGAAAAAAACATTTACGAATTGGCTGGAATGGAATTCAATATCAATTCACCCAAACAAATATCCGAAATTCTTTTTGAAAAATTGAAAATTTCAACTGAAAATGTAAAAAAAATAAAAACCGGATATTCAACAGCTTCGGGCGAACTTTCCAAAATTCGTAAAGAACACAAAATTATTGAAAAAATTGAAGAGTATCGAGAGCTTTTCAAATTAAAAACCACCTATCTGGATTCCTTGCCACTTTTGGTAGATGGAAATTCCAGAATTCATACTGATTTTAATCAGGCCGTAACCAGCACGGGACGACTTTCTTCCTCAAATCCAAATATGCAAAATATTCCTATTCGAACTGAACTGGGGCAGGTTTTACGAACGGCTTTTGTGGCCGAAGATGGCTGGAGGCTGGTAAGCGCTGATTATTCACAAATTGATTTGCGCGTGGTGGCACATGTGAGTGGCGACAAAAAAATGATTGAAACCTTCATGAAAGGCGAGGATGTTCACAGAGCCACGGCGGCGGAGATAAACAAGGTTTCACTTTCGCAAGTTACGGAAAAAATGAGAAGAAGCGCCAAAGCGCTTAATTTCGGAGTAATTTATGGCATGAGTGTGTTTGGTTTTTCGGAAAGCGCTGGCATTGGGAGAGAAGAAGCTAAAAAATTCATCGATGAATATATGCAAAAATTTTCCGGCATTGCCGACTATATGATCAAAACCAAAAAATTTGCCAAAGAAAATTTGTATGTGGAAACTGAGGTGGGGAGAAGGCGATATATTCCGGAAATAAATTCATCCAATTTTCAAGTGGCTAATGCGGCTGAAAGAATGGCGATTAATATGCCTATTCAAGGCTTGGCGGCAGACATTATGAAGCTGGCGATGATAAAGGTTTATGAAGAATACAAGGATAATCCGGATGTCAAAATGGTTTTGCAGGTGCATGATGAAATAATTTTGGAAGTCAAAGAAAATCTGGCCAATGAAGTGGCGCAAAAAACCAAAGATATTTTGGAAAAAGTTTATGTTCTCAAAGTTCCTCTAATTGCTGATGTGAAAGTCGGGGATAGTTGGGGAGAAATATAGGTAAAGGATTACAAGATTTATTTTGCTATTTCATCCCAAACAAAATTAAAAAAAATCTTTTGCATTTCATAAATATCTTTGTTTTCAATTAAAATTGAAATAATATTTTTACCGTCAATTAATTGGTAGGAAATTTTATTATCATATATTTGAATACTTGATTTGAAGATAGGCAAATCTTTTTCCACGTATTTTATTTTTGTTAATTCTTCATATTTGTCGCTATTTTGACCGAAAGTATTTTCAGGTTTTTTGCCAATGCGGATTATTTTTTTGCGTATCCCTGCACGTTCTCGTTTGTTTTTGTATTCAGCATTTATGGTTTTGAATTTTTCCTCCTGTGAAAGTGCTTCCGTATTCAAAAAAAGCAAAATTTCCGTTTTGCTGGAAAGAGTATCTTCCAGTATTTTCTGCATACCATCTTCTCCTTCATAAAAAACTACACCAGGTTTATTGATAGTCAGATTAAAACTAGAAATCATTTGAGGTAATATGCTTTCAAACATTTTTTGACTTTGATTTAGTGTACTGGTTCTTTCTTCCAGGATTGATTCTAGGTTTCTTGGGTGAACGGCTCGGAAACGGGAGATTTCGCGCTTGTTTTCAATTTTTTCGATCAGTTTCATGTTTAGTAGTTCTTCCAGTGTTTTGTATACTACCCCTCTGGGATGGGATATGTTTTTGGCTATGGTTCGGGCCTTATTTTCGCCATATTCCAAAAGAAAACCCAGAATAGTGGCTTGTGTTCCAGTGAGGCCAATATTTTTTAGTTGTGATTCAAACATAGTTATTTTTTATGCAAAAAGATGAATTTTTTGAACTTCTTGCTTCTATTTTAGCAAATTTTTGATAAATTGTCAACATTCAATATGACACATTAGATATTTATATAAGCCAAAATCAGTCTATATGTAAGGTAAAATAGTGAAAATATGGTAAAAATGATAGAAGTTTCATTGACACTTTACCATTTTTGGAGTATACTAACCTGTTAAGATGAGAAGAGAAAAAAGAAGAGAGGAACCTCACTTAACCAACGCACCTTAAATAGAAAAAGTTCCCTATTATCCAAAGCCTTGGATGAAACGGGTCAAAAATGGATCCGAAACAAGGGGTATACCAAAATCATACAGAAGAAGAGAGCTAAA
>CAZSCF010000009.1:16244-23975 GCA_964605365.1 uncultured Bdellovibrionales bacterium | reverse complement strand
AAACTTGACGACATATCTATTTTAGGATGAAAAATGATACTGGAAAACGTTAATTTCCTTCAGAAGGGAATTTTTTTTGTTATTTCTTTTTTTGTGGTATAATTTATTCATAAAAAAATATATATCGGGGACATTTTTTCCTGACTGAAAAACAAAAATGAAAATAGTAAATGATTTAAATATAAAAAAACAAGCGGATGAATTGGGCGTAAGTATTTGGCAAACTCCGACATTCCTTTTTATTTCTATGGGAGCTATTAACATTATTGCTATGACTGCGACTTATTTTATTGCCAAAAATTATGATAGTCCTGAAGTTTTGATTTTATCTGAGAGCATAGTGACCGCAGTAATTTTCTTTTTTGGCAGCATGATTATCAAGGGAATAGAGCAAATATCAAGGCTAAATAGAGCTAAAAGTGAGTTTATTGCTTTAGCTTCACATCAACTTCGAACACCGCTTTCGGCTGTTAACTGGGAGGCAGAGATTTTGAGTTCAAAATTTAAAAAAGGTTTTAGCAAGAGGCAGCTGCAAGGAATTAAAAATATAAGCGTATCGACAAAGCGCATGATAAGGCTGGTAAACGATCTATTGGATGTGGCCAAAATTGATCAAGAGCGGCTGATGCTCAAGAAAGAAAAAATTGATTTAATGAAAATAGTCGATGAGATTAAAAATGATTTGAATGTTTTATTGAAAAATAACGGACTAGTTTTAAAGGTAGGTATAGCAAACCATAAAAAAGAAGCTCTGGTCGTAGGAGATCCGGAAAAAATAAGGTTAGCCGTGGAGAATCTTCTTAGTAATTCGATAAAATATTCCCGAAAGCACGGAAAAATTGAAATTTTATTGAAAAAAAATGACGGTTTTTGGGTTTTTAGGATAAAAGACAACGGGATAGGCATACCTCGCAATCAACAGAAGCAAGTTTTCAGCAAGTTCTTTCGCAGTTACAACGTGTCTCGTTATCAGGCTGAAGGAACCGGTCTGGGATTGTATATCGTAAAAAATATTGTGGAAAAATCCGGCGGAAGAGTGTGGTTCAAATCAGAGGAAGGCATTGGTTCTATCTTTAGTTTTTCTTTGCCGATAGCCTAAAATAAGTATTTTATTAAAATAATTTTAAAATTTACCCTGTTAAATAATTTTAAATTGTTTATTAAAATTTAAAATTAAGATTTGAACAACATAACCAATAATAGGGTGAATAAAATCATAAAAATTAATCTACAAATAAGCTGTGCCTCAAGGCGGGGTTCAATCTTATTTAACAGGGTAAATGAAAAAATATAAAATATTAATTATCGAGGATGAGAGTTCACTTCAGGCATCATTGAAGGAATTTTTATCTTTAGAAAATTTTGAAACAATCGGTGCCTTTAATGGTGAAGAGGGAGTTGAGTTGGCAATAAAAGAGTGCCCCGATCTGATCCTCCTGGATATAATCTTGCCGAAAAAGAATGGGTTCGAGGTTTTGGAAGAGATAAAGAAGAATGAAAAAACTAAAAAAATTCCAGTTATTCTTCTGACAAACCTAGAAAGTCCGGATGATGTCACTAAAGCTTTTGAAATGGGCGTCACAACGTATTTAGTAAAATCGAGTTATTCATTGGAAGATATTGTCAAAAAAATAAAAGAAACCATAAATGTGGAATAATTTTTTTCAATTTAGCTTTTTTCACGGTTTGCCTGTTTATATGCACGGAATAACTAAAAGACCTGTCTGTTGGTGGCTTAAAAACAAATAAAAAACAAAACTTCGGTTGTATTATAAAAAAATGCAAATAAAAAACAAACAATTAAAAGAGTTTATAGGCGATTCCGATATAATTAAGGCTGCTGATCTGGAAAAGGCCTATGCAAAAGCGGAAAAAGAAAAGGTGAAATTGGGAGACATTCTTTTGCAAGAAGGACTTATTGATGAAGGCAATCTTAGGAAGCTTTATGCTTACATTTTAGGCGTTCCATTTGTTGATTTAACCAAGGAAATAATTCCTCAGGAGATTTTACAAATGATTCCCGAGCCGATTGCAAAAAAATATAAAATAGTGGCTTTTGACAAAACAGGGAAAGAACTAAAGGTAGCCATGATTAATCCCGAAGATATTCAGACTATTGATTTTATTAGAAAAAAAGCCGAACTAAAAGTTGTAGCGTGCCTGACAACGGAAGAAAGCATCGATACTGCTTTGAAATATTACGAAAAAAGCCTGAAAGCTGAATTTGGCGATATGATTACCAAGAGTTCGGAAGAGATTGAGGAAGAAGGGAAAGAAGAAGATTTGGAAAAAGTAGCGCAAGGACTTCCAATAATCAGGATAGTGGATACCTTAATTAAACATGCTATTTTACAGGAAGCCAGCGATATACATATTGAGCCGGATGAAAAGGAAGTGCGGGTGAGATACCGAATTGATGGAGTCTTGCATGACGCGATGACGTTGCCGAAACAGGTGGCGCAAGGAATTATTGCCAGAATAAAAGTGCTTTCCAATTTGAAGCTGGATGAACATAGAGCTCCTCAAGACGGAAGATTTAAGATTGAAAAAGAAGATCTAAAAATTTCTTTTCGCGTGAGTATTTTACCGATTTTTGACGGAGAAAAAATTGTTATGCGTCTTCTTAATGAATCTTCCAAAGGACTTACGCTTGAAGATGTTGGATTTTCCGGAAAAGGACTGGAAATCGTCCACCGACATATTAAAAAACCCAATGGAATGATTTTGGTAACCGGACCTACAGGGTCGGGAAAAACAACTACGTTATATACCGTAATGGACATTTTGAATACTCCCGAACTCAATATCAGTACAGTGGAGGATCCTGTTGAATATCGAATGGCAAGAATTAATCAAACTCAAATTAATCCCAAAGTCGGGTTGACTTTTGCGGCGGGATTGCGCTCGCTTCTTCGCCAAGACCCCGATGTTATTATGGTTGGAGAAATTAGAGATAATGAAACGATGGAAATGGCCATTCACTCCGCTATGACAGGACATCTCGTGCTTTCAACGCTGCATACCAATAGTGCAGTCGGAACAATTCCGCGATTAGTTGATATGGGGGCGGAACCGTTTCTCTTGGCTTCAACCATAAATTCAATTGTTGCGCAACGACTGGTTAGAAAACTTTGTACCAATTGTCGTAAGGAGTATGTTTTAGATGATGATGATATCAAAAATTTGGAAAAAAATTACGATATGAATCGAATATTTGAAATAGTAAAAAATAGCGATGCGATAAAAATAAAAGGAAATGTTGCCGATAAAAATAAATGGAGCAAAGTGAAATTTTATCGTCCAGGCGGATGCGAACAATGCAACAAGGAAGGGTATAAGGGAAGATTGGGAATATTTGAAGTCTTGGAGGTTGATGATGAAATGAAAAAAATGATTTCACATAAGGCCACGGAAGAAGATATGGAAAAAAACTGCCAAGAAAAGGGCATGCTTAGCATGGTAGAAGATGGTTTTATCAAGGCTGCCAAGGGACTTACTTCAATAGAGGAAATACTCAGAGTAACAACGGAATAATATTCCAATGTCAAATACCATAACTTTCTGGCACAAAATTAATAGATAATAAAAAATTTTAAATAGCGAATTGCTGCGGGATGCTCATTTTTGTTCCTGCTTGTTTCGCTCTCAGTCAAAAATGGTAAAAGTATTTTATACGGCTAAAAATTATTCCGGGGAAACGAAAAGTGGCGAAATTGAAGTTAAGGATGAAAAAGATTTGGCTAAAATTTTACGGTCAGAAAATTATGTCTTGACTTCCTTTAAAGAATTAAAAGCGAAAAAAGAAAATGAAAATCAGATCAGTTTTTGGGATCGTTTTTCAACCATACCTCTCAGTGAAAAACTTATGTTTACGAGAAACTTGAGCGTAATGGTTGCTTCAGGCTTGCCAATATCAAAATCTCTTAAAAATTTAGCTGTTCAAACGAAGAACAAAAAATTTCAAGCTGTTTTAAAAATTGTTCAAGAAGATGTTCAGGCGGGAAATCAACTTTCTGACGGCTTGGCTAAGTTTTCCGGAATCTTCAATGAGTTGTTTGTAAATATGATAAGAATAGGCGAAATAAGCGGAAACTTGGAGCAAGTGTTGGCTATTTTAGCCCTTCAAATGGAAAAAGATCATGATATCCTGCGAAAAACCAAAGGCGCTTTGGTTTATCCGGCAGTTATTTTACTTGCCATGATAGGCATCGGTTTTTTAATGATGGTTTTTGTCATTCCTCAAATAACAGCCATATTTAAGGATTTCGACGCTGAATTGCCGATTTCTACTCAATTTATAATTTTTTTGAGCAATCTTTTTGAAAATCATTGGATATTGATGCTTTCGGCGATAGTATTTTTTATCGCCGTCGTGTTTATGTTTTTAAGAACTGCAGTCGGCAAAAGAACCTTGGGTTTTGTGTCAATTAACTTTCCGGGCGTGAGCAATATTGTTATCAAGCTTAATTGTGCCAGGTTTTGCAGGATTTATAGCTCTTTGCTCGGTAGCGGAGTGCCGGTAGTTGAAGCGCTTAAGATTCTTTCAAGAACATTGGGAAATTTTCGTTACAAGAAAATACTCATTAAAGCTTCGGAAAATGTACAGAAGGGAGAGTCTCTCAGCAGCATTATTTATGAAGAAAAAAAGATTTTTCCTGTTTTGGTGCCTCAAATGATCGAGGTAGGAGAAGAAACCGGAAAAACAGAGGAGGTGCTTGCGAAGTTAGCGGATTTTTATGAACAGGAAGTCGATCAGCTTACAAAAAACCTATCTTCCATAATTGAGCCGATCCTTATGATTTTTATTGGTACGGCAGTGGGTTTTTTCGCTATTTCCATTTTGCAACCAATGTACAGCGTGATGGAAAATATAAAATAATTTTTTAGAACAAAACTTCCAGCTAAATAAACAAATGCCGGTCAAATTACTTAATAAAAAAAAGAAAAAAACTGCGTCAGGATTCACATTGGTTGAAGCCATGATTGTTTTATTTATTTTTTCTTTAGTTACAATTACTTTCTATGCGGTTTCAACTGCCGGAATCAAATATATAAGAGAAGCTAAATTTCGATTGGAAGCAACAGCGCTGGCCAATAAAAAAATGGAAATAGTTCATAATCTTGACTACGATAAAATCGGAACGACTACCGGTGTGCCTCAAGGAGATATTTTGGCTAAAGAAACAATAACCGAAAATACGGGTATTTACTATGTGTTTACTTTTATCAAATATGTTGATGATCCTTATGACGGACAACAAGGAAAGTCTCCTGATGACGCATTGCCGAATGATTACAAGGAGGTGAAGGTGACGGTGGCATGGGAAGACAATCCGATGACGAGTCGAGCGGTTTCTCTTTTTTCTAATTTTGTTCCGGCTGGAATTGAAAAAAGTGTGGGCGGTGGGACCTTGGCGATTGGCATTCTTGACAAGACCGGGAGCGGTATACCTCAGGCCCAGGTGCATATTAAAAATCAAGAAGCCGGGATAGATATTACGACTTTTACAGATGATCTGGGGAACATTTCTCTTCCTACTATGCCGGAGGGTGATCATAACTATTTGTTGGAAGTATCCAAGGAGGGTTACTATCCGGTAACTACTTATCCTCCTTATCCTACAAGTGCTTTTAAACCGGTGGACGTGCATGCTTCTGTGTTGGAGGGCACTCTTAACACAAAATCCATTATTACGGATAAGTTGTCCAAAATAAATATAAGTACCGAAGATCCTTTCGGCAATAAAATTGAAAATATAGAGTTTAATCTTGTTGGCGGAAGAAAAAAAGGTGATACTCCTGATGTTCCTTCTGTTGAAATTTATTTTTATGATCAGAATCTTGACTCCGGGTCTTCCGGAGAAAAAAATTTGGAAGATATGAGCTACGGAATTTATACCTTTTCATTTATTGATCCAACCAGCCAATATCAGTTTATAAAAATTGATCCGGGGCAAAATGTTAGTAATCAGTTCGATTTGGCTCCGGATGTAGAAATGGATGTTAAAGCGATTTTTGCGGATAAAACAGTTAATTCATTGTTAGTTAAAGTTGTAAACAGCAGTGATGAAGACGTTGTAATTGAAGGAGCTTCGGTTAATTTGAAAAACGAAACTTTAGGTTATGATGTCACTTTGACTTCGGATAAATATGGACAAGCTTTTTTCCCGGAAACACTGCCTGCTTTAACAAACGAAGAGTATCATTTGAAAGTAACCTCTAGTGAGTTTGAAGACAATGATTCCGATATTACAATCAGCGGTCTGACCAATGCTGCCGTAAAATTAATTAATAATTGATGAAAAAAAAATTTAAGAAAAAATATAATAAGTCGGGCATGACCTTGATTGAAACAATTGTGGCCATTGCCATTTTTACGATCAGCATGCAGGCAATAACACTGCTTTTCATAAAAAATTGGCAAGCGCGGTCTTTTATCATGGAGGAAGGACAGGCAACATTGACAGTTTCACGAGCTGTTGACGGCATGGTTAAAAATTTAAGGAAAATTCAGCAACCGGATAATGGAGAGTTTCCGATTAAATCGGGTGGCGCATTCGATCTGGTTGTTTTTTTTGATATAGATAATGATAACGCAATTGAAAAAGTGCATTATTTTTTAGAGAATAGTCGTGTTTATGAGGGAATCTCCGAACCAAACGGCAGCCCTCCGGTTTATTCCGATGATGATGAAAATGTAAAAATGATTGCTAATGATATTGTCAATGAATCTGATGATCCTATGTTTTCTTACTACAATAAGAATTATCCCGCAGATACCGCCAACAATCCGTTAAGCGTTCCTGTAAATGTCAGTGATGTAAGACTTATAAAAATTCATTTGATGATCAATATCGATCCGATAAAAGCTCCCAATAACGTAAACTTAGAAACTTTTGTTCAATTGCGAAACATCAATGATTATATGCAATAAAAAATTTAATAATTGCAGAGGGTCGGTTTTGGCTTATACTTTGGTGATCTTGTCAGTTGTCTCGATTATTATGCTTTCAGCCATTCAGTTTATTGTTTCTCAAGTCAGGTACAGTTCTTATAATAGCTATCGAGAGGAGGCTTTTCAGATTGCTGAATCCGGAGCTTATTTTTATCGTTGGTATTTGGCGCATAATACGGAGGGCAAGACGGCGCAGCAGATAGAAGATTTTTTCAAAAATGGCAATCCATATGGAGTTTCCGACCCTTATGAAGTTGAGTATAAAGATCCCGAGGGTGGAGTAGTTGGAAAATATAAGTTGGAAGTGACTCCTCCAATCAAAGGGTCGACTATCGTGGAAGTAAAATCAACCGGTTGGACGTATAAATATCCTGAAGCCAAAAGAATTATAAAAGTAAGGTATAGAAAACCTTCATGGAGCGAATATGCTGCGCTAGGGGATGATTATACGCGTTTCGGTTCCGGAACAAATGTTTTTGGCAAAGTTTTTGCCAATAATGGAGTGCATTTTGACGGGGTTGCGCATAATACGGTTTTTAGCGCAGTAACTTCTTATTATGACAATGATAGCGATGTTAAAGCTACGAAGCCAGGAGTTTGGACGGCTTGGTCAAATGAATACAACACAGAGATGAGCAGTGATGTTTTTTTGTCAGGCAAAAAATATCCTATCGCCACAAAGGATTTTTCTTCCGTTTATACCGATCTGAATTTGATGAAGGCCGAAGCCATAAAGACGAATACATATTACAATGATTTAAAGGATGGAAGATATA
>CAZSCF010000009.1:0-16144 GCA_964605365.1 uncultured Bdellovibrionales bacterium | reverse complement strand
GCCGAAGCCATAAAGACGAATACATATTACAATGATTTAAAGGATGGAAGATATATTATATTAAAAGGAGATAAATATGATATCAGGACGGTCAATAATCATCCATCAAGTAATAGCGCAAATTTTTCTGTTAATTATAGCTGGAGCCTGAATAATGATATTCCGGATAACGGAGTAATTTTTGTGGAAGATAATGTTTGGATAGAAGGAACTCTCGGAACAGCCGATTCAAGCAGAAGGCTGACGGTGGTAGCGGCCAATATGAAAACCGGAAATCAGCCGAATGTTTTTATTGGTAATAATATAAATTATTACAATAATCAGCATGACGGGAGCAATATCTTAGGGATTGTGGCTCAAAATGATATAGAAATTATTGAAGAAAGCCAGAATTTTTTAAATATAGACGCTGCCTTATTAGCTCAGGCTGGTCGTGTCGGAAGGGAATATTATACGAGTGGTTGTGGCTGCAGTCATCATTCGTGCGAAGACATAAAAAATACCATTACAATTTATGGCGCCATTGCTTCCAATCAACGTTACGGATTTGCATGGTTGGACGGATGTCCTCGTAATACTGGATATATCAACAGAAATATTTATTTTGACAATAATCTTTTATATTATCCTCCGCCATTTTTTCCGACAGGTACTCAATATTTATTAGATCTCTGGGAAGAATTGTGATAAAATAAGAAAACAAAAAACAAAAATGAGCTTTTTGAATAAAAATATAATAAGTCTCGAACCAATATTTTTTGGTATGGATATAAATGATTCTTATGTTAAAGTCTTTCAATTGGAAAAAGAAGGCGAAAAAGATAAGATAAAAAGTTTTGCGTGTGCCAAAATCAAGAAAGGCAGTATCGAAAATGGAAAAATTATTGAAAGGGAAGAGGTGATTTTATCAATAAAAGAGGCGCTGGCGAAAGCTGTTCCCAATAAGATTAACACAAAAAAAGTTATTTGTTCCTTGCCGGAATCCAAAGTTTTTTTGAGAATCATTAATATTCCCAGAATAGAAGAATCTGAAGCGGAAGAAGCGGTTAAGTGGGAAATGGAGGCCAATATCCCGCTCCCGATCGATCTGGTTTATTTTGATTGGCAATTTATCGATAGCGAAAATAAAAAAAAGCAAAAAGTTTTAACCGTGGCAGTTCACAAAGAAGTTGTAGATACTTTATCGGAAATTTTGGAAGAAGTTGGTTTAGAGCCGTATGTTTTTGAAGTGGAATCTATTGCTACCGCAAGGAGTCTGATTTCAGAAACGGAAAAAGAGGAATCACTTGATTTGATTGTTGATTTGGGAAATACCAAAACAAGTTTTATAATTACAGAAAATGGCATACCCTGTTTTACCTCCAGTGTTCCTTTTTCTTCGGAAGTTATCAGTGATGCTATTTCCAAGGGGCTGAATATCAATGAAATTCAAACGGAAAAAATAAAAAATGATTATGGCATAGAAAATCCGTTAAAAAATAATCCGGTTTTCGGTTCAGTGAAATCGGTTTTGGAAAATTTGGCCAAAGAATTGGAAAACACAGCTGACTTTTATTCAAATTCATTGCAAAAGCCCAAAGCTGTGGATAGAATAATTTTATCCGGAACAGGTGCCAATCTTAAAGGAATTATCCCTTATTTGACAAGAAGATTAAAGAAAGAAGTGGAAATGGGGGATCCATGGATTAATTTGGAGCTGGGTAACAATTTACCGATAATTAACAGGGAAGACTCAATTAAATTTTCAACGGCAATAGGCCTTGCTTTGAGAGGTTTTTATTATGAAGATTAAATTAAATTTATTATCAGCGCATACAAAAGAGAGCATACAGGAATCAAGAAAAATGAGGATTATTTTAAAATTGGGATTGGAAATCTTCGGAATTTTAGTGGTTTTTTTTGTTCTTCTTTTGAATATCAACTATATTTTAAAAACAGAACTGCGCTCAGTTTTGAATAATTATAAAAAAAACGAACTTGAATCAAAATATGCCGACATAGAAAAATACAATTCAAAGGTAGCCCAATTGAATTCAAAGATAACGAATATCGAAAATATCCAAAAAGAACAGATTTATTGGTCTAAACTATTTTTAAAATTAAATGATATTTTAACGCCTGAAATAATTTTAAGTAATTTATCCAGCAGGGATTTCACGATATTTTTAGTGGGAAAGTCGAAAACAAGAGATTCACTGGTCTCATTAAATGAGAGACTGGAAAAAGAGGAATGTTTTTTAAATGTGAAACTGCCATTATCCAACTTGGTTTCCAAAGACAATGTGGATTTTCAAATAGAGTTTGATGTAAAGGAGGAATGTGTCAAAAATTTAGCTCAAAAACAATGAAAGTTTTTTTTAAAAAATATAAGGTATACATATTGGCTGGAAGCACCATTGTTTTGATTGGCAGCTTTTTATATTGGGGAATTTTTTGTTTGATTGGAAACATAAGATTTAATGCAAACGAAGTGCAGAAAGGGATAATTGATAATGAAATAAATTTTAAAAAACTTGCAAAAATTCCTCAGATGCAAAAGGCGATGGGAGCACTGGATGAAAATGAAAAAAAATTAGGAGGTATTTTGTTGAAAGATGAGGAGGTGAATTTTATAAAAAGAATGGAAACGATGGCGGAAGAAACCCAAAATAAAATTGATTTGAAAATTGTTGATGAAGGACAAGAAGATAAAGGCAAAACAAAAGCTAAAAATGAATCAAAAATAAAATTACCCAATAATGACTATATTTCTCTGCAGGTAAATTTGATTGGAAGTTATTCGAATCTTATAAATTTTATAAAAAAATTGGAAAACTTCGAATATTACGTGAATGTCATTTCGGTTAATAGCGGAGTGGAGGAAGATAAAACCGTTGGAGCAACTTCCGTTAGCAATCCCTTTGTCGTTTCGGAAAGGAATGGCCAATTGGCAACTATGACGGAAAATAAACCAAATCTTTTATTAAAAACACAAATAAATTTTGTTGCTTATATAAAAGAGTAAAATCATTATGAAATTGGAAAATATTTTTAAAAAAATAAGAATAGATAATTTTAAAAATAAATTTTTTAAGATTCTTTCAAAAAAAAGAAAACTTCTATTGTTCGTTTTTTTTCTTTTTATTTTGATTTATGCCGGATATCTTTGGTACGGTTCTGTTTATAATTATTCCTGGGATGAAAACAAAAAACAGGAATATATTAAATCAAAATCAGGCGAAGACAATTCTTTTGATAAAGTAAAATTTGAAAAAATTGTTTCCGAGATAGAAAGGCGAAAAGCGGAATACCAAATACCAGTCGGGGCATCGCGAGATATTTTTGGTATAGAATAAATCCAGATTTAAAACAGAAACTCGGCCTCTTTTTGGCTGTTAGGGGTGAAAGGGGCTGGGTTTCTAGAATCTTTTTTGGAAAAATAAAAACAAAAAACTCCAAACGGGTATCAGTTGGAGTTTTTTTGTTATGTTTTATTTCCTGTACAAAGTGCGCCCGGCAGGACTCGAACCTGCAACCCCTTGGTCCGAAGCCAAGTACTCTATCCATTGAGCTACAGGCGCACCTTATGCAGGATAATTTCTGCGTGACGCGACATATCTAAAGGCATAAAGCCTTAGTTGATACGATGGGCGAGTAGAGAGAATCGAACTCTCGACCCTTGTGCCACAAACAAGTGTTTTACCACTAAACTATACCCGCCACAATGATTTTAAAATAACTTTCTATTTTTATGTGCGCTGGGCAGGAATCGAACCTGCGACCAATAGCTTAGAAGGCTACTGCTCTATCCACTGAGCTACCAGCGCATAATACTTTTTGTGTTCAAGGGATTTTATTTTCTATATCAAATTTTTTTATGAGTGCCTACCAGGACTCGAACCTGGGACCGTTTGCTTAATCCACGCACCAAATTTTGGTACGGGACAAGGAGGCAACTGCGTCATTTGCCCCACACTAAATATCATTCGTGTGCACCGTGAGGGACTTGAACCCCCGACCATATCCTTAAGAGGGATCTGCTCTACCAACTGAGCTAACGGTGCATAAATAAACAACGAAGCTAATGATATCAAAAATGAATCATGAAGTCAATTTGTTTATGGTTTGCTGTTTTTTTTGTAAGTTTCCCATTGTTTTTGAGACCAATCGTCCGGTTTTTTGGTTAAAATCTCTCCCGGATGGGGATATTTACTGGGGGAATCATAGCTGCTGTTAAAAACATCTTCCAAGATGACTTTCCCGTCTTTGTCGAACACTTGCTGAGTAAAAGTGGTTTTCATGGATCCATCTGGATTCCTTTCCGTTATTTTCGGTCCTACTATGTTGATTTTTCTACCATCATCTTTGCCGTAAAAACTAAAAATAAGTTCCGTGCCTTCTATTCTTGGCTGTATAAGGATATATCCGGGGGTATTATTGATAAATTTCAAATCCGGACGTGGAACATAAACAGTCGAATCCATTCCTTGTGGATTATAATAAGCTACGGGATAGGCATGATTTCGTCTAGCGGTTATTTCCAGCCCGGAATAAATAGCGGCTCTGAAAGCCGTAGTTGAGACTTGGCATATGCCCCCGCCAAATTCCGGTTCGGTTTTATCTTTTTTGATTACCAATTCTGGCAAATATCCATGCTCTCCGTCAACTTCTCCGAGAATTTCTACAAAAGAAAATTCTTCCCCCGGTTTTATTAGTATGCCATTGAATCTTTCGACGGCAATTTTTATATTAAAAATTCTATTTTTGGGCGATCCCTTAAAATCAGAACGACCTTCTCCGATCAAGGAAGTTATGCCCATATTGTCAATTGAATCCAAGGATATTTCCGGAGCGATTTCGTTGAAGGCCAAATTGATTTTTTTATCAAAAACGGGTTGTTCTAAAAAATTTTTAAAAAGCTCAAGGCTTTTTTCTTTATCCAATTTAAGACCATTCACGCCGGTTGAAAAGGCGGAAACCCTGTTATTGTCAAATTTCAATTTGGCATTTTCCGGATCTTTATTGACTTTCCTTTCGAGATCGGTTAAAAAATCGCCAAGTTTTTTTTCATCCACTAACCTCCAAGCAGTTTTTTTTATATGATAACTGTCTCTTGTGCTAAAAAGAAGATTACAAATTACAGATTTATTATATTGACAAAAATCAATATTTTCTATTTCAGAAGAATACGAGGGCGAATAAGAAAGCTCAATTTCTTCCTGAAAAAAACTCTCGATTTCTTTTTGGGAAAGAATTTGCGTGTAATTTCCAATTTGTAAGGATATTCCATCTGATTCTTTTGGATTTTCGGCTAGACAAAAATCAGTCTCTGAGAAAGACAAGAAAAAAACTGCTAGAATAATATAGCTAAAGCGTTTCATAAGGCAATAATAACGTGAAAACAACTTAAAGGCAAATGTTTTTTGTGTTTTTTTGCCGTAAAATACAACTTGTTTGATAGAATGTCTGATTTCTAAAATAATCTAATTATTTTGGAAGTCGGAATTTAATTGGAAATTCAAAAATATTATTTGGGACACTTAAAATCAATGAAAAGAGACTCTTGAACAAAAAAGAGTCTCAAAAAGTGAAATTACGAAAGTTTATCCTAAAATCCCCTGACTTGAATTTTTTTTGTTTTATTATTATCAGCTTTGGGCAGGCGAATGGTAAGAATTCCATTTTTCATTGAAGCTTCGATTTTTTCCGCTACTACATCGACAGGCAGGATGACTGATCTGGAGAAATTGCCCCAATAACACTCTTGATAATAATAATTTTCCTCAGAAACTTGTTCTTCGTTTTTTCTTTCTCCGCGAATGGTAACCATGTCGTTATTGATACTTACATCCAAATCTTCAGGTTTTACGCCTGCAATAGTTGATTTTATGACAATATCAGATTCTGTTTGATAGACGTCGATTGTTAACTGTCCTTCGGCCCCGTCTCCAGATGACAAAGATTCATCCTGAGATCTTCTTTCAAATGATGTCGGATTCATGGTTATTTCAGCCTCTTCTCTGTAAACAGTATTAATCGGCTGGTACTCTTTTGATGAGCTAAAATCCTCGTTTTCTATTGTTTTAGTGCCAGTTAATTTTTCTAAAAATGATCTTTTAACTTGTGTCATTAGTTTATGTTAATTTTTTATTATTTCATCCAGTTTAATTATAACTGTTAAATTTTATTTTGCAAGTCTTCTGTTTGTGTATAAGTTTTTTGGGATATGGAAATTCTAAACCCGGCCAAAACGACAAAAAAGGCCAAGATAAAGATAAAAATCGCTATTATCCAAGAGCTTGCAATATAGATGGAGAATAAATTAAAAATAAAATGACAGCCAAAGGCTATCGGCAGGATTCGTAAAAAAGTCCAAAAATTTACTTTTTCGGATTTGATCAAAAAATATCCTATCAGGCCGGTGGTTCCAATGTGCACAGCAAAAACGCCAAGATATAGGATAAGATATCTTAATTCCCCGGATTTTTCCGGTAGAAAAATAATTATTTCTGTAATTGCAAATCCCAGACCAACAAGAAGAGACTGACAAAACATTTGATATTTTGAAAGTATTTTTGCAAAAGCGGAAAAGTTTTTCCAGACAAAAAGAATTTTAATTGATTCTTCAATCAGAATAAGGATTATTAAAATCCAAGAAAGTTGTTGAAAAAGTGTCTTAAAATTAAAACCGGGAATAAAAGAAAAAATTATTTCAAAAACGAGTGCCAAAAGAGCCGCAATAATTCCAAAAAAAAGTGGTTTTAATATTGACATGAGATAAGAAAGCGTCATTCCGACCGAAGTCCGTCAGGACGAGTGGAGGATGCTGGTTGTTTTACAAAGTAGATTCCTCGACTACACCTGCCTGCCTGCTCGGAATGACAAATTATTTATTTCTTCATCTTTAGATTAGCATCAGCAGTGATTTTTTTCCAGTTGTTTTTTGTCAGTTTGCGTGCTTTTTCTGGCATTTTTTTCCAGCGAAAATAGGCAGCAGCAGCAACCATGGCAGCATTGTCGCCAGTTAAACCTATTTCCGGTATTCGATAAATAGTATTTGGCAAGCTTTTTTCAATAGCATCACCAAGCTGTTGACGCAGCTCTTTATTGGCGCTTACACCCCCGGCCAACATAATGGTTTTGGGTTTGCCTGCCTGACCGGTAGGCGGGTATTTTTCAGCAGCATGCAGTGTTTTTTTAACAAGTACATCAATTGATGCTTGTTGGAATTCATGACAAACAGTTGAGATATATGCTTTGTCTTTTAATAGTGCTGGATTTTTTTTAGTTTCATAAAGGACAGCAGTCTTGAGACCGGAAAAAGAGAAATCAAAATTATTTTTATTGAGCATTGGTCTGGGAAATTTAATTTCAAATTTTGAAGTTGATTCCTTGAATTTAGTTGCCCATTTTGCAACCAGTGGTCCACCGGGATAACCAATATTTAAAATTCTAGCTATTTTATCAAAAGCTTCACCTACGGCATCATCTAATGTTTGCCCAATAATTTTATAATCCAAATGATTTTTCATATAGACAAGTTGTGTGTGTCCGCCGGAAACTACCAAGCAAAGAGCAGGGAATTTAATTCTTGATTTGGGACTAACAAAATTGGCGTAGATATGTCCTTCGATGTGATGAATTCCCAGAAGTGGCTTTTGCCAAACATAAGATAGTGTCTTGGTAGCATTGACGCCAATAAGAAGAGCAGGAATAAGTCCTGGGCCCTCGGTAACTGCCAATAAGTCTATTTTTTTAAAGCTCAAGCCAGCTTCTTTTAAGGAATTTTTGATAACGGGTAAAATATTTTTAAGATGTTCACGCGCAGCTAAATTGGGAACAACGCCGCCCCAAATGGCATGTAGTTTTATTTGTGAAGAAATAGAGTTGGATAAAATATCAATTTTATCTTTCTTAGCTTCAATTATGGCACAAGCCGTTTCATCACAAGAAGTTTCAATGGCTAGAATAATCATTTAGTTAGTTTATAGTTTTTGGTTTGTCACCGCCTTGGCGAGGTCCTGCTGTAGCGGGATAGTTTGTAGTTTTTTACTGTTTTTATAGTATGGGGAATTGAGGATTAAGTCAAAAAAGTAATTGTTGACATCTTTTTTGAGATTGGTATAATGTTAGCACAATAAATTGCACAAAAATATGGCAAATAAAAAAGAAACAACAATTGATGAGCTGGCAACAATGGTTCAAAAAGGATTCGTTGAAATAACTGAAAAAATGGATAAAGGATTCGTTGAAATAACTGAAAAAATGGATAAGGGATTTGAAAGATTGGATAAGGATAACAAGCTAATCAGACAAGATATTGAGGATGTAAAATTGCGACTGGATAATGTCGCATATCGTTTTGAAATGAAAGAAATGGAAGAAAGGTTTGAAAAAAGATTCAAAATGCTAGAACTAAAGATTGGACTGAAACATAACTAAACAAAAACATATTTCAAGCTATAGGCAGGGATTTATTCCTTGCTTTATTTTTATTCTGTGATATGATTTCTACTGTTATTTAAATATGCCGCGTTCGTCTAGTCCGGTCCAGGACGCCAGGTTTTCATCCTGGAAATCATGGGTTCGAATCCCATACGCGGTACAGTTTTTTAAAATCCACCTCTGGGTGGATTTTAAAATTGTGCGTATGGGATTCGAACCTGTCTGCCGGCAGGCAGGCGGTCAAGGAGCAAGACAAGCCGTCTCGGCGCCTATTAGAAAAAATATCCCATTTATGCTAGATTGTACTTATGATAAAAAACGTAAACTTTCTCTTATGATGAAAATTTTCAGAATACTTCGAAGAATAAAAAGATCTTTTGCAATCTATAACCCAGTGGTGGAAGTTTTGATTTATAAAGATAAGTTGCTGCATAATTTGAATGAATATAAAAGAAAATATCCAAATTTGATGTTTGCTCCGGTTTTAAAAAGTAATGCTTATGGCCATGGCCTCAGTCAGATAGCGAATATTTTAGACAAAGAAAAAATTGCTTTTTTTGTAGTGGATTCGTTATTTGAAGCTATGGCTCTGCGAAGCGTTGGCATAAAATCTCATATTTTGATTGTCGGCTATACGGGTGCGGAAAATATTAGTAATAGTAAAATATTTGATACGGCATTTGCCATTACGAGCTTGGAGCAATTAAAAGAAATCAACAGAAGATTGAAAAAAGAAAAGAAATTTCATTTGAAAATAGATACCGGAATGCATCGCCAGGGAATTTTGATCCAAGAAATGGAAGAGGCTATAAAAATTATCCGACACAATAAATTTATAAACTTGGAGGGAATATGCTCGCATTTGGCGGACGCAGACAGTGAACAAGAAAATTTTTCCATGATGCAGATTGAAAATTGGAAAAAGGCAATTAAACTCATTAAGAATGATTTTACAAATATAAAATTTTTTCATCTTTCAGCCAGTGCCGGCGTAAAGTACGCGGATAAAATTGAGAGCAATGTTGTACGATTAGGATTGGGGCTGTACGGTATTAGCCCATCTCCTTTCGTAAAACTTAATCTGAAACCGGTCTTGGAGATGCGATCAGTTCTGAGTTCCATAAAAACGATTGAATCCGGAGAGTGTGTTGGTTATAATGCGACCTATAAAGCAAACAAGATGATGCGGGTAGCAACAGTTCCTGTCGGATATTTCGAGGGCGTGGATCGTAGATTGTCCAATTTAGGAAGTTTTAAATTAGGGGACATTTTTTGTCCTATTATTGGCAGGGTGAGTATGAATATTTCTTCAATAGACATTACTGTAATTCCCAAGGCTGAATTAGGCAGTCACGTCACTATTATAAGCAGTAATACGCAAGACAATAACTCGGTTGAAAATATTGCCAAATTGTCATATACTATTCCTTACGAGATTTTAATTCATATCCCGCAACACCTAAAAAGAATTATAAAATAATATTTGCGCATAGTATCAAAATTATTTTTAAAAATACATATGGTTTCAAAGTTAATAGAATCTATCAAAGGAATTTTATTCGTTGATCCGAAACTTACTTTTGAGGAGGAAAAAAATTTGATTAATCAGCCATTCTATTTTAGAGGAACTAATGGCAAGGGAATAATTTTGGTTCACGGCTGGACATCTACTCCTTATGAGGTTAGGCGTTTAGGAAAATACTTGAATGAAAAGGGGTTCACAGTATTCGGACCGTTGCTCAGAGGACATGGAACAAAACCGGAAAATTTGGAAAATATAACTTGGCACGAATGGCTGGAAGATTTGTCGATAGCCCTGAATGAAATAAAAAAAGATTGTGGCCAGATTTATATCGGAGGCACTTCTATTGGAGCAAATTTAGCCATGCTATTGGCCGCAGAAAGACCTGAAATTAACGGGCTTGTTTTAATGGCAGCTCCATATAGAATAAATTTTGAAAGAATACTGGAAGTTTTTGGTAAAATATTATTGCCGTTCAAGAAATACAATAATAAGTATTATCCACCGACATTTGGAGCCTCAACTACGATTACTCGAATAATTTCTTATCAGAAATATTCCATCAAAAGCGCGCTTGAAGTGCTGGAATTGATTAGGATTTCCAGGAAAAAACTTTCGCAAATAACTCAGCCGGTTTTTATAATTCAATCAAAACATGATCATATTGTTTCCAGAAATAGCTTGGAAAAAATATATACCGGAATCAATTCAAAAATAAAGAAGAAAAAATATTTAGAAAAAGCCTATCATACTTTTATTTCGGATATAAAAAACGAACATGTTTTTGAGAATATAGCCGAATTTATTGAAGAAAATTAAATGTTATGAATATTGCTTTTTTTACAAACAACTACCTACCTAATATTTATGGTGTGCCAATGTCAATCGAAACTTTTCGCAAAGAATTCGAATCTCTTGGACACACTGTTTTTGTTTTTGCACCCAATTTTCCCGGCTATGTTGATGAGAATAAAAATGTTTTTCGCTATCCCTCGTTAGATATTGAAATAAAATTCAGGTTGCCGCTCGGGATTCCTTATTCTTCAAAAATGGACAAAACCATTGAAGCTTTGCAAATCGATATCATTCATTCTCACCATCCCAATCTTTTGGGAACAGCTGCGATAAAGTGGGCTAAGAAAAAAAACGTGCCGCTCGTCTTTACCTGGCATACGCTTTATGATCGATACACTAATTTTGTTCCTTTTTTACCGCAAAAGTTTTCAGCTAATTGGATAATTAAAAAAGCGGTCAAATACGCCAATCGAGCGGATAAAGTGATTGTGCCAACCGATTCGGTTGTACCAATTATTCAGAAATGGGGAGTTGAAAACGAAATTGTTTCTGTTACAACCGGGGTCGACGAGAAAGAATTTGAAAATTTTGACAGAAAAAAAATTCGTGAAAAGTATGGCATAAAAGAGAATGAGATTTTGCTACTTTTAGTTTCGCGCTTAACAGCTGAAAAAAATATCGATTTTCTTTTTGAATCAGTCACGGAAGTTTTAAAAAGAAATTCCAATGCAAAGTTTATGTTAGTTGGAGACGGGTATCTCGTTCAAAAATTAAAAGAAGAAGCCAGGAAAGAAAAACTTGATGACAGGATTATTTTTGCCGGAATAATCGACAGAGGAAATCTTAAAAATTATTATGCGGCAGGAGATATTTTTGTTTATGCTTCAAAATCTGAAACTCAGGGCATGATTATAACCGAAGCTATGTATATGGGCCTTCCTATTGCGGCTATCAAGGCTTCCGGAGTTGAGAGTTTGGTGGAGAATAATGTAAATGGATTTTTAGTTTTGGAGAATAAAAGTGAATTTGCTGCGACTGTAGAGAGGCTTATAACGGATGGTAGTCTCAGAAAAAGAATGTCAGAAGAGTCGGCCAGAATTGTCAGAGAAAAATATACCGCTTCAGTTTGCGCCGAAAAAATGTTGGAGGTTTATAAAAAAACCATAAAATCCAAACTCTATCTAGAACCTTCTGCCTGTCGATAGACATGGATTCTGGAATTTGTTTAGACAATCAAAATATTGACAAAAATGAAAATTTAGTCTAAGTTTGGCATAATAAAATAAAATTTTAAAAGGAGGGGAAGGATGAAAATTGCGCTTTCAAAAAAACAAGAAAGCCGCTGTAATTTTATAGCGGCAATCATTACGGCGGCAGTTGTCTTTGTGGTTGTTGTAATGATGTTAGTAGTTTTTGGCAAAGAAATAGCCGTAAATCAAAAATTTTTTGAGTATATTTTTTCTGCTCTTTCCTTGGTTGGTCTCCTGCTGTATCTTTATTTCTGGTACAGAATGTACCGCGTAAAGTGATCATTTTGGTAAAGTGTGGGCGGTGGTTTGATTTTAAATCATCGCCTTTAAAATCACTCCAAATGGATTTTTTTTTGAAATTTTTGCAGAGCATCTTTGAGCAGGGGATGCTTTTTTAATTTTGGATCAGCTTGCAAAATTTCTTTGGCTTCTGTTCGGACGAATTGAATGAGTTTGATATTGGTCAAATTTTCCATGGCAATATCTGGTAATCCGGATTGCAAGGTTCCAAAAAATTGTCCTGGTCCGCGGAGTTGCAAATCTTTTTCGGCGATCTTGAAGCCATCAGAACTTTCCACTAAAGCTTTAAGTCTGTCAGTGGATTTTTGTGAATCAGAATTTGTAAAAAGCAAACAATATGACTGGTGAATATCCCGACCAACACGTCCACGGAACTGATGCAATTGAGAAAGACCAAAGCGGTCGGCATCTTCAATAACCATAACTGAAGCATTAGGAATATCGATACCAACCTCAACGACAGAAGTGGAAACCAAAATATCTAATTTTTTGTCTGAAAAATTTTGCATAATAGTTTCTTTTTCCTTGGTTTTCAGTCTGCCATGCATCAGGCCCAGGCTAAATTCCGGGAAAATCTCTTCAGATAATCTTTTGTGCTCCTGAACAGCTGCTTTTACCCCGTTAAATTGCGGCAAAGTCGTACCACCTTCGGTGGATTTAACGGGGTTAATTTCGGTCATAATTTTGGGTTCTTCCACCAAGGGCAGGATGATGAAAACTTGCCGGCCAATTTTGATTTGCTGGCGAATGAATTCATAAGCCGAGGTTCTTTTTGGCGGGGAAATTATTTGAGTGATGATTTTCTTTCTGTTTTTGGGCATTTCATCCAAGATGGAAATATCTAAATTACCAGAAAAAGCAATGGCTAGGGTTCTGGGAATGGGAGTGGCAGTCATGGTTAAAAGATGAGGAATGGATTTTTTCGACCCATCTTTCATTTGCATGGTATTTTGTTGAAGATAAGCGCGCTGAGCAACGCCAAAACGATGTTGTTCGTCTACAACAACCAAAGCCAAATTTTTAAATTTAACATCTTTTTGAATAAGGGCGTGGGTTCCAATGACCAGATCTATCTCGCCGGATTTTATTTTTTTTATTATGTCATTGCGAGGGAGCGTAGCGACCGTGGCAATCTCTTTTGTATTTTTTGTATTTGAAGATGAGATTGCTTCGCTACGCTTGGGATGACAAGTCATTTTATATGACCCGGTCAATAGGGCAATTTTGAAATCATATTTTTCAAACAGCTGGCGGATTTTTTCAAAATGTTGGCGAGCCAAGACTTCTGTTGGAGCCATAAGAGCTGCTTGATGTCCGACTTGCATAGCTTGCAAAAATGCAATAGCAGCTACAATGGTTTTGCCTGATCCGACATCTCCATTCAGAAGACGATTCATGGGCTGTGATTTTTCTAAATCTTTTAGTATTTCAAAAGAAGACTTTCTTTGGGCATTAGTCAGTTTGAAGGGCAAACGAGAAACAAAGTTTTGGATTAACTTTTCATCGAATTTGATTTGCAAAGAGGATTGGGCTTTCCATTCAGCTTTGGTTTGCAAAGATTTAAGTTGAATCAGAAGCATTTCTTGAAAAGCAAATCTTTTTTGTGAAAGCAAAAGTTTTTCAGCTGAATCCGGAAAATGAATTTGTGTCAAGGCCGATTTGATGTCCGGCAAATGGAATTTTTTAAGAATGTCAGTCGGAATCGGATCAATCAGATTTGTTTTTTCTAAAAATATTTTCATTTGCCAGCGGATCCATTTGGAAGTAATGCCTCGAGTTTCGTTATAGATCGGCACCAAACGACCGGTATGAGTTGTTTCACGCGAAGCTTTTTCCCAGGCCGGTCCGGTCATGGAAAAATGTTTTCCATTTAAAATCAGTTTGCCGCTAAGGCGTAAAACGTCATTTTCCTTGAGATTTTCATAAATAAAAGGCTGATTGAACCAAATAGCTTTGATCAGAGTTTCATTCTTGTCTGCCAGGGTTATTTCTGTGATGGTCATTCTTCTCTTAAAAATGCGATTCAATTTTTTCTTTATAATTTTACCCTCGATAGTAATGACTTCATGTAAATATTTTTCTTCCGAAGAAACTATTTTAGAAAAATCGTCATAGCGAAAAGGAAAATAAAATAAAAAATCTTCAACCGTTTGGAGGCCGATTTTTTCCAAAATCTTTTGGTATTTTTCATTGATAAGAGGAATGTTTTTGAGAGGGGTTTTGATGTTTAACATGGCTATAGTATAGCCCAACTTGTCTTTTAGATGAAGTGCGTTTATGATAGAGAGGCAATATTTTACGTTTGTAACCCTGTCTGTCGGTAGACTAGTGGGAAAAGTATCGCGGTTACTATTGGTTTAACTCAAAGGTTTTTTGTAAAAATATAAAATTGCGCTTGTAGCTCAGTGGATAGAGCGTCTGGTTGCGGTCCAGAAGGTCGTAGGTTCGATTCCTGCCAAGCGCACAGGGAGAACTATTTTTTTGTTCTTTAAAAAAGAAAGGAGAATAAAATATGGCAGACGAATCTGACAGTAACAGTGGCGAGAAAAAGACATTTGTTTTGGACACTAATGTTTTGATTCACGATCCATCGGCTCTGAGTTCATTTGAAGAAAATGACGTTCTGATTCCAATTATGGTTATAGAGGAATTGGACAATCTTAAATCTGGTGTCGGCGTAGTACCATATTCTGCACGCAAAGCTTTAAAAAGTATTTGGTCCTTCATGAAAGGAAGAATCGTCGAGGGAGCTGAATTACCGGGCGGAGGCAAGTTGACGATAGGGATTGGCAAGAGGAATCATTTTTCCGAAAAGAATGCGGACAATTTGATTATTTCTTGCGCCCTTGATTTAAAAAAGAAGAAAGTTAAGAATGTGGTCATGATATCCAAAGATGCCGGCGTCAGGATAAAATCGGAGGCAATGGGTATTCAGGCACAGGATTACGAACGTGATAAGACTTCTATGTTTAGCAGATACGGCAAAATATTGAATGGAGAGGACTATGCTAATGGGATATTTTCCGTTCGTTATCAGCAGCTTGAAGATGGAAAAGAAATCTTGCGTTTTTGGGGCGAAGGCTGCAACTGCTCCATAAGAACCGAAAGATCTTTGTTTGGTATTTCTCCTAAAAATATCGAGCAAATTTGTGCCATGGATGCCCTTGTAAGTCCGGATATACATGTGGTCGCACTTACAGGCAGAGCCGGAACAGGCAAAACGCTGCTGGCTTTAGCGGCGGCTCTTCAGCAGACTACAAAGAATGATCCACTTTTTGATAAAGTGGTGGTGGCTAGACCGACAGTTCCGATGAATGGATATGAATTGGGATTTTTACCTGGGGATTTGATTGAAAAAATTAATCCCTGGATGCGTCCAATTTATGACAATTTGGAATTTCTGACCAAAACGTCAAAGGACAAGAGCGGAAACAAGGATACGAAAAAAAACTATCCTAACTATCAATATCTTATTGACAGCGAGGTGCTTGAAATTGAGTCTCTGACCCATATTCGTGGCAGAACTTTACCTAAAAATTACATTATCATTGATGAGGCCCAAAATCTTAGGCCTCTTGATGCCAAAACGTTGGTTACCAGATTGGGGTATGGAAGTAAAATAATTTTTACAGGAGATTTAGATCAGATCGATACTCCATATTTGGACAAGGAAAGTAATGGTTTGGCCTTTTTAATCGCCAGATCAATCAATGAGGAGGATTTTTGTTTTTTAAACCTAGAGAAAAGCGTTCGGAGTGATGTTGCCGACCGTTTTGCAAAAATACTTTAATTCGGCACTGCGCTGCTGAACAACAAAAAGACTGTGATTTCCACAGTCTTTTTTAATGCGGTG
>CAZSCF010000008.1:22999-25464 GCA_964605365.1 uncultured Bdellovibrionales bacterium | reverse complement strand
TCCGCCTCTGGCGGACATTATTTCTATGTTCATTTTTTAAAAAAATTGAGAATTAAAAAACTCCCGTAGCGTTAAGAGCGATAGTGATAGCTTGTATGATAATAAGTCCGACAAGCCCGACTATGATTCCGATAGCCGAATAAGTCATGGCGGTTTTAGCCTTATCAATCATACCTTCATTGCCCGCAGAAAGAACATACATTATGCCGGAAATTACAAATCCGATAAGCCCCAGAAATCCGAAAATCATCAATAGCCAGGATAAAAGATTTTTGATAATCCCTGAAATCGAACCGCTTGGCAAGCCATATCCCATGAGATCTCCGATATTCCAGCCAGTACCGCCTCCGCCAAAAGACGTGCTGCCGGAAAAATTGAAACCGTTACCGGAAACACTGCCGGAAACTCCATTCTGATTCAAATTAAGACCAAAAGCTGCTGAGGAAATTTGCGGTACTAGAAAAACTGCAAAAATTAATAATAAAACGAATGTTTTTTTCCACTTTAACATTTTTTTATTTTTATGTTTATCATGTCATCCCGAACTTGTTTCGGGATCTAATATTTTTTTCACAATTAGATGCTGAAATAAATTCAGCATGACAAAGACTAATTAATGATTAAATTATACCATATTTTGAAATAAAAACGACCCGCAGTTATCCACAGGTCGTTTAATATTATATACTTGTACAAAAATACAAAACTAGAAACTGGAAGATGAACCGCCCAACATCGAACTGGCTGCTTTAATGACTACCAATCCTACCAAGGCGACAATAACCCCGATAATCGAATAGGTCATCGCTTCTTTGGCTTTGTCGATCTTGCCTTCATCTCCGGCTGCCGTCAAATACAAAACACCTGCAATAGCAAAACCGATAACACCCAAAACTCCGACAATCCCCAAAATCCAATTCATGATGTTTTTGATAATATCGGAAACTTTTCCTTCCGGCAGATTAGTGCCTGTCGGAGCCGCAAACTGAGCCATAGCCGCTGCAGGCAAAGTCATAAGAGCTACTGACAAAGCACTTGATGCTACTCTGATTTTATTTTTCATAAGACACCTCCTTCCATATTTTTGTTTTATTTTTTTAATAAATTGTCATCCTGAACTTGTTTCAGGATCTGCTCTTATTAGATTCCGGATCAAGCCCAGAATGACATTCTAATATTTCCAGTTCTATCCCGCGCCTAGCAAAGCTGCGATTTGTTTTACCAGAATCAATGCTCCAAAAGCAATCAAAATTCCTATAAGCGCATTGGTAATAATTTTTTTGCCAGATTCAATTCTATCTTCGTTGCCATAAGCCGTAACATACATTATTCCGCCAATAACTAGTGCAATTATACCAAGAATGCCGATGATCGACAACAAAAAATTCATCACGCTGATTGCAATATCTTTAAATGTATAAGCATTGTTTATAAGTTGATCAGGATTGCCTCCTTTTAAGCTTCCTCCCAGCACTGATTTTATTTGTTTCAAAAATGAAGGTGCCGCCAATATTACCGCCAGTCCGATCAGTGCTCCTCCAATTGTATCTTTTGCTCTGGTAATCATCGTCTCATTGCCTGCCGAAAGCATATACATCATACCTCCGATAACAATGACTATAATAGCAATAATGGCCAGGAAACTTTGCAAGTTTACCAGAATCGCCACCAACACTTCCGATAAAGAATCATAGCAAAGCGGATTGGCAAAAGTAGTCACCCCGCCAACAGAAGTACTGGCTCCGCAACCGCTGGGTGTCGACGCAGCTGGTTTTTCTGTTACTGTTTTTGACTTTTCTGAACCGGCTTTACTGTCATAAGCAGCGTATTTGGCCGCTTCACGCCCATAATAGCCATTTTTAGCAATCATATTACAATCAATACCGGATGGCTTTTTCTTATCGCAGTCTGCAGACATTGCATTTAGATATGTCTGCATATCTGTACAGCCAGCATTTTGATATACTGCTTTACACTGATTGTTTAAAATTTCATCATCTCTATTATGCGTACATCCAGTTTGTTCTCCGGATGATTGTCCGCCAGCACATTGAGACAGATATGCAGCTCCAGCATAATCAGACTGAACGCAAAAAAAGAATATTATTGTTATCAAAATCATTCTCTTTTTATTGCCAAATACGGATTCACTATTAGCAAACATTTTTTTCATATTCATTTTATTAAAAAATTATGAAAGCAAAAAATCAGAACGGTATATCCGAATAATCAGTAGAGGTTTCTTTTTCTATACAGCATTTTGTTATCCCGTTTCCCTTACCACTAACGCAACTGGCACCACCGCTATATCCTACCCATCCTTCAGGGCATATTCCTGCCGTATTGGCAAAACATGTTCCTTTTCGATTTTCTCCGCATTTTATGATATCTTTATTGGCACTATTTTTACCTGCAAGATCACCGTCATTCACACAACATCTCAGACTACTGGACCCACAACCATT
>CAZSCF010000008.1:15213-22899 GCA_964605365.1 uncultured Bdellovibrionales bacterium | reverse complement strand
CACCACTTCTTCTCATCATCATTAGATAATGTACAGCTTTCTCCATTTTCTCTCCAAATACAAGGGCTACTGTCCTGCGTACAAGTAGCCATGGCCGATTTGCCAAACAAAAAAAGCCCGCTTGTCAAAAAAAACATTGTCAGAAAAATTTTTATATTTGTTTTGTACATTTCGAGATATTTGTCATCCCGAACTTGATTCGGGATCTAATAATGAGATACTGAAACAAGTTCAGCATGACAAATGAATTATTATTTTTGCATTAATTGCGTTACCCTCACTCCGGCCGATTTTATGGCATCACGCACAGTTGCTTTGCCCTTGTTAACTTCGTCAATCATATTCAAAAAGATCGCTTCAATCGCCTCCGGATCAGCCTGATACCAACTTTTGGCTGTAAGGTTTTGCGTCGCAAAAACCCCGACTCTTGGATCATTTTTCTCAATTTCAATTAAATCCCTGCGCGCTGCCGGAGCATATGTTTTTTTCAAATATTCTATTGTCGGGTCATAATTTCCCGGCACAACATTTTTTTTCTTGGCTACATCCAAAAGTGTCCCTGTCGGCTTAGTCGTCAAAAAAGATATTAATTTCCACGCCTCGGCTGTTCGAACTTCATTGCTCACCTGAGTCAAATTTTTGGTTTTAGCATATTCCGCATCTATTGTTTTGTTTTTTGAAACAGCAAATGCCCAATAGTTAGCGTAATTGATTATCCGATTACCTTCCAATTGCGGCAGGGGAGCTACACTAAAATTAAGATTGGGAGATTTTGCTTCGATAGTGGCTATATTCCAAGAATAATTTAACATCATAGCCGCCCAACCTTCAGAAAAGGCATCAAGAGAATAATGCGAATCTGAACTCCAGGAATACATTGGGGATGAATTTTTAGCAAATTGAGTATAAAAATCCAGAGCGTTTTCCCCAGCCGAGATATTCTGCTCTCCGCTTTTGACAATATTATCAAAAGCGGAAATTTTTCTGCTCAAGTCGACCATCTGCGTCCCGCCCTGAAGCATCAAAACGGAAATAATATCAGTGGATCTGTTTATATTGTAAGCAGTTCCCAAAATTGCGCCCGATCTGTTTATATTATTGCCACCCGAGATTCTGGTTATTTTTTTGGAACAATTTACAAATTCTTCCCAATTGCTGGGCGGCGAAACAATACCAGCCTCATTTAAAAGATCCGTATTATAGAACAAAGCCAAAGTGTTGACGCTTAAAGGTGCGGCATACGCCTGTCCTTGATACAAAAAATCATCCGAAACTACATCCACAAAATTTTCTTTAAATCTTTTTTCATCCAAAATTTGTACCGGAGCCGGAACAACTTTATCCCCAAAAACAGGTAACCAAGTATTGTGAATAAGAAAAACATCCGGCCCTTGTCCAGTCGCCAAGGCATCTACCAATTCTTTTTTATAAGTATCCGGAGTAAATTTCCTGTAATTTATTTTTACGATATTATTGTTTACATAAGAAGTATACAAACTAAAAATATCGCCATAAACATCACTATCGTCAAAAAGTCCCCAGACTTCCAATTCAATGGCATATCTTGTCTGGGTAGCCGG
This sequence comes from uncultured Bdellovibrionales bacterium, assembly GCA_964605365.1. Taxonomy (GTDB): domain Bacteria; phylum Patescibacteriota; class Minisyncoccia; order Moranbacterales; family UBA2206; genus CAZSCF01. Next base: position 21,319 of record CAZSCF010000008.1, on the reverse strand, counting down.
CTTGCAACCGCATCCCGAAAGTGAAAACACACAGAAAATAAGAAGAAAAGAAATTATAATTTTTTGTTTTGTTTTTAATATTTTCATTTTTCAAGAAATTATTTAAAAAAATTCTTTTGTGGCGAGATTGAAAATCAGAACGATGAATATTTTTTCAAGCAACCTCCAATATTAGGCCATAATGAAAATTTCCAGCATTTATTTCTTTTAAAAGTTTTAATCCGTTTTTTCTTGCCAATTCAATAACGCTTTCTTTGTAAATCCGAAGATTCTTCTCCGGACCAATTGAAAAATTTTCCGAATTCCATTCTACGATCAAAGCCTTTCCTCCCGTTTTCAAAATTCTAGCAGCCTCTCTTATTATTTGATTTTTATCCTTATTTTGAAAAAGCACGTCTTTCATAATCACGCAATCCACACTTTTATCGTCAAGTTTGGATCCGTTTTTATTTTCCAGATTCACTCTTTTGGTTATAATATTGTGCAAACCTTGGGATTTAGCTTTACTAACTACTGATTCGAGTTTTTGAGAAATAACATCCAAGGCGTATATTGTTCCGCCATTTTCAATTTTTTTGGCAATAGGCAACGTAAAATATCCCGCACCCGAACCAAAATCGGCCACAATCATTTCTTCTTTTAGATCAAGTTGCTCTATAATAGACTGCGGATCGATAAACTTCGCCGTAAAAAAAGATTTTTTGCTTATTTCCTCTTCCTGAGGATTATTATTCGTCAACATTTTTGTTTTATGTTTTTAATACTTTAAGGACGCGTGCGTTTGCCGCAGAATTATTGACAAATTGACCTGCTAATAAAATTTCAATAAATTACAGTAGACCGGCAAAAAACTATTTTGACTCATAGCAGCTGCCTATAAGAATTCAAGGCAAATGTACGAGTCCTTAATATTATTTTAATTTATTTCGCTTCATTTTCTCTGTCCATATTTTACAATAGAATGCAAAAAGCTACAAATAAATAGAAGTATGCTAAAATAATAAACATGGTAAATTTGTTATCTCAACTCAATCCTGCTCAGCGTGAAGCCGTCCAAATCTCAGAAGGTCCGGTTTTGATTATCGCCGGAGCCGGCAGCGGAAAAACGCGCGCCTTGGCTTTTCGTACGGCCTTTTTAATTTTAGAAAAAAACATCCACCCACAAAACATTTTGGCTGTCACTTTCACCAACAAGGCCGCCCAGGAAATGAAGGAAAGGATTGTTGGGCTTCTTCGCGAAGCTGCATCATCTCTTGCAAATTTACCTCTTATTGGAACCTTTCACTCCATCTGCGTCAGAATACTTCGCCAGGAAATCGACAAACTTGGATATAAAAAAAGTTTTTCCATTTTGGACACTCAGGATCAACTCGCCATAATCAAAAGAGTTTTCAAGGAGCTTTCATTAAATCCCGAACAATTCAACCCCAAATCGGCTCTGGGCACAATTTCCAAAGCCAAAAATGAATTGATTGATGCCAACAATTTTACCCAGAATGCAGGTAGTTATTATGAAGAAGTTATCTCGAAAGTTTATTCGACCTACCAAAAAAAATGCCAAGAGCAATCCGCTTTGGATTTTGACGATTTGATTATGTTCACAGTCAAAATATTCATAGATTTTCCCGAAGTTTTGGAAAAATATCAGAATATTTTCCGCTATATTATGGTAGATGAATATCAGGATACTAACCACGCCCAATACGAACTCGTTCGACTTTTGACCAAAAAATACCAAAACATCTGCGTCGTAGGAGACGACTGGCAAGGGATATATGCTTTCCGCGGAGCCAATATACAAAATATTCTTGATTTCGAAAAAGATTATCCCAATGCCAAAATCATCAAATTGGAACAAAATTATCGCTCCACTCAAAACATTTTGGATGCGGCTTATGGAGTAATTTCCAAAAATATCAATCGCAAGGACAAAAAAATATGGACCGAAAAACAAGGCGGACACTTAATTGAATCTTTCGAAGCTCGTGATGAAAGAGAGGAGTCAGAATATGTAGCCGCCGAAATCCAAAGAGAAATGACAAAAGGCAAAAAGTTTAGTGATTTTGTTGTCCTTTATCGCACCAACGCGCAATCCAGAATCTTGGAAGAAGCCATGCTTCGCTCGGGCCTGCCTTATCGCATTATTGGCGGCATAAAATTTTATCAAAGAAAAGAAATCAAAGATGTCCTGGCTTATTTAAAACTAATACAAAATTTCAATGATCAGGTTTCACTGGAAAGAATAATTAATGAACCCAAGCGCGGCATTGGCGAAGCCACCATTTTCAAATGGATAAATTTTGCCAAACAAAATGATTTGAATATTATTGAAGCCGGACTGAAACTCAAGAATGAAAAAAACATAGCCGATGCGAAATTGGATTACATTTGCAAATTTTGTGATTTCATCAAGAGAATGGATGAAATAAAAACCTCTCTGAAACTCAAAGAATTTATTGAAAAAGCTTACATCGAAAGCGGCTATGAAAAATATTTGTTGGATGGCAGCGAAGAAGGCGAAATGCGCCACGAAAATGTGATGGAACTTTTGACCGTCGCCCAAAAATATGCGGAATATCCAATGCCTGAAAGTCTGGAACTTTTTCTGGAAGAAGTTGCCCTGATTTCCGATACGGACAATATCGATAAAAGTTCTGAAGCCGTGCATTTGATGACACTTCACAGCGCCAAAGGTTTGGAGTTCACCAATGTTTTTATTGTCGGCTTGGAAGAAGGCATCCTGCCACACTCTCGCAGTCTTTTAAGCCCGCAAGAAATGGAAGAAGAAAGACGACTTATGTATGTTGGCATTACCCGCGCCAAGGAAAAAATTTATTTACTTTTTACCAGCGAAAGAAATATTTTTGGTTCGCTTCAGTCAAATTCTCCCTCTAGATTTCTAGATGATATTCCGGAGCATCTTTTGCAAATCGCCAGACCTAAACCCAAATCGGATGGAAAATTATTCAGTAGCGACAAGTCGCGACCTGTCACTACGTCAAAATCTATTCCCATTCCAAAATACAAGGACGGACAGCGCGTTGAGCATCCAACTTTTGGATCCGGCCTCATCATTTCCGCTCAGGGCGATGTTTTGACAATTGCTTTTTCCAAAGTCGGACTTAAAAAACTTTCCGCCTCCATCGCCCCGCTTAAAAAGATATAAAAAAAATCTACTATTTTCTCAAAAAATTTAATATTTAAAAAATATAAATTTAAATTTATTATTTTATTTCTTAACGCTATCACAATTATATTAAAAGTAAGGGGCGAGTTTTTAACTCGCCCCTTGTTCTATGTTCTATGCTTTATGACTAATATATAAACCCTCTGATCACTCGACTGTTAGCATCGATTGTTCTGGTTGATCTTCTGGCCCAACCGGCATAATTCATTTCGGAAACAGTAATTTTGTTTCCGCTAACTTTTTCAACTAAGGCTACGTGACCCCACCTGGATTCCGAAGAAACCATAATTGCCCCAGGTCGCGGCTTTCTGCCAGTCGCATAACCCATTGATTTTGCATTAAACAACCATGTACCGGCATTTCCGGACCACGGAACATATCTTTTTTGCGCCACATACCAAGTACAATAACCGTAAGGAAATTTGTGTCCTGTTCCAGCCTTGCCACTGAGTTTTTTACCCACTGAAGCAAACGATTCATATTCTCTGATTGCAATATTTGAACTGCCAGCAGTTGGCGTTTGCGATCTTTGAACTGTTTCTTTTTGCCCACCGGGAATAAGAATTGATTCACCTTCTTTTAAATCTCCGTTAGCTGGTAAATTATTAAAAGCAATAATTTTATCTTTTTCTGCCTTATATTTTTTAGCGATATCTTCAATGCTATCACCTCTTTTGACAGTATAAGAAAAACCGTCAGTTGGTAAAATAAATATGCTATCTCCCGGCATAATTGAATCGATATCATCAATTTCATTAGCCCAAAGAATTGTATTCACAGAGATATTATTTCTGGCAGCGATGCCACTGATCGTGTCACCTTCTTTAACTACATACATTTCCACTCCCGCGCCTTCTTTCGGTTCTTCTCGAACCGGGGAAATTACTGATACCCAGGCATTTTCATCCAAATTATTGTCCGCTTTTTCTTGCTCTAGCTCCTTGATTGTTTCCGGATCAGATACGATTCTGGTTTGAGCCAGTTTTATCATAGCCAAATTACTTTTTTGATTTCTTGCCTTAATAGCCATACTGCCTTCTAGCGGATTAGAATAATCGTCGCTTTCTCCAAATGATCCAAACAAAAAACCACTGGATTCTTTTCCTGCGGTCAGATTGGTAGCTGAAACCAGGATAGCACAGCTTATTACAACTACCAGAGCCGAGTAATTTCTGAATATATGCAAGACTTTTATGGTCCTGTGTTCCTTGATAAATCTGGCAATTTTTATTTGTGCTATATGAATATTGGAATTCAACTTCCTAAGGTTAGCACTTTTCAATAAATCCCACACTAAAAACCTAAGTTTTCGGTGTTTTTCGTCATTCTTCTGCAAGTCTTTCCCTTTTGCCGCAAATATATTTTGTTGCTTTTCATTTTTGGTGTGGGATAAACTTCCTGAATAACTGATATTGAGTTTACTAATTGTCTTGATCCTTCTTTTTGGCTTGAGCTTAAGAGCTTTTTCACTCAAAAGAGTGATCTTCTCATCGGCTCAATCCCTAATTTTTATCATCTGGAAGTATAGCTCTTGAACATATCTTTGTCAAGAAAAAACCTCCTTATAAGTCATTTTTTTGGCTTAAAACAAGCAAAAAACTATTTTTCCTTCAACATTTTACGCTTTATTTTTTGTTTTTAAAAAAGAACTCTTCTCTTTTTCGTCCCATTGAACAAAAGAAAGAAATTTTCCAAATAATCCCGCTGGATATAACATGTCGAATGCTATATACTAACGGTATGCCACACAAATTATGAATCTAAAAAATCTCAAAAATCAATTTTTAGAGTATTTAGAGATCGAAAAAGGCCGATCCCGCAAAACCATAGATAACTATAGTCGTTACCTGGATCGTTTTTTGGATTGGGCTAAAATAACCGACCCTAGAGACATTACGGACGAAATGATCAGTCGCTATCGTGTTTTCCTGAATCGTTTTGAAGATCCCAAAGGAGCAAATCTCAAAAAACTTACTCAGAATTATTACATCATTGCCCTGCGTAGTTTTTTGAAATATCTGGCTCGCAAAGACATCAAAACCCTGCAAGCCGAAAAAGTTGAAATTGGAAAAAGTCAAAGAAAAGAAGTGGAATTTTTGGAAGCAGAAGAAATAGAAAGAATCTTGGATGCCGTCAATGGAACAAATTTCAAGTCACTCAGAGATAAGGCTATTTTGGAATTGCTTTTTTCTTCAGGTCTTCGCGTTTCGGAACTTGCCAACTTAAACCGAGACAAGTTAGATCTAAAAAACCAAGAGTTTAGCGTAAGAGGAAAAGGCGATAAAATCCGCGTAGTTTTCGTTTCCAATTCGGCCAAAACAGCTTTGGAAAAATATTTGGAAAAAAGAACTGATATTGATCCGGCCGTTTTCGTGAGAGATATAAAAAGTTTAAAAAAATTTAAGCCCAAAACTGAACGACTAAAGAATGACAAAAAAAGCTTAGATAATCAGGACAGCATTCGTCTCACTCCACGCAGTATTCAAAGAATTGTAAAATATTATTCTGTTAAAGCCGGTATTATCAAGGATGTCCATCCGCACACTTTCCGCCATTCTTTTGCCACCGATTTATTAATGAACGGCGCCGATATTCGAAGTGTTCAGACGATGCTTGGACATTCTTCGATTACAACCACCCAAATTTACACTCACATTACCAATCCTCAACTAAAAGAAATCCATAAAGCTTTTCATGGCAAGAGAAGAAAAAAGTAAAAAACACCTATTCTATTCGGTGTCTTTTGCTTTGGTGGGACCAGCAGGATTCGAACCTGCGACCAAGCGATTATGAGTCGCGTGCTCTACCACTGAGCTATGGTCCCGATATTTTTTCTTCAACTCAGTGGGTATATCCCGACTCGAACGGGAGACCTCTACAATGTCAATGTAGCGCTCTAACCAACTGAGCTATACACCC
>CAZSCF010000008.1:0-15113 GCA_964605365.1 uncultured Bdellovibrionales bacterium | reverse complement strand
AGAATCCCAGACGGAAAGTTCCGCCATAACAGCATAAAGAAATCCGAAAGTTTGAGAAAAAGAAATCAAGAATAAAACCGGAATTAAAACAATGACTCCCGTAAAAAATACTATGGACCCTAAAACCAGAGACTTGCTATTGAAAAGAAAGATAATCGGAATAATAAAAATAAACATAGCTGCCATGGTAAAAATAGCTGTCAAAAGTCCGATTGAAACTATTTTCCAAAAATATTTTTTTCCATCTTGTATTCCAGTTTTAAAATTTGATTCCTGCCCATCCAGTTTCTTTTGCACAGATTTTATCAAAGAGCCCCTGCCAATGAATCCTACTACCAAAAATCCAAGCCAGATCAAAAAAATTAAAACTCCGATCATAACAACAAGCTGCTGATGCGAACTCGCATAGTCAACTATTTGCTCATAATTTTTTTCTTCATGTGAATCGCCCATGGAAAATATCCCGCCTCCATTTGAAAGCAAAACAAAAAAACCAAACCACCAAAGATAGCGATTTTTCCAGGTTATTTCCCATGCATTTTTTAATATTTGAATATGATTTATTTTTTTCATTTTATTGAAATTAATTATTGGCTGACCAGGTATAGTGCAAGACTATCCAGGCAATCATTCCACCCACAATAGCCGTCATAAATTGTGTCCAGGTCATCATTTGCCCGATTTTGGTTGCTATCATTTCATTAGCAAACAATCGAATAATAAAAGTCGAGCTCAAAAAAAGAAAAGTAAATTTCAAACTTGAACCAAAAAATATCCCGAGCCAATAATCCTTGCTTCCATCTTTAGTATTAGCATAAACATAATTTATAGAAAGAATATAAATCATATTGCTTGCAATAATAAATGGAATTGCTGGAGCCAAAATAACCGGCAAGGTTCCGCTGGAAAGCGCAATAAGACTTGGAATAACAGCTATAGCCAAAGCCCTCTTTACACCCAACAAGAACAAGGCAATCACGAAAATAGAATTTACTACCGGCCCGGCAATCCACTGAACATGAAAAAAAATAGGAATTAAAACTGCCAAACCAAATAACAATAAAAAATATGATAACTCCTTAACATTTATATTAGCCAATATTTTCTCCTTGAAATATTTTTTTTGTTTCATATTCAAAAATTAAAAGTCTGGATAAAATTTTTCTTTTCCGGGCCGCATAGGGTTCACCAAATAAAAGAAATCTTGATACGAGCCGGATATTTTGCAAATAATATTTCAACTCAAAACGAGAGTCCGCTAAAGAAAATATTTTAGCCAGACTTTTAACGCCCTCGAGTTATTGTTTAATTATTTCATTAAACTCAGCTTGCTCAATTGTTTCTTTTTCCAAAAGAACTTCCGCTAATTTATCTAGAATAGCTCTTTTTTCATTAATGATTTTTTCCGCCACAGCATAAGCATCACCGATAAATTTCGACACCTGTCGATCGATATCCTCGGCTGTTTTCTCGGAATAATTTTTTTCCTCATGCATTTCTTTGCCCAAAAAAACCAACTCTTCCTTGTGACCAAAAGTTCGCGGTCCCAATTCGCTCATCCCGTAACGCGTTACCAAGCTTCTTGCCATCGCCGTAGCCCTTTCCAAATCGTTAGAAGCTCCCGTAGTTACATCTCCAAAAACAATTTTTTCGCTTACATAACCTCCGAGAAATACGGACAATTCGTCAATAAAATAATTTCTTGAATGAAGTCTGACATCCTTGGTAGGAGCGCTAAGAGTATAACCACCCGCTTGTCCGCGAGAGATAATGGATATTTTTTGCACCGGATCAGTATTTTTAAGACTGGCTCCGATTAATGCATGCCCGGCTTCATGATAAGCAATCAGCTTTTTCTCTTTATCGTCGATTCTGCGACTCCTTCTTTCCGGACCTAAAATAACTTTTTCGATTGATTCGGTAATTTCATCAATAGAAATTATTTTTTTACTTCGCCTGGCAGCCAAAATGGCCGCTTCATTCAAAAGATTGGCCAAATCCGCCCCGGAAAAACCAACCGTTCGATTAGCCACCGTTCGTAAATCAATATCTGCTTGTAATGGTTTGGTCTTGGAATGAATTTTTAAAATTTCCAGTCTTTCCTCAATATCGGGCAAATCCATTACTACCCGACGATCAAATCTTCCGGGTCTAAGCAGGGCCGGATCCAAGACATCCGGACGATTGGTAGCTGCGATAACAATTACATTGGTATTCGTATCAAATCCGTCCATTTCTACTAAAATCTGATTCAATGTTTGTTCCCTTTCATCATGTCCTCCTCCCAGGCCCGCTCCGCGATGTCTCCCGACTGCATCAATTTCATCAATAAAAACAATGGCTGGCGCATTTTTTTTTGCTTGTTTAAAAAGATCTCTAACTCTTGAGGCTCCCACACCGACAAACATTTCCACAAATTCTGAACCGGAAATATTGAAAAACGGCACATTAGCTTCACCGGCCACTGCTTTGGCAATCAGTGTCTTACCGGTTCCGGGAGAGCCCAAAAGCAAAACTCCCTTGGGAATCTTAGCGCCTAATTTCAAAAATTTGCCCGGATTTTTCAAAAATTCTACAATTTCCTGTAATTCCTCTTTGGCCTCCTTGGCACCTGCCACATCTGTAAAAGTAACTCTATTTTTTTTATCTTTTGGGTCAGTCATTCGCGCCCTGGATGTTCCAAAAGAAAGAGCTTGATTATTTCCTCTTTGAGCTTGACGCAACATAAACCAAATAAACGCTCCGATTAAAATAAATGGCAAAAGAAATGGCAAAATAGAACCCATCCAAAAATTTAAAGAAGATTCCCCCTTAATATCAATTTTAACCGCCTGAAGTTTTGCTTGGTCTACGCCATAATTTTTGAGGGATTCGGTTATGGCGGATTCTTTTTCTTTGATGGATTTTTCAAGCGTTCCATCCGCAAGTTCAATTTTCAAATTATCCGTCTCGACAGTTATTTGCTTCACTTTTTCTTGATTAATCTGTTCAACCACGGTACTAAGCGATACCTCTTGCGGTTTAGTCTTGGGAGAATTGTATAAAATTACAACGCTTAACAATACAAAAAGCAAAATAAAGAAAGCGCCTGCATTTTTAGCTAGATTTTTCATAATTTGTTAAAAATCGATTAATTACCTTTTTTCCAAATTTCTTGCTTGTTTCTACAAGAAACATTTGAATAAACCCTTGAAGAATGATATTTTTCGATAAATTTCCTAGCCGATGCGACAAGGCACTCATACATAGGACACACAAAATAAACAAAGTATCAAAAAAGCTTACCACTACCATGCGCTCTAATTTTGAGAAAAATATTATTCTTCGAGGGTATCCTTTAAGATATGTCTATTTTATCACCTTTTCGCACTATTTTCAACCCTTTAAAAAATACTTTTTGATTTTTGCTTTTGGAACTTTGCAACGCCTTTAAAATTTCCTCAATATGCGACACATCAACATCCTGTAAATTATCTTTTTTCCTGGCAATGACCTCTCGTAAAACCATTCTCTGCAATGATCTGGGCAATTCTAAAATTTTTTTGACATTTCCAATTCCGGTTTTGGAAAAAATCTTAACGTACTCCTTTTGCGCCAATTCCAAAAGAAAAAAATAATCGTCCGAAATTGAAAGTGAATTTTTGAAAATTGTTTCTTTAATGTTGGGATTGAAATTTTTTTCCAACATTGGAACAAGAATATTGCGAATCTTATTGCGAAAAAAATGATTTTCTTTGTTTGTTTTATCAATTCGATATTTTATTTTCTTTATTTTTAAAAATTCCAAAATTTCCTTCTTGGAAATATTTAAAAGCGGACGAATGATTTTTCTGTTTTTAAATTTCATTCCGGAAAGACCGGAGAGTCCTGCGCCTCTGATTAGCCTCATCAATAAAGTTTCTGCCTGATCATCCAATGTGTGAGCGACCGCAATATAATTACAATTATTTTCTCTCCTGATTTTTTCAAAAAAATCATAACGAATTTTACGCAAGCTTTCTTCCGAATATTTTTTCTTGTTTATTTTTGGCTTCAAAACAAACATTTCCAAGTCATATTTTTGCGCCAGATTTTCTACGATTTTTTGATCCAAATCACTGTCTTTTCCGCGCAAAGCATAATTTACATGCGCCAAAATTATTTTCAAATTATATTTTTTTTGCAGTTTAGCAAAAATTTCCAAAAGACAAACAGAGTCTGGCCCACCCGAAATCCCCAAAACCAAATCATCGCCTCGAGCAAAAAGATTTTGTTGAAAAATATTATTCTGAATTTTCTTGACCAAACTCATATCCTTCTTTTTTAATAATTCTGATAATTTTATTTGTAGCTTCTTCTACTCTGCCTTCTCTGTTTATTACCACAAAATCATAGAATTTCTTTTCGTTTTTTATTTCATTTTTGGCGTTTTCTAAGCGCTTTTCCAATTCTTCATTACTCATATCTGGCTGCCTCTTCAATAACCTGCCAACTAAATGCTTCATTGAATCTGGCATTAAAAAAATTGTTGTAGCATTATATTTTTTCTTAAAATATTTCGTTCCAATCATATCCGGATTAACAATAACATTCAGCCCTTTTTTCAGTTTTTGATCCAAATCTTTTTTATAACTGCCATAATAAACATCCCTGTTTTTTATGTATGTATATTCTATAATATTTCCTTCTGCCAGTTCTTTTTTAAATTTTTTTTTGGAAAAAAAATAATATTCCACTTTGTTTTTTTCATTCAGTCTCGGTTTTCTGGTTGTTGCTGTAACCAAACGTTGAAAAATCGGGTACCTTTCAATAACTTTCATGGTGATAGTGGTTTCTCCTGTCCCTGTCGGACCGGAAATCACTAGAACATTTTTTTTGTTTCCATTTGGATTTGTTTTCATGCCTTTAAAATTTATTAACTATATTAACACAAAACCCTCTTTTGGGGGAGGGTTTTGGGCGCACTGAGATTACTTTTTTTCTTTTTTAGCCTTGGTTTCTTTCGCCGGCTTCTCTGGTTTTTCTTCTTTAACTTCCACGTCTTCTTTTTTCGGTTCCGATTTTTCGCTTTTCTTTTTTTTCTCATCTTGAGAAAACATCAAACCCATTCGATGTTCTCGCGGCTCCATGGAAATAACTTTCCAAGCATATTTTTCTCCCACTTTAATTATTTCATCAATGTTTTTTCCGGGAAAGAGTTGTGACATCTCACTGATGTGTGCTAAACCGTGAATATTTTTATCCAAATAAACAAAAGCCCCGAAATGATTAATCTTATGGACTGTCCCTTCGACAATGCTGCCAATAGGATATTTCTTGCTCACTTCACTCCAAGGATCTTCTTGCAGCGCTCGAATAGATAAAGAGATTTTGTTATCATCAATTCCAATAATCTTAGCTGAAACTCTACTGCCAACTTTGACAATATCTCGCGGATCTTCAATTAGCTGCCAGGCTAATTCGGAAATGTGTACCAATCCCTCCAATTTATCTTCATCATTGTCGCTCTCAACTCCAGTCGGAAGAAATTTCACAAAAGCGCCAAAATCAACGACTCCGCTAATTTCCCCTTCAATAACATCCCCTTCCTTAAGACCGGAAATAACTTCCATATCTTTTTCTTTTTGAGCCGCTTTTTCACTTACAATTAGCTTCTCGGATTCTTGATCAATGTCCAAAATGCGAACTTCCATTTCCTGTCCGACCAATTTTTTAAGTAAATTATAAATCTTATTTTTATCTCCATCTTCAACACGCGGATAATTTTTGCTAGAAAGCTGAGAAACAGGCAAAAAACCGGAGATTCCGTTAATTTCAATGAGCAATCCGCCCTTATTGGCACTTACGACTTTAGCATTTACCTTTTCCTGATCATCTTTTTTATTTTCCAGACATTCCCATGCTTTTTCGTGCGAAGCTTCTCTGATAGAAAGTTCGATAAAATCATCTTCGTTTTCAAGTTCTATAATAGTAGCTGAAACTGTATCATTAACCTTAAGCTTCGCCGAAGTAGTTCCGTCTTTCATCTCTCTGCCCAAAACAATTCCGGTGCCAAAAGGATCAATGTCCAAATAAATGGCATTGGAAGTTACCTCTACTACCCTTCCTTCCACCACATCTCCAATTTGAGGAAAACAAATAGTATTTTCAACCAAAAGATTTGCCATCGCCTCTGAGCCATTATCAAAAGAAATGTTTTTTTCAACTTCTTTTTGACTTTTTTTAGGTTTTTTTTCTTCAGAAGCAACAATCTCTTCTGTTTCCACAGAATTTTTATCGGAAATATTATCTATTTTTTTGGCTAATTCGTCTAAAATATTAGTCATATTATTATATTTTGCGGCTTATTTAGGCGCTTTTTAATTATTAAATATTTACTGGTTTGGCTGAAAATATTTTCTTTTTTGACACTATGGCACCGCCTCAAACACAGATAATAATAGCGAGTAAACAGCTTTACAAAGCTCAAATATTAGTTCGAAGGTCAGTTAAAGAAAATGTTTTCTGCTGAACCAGTTGTGCCTCTGGGTAAACAAAAAATTTCCCAAAGGGAAATATATTAAGAAGCTCGGAGCGAAATTAAAGCATTTCGCGATTCAGTTTTCTTAATAATTAACCTGCGTTCAATATACGCTCTATATATTTATTTGTCAAGCAAGCTGGATGCAATTACCATCTCGACAAGACTATTGCAAAGTGCTAAAATACATATGTTAATTAAGATTTACCCCCCCTGCAACAGGGGGCTTATTTAAGAAAAACTTATGATAATACAATATTACGGACATTCCTGTTTCAAATTAACTACTAAGCCGGCCGGCCGAGGTCAGGAAGATGTAAGCATTTTTTTTGATCCTTTTGATAAAAAAGTCGGCTTACGCCCACCCCAAGGACAAGCGGATATTGTACTGATAAGCCACGATCATTACGATCATAATAATGTTTCAGCGCTGAAAGGCGAGCCGACTGTTTTAAATATACCGGGAGAATATTCTTTGAAAGGCATCAATATTGTAGGTATTGATTCATTACATGGTCCTATTGAAGAAAAAGATCAGACGCACAACACAATTTTTATTCTTGAAACAGAAGATTTAAAAATCTGTCACTTAGGAGACCTGGGAACCGATCTTAATCAAAAACAACTGAGCGAGATTGATGGTGTGGATATTTTAATGATTCCCGTTGGAGGAAAGTATACTATTGACGCCAAAAAAGCCGAAGAAATTATTAAAAAAATAGAGCCGGCCATTATCATTCCGATACATTACAAAATGCCCGGCGGAACCATTACTGATATTGATGATGAAAAAAAATTCTGTTCTGAAATGGGAAATTGTCCGCGCGAAAAAGTTTCCAAGCTAAACGTAAAGAAAAAAGATTTGGAAGGAAAAGTGATGCAAGTAGTTTTAATGGGAACAGAATAGAAAGTTCATTTTATGTTTATGGGTTTAATAGGAAAAATTGAAGAAATAAGAAAGAAGCCCGACCATATCAAACTGCGCTACGTTTGGTTTTTTGTAGCACTTTGCATGGTTTTAATTGTCGCAATTTGGTTTTTTTCTCTGCAAACCGATTTAAACGATCTGCCATTCAAGAAGGATCAGACAAGCTTGGAAACAAATGAAATTAAGCAATCTGGTCTTGATCTCGTGAAGGAAATTGAAAAGCAAAAAGATTCAATAAAAAATGTACAATCAACTGAAATTTCCCAGTAAAACAAACTAATTCATTTAAAAAAATTACCAAAATGAGCACCATAGGTCAAATAAATCCGCGCGGAATAACCGAAGAAGTCCAGCAATCATATTTGGATTATGCCATGAGCGTAATTGTGGCTCGCGCTTTACCGGATGTACGTGATGGATTAAAACCCGTCCACCGTCGTATTCTTTATTCCATGTGGAACACCGGACTCAAGCCAGGCGCCAAATTCAGAAAATCCGCTACCGTTGTTGGAGAAGTACTGGGAAAATTTCATCCGCATGGAGATGCGGCTGTTTATGATTCCATGGTTCGTATGGCTCAGGATTTCTCGCTTCGTTACCCTCTGGTTTGGGGACAAGGAAACTTTGGCTCCATGGATGGCGACGGCGCCGCGGCTTATCGTTATACTGAAGCCAAGCTCTCTCCCATTGCTGAAGAGATGCTTTTGGATATTGAAAAAAACACCGTTGATTTTGTGCCTAATTTTGACGGACAGCATAAAGAACCGACTGTTCTTCCCGCCAATCTTCCTCAATTACTTTTAAATGGCAGCATGGGAATCGCAGTCGGTATGGCTACCAACATTCCTCCACACAATCTTGGTGAATTGGTAGATGGAATTTGTCATTTAGCAGACAATCCGGATGCCACAGTTGAAGATCTTACTCAATTTATAACCGGACCCGATTTTCCGACCGGAGGAATTATCTACAACAAAAAAGATATTCTGGAAGCTTACAAAACCGGTCGCGGAAAAATTTTAACACGCGCTAAAGCCGAAATTGTTGAAAATAAAGCCGGCGCTTTTCAGATCATAATTACCGAAATGACTTATGCCACCAACAAGGCCGCTATGATTGAAAAAATGGCTGACCTTGTCAGAGAAGGAAAGATTCTGGGTATTAAAGATATTCGCGATGAATCCGATAAGGAAGGCGTACGTTTAGTTATCGATCTTAAAAAAGACGCTTATCCGCAAAAAGTCCTTAACAAACTTTACACCCTTACCGACCTGCAGAAAAATTTTGGAGTAAATATGCTGGCTTTGGTTGACGGAATTGAACCGACAGTTTTGAATTTGAAATCAATGTTGGAATACTATTTGGCACACAGAAAAATCGTTATTACCCGTAAAACTCAATTTGAATTGGACAAAGCCAAAGATCGCGCGCACATTTTGGAAGGACTTAAAAAAGCTCTCGATCATATCGATCAAATTATTAGCCTCATAAGGAAATCTCCAACCAAAGAAGATGCACACAAAAACTTAATGCAAAAATTCAAGTTTTCCGAAAAACAATCCACGGCTATCTTGGAAATGAGACTGCAAACTTTGGCCGGCTTGGAGCGAAAAAAGATTGAAGACGAACTCAAGGAAAAATTAGCTCTCATTAAAAAATTGGAGGATATTTTGAAAAGCGTAAAAAAAATCCTGGCTATCGTTAAAGATGAGCTTATTCGCGTTAAAGAAAAATTCGGTGATGAAAGGAAAACCAAAGTTATCAAATCGGCTATCGGAGAATTCAAACAAGAAGATTTAATTCCCAACGAAGAAGCTATTATTACCATTACCGAACAAGGATACATCAAACGTATGGATCCAACCGTCTATAAAGTTCAGAAGCGTGGTGGCAAAGGGGTTATTGGCGCGGTCACCAAAGAAGAAGATACCATTAAAAAAGTTATTGGCGCGATGTCGCATGACAATCTTTTATTCTTTACCAATAGCGGCAAAGTATTTCAGACCAAAGCATACGAAATCCCCGCCTCTTCACGCACTGCCAAAGGACAATCGATTGTTAATTTTTTACAGCTTTCCCAAGAAGAGTCTGTTACCGCCATTATTCCTTTCAATAAAGACGATGGATACAAATTCTTGTTTATGACAACCGAAATGGGAACAGTCAAAAAAACCAATCTTTCTGACTTTGATAATGTAAGACGTTCCGGACTTTTAGCCATCAAGTTGGCTAAGGAAGATGCTTTGCGTTGGGTTGAACCGACAAGCGGACAAGATGAAATGATTATTACCACCTCCAAGGGACAAGCTATTCATTTCAAAGAAAAAGATGTTCGCCCAATGGGTCGTTCAGCTGCCGGAGTCAGAGGCATCAAACTTAAAAAAGAAGACAAAGTTGTAGGCATGGATGTGGTTCTCAAAAATCAAAAAGGCAACCAACTTCTTATCATCACTGAAAACGGTTATGGCAAAAGAAGTGACTTAAAATTTTACAAGGTTCAAAATCGCGGAGGCAGTGGAATCAAGACGGCCAATGTTACTGTCAAAACAGGAAAAATAATCGGAGCGGATATCATCAATATTGATGATATTGAAAATGATTTGATTTTGAGTTCAGAAAAAGGACAGATTATTCGCATTCCACTCAAAAGCGTTTCTTCTCTCGGTCGCGCCACCCAGGGCGTCAGAGTCATGCGACCGCAAAGCGGCGATAAGGTTTCCGCTATTACAATTTTGTAATAAGTTCATACACAAACAAACTGCCGGATATAAAAACAGTGCCAATTACTCGACACTGTTTTTTTATTTTCAAAATATAATTCTAGAAAATCATTTTAAGAAAATATTTTAGCAATTATCTTTTCCAACACAAAATATCTTATGTCCTTTTCTTTTTCTTCCTTATCCTTGAAATATCTAGTTATTATGTATTTATTTTCCACATTCTGACCGGGAACATCTTTTCCCTCATCGTCTTTGGCAATCAATAATTTCCGCATCGCTTCTTTCATCTTTTCAAAATCATTTTGCATATCGAATTTTAGAACAATCGTTTCTGCTCCGATAATCGGATCGATATTTTCTTGTGAAAAACATTGTTTTTTTATTTGCTCTTCAATGATTTTATTTTCCTTGCCTTCATTGCGATAAATATATTTTTTATTTTGCTCCCCGTCCAGCCGGATGCTAAAAAGTGATTCGCCAGTATGATGATAATCGGCAATAATTCCATCAACCACAAACCCAATTTTTTCCACATAACAAGTTCCGGCTATGATACGCGGAGAAACTGTCGCTTCCAACACATGGGTTTTTCCCTCTTTAACAAGAGCGCGATTCATCATTTCTTCGCCTACGCCTATTCCGCGTGCCTCCGGATCCACATTAAATGAACCGGCATACAACACTTTTTCGCTTTCAGTTTTTTGGAAACGTACGAAAGAAACGATTTTGCCTTGATATTTTAGAACATAGAATTTTTGGTTTTCCGTATTGGACAAAGAATCCCCAAAGCCTGCTATAACCGCATCTTTCAGTTTTTCATTTTGTCTCCAATTGCGTTCAGCTACGAATAACATCTCCTGTTTTGTTTCTTTATCAAATTCCGCTCCAAAATCTTTTATTTCCAAGCCGAAATTTCTTATCTTTTCCCAGTCGATATTTTCACCCTGGGCTTTGGCAGACTTAAAAGTTGCCACCAAAAGAATAACTTCGGTTTTAGTTTTTTCCAAATCGGATAATAATTGGCTTATCTGATCTTGATCGGTTTTTTTGCCGCTTAATTTTTCGCCGAAATTTACAATGATATTTCTGGCTCTATCCAAAAGTCTGAATTTTATGTCTTGCGTATCAACATTTTTTTCGTCTTCATAAACCAACTTGCCCAATTCTTCGTTCTTTTTTTCGGCCAAATCAATGATTTCGGATAATTTACCAAAAACCGCGCCGGCTTGTTCCGGATTTAATTTTTCGCCAATATCGAGAATTTTTTGGCCATTTTTAATATCAAACTCGCAACTCAAAAATGTTTTTAAACCGGTTAAACCATATTGCGCTCCGAACGCCAAAAGCTTTTCATAGTTTTTACTGCCCATCTCAAAACAAGCCGATGCCAACCATTGCTGCTCGCGCCAAGACAGATGATGTATGCCCAAATCGCATTTTAAAGCAAAGTCCTGCTCTATTTTTTTTATGAACTCATAATTTTGGATTTTATTCATCCTTTCATTGTAGTTACTTTCGCTTTCATCTGGCCGGCGCAGATTGTTCGCATGCACATCCCATTTTTCCAGACGTTCAATAATTTCTTCTTTGTTGACCAATGTACGCAATGCTAATTCGGTTTTGCTATATTTTTTTCCATCTCTGATTTCTATTTCTTTTGCTTTTTCCGCTTTTTCGCCGTCAGACAGCATTCTGACTTTATACAACAGGGAAGCATACCCCTTGACGGTTTTTATTATCCCCAAATATTTATCATCGAGTATGGTAATTTTTAAATCTCGCGTATCATATTCTTCATTTTTCCCTCCTGATTTTACAATGAATTTTTCTCGACCAAAATAGTAGCGCGCGCCATTCGCCATTATCTCTAACTTGTTGTTTTTGTCCACTGTTTTTTCCTTCCTGATCAGCTCTCCGCTCCTGCCAGAAGTCAATATCTGAAAATCATCCGCTTTGACCAATCCGCTTTCCAGAATGTGCGGACAATATTTTTTCAAAAAATTTTGCGGATCATCAATCGCAGTCTGTTCACTCGCGCTTCCGAGATGTCCCATTCCCATTTTTTTCGCATAATCTAGAATGATATCGACATTAATTTTTGTCCGACCGCCCCTTCCGTCATTCACCATCAGTTCACTTGTTTCTTTTTCTCTTTTGGCATTCATTTTTCGAAACAACAAAACTGCCAAGGCATGTTCTTTGAGATTTATCGCTTCACCGCTTTCCAACATCAACTTCCTATTCCAATCCGCCATATGACTTCCTTGTCCGACAATGTCCCAATAATCCAAATAATACTGCTTTTCCTTTATCGTTCGCGGATCCACCGCTTCTTCAATATTTTTCGGATAATTAAATAGGGGCTGCGGCTTGGCCTCCGGATTCTTTTCACTGTCCGTTTTGGAAATAACTTCAAAATCCTTAAGCAGTTCGAAGATTAAGTATCGGCCGCCCGGCATCTCGCGATTTCTGTTATGCAAAAATTCAGCGGCATTTTTTTGAAACTCAGGATCGAGAAAATGTTCCAGATCGAATATTTTGTATCTCTGTCGGTTTCTTTCGTCAAATTTTTCGATGAATATTTTGTTTTGTTTCAAATAATCCAAAAGTTGGTCTTTTACCGACTCGCGTTCGCTATCACTAATCAAAATCTTTTTTTCAGTTTTTTCAAAGAAATTGTTAATTTTTTTTTCCATATTATTTAATTCCCACAAATTCCCCAAAATTGTCTCGATTGATTAAAAATGCATCGCTGCCCGAGTAAGCACTCAAAAACGCTTTGGGTTTTTTGAATTTATCCTTTTTCCATTTGAATTCGAAGGCTTGCATTTTCCCGCCTTCTTCTTCAATATAATCAATTTCTTGCTTTTGCATTGTCCGCCAAAAATATGTGAGCTTGTCATGTTCATTATTGTTGTTATATTTCATACGCTCACTTATCATAAAATTTTCCCAAAGCACGCCGGCGTCATTTCGCAGTTCAAGAGGATTGAAGTTGTTGATCAAAGCGTTGCGTACTCCGGTGTCATAAAAATAAATCTTGCGTAGTTTTTTAAGCTCATTGCGCAAATTGCGCGAAAGCGGCCGCAAGCGAAAAATGACGAAAGCTTGCTCTAAAATTCTAATATAGTTTTCTACTGTGTTTTTGCTAATTTTCAAAAGATTGGCCAATTCATTATACGACACTTCGTTACCGATTTGTAAAGCCAGTGCTTGCAACAAATTGTCCAGAAGATCGGAATGTTTGAGCCCCTGGTATTCCAAAACATCTTTATATAGATAGCTGTGAGCTATTTCCTTCAATCTGCTTTTAGCTTCATCTCCGGCATCGACAACTTCCGGATAAGCCCCGAATATTATTTGCCGTTCCAATATTCTGCGCGTTTCATGACTATCATATTTTTGCGATAATTCTTCCAGAGAAAATGGATGAAGAAAAAACTCGTACTTTCTTCCAGTAAGCGGTTCTATTATTTTATTTGACAAATCGAATGATGATGAACCGGTGGCAATAATTTGCATTTTGGGATAGTTGTCCACCAACAATTTCAAAGTAAGCCCGACATTTTCAATTCGCTGCGCTTCATCAATAACCACAAAATCTTTTTGGTCAAGATATTTTTTCAGCTCTGTAGAAGTCTTATTGGCAAGCGCCTGACGCACATCCAAATCATCGCCATTGAGATATTTTGTATTGTGTCCTTCAGCATATTTTTCCAGTAGTCTCTGAACCAATGTAGTTTTTCCGACTCGGCGCGGACCATAAATAATGATTATTTTTCCTTTAAATAAGCGTTTTTCTATTTCTTTTTGGATAGTTCTCTCTATTTTCATATTATTTTGGTGATTATATTCACCGAAATTTATATTATTTAGGTCAATTAACTACCCTAATTATATATTATTTTGGCGAATAAGTCAAATTCCGCCTCTCTTTTTTTCGTTCTTTTTCTTTGCTTTTTACGTTATATAAAGAAAAAGGCAGCTCGTGGTAAGAACTGCCGCGAGAGGCTTTGTGGTCAGGCGCCTCTCATACCCTGCGCTGACTAACGGGCCAGCGCTTCCGCCGGACTCTGCTTTCCGGTTTGGCTCCAGTGTGTGGTTTTTATATAAAACCTACCCTGGATACAAAAACTAACCCGTACTTTTACTCCGCTGGTTTTTGCGGAAACTTTGGCAACCAACCAAAGTATTATTACGATAGCTGGTTAGGCTATCGGCTCCGGAGTGTCAGGAGGTTCTTCCTCCCAACACAACTCCACGTTCTTATCTTTTGAAAAGACTAGACGGGAGTTGTACGCGGCGTCCTCTGCCTCCGCCGCGTTTTTATTGCTCCAATATCTTTCCCCTCGGAGCCCGGGGACTCCTCCGCCATGGATGGCGAGGGAGGACATCCATGACACCATGTCCCAGATGTCTCTTGAAGAAAGTGGCACCCACTGAGGGGTATCCACTTCCTTCGGGGTAGGTTGCGCCGTTTCTGGCGCAAACCACCCCTCGTATTCAAGGGCGTCTTCCTCATTGACGGCCTTGAACTCTACGTGGTCCCGGGAGACCACGTTACCAGCGTAACTCATCCTCCCCTGGATGGTTACGCCCCATCCAATGATTCTGAAAGAATCACCGGAACGCTGAAGCTTTCCTCCGTCCTCCGCTGAGGAAAACTCCAACTCCCAACCACCGTAGTGGTTGAAAGTAATAAATATTGACCCACCGGGGGTCTCAAAAATTTCCATTTTTTCCTCCTTTCTCCCTTTGAATATCTGACGGAAATGGTAAACCGCCAGACAGGGAATGTTTTTATTTTTACCAAATCATCAGCCTTTTTTGTTTGTCCGCCTCTTAGAATATCGGCAGATTGGGTGCGGCTTACTTCACCCGATTTGTTTTACTAGCCATTCTGCGGTTATTTGGCAGAGCCCGAAGAATGCTCAAAGTTTTACTGCTCAATAGAATATTAGAT
>CAZSCF010000007.1:2716-27880 GCA_964605365.1 uncultured Bdellovibrionales bacterium | reverse complement strand
TGGTATTGATGGTTTTGTGGCGTCCGATACCGCAGAATGGATAAGTAAGCTGGAAAGGCTAATTTTGAGTCCTGAACTGCGTTTCTCGGTCGGAATGGAGGCTTGTAAAAAGACATTGGAGAATTATACCATTCAAAAAGCTGACAATAAAGAGTATTATAATTATCTGAGATCGAGGCTTGTTTTAAAATAATAAATTTTATATACTGAAGAGGTGTAATTTTTTTTAAAGTGATTCAAAGTGAAATGAAAATATTAATTACTGGCGGAGCAGGTTTTATTGGCTCGGCTACAGCCAAAAAGTTAATAGACAGAGGTGATCAGATAGTCATTATTGATAATTTTAATGATTATTATAGTCCTGAGCTTAAAAAAAATAGAATAAAAATATTTCTCAAGGGATATAAATTCAAATTGTATCGAGGTGATATTCGGGACATTAAGTTATTGGAAAAAATTTTTAAAATTGAAAAAATTGATAAAGTTGTTCATTTAGCAGCTATGGCCGGGGTTAGGAATTCTATCAGAGACCCTTTTGTTTATGCCGATGTAAATTTAATGGGCAGCCTAAATCTTTTGGAAATGGCTGTAAAATATAAGATTAAAAGTTTTATTTTTGCTTCATCTTCTTCAGTTTATGGTAATAATAAGAAATTGCCTTTTTCTGAGGCAGACAACGTTGACAGTCCGATGGCGATGTATGCTGTCACCAAGAAAGCTAATGAGCTGATGGCTTATACATATAATCACTTATATGGTTTGAACATTGTGGCTCTGAGATTTTTTACGGTTTATGGTCCCTGGGGCAGACCGGATATGGCGCTGTTTAAATTTACTAAGAATATTATTGAGGGGAAACAGATTGAAGTTTATAATTTTGGAAAAATGACTAGAAATTTCACTTACATTGACGATGTTGTTTCCGGAATCATTATTACGCTAGATAAATGCAAGGGCTATGATATTATGAATATTGGTGGCGACAAGGCAGAAAAATTAACGAGATATATCGAGGTAATTGAAAAAAATGTTGGCAAAAAAGCTAAGAAAAAAATGATGTCGATGCAGCCAGGAGATGTTCCAGCTACAATAGCCAATATCCACAAACTCAGAAAACTCGGCTGGAAACCGACAACTAGAATTGAGAAGGGAATATCTGAATTTGTAAAATGGTATAAGGAATATTATAAAGTTGTTTAAATAAGAGAGTATAAAAAATCAAATTTAATTTACTCCGAACAAAAAATAAAAATTATTTATGAAAAAACTATTGATAAACAAAAAGTATCTCATTATTGGCATTATTGCGGTTGCTGTAATTTTGGGCGGTTTTTTCTTGATAAAAAATAGTGGAATGGTTAAAAAAATGGCTATTTCTTCGCTTTCTTTAGCTAACCGTTTTTCTGATTTTTTGCCCATACAAGAGGATGAAAAAAAAGAATTGGGTGTAGTCAACAGTCTGGTTGACATTTTAACTAAAAAAGATGATATCGAAAGACGATTTCTTTTACTTTTGCAAAATAATATGGAGCTTCGTCCAGGCGGAGGATTCCTGGGTCAATATGCAATAATTAAGCTTAAAAACGGAGAAGTAATTTCTTCTTATTTTGAAGATGCTAATCTTCTTGATCAACGGATTACCACCAAAGTTGCCCCTCCATATCCTTTTACCAGAATGATGCAAATTAAAAAATGGAAGTTTCGTGATTCCAATTTTTCTCCTGATTTTCCAACCAATGCGGAAAAAGCCAAATATTTTTATCGGTTAGCTGGCGGTAATTCTTCTTTTGATGGGGTTATCTCTGTTAATTCAGACGTTTTAGCCAGTGTGTTAAAAATTACCGGACCAATTACTGTTGATGGAAACGTTTTTAATGGTGATAATGTTGTCATGAAGCTTCAGGAAGTTGTTGAAAAAGCTTATATTATGGATCCAGAATTGGATACTCAAAATCGAAAAGCCATTATGAAACAAATAACCAATATTCTTGTTGAAAAACTTTTTTCTTTAGGAAATGTTACTAAAATCGCAGAGATGATTCATGCAGAAACAAAAAACAAGAATATTATGTTTAATTTTACCGATCCGAAATTACAGAGTTTAGTTGAAAGTGTTTTTTGGGACGGGAAAGTTGCTGAAACTTGGAGTTCGGACTATTTAATGATGGTAGATGCCAATATGGGCTCCCTGAAGTCGGATTATTATATAAAAAGATCTGTTGATTATAATATTGATTTGACTCAGGATAAACCAGTGGCAAGTTTAAGTATCAAATATTCCCACACTGCGCCTTATGGTGATTGGCGCACAAGTGATTATCATTCCTATCTTCGTGTTTATGTTCCAAAAGGAGCCAATCTTTTGGAAAGAAAAATGGTAAGCTATCCGAACATCCAAGAAGAATTTGGAAAAACCTATTTCGGTTTTATTGTACATACGATCATAGGAAAAGAGACCGATGCTTTTATCAAATATGAATTACCGGAAAATTTTGATAAAGAAAATTATCGACTTCTCATTCAAAAACAATCCGGAGTAGGAGATGTGCCAGTTAAAGTGACGGTAACGACAAAAAATGGAACGGTTACACAGGAACAAATTCTTAAAAAAGACCTTCGCTTCGAATTCATTAAAAAATAAAAAAAGCTTAAAATCAATCCTGTCATTTAAGATGACGGGATTTTGCTTTGAAGTCAATCTGAGCTAGAATAAACAGAAGAAGAATTTAAAGAAAATAACGGGATAATTAAAAAATAAATCCTGGCTTAATTAAACAGATGATTCGAAAAATCAAAAATAATCCTTTTCTTAAAAACAGCGCCATTCTTTTTGCCGGCACAATGGCAGTCAATATCTTAAATTATGTTTTTCATTTGTTTTTGGGGAGAATGGCCTCAGTGGAGCTTTATGGAGAAATTGAATCCTTGATTTCTCTTTCTTCCATTATTTCTATTCCTGCTGCTACCCTAGGAATGATTGTTATTAAATATAGCGCTCATACAAAAGCTGAAAATAATCCTTACGGCAGTTATTTGATTTTAAAGGCTTTTAACCAAAAAATAATTGTTTTTGGTATTCCGTTTTTTTTATTTGCGCTTGCTATAACTCCATTAATTAAAAGTTTTTTAAAGATTACGGAAACTTGGCCGATAGTTTTACTTTGGTTGGTAATGTTTTTAGGGCTATTTTCATCTATTGCTAGCAGTGTATTAACTGGTTGGCAAAAATTCAGGGAATTTAATTGGGTTTCCATCGTGAGTACCCTGGTAAAAATGGTTGCAGGAGTGGGACTTTTGAAAATTGGTTTTGGCGCAAGTGGTGTAATGGGCGGATTCGTTTTGAGTGGGATAATTATGTATGTATTGGCGATTTGGTTTTTAAGGTTTACTAGGAAAAAAGATGAAAATAGCAAGAAAAACATTGATTATTCTGCTATGAAAAAATATCTTCCAGCCGCATTAATGGGGATTGTTTCCATTACCATTCTTAACAATGTTGACATGGTTCTGGCTAAAAATAAATTGGATGCTATTGCTTCTGGACAATACGGAGCTTTGACTGTGGCATCCAAAGCTATTTTTTTCGCTACCGGAGTTTTAGGCTCTGTTCTTTTTACTATGTCAGCCGAAGAAAATCATAAAAAAGGCAATTCACTTAGACAATTACGAAATGCGACAATTATTACTTTTTTAGCTACTATTTTCGCGGTTATTATTTACTCGCTTTTCCCCAAATTTATTTTGGGCGTATTTTTTGGCAACAAGTATGATGGAGTTGCTTCCTATCTCGGTTGGTTTGCGATTATGGTGTCTCTTTTTTCGTTCACAAATTTATTCATCCAATACCTTCTTTCCATTCAAAAAACTAAAGCGGCCTTTTCTTTTTTGGCTATTGCCCTTATTGAGATTCTAGCAATTTTTCTTTTTGCTAAATCAATTTATGCTATAATTGAAATAGTGATTGTTATCCAGTTCATAGCTATTGTAAACGGACTTTATTTTATTTTTAGCGAAAAAAAACAAAACTATGGTTAAGATATCTCTCGTTATTCCGGTTTATAATGAGGAAAAAAACATCCAGCCATTTTATCAAGAGCTTTTCTTGGTTATTTCAAAATTAAGTAACTATGATTTTGAAATTATTTTTGTTAATGATGGTAGCACCGATCAAAGTTTGGACGAGATGAGAAAAATAGAAATTTTGGATCAAAAAGTTAAGGTTATTGATTTTTCTCGAAATTTTGGTAAAGAGATGGCTACTACCGCGGGCATTAATTATTGTCAAGGTGATGCCTGCTTGATGCTTGATGCCGATTTGCAACATCCGCCAGAAAAAATTTCTGATTTTCTAAAAAAGTGGGAAGCGGGTGGGGAAGTGATTATTGGAATTAGGACAAGCAATCAGGGCGAGGGTTTAATTAAAAAAGTCGGATCGTATTTTTTTTATAAACTGATAAATCGAATCTCAGAAGTTAAAATTATTCCCAACGCTACCGATTTTCGTCTTTTAGACAGAATTGTAATTGATGAATTTAATAAAATGACGGAAAGAAATCGAATGACCAGGGGGCTGATTGATTGGCTGGGATTCAAAAGAGAATTCGTTGAATTCAATGCCAACCCAAGAGTAAATGGACGAGCTAGCTATAGTACTTGGAAACTCTTCCGACTGGCTTTTAACAGTATTGTTTCTCTTAGTTTTTTTCCGTTGAAGCTGGCTGGTTATCTTGGAGTTATTATTACTCTTTTTTCCGGAATCTTGGGAATCTTTATCTTTGTTACCCGTTATGTTTATGGGATAAACTTTTTTTCCGGTCCGGCTACGCTGGCCATTGCCAATTTGTTTCTTATTGGTATTGTTTTGATGTGTCTTGGTTTTATCGCTCTTTATATTGCCAATATACATGCGGAAGTTAGTAATCGACCGATATATATTGTTAGAAAATCAAAAAAATGAAGTATTCATTTATCATTCCGGTTAAAGAAATAAATGATTATATTCGGGAATCAATCCCGAATATTTTGCGAATAGAAAGGGACGACTATGAGATTATAATTTATCCGGATATCGCAACTTCAGAAACTTGGCCCAAGACCCGCCAAATTGCTACCGGCTGTGTTGGCCCGGCCCAAAAAAGAAATCTGGCCATCAGGGACGCCCGGGGAGATTTTTTGATTTTTATTGATGACGATGCTTATCCAGAAAAAAACATATTAGAGATTCTGGATTCAGATTTTTTAGATGAAAAGGTGTCCGCTGTTGGCGGGCCAGCTATGACTCCTCATGATGATTCTTTTTTGCAAAAAGTTTCCGGAGCCTTTTTTCTTAGTTCTTTTTCCGGTGGTTTTCCGGAGAGATATATTTCGAAAGGCAAAAAAAGGGAAGTCCAGGATTGGCCAACTGTCAATCTTACCGTTCGAAAAAACATTTTTCAAAAAATAAACGGTTTCAATTCCGAATATTGGCCAGGGGAAGATACTGAACTCTGTTTGCAAATAATTAAAGCTGGCGGAAAAATAATTTATGATCCGGAGGCGCAAGTCTGGCATCATCGCCGAGAAGGCTTAAAAAGGCACTTAAAACAGGTTGGCGGATACGGGATTCATCGGGGATTTTTTGCTAAAAAATATCCGGATACTTCTTTTAAGTTGATTTATTTCATACCTTCAGTCTTCTTCCTTTTTGTTTTTCTTTTTTTGGTGGCCTTGATTTTTTATGTAGTCAATCCGCATCAATTTAATTGGATCTTCGAGCTTTTTTTGTTGGGCTGGGCTTGCTATTTTATTGCACTGGCTATTTCTTTTGTTCAAATTTTATATTATGAAAAAAATGTGGTAATATCCCTTTATGCTTTAATATACATCTTCTTGGGCCATCTTTGGTATGGTTTTAGATTTATTCAAGGCTTTGTTTTTACAAAAAATTTGCATAGCAAGCTTCGATAATTTTTCCAGTTATAAGCTTTAAGAACTATATGATGAAAATTTCAATTTCTTACCCGCCCTTAGAATCAAAAAAAGGTATTGCGTTGCTTTCGCAAAATCGCCAGTTTCAGTGGTTTAACGAGCCGACATATATTTATCCGGTTATTCCGGCTTATGCAGCAACGCTTTTAAAATTGAAAGGCTACGATGTTTTTTGGGATGATGGAATCGCAGAAGAGTTGAGCTATTCACAGTGGAAAGAAAGAATAATAAAAGAAAAGCCTGATATTATTGCCATTGAAACCAAGACTCCGGTGGTAGAAATGCATTGGAAGATAATTGATGAATTGAAAGAAAAACTTCCTGAATCAAAGATCGTTTTAATGGGAGATCATGTAACAGCCCTTTCATGCGAGTCGTTGGAAAAATCAGAGGCTGATTATATTATTTCTTCCGGCGACTATGATTTTATGCTTTTGAATTTAGCGAATCATTTGAGTAAGAATGAATTGTTGGAAGGTGGGTTTTATTATAAAGACAAAGAAGATAATATTGTTAGTTCCGGACCGTCTGATTTGTCCAAGCACAATCTTGATTCTTTGCCGATGATTAATAGGGAATTAACGCAATGGAAAAACTATGCTTTTAAAAATGGAAATTTTAAGCATAAGCCGGGTGCCTATATGATGAGCGGGCGTGATTGTTGGTGGGGACGTTGTACGTTTTGTTCCTGGACAACTTTTTTTCCTGGGAAAAATTTTAGAACACGAAGTGCTAAAAATGCTTTGGATGAAGTTGGACATCTCATCGATCTTGGTGTTAAAGAAATTATGGAAGACTCTGGTAGTTTGCCAGTCGGCAAATGGTTAGAAGAATTTTGCCATGGAATGATTGATCGCGGATACAACAAGAAAGTAACAATGAGTTGCAATATGCGCATTACCGGTATTCAAAAACTGGCAACTTGGAAATTAATGAAAAAAGCCGGATTTAGGTTTATTCTTTTCGGATTGGAGTCAGCCAATCAAATAACTCTTGATCGAATAAATAAGAATTTAAAAGTTGAGGAAATTGAACCAGGGCTTAAAATATGCAAAGAAGGAGGATTGGAGCCACATATTACTGCGATGATTGGCTATCCTTGGGAAACCAAGGAAATGGCGCAAAAAACCGTAGAAAAAGCAAAGGATTTGTTTAAAAAGGGTTATGTGGATACATTACAAGGAACAGTAGTTATTCCTTATCCCGGTACGCCGCTTTACAAAGAGTGTCTAGAGAATGGTCAACTTTTAACCAACGAATATTCTCGTTTTGATCAAAGGGAGATGGTTATGAAATCACCTTTAACTTCAGAGGATGCCAAGGCGCTCGTCCAGAGTCTTTATAAATCTTTTTTAACTCCAAAATTTATTTTTAAAAAAATTCTTGCCATTCGCACTATTGATGATATCGGATTTCTTTGGATGGCTGGCTGGAAAGTTCTTGGGCATCTGACAGATTTTGGAGGAAAAAATAAAGTTTAGCATCTTTCTTGGGTTTAATGGAAATTTGTTTTGGAAAATCATTTCTGAGCTTGGATAAGTTCCAAAGCTTTTTTCAATTCTTCATTTTCCGGTATTAATCCGAGAGCTTTTTGCAAACATTCTGTAGCCTTGGCGTAATCCTTTTTTTCGTAATAAATGACGCCCAGATTTTGCCAGGATTGCCAAAGGCCCGGATTAAATTCGAGGGCTTTTTGATAATTTTCAACAGCCAAATCCGTTTTTTTCATGTCGCGATAAGTATTGCCGAGATTGTGATAAGCATCCGCATAGCGCGGATTGATTGCAATAGCTTTTTTGAATTCTTCCTCAGCCTTTTCTAAGTTGCCGTGTCGGCCATAAACATCACCTAAATTGTTATGAATATTTTGTCCGGAAGGGGAAACTTTGGCAGTAGCTATCCAAAGCGAATCCTCATTCTTCCAGTCTGTATTTCTGACAATTGTTCTGATTGAAAGAGAAAGTATAATTATTGCAAAGATTCCATAAATAACGTATTTATATTCTCGTCTTTCTTTTTTTTGAGCTTTTTCGATTAAAAAATCAAAAAATATTGCCACAACAACGAAAATTCCAACCGAACCTAAATAGACGTAACGTTCGGCTACAATCCAAGCAATCTTAAAAGGCGTGAGCGTAGGGAGAAGTGTTATAAAGAAAAATGAAAGCCAGAAAAAAATTGTTTTATTTTTTTTCCAGCTCCAAAAAATTAATCCCAAAAAAATCAGAAAAATAAAAAGGAATCCAAGAAACTGCGAAGTGCTGAAACTCATTTCGGTATGGTACAGAGTCAATTTATCCGGCCAAAAGATTAATTTTAAATAATTGCCAATAGCGACGGGGATTTGAAAAAAAGGATTATATAATGCGCTGTCGCCAGATTGTTGATAACCGGTGGTTTCTAAGGCGGAAACGCGATTTCCCAACTTTCCCAAAAAAATAAAAATCCACAAAAAACTCAGGCCGAAAAATAAAGATAGTTTTTTCCAGTTGTTTTTAATTTTTTGTATTCCTCCGGAGGAATAATCATATAGAAGCAAAATAAGTGGCAATATCATAACTTTTTCCATAGTCAAGAGTGCTATGAAAAAAAATGTTAGTGACCAAGATATTCTATTTTTGTAAAAATAAGTAAAAAATGACAATAATATAAAAAAGCCGCTCATCGAATAAGGTATACCGGAAATCCAAGACACGCTTTCTGTAAGAATAGGATGTACGGCAAAAAGAGCGGCTGTCAAAAGAGCCAATCTTTTTTTATATAGCAAGGAAAAAAGCAGAAAAATTAGAAAAGTGGATCCTATGTGAAAAAGAATGTTAAAGGCTCTGAAAAAAGCCGGAGCAACGCCTCCGATATTATTTCCCAAAAAAAATATAAACTGTTCCGGACTTCCGATTAAGCCATATTTGAATATACTTTCAATTTTTCCTAAATCAGGATTATTTACAAATGCAGGGATGTCATCAGAAACAAATCCATTTCCCAAGGCATTAAAATAAGAGAGCAATGCAAGCAAAAAAAGAAACAAAAAAATACGAAAATTTTCAGTAAAAAATCTATGAAGGACTAATTTTTCTTTTGATTGCTCCGGTTTGTGCAGGGCTTGGTTGAATATTTTCTTTCCGAAACGTTTCAGTGCATATTTTTTTAATTCATTTTCTGATAAATTTAAGTTTTCGGAAATATCCCTGAGAGACATGCTTCGGATGTTTTTTTTGATAAATTCTTTTTGAAAATGAGAAATTGCCATAAGATTGATGATATGATGATATTATATTATCATTAATAAGGTAAGTAAAGAAAAGATAAAAGCTGTCTTGAAAGGCGGTGTATTATTTCTTATGAATTTATTTTCGCATTTATCCATTCATTTGTTTTTTGCATTTTTAGCCGGATTAATTGCTTGGCGTATTTACAAAAAGTCATTCACATCTTTTTTTGGTGGATTTTTTGGCGGCTTTTTAATTGATTTCGACCATTGTATTGATTATTTTTTAGCCTTTGGGCCAAGTTTTAAATTGGAATATTTCATCCAGGGCTATCAATTTCTCAAATCGGATAAAATCTATGTTTTGTTTCATGCTTGGGAGTATGGTATACTTCTTATGTTAGCATCGTTTTTGTTTAAAAATAAAATTTTAAGGTCGGCTTTCTTGGGACTTGCTCTCGGGTTGTTTTTTCATTTAATTACCGATGTTTTTATTGATAAAATGCCGCCCGCTTCATACTTAATCATCAAAAGAATCGAAAGCAATTTCGAAACGCGAAAACTGGTTTATCCGGAAAATTGGGAGCAACATTTAAGACATAAGGATATTGCTAAATCAGGAGGAATAATAAAATGAAAATATCTATTATCATTACAACTAAAAATGAGGAAAAGAACATTGAAAATTGCATCAGATCCGTTTTGAGGCAATCTTATCCGCAAAATAAAATGGAAATAATCGTAGTTGACAATGATTCTACCGACAAAACCAAGGAAATTGCTGCCAAATATACGGATAAAGTTTTTAATAAAGGTCCGGAAAGAAGTGTCCAGCGAAATTTTGGAGTGGAAAAATCCAACGGCGAATATTTCCTTTATCTTGATGCGGATATGATTCTTCATGAAAATGTTGTTAGCAGTTGTGTGGAAAAAATCAAAAGCAACAAAGATATTTTGGCGCTTTATATTCCTGAGATTGTAATGGGGGATAAATTTTGGAGCAAAGTTCGAAGATTTGAAAGAGGATTTTATGATGGCACAATAATTGATTGTGCCAGATTTATTCAAAAGGAAATCTTTCAAAAAGTTGGAGGATTCGACGAATGTTTAACTGGTCCCGAAGATTGGGACTTGGATAAAAAATTGCGGAATATTGGAAAAATTGAATTAATAAAATCCCCGATATACCATAATGAAGCGGAGTTTGATTTAAAAAAATATCTAAACAAAAAAAGTTATTATGCCCGAAAATTTGATACCTATATTCAAAAATGGGGCAAAAATGATCCGGATATCAAAAAACAATTCGGATTTTATTATCGATTTTTGGGCGTATTTATTGAGAAGGGGAAGTGGAAAAAAATCATTGCACATCCAATTTTGGTTTTTGGAATGTATTTTTTGAGAGGATTAGTGGGATTAAGTTTTTTAATGAGAAGAAGATGACAAAAAAAATAAAATTACCGTTAATAAATGCCCATACCCATGCTGCTATGGTAGCCTTTCGCGGGATGGCAGAAGATCTGCCTTTGGATAAATGGCTCGGAGAATATATCTGGCCAGCTGAAAAAAATAATGTAAATCCCGAATTCGTCTATCAAAATACCAAAAAAGCCATCAGGGAAATGAAAAAAAACGGTATTGCGGCTTTTTGTGACATGTATTTTTTTGAAGATGAGGTGGCGAAAGCCGCCAAGGAGTTAAAAATGCCTGTTGTTATCGGAGAAGTTTTATTGGATTTCCCGACTGCTAGTGCTAAAAATTTTGACGAAGGATTGGCAATTACGGAAAAATTGCTTAAAAAATATAAAAATAACTCACAGATAAAAGTTGCTGTGGCACCTCATTCCATTTATGCTGTTTCCAAAGAAAATCTTATAAAGGCTAAAAAATTAGCTGATAAGTATAGGGCGCCAATTCATATTCACCTTTCTGAAACAAAAAAAGAATTTGATGAAAGCCTTAAAAAATATAAATGCACGCCAACGGCCTTTTTGGATAAATTGGGGCTTATAAATAATAAGTCAATTTTAGCTCATTGTGTTTGGATGACAGATAAAGATATTGCCATTTTAGCCAAAAGAAAGGCCAACGTTATACATTGCCCCTTGAGCAATTTAAAACTGGGCTCCGGCGTTGCTCCTATTGCCAAGATGATCAAAGCCGGTGTCAATGTTTGTCTGGGAACGGATGGAGCTGCCAGTTCCAACAGATTGGATATTTGGGAAGCCGGAAAATTTGCTGCTTTGCTTCAAAAAGGAATTACCGGTGATCCGACGCAAATTCCAGCCCAAGAAGCAATCAAAATGATGACCGCAAACGGAACAAAAGCATTGAAAATAAAAAATATAATGGATATCAAGAAAAAAATAAGTTATAACTCAATTTTCAATTTGCTATACGAAAAAAATAGCAATGACATGTTTTGAAGATTAAATTGACTTAAAATAAAAATTTTTATACAATAAACAAAGTACAAACTTTCAAAAATATGACAAAAAAAGAAACAATGATTGCAATTTTAATTCTTCTTTTGGTCGGGGTGACTTACCGTTTTTTTCCGCATCCGCCTAACTTTGCTCCAGTAGCCGCTATTGCGTTGTTTTCTGGTTTCTTTTTTCGTAGATATTTTATTGCTATCCCTTTAATTATTATGCTTATCAGTGATATTTTTATTGGTTTTTATGATTGGAAGCTGATGGCTGTTGTGTATGCCAGCTTTGCCCTTATTGGCTTATTGGGAATTTTTTTGAGAAAAAACAAGTCAATTTTATTTATAGTTGGCTGTTCATTGGCTGGTTCTTTTTTATTTTTTATTTTAACGAACTTTGCCGTTTGGCTTTTTGCCAGTTGGTATACACATGATCTGAAGGGGCTCTTGAGTTGTTATGAAATGGCTATCCCTTTCTTTAAAAACACTTTGGCGGGAGACTTATTTTATACTTCGGTAATTTTTGGTTGTTATGAAATTTTGGCACAACCGAAAGAAAAACTGCAGCTTATCTTTACTAAACAAAATGATATTACGGTACAAAATAATGGATAAAATTAAAATAATTTTCAAAGAAAGACTGTGTGGGCTGTTCCTTCTTTTTTTGGCTGGGATAATTATTACAGGAATTTCTCTCGGTTCATATCCGGCTGAATCTAAAAATGATCCGGTTTTTACTGATCATAGTCAGTCTCTTTCGCAAAAAGAAAAAGTGCTAGGAGAGGAAAACAGTGTTTTGGAAGACGCAATTTTAGATGAGGAAGAAAAAAAAGAAGAAGAGATAGACAGCCAGGATGCGCAAGAGGAGGAAGTCAGTGGAAATAACGATCCTGTTTTTGATTCAGAAGACGTTTTTTATGAAGAGCTCAAAACTCACTTGAAAAAATATTGTGGAAAAAATTTCAATGTAAAAAAGTGCCGAGATTATCTTCTGGAAGCGAAAGATGCTAGGGCAAAAGGTTCTCGTTTTAAAGATTTGTATAAAAAATATCATTTTGAAAAAAAGAAAGTAACGATTTCTGATAATACTATTTCTTCGGTTGCAACGGAGAATATCAAAACGACTTTGGTTATTAAATTTAATGGCAATAGTAAATCGTATGAGATCGAGTCGGCCAAGAGCATTAGCGTGCTCGATCTAATGAGGCAGGGCAATATTTCTTACGACATCTTGAATGATGGACGCATTGATAATGTAGGTGGTGAGAAAAAAGAATCAGGAAATTTTTCCTGGATGCTTTATACTTGCAAAAGTGACGAATGCAACTTGTCGAAAGTAGGTCCTTCGGATTGTAAAATAGAAAATTGGGACAAGATAGAATGGAGATATTTAGATTTGATGACTGTTCCGAATGAAGATTGGAGCAAGGCCTGGTAATTTTCAAAAAATAATTTTCACAAACAAAGCCAATTCAAAAAAATATAGCCAAATAAAAATCAATGAATGATCTAAAATTCAGTATATTAATTCCGACTTATAATGGCGGAAACGTTCTTCGGGATACTTTGCGGAGTATTTTTTCTCAAAGTTTTTCTGATTATGAAATTATAATTCAAGATGATGTTTCCAAGGATGATACGGAAAAAGTGGTAAAGTCATTTAATGATTCTCGGATAAAATTTTATCAAAACAAAAAGAATTTGGGCTATCCCGAAAATTTAGAGGAAGCCAGAAAAAAAGCTGTCGGAGATATTATTTATCTTATGGGGCAGGATGATATTTTGGGAGAAGATGCTCTTTTAAATACTCATGATGTTTTTAAGAATAATCCGGAAGTTGGAGCTGTCACGCGTCCGTATTTTTGGTTCGATAAAGACGTAGCTATTCCCGTAAGAGCCAAGGATCAAATGAATTCGAAGCAGGATGAAATTGTAAAAATAACGGACGATCCGGAAAGAGTCATTGCTGTCTTTAAAACGTTGGATCAGCTTTCCGGGCTGGCTTATCGCCGAAAATTCATGAATCTGCCATTTCATTCGGATATTTTTCCTTGTCATGTCTACCCATTTGCTTCTATTTTTAAAAAGCATCCAGTCGTGTTTTTAAAAGATTATAATTTAGCTGTCAGGATTGCTTCCAGTCAATGTCGCTCCATTTCATCGATCTATAACAAATCTCCAATACAAAGTTGGGCAGAAATGTTTGAAAATGTTTTTTTTGAAAAGGAAAATGAAAAAATCAGGGAATATTGTATTAAAAATTTTGTAGCTGTTAATTATGTAGGCTTGGTTCAGCTGAGAAATTATGCTCAATATCGGTACCTGCTACGTGAGATTTTTTATCTCTTGAAATATCGTTGGCAAAATATTTTTAGTTTGCAATTTTGGTTTTTTAGTTTGGGATGCATAATTATGCCGGCTAAATTATTGATTCCTATGGTCGATTGGTATAAAAACAAAATAAATGCAAAAAATTTCAGATATATCAAATTCAAATATCAGCTTTAGATAAAAAATGATAAAAAAACTGCAAAAATCAAAAATTTTCGGCAAGATTTTCCATACTCTTGATTATTGTCTTCAGCGAGAACTAGGTGATTGTGAGACAGTTTTAGATTTGGGCTGCGGCCCATCATCTCCGCTTAAAAATTGTAAAGACATAAAATACAGTCTTGGCGTAGAAGCTTTTATCCCATATCTTGAGGAATCCAAGAAAAGTAAAATTCACAGTGAATATTCCGATAAAAAAATAGAGGAACTGGATTTTCCGGAAAATAGTTTTGATGCGGTAATTATGATTGAAGTTCTTGAGCATTTACCGGAGGATGATGGCTATGCAATTTTAAAAAAGGCGGAAAAGTGGGCAAGAAAAAAAATAATCATATCTTCCCCGAATGGTTTTTTGTCGCAAAAAGAGGTTGATAATAATCCTATGCAAAAACATCTTTCCGGTTGGAATTATAAAAAAATGAAGAAATTGGGCTTTAGAACAATGGGATTGGCCGGACTTAAATTTTTGTGGCATGAAATAGAAAGCGACACAATGCAATCTGATCAATTGGAAAGAATCCGCTTAAAGCCGAAATCATTTTGGTTGGCGGTAGCTGCATTATCACAAATTATTGTGTATTATTTTCCGAAGTTAAGCTTTGGTTTATTATCGATAAAAAATAAACATGAAAATTGAGAAACTTATAGATTATTTGCAATGTCCTTATTGTAAAAATCAAAATTTAAATATTCAAGAAGATAGCTTATATTGCGCTTCCTGCAATACCAATTATGATGTTGTAGATGGCATTCCCATATTGGTAAAAAAAGAGTTTTTAAATGATCAGGAAAAAAACCAAACTCTTTGGTTCAACAAACATTACTCGGAGTTTTCCAAGGAAGAATATTGCCTGGAAAAATGGCGTCAAAGTATGCTCAAGAGAATATTCGAGCAGGATTATAAAAATTCAGTTCGTACGTATTTGGATATAGGTTGCGGAGCTACCGGATATACCGTTATTGAGGGCGCCAAAAGAAATAATTGGATTTCTTTCGGCAGCGACATTTCTCTTGAGGCGATGATTCGGGCAAATAATTTAGCCAAGAAAGAAGGTGTTTTTGATAAAACGGCTTTCGTTGTTTCTGCGGCTGAAAATGCTCCTTTTAAAAATGAGGTTTTTGATTATGTTTCTGCTATTTCAGTTTTAGAACATTTGGAATTTGATGAAAAGGCTGTAGAGAACATTCTTCTTTCTTTGAAACCAAGCGGGCATGTTTATATCTGTGTGCCTAACTCATATTGGCGAATGTGGCCGTTTCTTTGGCCGGTTTATTACTATAACGATTTAAAAATAGGACACAAACGTCATTATTCCATTGAAAAGTTAGACAAGTGTTTCGTAGACAAATTTGGATGTAAAAAAGAAAAAGTTTTTTATAACGGACATCTCATAAAGTTTCTTCAGATAGGATTGGAAACATTTAAATTGATAGATGAGAAAAAATGGTGGGCAATTGAGAAAAAAGATATTTGCAACAATAAAATGGGCGTTCAATTGAATGCTATCTATCAAAAAAAAGCATTATGAAAAAAGTATTAATCATAAATCCTCCTTTATTTTTTGCAGAAGGGCAATCTCAAAGCCTGGATGTTTCAATGCCGCCGTTGGGGATTCTTTATTTGGCTTCTTATATAAATAAATATGCACAAGACATAAAGGCGGAAATTTTGGATGTGGGAGCGGAGAAATTAAATTTGAATGATTTTACAGAAAAACTAAAAACGATCAAGCCGGATATTATTGGAATTTCATCTATGACTCCGCAGCTTCAGGGAACACTGGAGATTGCTAAAGTTATCAAAAGAATATTTCCCGATAAGCCTGTTTTTTTGGGAGGGCCTCATATAAGCGCTGACAAAGAGTTTGTAAATCGTCATAATAATTTATTTGACTATGCTATTGTTGGTGAAGCGGAAAAAACATTTTTAGAAACGTTGAAAAAGCTATTTAACGGGGAGGTTGTTCCTAGAATTCAAGAAAGCGAAATAATTTTGGATTTAGATGAAATTCCCGTTCCCGATATGTCCTTAATTGATAGGAAAAACTATAAAAAAACGGCTTCTATGTTATTTTCAAGAGGTTGTCCCTTTAAATGTTATTATTGCAGTCGGCCGGCCATCAGCAATAAGGTGCGCTATCGTTCAATTAAAAATATGCTTGCGGAAATTAAAGAACGTTATTTGGATTGCGAAGGTTGTATAAATTTTCAGGATGATACTTTTACGATGAACAGGCAAAAAGTGGTAGATTTTTGCGAAGCTGTTTTAGCGGAAAAATTAAATTTGAAATGGGAATGCAACACGAGAATAGATTTGGTTGACGAAGATCTGCTTAAAAAAATGAAACTTGCCGGATGTACGCAAATAAATTTTGGAATTGAATCGGGCAATGAAAGGGTGAGAAGAGAGATTATACATAAAGGGGATTTTGACAATAAAAGAATAAGAGAAGTTTTTGGTTGGTGCAAAAAACATAAAATAAAAATCGCGGCCTATTTTATGATAGGTCATCCAACCGAAACAAAAGAAGAATTGCAAGAAACCAAAAAAATGATTCTTGGATATGGAATCGATGTTTTAGGCTTGTCAATTCCTTTACCATTTCCGGGATCCGCTCTTTATGATATAGCCAAGCGTGAAAAACAAATAGATGAAAAGCTGATAGACGATTTTGCTGAAAAAAAATTAGGAGAGGGATATTCCGGCGTTTATCCTACATATAAATCGGATAAATTATCAACCGAGTATGTTCTTCGGGAAATGAAATATATAAACAGAAAATTTTATATTAATTTTAAAACCTTTATCGACAGGTTCTGGCAAGATATATCTTCGTTTAAAAAATTAAAAAGTGATGCATTGGAATTAATTTCTTTAATAATAAAAGGAGCTTCTACTCGGAAGCCCTATATAAAAAAATGATAAAAAGATTAAAAAATTTAATAAACATCCCTTGCTCTATTTTATGTTACAAGAGGGGGAAATTAAAGCTTCCATACATGCCTTCGGTTGCCTGGATTGAACCGACCAATGTATGTAATTTAAAATGTATAATGTGCCCCAATTCGGTAATAGCTCAGAAAAATCCCGGATTTATGGATATGGATTTATACAGAAAAATAATTGATGAAGGAAAGGATTTCTTTTCGGTTGTAATTTTGTGTTTGGCGGGGGAACCATTCTTGCATAAAAATCTTCCTGAAATGGTTGCTTATGCCAAAAGAAATGGTATAAGCCCCATAATCTCTACGAATGCTACTACCATGACCAAAGAAGCTTCACGAAAAGTTATTGAAGCAGGTTTGGATTGGATAAACTTTTCTTTTGATGGATGCAGCAAGGAAGTTTATGAAAAAATACGCGTAGGAGGAAACTTTGAAAAAACCATCCAAAATATAATTGATTTTTTAGAAATTAAAAAAGAATTGAAATCCAAGGTTAAAACAGAAATTCAAATTTTAATTATGGATGAAGCCGGGCAAAAAGATTTTGATGA
This sequence comes from uncultured Bdellovibrionales bacterium, assembly GCA_964605365.1. Classification (GTDB taxonomy): domain Bacteria; phylum Patescibacteriota; class Minisyncoccia; order Moranbacterales; family UBA2206; genus CAZSCF01. The sequence goes on along the minus strand of CAZSCF010000007.1, from coordinate 10,227 downwards.
AAATATTGTAAGTTTCGAAAAAAAATTCAAGAATTTGCCTTTAGACAATATTCAATTTAGACAACCCAGTACTTGGGGAGGAGTTTTGCATGGCACCGATAAATACCAGTATAAACAGTTAAGCAAAACCTATTCTCCTTGTTCATATATCTGGAGTTCCATGCATTTTTTATGGGACGGCACTGTTGTGGCTTGCACAACTGATTTTTGGGGTAAAAATGCGTTGGGAAAATTTCCAAATCAGAATTTGAAACAGATCTGGAATGGAGAAAAATTTCAAAATTTTCGCCGTGCTATGTTAGAAAAAAAATATCAAAGCCATTTCGATTATTGCGACAAGTGTGATAGTTTATGGAGTGAAAAAATATTTAGTTTGCCACCGGGAATCCGGGGCGTTTCCGGCCTATCCCTTTCCGGAATTTTCGGGTATTCATTTATTATGCTTCTGAAAAAAATGGCTGAAAAAGCGAATCCTGGCTTTGTTATGAAATCAAGAAAAAAAATAAAATGAAAAATCCTCTGGTGTCCATTGTGATTGTTAATTTCAATGGAAAAGATTATATAAAAAATTGTATTTATTCTATTCAGAAAAATAACTATTCTAGTTGGGAAGTTGTTGTTGTTGATAATGGCTCAATAGATGGAAGTGTTCAAATGTTAGAAAGTGAATTTGGAAATCTTTCAAATTTTCATTTAATAAAATTAGAGAAAAATTTTGGACCAGCGTTAGCTCGCAACAAGGGGGTTGCTATGGCTAAAGGTGAGGTCATAGGTTTTTTGGATAATGACACTGAAGTTCATCCAGATTGGATAAAAAATGCCGTCAGATATTATGAAAATAATGAAAAAGTGGGGATTTTGCAATGCAAGCTCTTGATGCTGAAAGACAAAAATAAATTTGATTATGCGGGTGAGTATTTGAGTTCACTTGGATTTTTGATTCACAGAGCTTCTTTTGAAGAGGATGATAATGGGCAATATGATCGGCCGGACGAAATTTTGGCTGCCAAATCAGCCGGCATGTTTATCCGAAAAGACGTCTTTGATAAAATAAACGGTTTTGATGAAGATTATTTTATTTTTGTGGAAGAAACAGATTTGGGCTGGAGGTCATGGTTGGCCGGATATAGCGCTATTTTTGCCTATGATTCGGTTATTTTTCATCACTTTTCTTCCATTAAAAAAATAGCCAGTCCAAGTTTTAATAATCTTCTGGTAAGATTTCATGGAACAAAAAATTATATTTTAACTTTATATAAAAATCTCTCCCTGGGGTATTTACTTATAATTTTACCTAAGCACGTTTTATTGTGGTTTGGATTGGCTACATATCTTCTATTGAGAGGAAATTTTTCGTCCTCCAAAAATATTTATAAGGGTATACTTTGGAATTTTTATAATTGTCGGAAGAGTTATTTTAAAAGAAGGATCGTGCAAAAAAACAGGGTTATGTCCGATAAAGAATTGTTTAAGAAAATTTATCAAAGAAAAGGTCTTATATATTATGTAAAAAAATTTTTAATTGCTCAAAAAAAATTAACTACCCCTGAAAATCAAAAAAAATGAATATAATATTATTTAATCAATATTTTACTTCCAAAAAGGAAGCGCATGAAAAAAATTTTGCAGCCGTTCCGTCAAATTTGCTGTGCCTCGGTTCATTTTTAAAATCCAAAGGGCTGGATTGTAAAATTTTTGAACTGGGAGCTTTTAATGAGCTGCAAGAAATACCGGAAAAAAATGGAAAAATACGGCAGGGGATATCGGATGAAAAGATCGTAGAAATAATAAAAACCGAAAAACCAAAAATAATCGGTATGGGCTGTATGTATTCTCGTCACTATATTGACGTGGTTAATATAGCCAAATTGATCAAGCAAACTGATTCGACAATAAAAATCATAATTGGCGGAAATCATGCTACTGATCTTTATGAATTGGTCTTAAAAAGTCCTTATTTCGATTTTATCGTCATGGGTGAGGGAGAGATTACTTTTTATGAGCTTTGTCGGGCCATCTTGAATAATCAAACAAGTTTTTCTGATATAAGGGGATTGGCCTATAAAAAGGGAAACGAGATGATAAAAACTGAAAAAAGAGAATTTATAGCTAATTTGGACGATTTGCCTCCCCTTGATTATTCTCTGATTGATTTAAAAAAATATCTGGCCAATATCAAATCGCCTTATATTATGAGAACGCCTGTTATGGGAATCACCTCCAGTCGAGGTTGCCCGGGTCGCTGTGTTTATTGCACGGTAAGAGCTGTTTGGGGACATTATTGGAGAGCTAGGAGCGCTAAGAGAACCGTAGATGAAATTGAATTTTTAAATAAAAATTATAAAATAGGAGAATTTTCCTTTTTGGATGACAGTGCCAGTGTAAACAAAATTCGTTGGAATGAAATATGCGATGAAATTATCAAAAGAAAGTTGAATATAAAGTGGTCAACTCCCAATGGAATTGCTCATTGGACGTTAGATAAGCCCACTCTTCTCAAAATGAAAAAAGCCGGTTGTTATCGTATTACATTTGGCATTGAGTCAGGTGATGTGGAGATACGAAAATTCATCGGAAAACCCTATCCTCTTTCCCAAGCCAAAGAACTTCTTCGGTATGCTAATAAAATCGGAATGTGGACCATCTGTACGAATATTATCGGTTTTCCATATGAAACTAGGGAACAAATAAAAAATACGATTGAATTTGCTAAAAAATCCGGAACGGATTTTGCCGCTTTTTATCCTTTATCGCCAATGCCGACGTCCAATGTTTATCAATATTTCAAAAAGGAGGGCCTTTTGAATTTTGATCATATTTTTGGAGCCGAGGTTTTGGACGAAGAAAAATATGAAGAAATGTATAAAGTACTTAATGAAGGTGGCGCCCCAACTGTTAATTTGAAACCGGAAGAAATAAAAAAAATTATTGCTGAAGCCTACAAGAGCTTTATTATTTATAGAGGTCTTACTTTTTTAAATCCGCTTAGAATAGCGAGAAAGATACATTCCCTTGAAGATCTTAGGTATACCAGTCGGTTGATTTTTACTGGAATTAAATTGTTTGTAAAATCTTTTTATAAAAGAACGACGCAAACATTATTGCGCTAAAAAGAGAAATGAAAAGAAATAATTTTATAAAATTTATTTTAATTCCCATTCTTTTTTTGTTTGGTTTGAGTTTGTTGGCGGCTTTTATTTCTTTTTCCAAATCCGACCATATTATTTTGGGGGGAGACTTATACTATCCGCTTGATCCGCAGCTAGATGTATCACGAACTCTTTTTGCTTGGGATGAAAGATATGCAACCGGGCAAACAAGCGAGGGAAGGCACATTCCCAGTTTTTTGTTTTTTCTTTTTTTCTCTTTTTTGAGTAAATTGTCAATACCCCTTTTCGTTTCTCAGAAAATTGCTATTTTTTTAATATTTTCTCTTACTGCCCCGGCAATGTATTATTTGATTCTGGTTGTACGAAGGTTTCAGCAAAAAGAGGTATCTTTTCGCACTAGCTTAGTGGCTTTTTTTGGGGCTTTTTTTTACAATTTTAATCTTTGGAATTTGTTTAATTGGTCTGCTCCATCAGTTCATTTGCAAATTTCTTATCTGGCTGCTCCGTTGATTTTGGCTTTTTTCATTCAAGGAATAAGAAAAAAAAGTTATTTTTACGCAATTTTAATTGCATTAATATCTGTTTTATTTACTCCGGCTGCTTCCAATCCGATTTATATTCTTAATATTTTTTGGCCGGTGGTATTTTTTGTGGTCTTTTTTCTGATCAGAAAGGCTTTTTTGCGTGATTGGGAGAGTTTCTTTTCATCTCTAGTTTTTTCTTTGGTCACGGCAATTATTTTTATTCTCATTAATCTTTGGTGGATGCTGCCAATGGTAGAAACGTTAAAAAATTCAGTTGGAACCATTTCCAATAGCAATTCCTTTTGGGAATGGTTGAATCAGAAAAGCGAACGCTCTTCTTTTTTAAATATTTTCCGCCTGGTTAATCACGAAGCATGGAAGCATTCCATTTCGGGAAATTTGATAATCGCTTCGGCTTGTACATATATTCATAACATGATTTTTGTCGTCTTGAGTTTTATTTTTCCTTTTCTGGCTTTTTTAAAATTGTTGCAAAGAAAAAATAGATTTTTTGTCCTTTATTTTTCTATTATGGCTGTCACAATGATTTTTCTGGCCAAGGGGGTTCATATGCCGCTCGGCAATATTAATGAATTTTTGCATCAAAAAATACTTATTTTTAAGCTTTATCGAAGCATAGAATGGTATACGCCCATGATTGTTCTGAGTCTGGCTTATCTTATTGGAGAAGGCGCGCTTTTTGTTTATGATTTTTTAATTAAATTGAAGAAAGCAAGAAAAGCACGTCTATCGATATTTGCATTAATTTGTGTTTTTTTTGTGTATAGCTATCCGTTTTGGGTCGGTAAAGTTGTTCACCAAGGAATCGAAGAAAAGGAAATAGCCAATTCATATTTTGTTAAAATTCCTTCTTGGTATTTTGAATCTGCCAATTGGATTAATATGCAAAAAGAAAATTTTAGGATAATGTCTCTTCCTAGTCTGGCTCTTTACTATCATACAAACTGGGGTTTCAGTGGAGGCGAATTGGGAACGCTTCTTCTTGATAAACCAATTATTAATAACACTTTTGGCAAAGGAGTGGTTAAGGATTTAAGTTTTTCGATGATTAATTTATTGGCAGATAGGAATAATAATGAATCAAAAGATTTCACGCATGTGCTGGGTTTAATGAATGCAAAGTATGCTATTCTTCGGCGTGATGCAGCCGATTGGTATTCCGGAGAAAATAAGATGAAAGAGCCCGATTTAAGTTTAATGTCCGAAAGATTAAATAAATCGAGCGGTCTGTCTATAAAAAAAACAATTGGTGATTTGACTTTTTTTGAAAATAATAATTTTTTGCCCAAAATTTATATTCCTCAGGAGATTATAATCTCTCAAAGGCCATTGAATGATTTTTTTAGAATAGTTTCTGATGAAGATTGGAAAATGGGATCGGCGGTATTTTTTGAGGAACAAAATCAAAACAAAACAGAACATTTAAAAAAGTTAAGGATGCAATTATCAGATGAAAAAGCTACCCCAACACTTGAGTTTAAAAAAATCAATCCGACGAAATATCGTATTCGGGTGCATTCGGCGACGGGGGAATTTCCGTTAATTTTTTCGGAAAACTTTCATGATGGATGGAAAAGCTATTTAGTGAAACCAGATGAGATTCAGTTGCTAAATTTCAAGACGCAAACATTAAATAAATCTCAAATCTCCGATTATAAAATTTTGGACGGAAACGACGAAAATCAGGCGAACAAAGAAGATCTTGGGGATTTTATTCAAAGGGGCTGGGTGACTTCACTCGGAGATCAAAAAGAAAAAACAATTGAACATATGAAATGGAATGAAAATGAGCAAAAAAGAGAACTTGATTATATGGAAAAATATAGCATTGATTTTATTTCTAAAAAAATTCAAGGAACAATTCAAAATGATAATTTGCCGGAGGGTGATTTTTGGGAGATATGGTCGGCAAGTGAAAGCGATATAAAATCAGCATCTTTTATTCAAGATGATAATATCATCGAATTGTCTGAAAAAAATCATTTAATAGCTAATGGATATGCAAATGGCTGGCTGATTAACGCAAGCGAGCTGTGTCAGCAGCTCGGAGATCAAGACCCAAAAGCCAATGATGGATTTTGCATCCGGAACCCCGATGGTAGTTATGATTTTGAGATGATAGTGGAATTTTGGCCTCAAAGACTTTTATATGTCGGGGCTGGGATGTCCTTAACCACTTTGTTGTCTTGTATCACCTATTTATTATATAATTGGAGAAGGAAAAAACATGGAACAATTAGTAAAAATTTGTAAATCAATCGGGGATAATCAGCGTTATGGCTGGGTATTTTTGGTGTTGCTTCTCGTTTTTGTTATAAATAAAAAATTTCCGGCCGACATTATTACGTCTGAATCATGCGCCAATAATGGTTGCAAAGCGGTTTTGCATAGCTCCAATCTAAACGATGCGAGTCCAGTTGTTTATTTTAATGATATTTTTAAATCTTCTCCGGGGGAATATTATCGTCTTACGTTTCAAGCAAAAGCCACGCAAAATGCTGATATCACGATAATAATTTCCGATCCATTGGATAATAAAAAGGAATTAAAAAAAATAAATTTCAAGAAAACCACCAAAGATTTTTTTCATGAAATTCTTTTCCGTACGGACAAGAGATATACGGATGTGATTTTTGAAAAAGAAAACGCCAATGATCATGCGGATATTTCCATAGGCGGGCTTCAAGTTTCAAAATTAAATGTTGATAATGAAAAAGAGTTTTTAAATTTTAAACCTACACTTAGAGGGGAAATTGATTTTGACATTCCTGATCAGTTTCAATCTGAAAATTCTGTTTATTTTGAACAGCTTAAGGAGCCGGATGTCATTTTTGGGCAAATTTTCAAATCACAGATTGATTATGTTACGGGAGTATCATTGGACATTGATATTATAAAGCAAGGAAATAGCGGTGGCAAAAAATATCAGTTGGAACTGCGAAAAGTGGAATATGAAGAAGGAGGCGCTCCGGAAATAAAAAGCGATGTCATTTCTGGGATAAGTTTTGAGATAAATGATCTGGAAGAATATCGGCAAGAAGATGGCAAATTTAAATTTCCTTTGTTTGCTAAACTGGAAAAAGATAAATATTATTTTATTGGCATAGACAATGAAAGAGTGGAGGTTAATAAATTTAATTTTCTAAGATTAAAAGGGTCATCGGAGGAAAAAAAATATCTTAATGGCTTTCCGGCAGTAAAAATGAAAGGGCAGACTTATTCCGTGATTGGGGATTTATATTTTACAACTTACGGAATGAATTTTAGCAAATATGACAACAAAAAACTTTTAAGAGGAACAATTATTGAGGATATCGGAAAAAACAAGGGGTTATTTAAGTATCAGCCCAGAAGAGATATTTACGATTTGACAGATTTGGAAGAATATACTGAAGATATAAAACTGGACGATTCGATGGGGGTTTTATTTGGGTCAATTAATCCGAATAAAAAGTCTGAATTGGTCTATAAATTTGAAACAATTTATCCATTTTTAAAATTCAAGGTTTTTGCCAAGCAGGCTGATTTAAAATGGGGAAAGGTCTCACTTTCTTATTCTTATGACAGGGAAAAATGGAATGAAATTCCATCAGCTGAAGTTGGTGAAATTTTGCCAAGTATGTATGGTATCCAAGAAATGCAAACATTTGACCAGGAAATAACGGAAAATAATTTAAAAAATGAAGTTTATATTAAGATTGCTCCAAGAAATTATGATGCTCAGGAAAAAAAATATGGATTGAGCGATTTCAGATTCGAGGCAGATCTGGTAATGAAATAAAAAACAAGAAAAATCAAGTTTTATATGCTATATAAGAAAAAATATTAACGGGAAATTATATTCGCTTAATTATGG
>CAZSCF010000007.1:0-2706 GCA_964605365.1 uncultured Bdellovibrionales bacterium | reverse complement strand
AAAAATCAATTATAACTTTTTTTAAAAAAAATAAATTTTTCCTGATAGGTTTTTTTGTTTTGGGCTGGGTGCTTTTTATTAACTTATTTCCTAGCGGATATATTCTGGTTGGAGGGGATACCTCTCAATTTATAAATGTTGTAGAAAATTTTAAAGATATTTTTTTTGATTGGAGCGGATCAGGATCTATTTTTCTTTCCCTTTTTTATTTTTTGAATAAAATCGGTTTTAGCGATTCGCAACAACTGTCTTTTTATTTGGGAATCTTTGTTATTGGTTCTTATCTCTCTTTTTATTTTTTTTTAAAAATTGTTTTTGAAGAGGCAAATGACCTTATAAGGTCAGTGGCTTCTGTTTTCTACGCTCTTAATATTTATACGCTCTATGTTTTTACATATGCTTGGGGTTATTCCCCAATCCAGTCTATCTATATTTTTGTACCGATTTTGGTAGGCCTCTGGTTTGTTTTTTTGAAAAAACAAAAAACGAGCCATGCGATTATTTTTGTAATCATTCTTTTTTTTGCATCTTCCGGTTTTTTGAATCCGGCTTTCGCACTGTCATTCTTCATTTTTTTGGTTATTTTTTCTATTGCACTTGTTATTCTGAGGGTTATCAAATTAGATAAAGCTATTATTTTTAAAATTTTGTTGCTAGGGACTGTTTCTTTCCTGGTAAATGCTTATTGGATATTTCCGACTATGCCAAAAATGGGAGCGGGGGTGGAGAATTTATTTTCAAACAATATAGAATTGAATTGGTGGCTAATGCATTCTTCTAATCCCATCATCGATACACTTAGACTTTCCCAGGATAACGAGTGGTATTTTCCGGATAATTTTCCTTATCAAAAAATTGCTTTTTTGAAGCCTTTCTTTGTTTTACTGACTTGCTTGCCGCTTTTTGTTTGGCTTTGGGGAGCGTTGAATTTAAAAAAATTCAAATTGACAAACAGAAGAATTTTTGTTTGTTTTTCAGTCTTGCTTGTCGTGTTAATATTGGTTGTAGCTAAAGTTAGACCCCCTTTTGAAGTTATAAATCATTACTTTTATAATATTTGGGGGTTAAATACGCTTAGAGGATATGAAAAATTTGCCATATTTACTCCTTTTGTATTTGCGGTGTTTTTTTTCATAACCCTGGTTGAAACAAAAAGAATCAATAAATTTGGTTATGTGTTCATTTTTTTAATAATTATAACTCCGTTGCCATTTTTTATCGGAAAGATACAGCAGAATATGAGCGCGCAATTCTATACTTATAAAATGAGCAATAGAAATTATAAGAATGCGGATCACAGCTTTCTTGTTAAAGTGCCAAAAGAGTATGATAAGATCAAACAGATTACCGATAAAGATACTTCCAAATCTTTTATAACGGTTCTGCCTAACAATAATTCAAATACTTGGACAGATTTTCCAAAATGGAAGCTTTATGGCATAGATATTACAAAATTTTTACATAAAAAAAAATATATCGCTCTTGATAATTTTTTTGAAAGTTGGCGTTTTTTTAGAGAATTTAAAGAGGATAATTCCGGTGAATATCTGTGGTTCATTAAGCTTATTGGGGTAATGAATTCCGAGTATGTTCTTTTTCATAAAGATGTAAGCGATGAGTTGGTGGCAGAATATGAAGGTAAAATTAGGACATTAGAAAAACAAGGCATCTTGAAGAAAATTGAAGAAAACAATTATTTTGTGTTGTATAAAATAAACAAATCATGGGTCTTGCCTTATATAACTTATCAAAAAGAAATTTTTGAATGGCAAAGCAATCCGATTTGGATTGAAAGAAATATTCAAAAAATCATAGAGTCTTCCGCGGAAGCCCCTGTACGAGAAATTAATCCAAAAAAATTTGAAATAAATTTTATTAATTCTGATTTTTCTAAAAATATAATTTTGGCAGAAAAATACGATCCTCTTTGGAAAGCCTATGCTGTAGATAAAAATGGGCGGGAAACAGAAATCGAAGATCGCTTTTTGGCTCGCGGTTATGCTAATGGCTGGGAAATAAAAAATCCAGAAAATATTTCTAAAATTATAATCGAATATTACCCAATTCGCTTAATGTGGAGGGGGATTTGGATCAGCGGATTGACGATTACGTTTTTATTAATTTATTTGGTAAAATATTATTATGTTAAAAGAAAAGTGGTCAAAAACTAAAAATTACTTAATTTCTAAAACGCAAGAAATTTTTCAGGAGGTTTATGCGGAAATTGAAGTCTGGGAAATTAAAAAAATAACTTCCAAAAAAATCCTTAACATTTGTATCTTTCTTGCAGGTTTGGGAATGGGAGTTTATTTTCGATGGGGCATAATGAATACATTCATTTTTTGTATTTTTATCGGTATAATACTGAAACCTGTCTCTAGTCGAATATTAGTCTTTCCCGCGCTTTTTTTTCTTATTTTAGCTCCTTTTGCCTTAATTTTTAAAAAAGATATTATAGCTGAAAATTTTGCTATTTATGCCTATTATTTTCTTATCATGGCAACCATAATGGGTATTTATGAGATTCGCGAGAATGAAAATGGAGATAAAGATGAAAAAATATGATTGTGTTTTGTTTTGCTTGATTTGTAAAAAAGCGCTTATTAGCGCTTTTTTTGGAGTATTATTTGATAATTGTTCGGAAATATTCAATTGTTTTTTTGAGTCCTTCTTCCAAGGGAATCTTTGGCTCCCAATCCAATTTGT
>CAZSCF010000006.1:27111-28793 GCA_964605365.1 uncultured Bdellovibrionales bacterium | reverse complement strand
TTTATTCACTTGTCAAAGGGCTGAGGGCCCTCTTTGGGTCCTGATATCAGCCTATCTGATAACTTGGAATACTAGCATATTTTGGCAAAAAAGTCAAACGAAATAAATTGCTATATTGCTAAATTGTTACATTATTGTTTATTGTTTGCTTTATTTTAGGTGTTTTTTGCAGAAACGGATGATTTGTGCCCAGTATTGACTTGCATAAAGTTATACTTTATGTAATGTGCACTTGACATATATCATTAAATAAGCTAAAATAAGAACATGATAATAGAAAGAGATATTTATTCAAAAATAAGACCTGTAATTAATTCTTCGGAAGCAATTATTTTGACCGGAATGAGAAGAGTAGGAAAAACAACTCTGCTCAAGTTTATTATGGATAAAATTGATTCGGATAATAAAATTTTTTTAGATCTGGAAAATCCGGCTACTCAGAAAATTTTGGAAAACGAAAACTACGACAAAATATTGGAAAGTTTCAAGTTGCTGGGATTGAATATCGAAAGACAAGGCTATGTTTTTTTGGATGAAATTCAGTTTGTAAAAAATTCTCCTTCGGTTGTAAAATATTTAATGGATAATTTTAAAATTAAATTCTTTCTGAGTGGATCGGCAAGTTTTTATTTAAAAAATTTATTTGCTGAATCTCTGGCGGGCAGAAAATATATATTCGAAATTTTTCCTTTGAGTTTTTCCGAATTTCTGCAAATAAAAAATGCCAAAATTAATCCAAAATTTTTGGAAGGGAAAATATCCAAAGCTTCTTTTGAGATCTTAGATAAGTACTACGATGAATATATATATTATGGAGGATTTCCGGGAGTCGTGATGAAAAAAACTGACAATGAGAAAAAATTAATGCTTGAAGATATTTTTTCTTCATATTTTCAACTTGAAATAAATCAGCTGAGTGATTTTAGAAAAACCAATGTTATTCGGGATTTGATGCTGCTTTTGATCGAAAGAATCGGTTCCAGGCTGGACGTCCAAAAATTATCCAAAGAGCTTGGCGTTTCAAGAGAAACTGTCAATAATTATGTCTCATTCTTGGAAAATACTTATTTTATAAAACTGATAAGGCCCTTTAGTCGAAATCGCGACAATGAAATAAAAAATATTCCCAAATTTTATCTTTGTGACTCCGGTTTGGCAAATCATTTTGCCAAAATCGACAGCGGAGCTTTATTTGAAAACGTTATTTTTTCCAGCTTAAGAAATAAGGGCGAGCTTAACTATTTTCAGAAAAAAAACGGTCAGGAAGTTGATTTTGTCTTGAATAAAAAATACGCCTATGAAGTTAAGACTTTTCCTTATGAACAGGACATGAAAAGATTATCGGCAATTTCCAATAATCTGGGATTAGGGAATCATGCAATTGTTTCAAGAAAATATAGTGAAATGGATAATGTCACGTATGGATTTTTGTTGTAAGGATTTTATTTTTTCTCAAAGCTAGGCTTTTCCCCTACTCACTGGCGTTCGCAATTTTTCAAAGTCGGGCTTTTCTTCTGGTCCGGCCATAAAGCTCTATTGCCCAGCAGATTTTTGGAGATTTTCTTTTATCCAAAATGAGAAAAGTTTGACAGATAGAGGATAAAATGCTATCCTTGATATGTTGATGAGATTACCGATTAGGTTCGCGCGAGCGAACTTTTTGTTTTAAATTGCTAAATTGT
>CAZSCF010000006.1:0-27011 GCA_964605365.1 uncultured Bdellovibrionales bacterium | reverse complement strand
GGTGGCCTGGGTGATTTTGGCAGTGCCATTTCCGCGCTATGCGAAGAAAAAGGAATATCCAAAGAAAAAGTGATTGAAACGATCGAAGCGGCTTTAGCCGCAGCTTATAAAAAAGATTATGGCAAAAAAGGACAAAACGTTCGAGCTATTTTTAATGAAAGAACGGGTGATACAAAATTCTTTTTGCTAAAAGAAGTTGTAGATGAAACCATTCGCGAATTCGTGAAAGAGGAAGAAATAGAAAAAAATAAAGAGGATGTCAGAGAAAATAAAAAAGAAGAAAGGAATTCGTCAGTCGTTACAGATGAAGAGAAATTACCACGTTTCAATCCGGAAAGAGACTTGACTTTGGAAGAAGCCAAGAAACTTAAAAAAGATGCGGTTATCGGAGATGTGATTGAAATCGCCTTGGAATCCAAACAAGATTATGGTCGCGTAGCAGCCCAAACAGCCAAGCAAGTTATTATCCAAAGAATCAGAGAAGCTGAAAGGGATTCTATGTATGATGAGTACAAAGACAAAGAAGGTGAAGTCTTGAGCGGAGTTATCCAAAGAATTGAAGGCCGCAATGTTATCATTGACCTCGGAAAATCAGTCGGAGTTTTGTTTCCACAAGAGCAAGTTGAATCCGAAAGTTATCGTATCGGACAGAGGCTCAAGGTCTATGTCTATAAAGTTGAGGCCGGTTCAAAAGGTCCCGGAATTACCCTAAGTCGAATTCACCAGGAATTGGTCAATAAACTTTTTGAATTGGAGGTGCCGGAAATTTTTGCCAAAACAGTGGAAATAAAATCCATTGCTCGCGAAGCCGGAGAACGAACTAAGATTGCCGTATCTTCCAATGAAGAAGGTGTCGATCCAATCGGATCTTGTGTTGGACAAAAAGGTACTCGTGTGCAAGCAGTTATTGATGAGCTGGGTGGAGAAAAAATCGATATTATTCTTTGGAATGACGATATTGCCAAATTTATTTCTGCCGCACTTAGTCCGGCCAAAGTTTTAAAAGTGGATATCAATGAATCCAGAAAAGAAGCCATGGTAACCGTACCGGAAGATCAACTCTCTTTGGCTATTGGCAAAAGAGGACAAAATGTGAGATTGGCAGCCAAACTTACGGAATGGAAAATAGATATTGCCGGTGCCAAAACGGCTGGTGAATCTGAAGAAATTTCCGAAGAATCCAAGGAAAGTGAAGAGGTAAATCCGCCAGCCAACGAAGAAGAATCTTCAGAAGAGAAACCGAAAAAGAAGAAAGCCAAGAAAGTGAAAAAAGAAGAAGCGGAAACTGAAGAGAAATAAAAATTATTTACAGTTTTTATAATAGTTGTCATTGCGAGCCTGCCTGTCGGTAGGCAGGCGAAGCGAAGCAATCTAATAATATAAAAAATTAGATTGCCATATCTCCGCCAGCTGATGGATCCTCGCAATGACATAGTATATTTTGTTTATTAATAACTTAACCGATTGCCGATAGGGAGGACTGGCAATCAAATAAAAAAGTATGTCTATCGAGATGTATTCTGTTGTTGCCGCATTGGCATCAATTGCATTTGCTTTCTATTTGAGTTGGAAAGTAAATAAGTCTCCTGAAGGAGAAGGAAAAATGCTGGAAATTGCCAGCGCTATCAGGGAAGGGGCTAATGCCTTTTTGAACAGGCAATATAAATCCGTAGCTTATGTGGCTGCAATTATTTTTGTCGTTTTGTATTATTTTTTGGGAAGAAACACGGCCATTGGATTTTTAGTTGGAGCACTGGCTTCAGCTTTGGCTGGATACATTGGAATGTATGTGGCTGTTCGAGCAAATGTCAGAACGGCCGAAGCGGCTAAGTCAGGATTGGAAAAAGCTCTCGAAGTGGCCTTTAAAGGTGGATCGGTTACAGGACTTTTAGTGATCGGACTGGGACTTTTGGTAGTGGCAGCTTTTTATTTTATAACCGGAGACATCAAAGCCTTGATCGGAGTCGGTTTCGGAGGAAGCTTAATCAGTGTTTTTGCCAGATTGGGCGGAGGAATATTTACCAAAGCGGCTGATGTAGGCGCTGATTTGGTGGGAAAAGTTGAAGCGGGAATTCCGGAAGATGATCCGAGAAACCCGGCTGTTATTGCCGATAATGTCGGAGATAATGTTGGAGACTGCGCAGGTATGGCTGCCGATCTTTTCGAAACTTATGCCGTAACGGCAATTGCCGCTATGATTCTAGGATCATTGGCTTTTGCAGATTTTCCAAATGCCGTTCTTTATCCTTTGGCGATTGGAGCGGTTTCAATAGTGGCTTCAATTTTAGGAATATACTTTGTGAAACTTAATTCTGATGCTAAAAAAATTACTGAAAAATCAGGCGGACAAATTATGGGAGCATTATACAAGGGTCTTGCGGCCTCTTCGGCTATTGCTCTTATTGCTTTTTATTTCATAACAAAGCATTTGATGATCGGAAATGGGTTGTATGATTTTGTAAATATTTATTTATCTGCTTTTGTCGGAATTATTATTACAGCCGGAATGGTTATGATTACCGAATATTATACTTCCAAAAAATTCCGACCCGTGAAAGAAATTGCCAAAGCATCAGAAACTGGACATGGCACGAACATTATTATGGGATTAGCAATGGGAATGGAATCTACAGCTATGCCGGTAATTTTGATTGTTGTGGGAATTTTAGCCTCTTTCATTTTGGCTGGTCTTTATGGCGTAGCAATTGCGGTCATGAGCATGCTTTCAATGGCCGGTATTATTGTAGCTATTGATTCTTTCGGACCGATTACTGACAATGCGGGAGGAATTGCCGAAATGGCCAATTTGGGAGAAGAAACCAGAAAAGTAACTGATGCCTTGGATTCAGTCGGAAATACAACCAAAGCTGTAACTAAGGGTTATGCGATTGCTTCAGCCGGATTGGCTGCAGTAGTTCTCTTTGCTTCCTATATCCAAGAATTTTCTGACAGGGGAGTAAATTTGACTTTTGATCTTAGTGATGTAAGGGTTTTAGCAGGACTTTTAATCGGAGGAATGATTCCTTATCTTTTTGCCTCAATCAGCATGCGTTCCGTTTCCAAAGCAGCCAGTGCCGTAGTGGAAGAAGTGAGAAGACAATTTAGAGAAATCAAAGGCATTATGGATGGTTCAGCCAAACCGGATTATGCCACTAGTGTGGATATTGTAACAAAGGCGGCTATTCGAGAGATGGTTATTCCTGCTCTGATTCCGGTCGTTTTGCCGATTGCAGTTGGATTCATTTTGGGACCGGAAGCTTTAGGCGGCTTGCTTGTGGGAACAATAATTACGGGCGTATTTGTAGCCATTTCAATGACATCTGGCGGTGGTGCTTGGGATAATGCCAAAAAATATATTGAAGAAGGGCATTTTGGAGGTAAAGGATCAGAAACTCACAAGGCAGCAGTAACCGGAGACACAGTCGGCGATCCATACAAGGATACAGCCGGTCCGGCTATCAATCCAATGATCAAAATCATCAATATTGTGGCTTTGCTGATTGCCGGATTCATAATCTAATCCAGGATTATTTTATTCGCTAGCTCGTTTATTGCCTTGACACGTTTTTATCCCCAGCGTGAATAAAAACTCAGTATTGTCCTCGCTCTTTATGTCCCTACGGGACATAAAACCCTGCCCGCTCGGATAATAATGGTCAATTCAATAAACGAGCTAGCGAATATTTTAAATATTTTGGCTGTCTTCGCGACTAAATAAATAATAAATTTTAAGCACAGCCTTTTCTGGAGTGGCATACTATCATAGTTAAACAATAATTACTAAAGAAAATAATCATGAAAGAATTACCGAAATCAAGAATTGAATTTGAAGTGAGCGTGACTTGGGACAAGTGGGAAAAATATTTGGATCAAGCTGCTGCGGAAGCTTCCAAAGAAATAAAAGTGGATGGTTTTCGTCCGGGGAAAGCGCCGCGCCATTTAATTGAGCAGAAAGTTGGCAAGGGAACCATTTTAAATTTAGCGGCTGAAAAAGCGGTGCAAAAAAGCTACGCCGATTTTGTAACTGAGCAAAAATTAGAAGTTATTGGCGCGCCTGATGTTGAAATTAAAGTAGTTGAAGAAGGTAAAGATCTTAAGTATACGGCAGTGGCGTCGGTTATGCCCAAAATTGCGGTTTCCGAAAAATACAAAAACGAAGTTAAAAAGATAAATAAAAAATATTCAGAAAAAAAGATTGAAGCTACTGAGGATGAAATAAATTTGGAATTGGAAAAAATCGCCAATAGTCGGGTGAAATTGGTAACAGTGGCCAGGGCTGCGCAAAAAAACGACAGTGTGGAAGTGGATTTTGAAGTTCTGATGGGTGGCGTGCCAATTGAAAACGGTACCAGCAAAAAACATCCATTAGTCCTAGGTAAAGGCGTTTTTATTCCCGGCTTCGAAGATAATTTAATAGGCATGAAAGAAGGAGAAAAAAAGGAATTCGAGCTGGCTTTTCCGAAAGATTATTTTAAAAAAGATTTGGCCGGCAAACCGGCGACTTTCAAAGTCGAAATGAATTTGGTTCAGGAAAGACAAACTCCCGAGATCAATGATGATTTTGCCAAGAGTTTGGGAAAATTTGAAAATTTGGAAGAACTTAAAAAAAATATCAAGGAAGGCATTGAGCACGAAGAAAAACACAAGCAAAAAGACGCGCAGCAAAGAGAATATATTGAAAAAATAATTGAAAATTCCAAAACCGAATTGCCGGATATTTTAGTCGAAAGAGAAACCGAAAAAATGTTGGAAGAGTTTGGATATCAAATTCAAACTATGGGTATGAATCTGGATCAATATTTGGAAAAACTGGGCAAGAAAAAAGATGACTTGAAAAAAGATTGGATGCCACAGGCGGAAAAAAGAGTAATTTCGGCTCTGGCACTTAAAGAAATTATTAAGCAAGAAGAAATCAAGGTTGAGGCGGAAGAAGTGGAAGCCGAGATGAATAAAACCATGCAATATTATAAAAATGTGAAAGATTTGAAAAAAAATATTGATATGGAAAGATTGTATGCTTTTGCCAAAGGAACACTGGAGAATGAAAGAGTGTTGGAATATTTGAGCAAACTTTAAATAACTCATAGTAAGTCCAAGTGTGTATTATTGTAGAATAGGTTGGCTCACTAAGGTGTACGTATTGCTGATAAAAATGCGATAGCGTCCGGAATAAAATATTTATTCGGGCTTATCGCTAATATAGTATTGAAAAATTTTAAATTAATTTTATGGGCAATAAAATTTCAAACCAATATCTTATTCCAACCGTTATTGAAAAGACGAGTTATGGTGAACGGGCTTATGACATTTATTCCAGGCTTCTCAAAGATAGAATTATTTTTTTAGGCGGTTCGATTGATGATGCGGTAGCCAATAGCGTGATTGCGCAGCTGCTTTTCTTGGACTCACAATCGAAAGATGATATCAAACTTTATATTAATTCTCCTGGCGGGCAAGTAACTTCAGCTTTGGCAATTTATGACACAATGCAATATGTGAAAGCGGACGTAGCGACAATTTGCATTGGTACAGCCGCTTCGGCTGCCGCTCTCCTTTTAGCGGCTGGAGCAAAAGATAAAAGAAGCATTTTACCTAATGGTGAAGTTATGATTCATCAGGTGATGGGCGGAACGCAGGGTCAAGCGACGGACATCGATATTCACGCCAAACATATTTTGAACATCAAGAAAAAGCTGAATGAAATTCTGGCCAAACATACCGGACAAAAAATTGCCAAAGTGGAAAAAGATGCTGACCGAGATTATTTTATGAGCGCGGAAGAAGCAAAAAAGTATGGAATTGTAGATAAGATAATCAAAGCATAGAACTGCCTCCCGGCAGGCATACAACATGCAGCATAAAACATAAAAAAACTCCGATTAAGTCGGAGTTTTTATGTCGGATAATTTTAAATAACAAATTTATAATTTAAAACTTAAAATTATTTCAGCAGTGGCAGCAGACTTTCACCGGTCATTTCGTCTGGTTTTTTGATTTCAAGAAGATCCAGAACAGTCGGAGCGATATCGCTGAGAAGCCCGGATGTCTTAACACTTCCTTGTCCGTTTCTGCCGATCAATTTTTGTTGTGTGTCTGAGTGATTTTCAGAAGTTACGAACCAAAGGGGAACCGGATTGGTCGTATGTTCCGTATTGATTTCGCCATTGACATTAATTACTTCTTCGGCATTTCCGTGATCGGCAGTAATAAGAAGACATCCATTTTGCAAGAGTACTGCCGGAATAAGACGAGACAAACAAGAATCAATCGTTTCGACAGCTTTGATGATCGCTTCCTTATTGCCAGTGTGGCCAACCATATCGGCATTGGCATAATTTATTAAGATAAACGCATACTTTTTTAATTCAAGAGTGGTTAAAACTTTGTCAGTTATCTTTTGTGCACTCATTTCCGGAGTTTTATCAAAACGATCAATAGCAGGCGACGGAATAATGACTCGATCTTCCTTTAAAAAAACGGCTTCCTCTCCTCCATTGAAAAAATATGTAACGTGAGCAAACTTTTCTGTCTCGGAAATTCTAAATTGAAATAAATTTTTTCGACTCAAAACTTTTCCCAGGGTTTCCCCGGGTTTTAAGGGAGGGTAGGCAATATCTACCGGAAGGTCATCTTCGTATTGAGTGAATGTTACAAATTCTAAATTTTCAATAAGCCTTCTTTCAAATTTTACGAATCCTGGTAGGGCAAAAGCCTCGGCAATTTGTCTGGCGCGATCTTCTCGGAAATTAAAAAAAATAACAGAGTCGTTTTTCTGAATTTTTCCAACAGGAACTCCATCTTGGTCGGTTAACACTGCCGGTTCCAGATATTCATCGAATATTTTTTTATCGTAGGATTCCTGAAGATATTTTAACGGATCAGTTATTTTTTCTCCCTTGCCATCAATTATTGCATTGTAGGCTTTCTCGGTTTTATCCCAATTGTTATTTCGATCCATAGCAAAACATCTTCCGATCATGGTGGCCAACTGAATGTTGGGGCTATCTCCTATTTTTTCTATGATTTCCTTGATTATTTTCATTCCAGCTTCAGGATTTGAATCGCGTCCATCAGTAAAAAGGTGAAGGTATGTTTTTATATCTTGGTGATTTTTTGCTAATTCCAATAAGGCGTAGAAATGATCCATGCTGGAATGAATCGCACCTTCTCCGATCATGCCCATTAAATGCAAGGAAGAATTATTTTTTTTTGCATTTTCAATCGCTTTTAACAGGGCTTTGTTTTTGAAAAATTCACCATTCTGGATATCCATGATAATGCGCGGAAGATCCTGATAGATTGTTTTTCCAGTGCCCATTATTTTGTGACCAACCTCTGAATTTCCGGGCTCACCCCAAAGCAAGCCAACGGAAATTCCGGAAGCTTGAAGGGCTAAGGACGGATAGAAAGTATTTAATTTTTCTATGGTAGGCAGGGAAGCTTCTGCGATAGGATTGCCTTTCTCATTTTTCCCGATTCCCCAACCGTCCAAAACAATTAAAACTACCGGCTTATGCATAGGTTCATTGTTAAATTGTTACATGGCCTGCCTGCCGACAGGTAGGCTAAATTGTTAAATCGCTGAAATCATAAAGCAATGAAACGATGAAGCAATTTAGCAATGCAGTAACGTAATTCTAACATTTGGGAGTTGTTTTGACAAAAATGGTCGCTTATAATACTATCAATAGGTGGTGTATTTAAGTAATTTATTAAAAATCAGTAGTTCATATTGATATTATAATGTAATTTTTTTAAGACTTAGACATGACTTATCAATTGAATAGAGAAAAAACATATGGAAATGAATCTAACAATTCTTGCAATTGGATTTTTTTGTTTGGCAATAGGCATCTTTTTGGGATATTATACAAGACAAACTATCGCTAAAAAACAATTAAATACGGCGGAAGGCAAGGCTTCCAAAATGATTGAAGAGGCGGAAAAATCGGCTCAAGAGATTTTATTGGACTCAAAAAGCAAAGCTGTTAATATTTTGGAGGAAGCCAAGAAAAAAGAACAGGATAGAGAGAGCCAAATAATGAGACTGGAAGAACGTTTGGACAAAAGAGAAGAGACATTGGAAAAGAAAATAGTTGAAATTGAAAAAGAACAAAATATCTTGCGGAAAAAAGCGGACGAAATCAGGCAAATAAGAAAAGAAGCAGAAGAAACAAGAAGACAGGAATTAAAAAGATTGGAAAAAATAGCCGGACTTTCCAAGGAAGAGGCTAAAAAGGTTCTTATTCAGTTAACCGAAGAAGAAAGTCGCGAGCTTTTAGCCAAAAAATTAAAAGTTTTAGAGAATGATGGACTGGAGGATTTGAACAAAAAAGCCAAGGAGATTATGACGCAGGCAATCCAAAAATATGCCGGATCTCATGCGGCCGATGTGACAACCAGCACTATCAGTATTTCTTCTGATGAAGTAAAGGGCAGAATAATTGGAAGGGAAGGAAGAAATATCAAAGCGCTTGAAAGGCTCACAGGAGTTGAAATAATTGTAGATGATACTCCTGAAGCTATTGTTATTTCTGGATTCGATCCGATTAGAAGAGAAATTGCTAAAATTACTTTGGAAAAATTAATTTCAGATGGCAGAATTCATCCGACTAAAATTGAAGAAGCGGTTGAATTTGCCAAGAACGAAATTAACAATAAGGTAAAAGAGGCCGGGGAAGCGGCAGCCTATGATGTTGGTATTGTTGGGATTGATCCAAAGCTGATTCAAATTCTGGGAAGACTCAGATATCGAACCAGTTATGGACAAAATGCATTGCTACATTCCTTGGAAGTGGCTCATCTTTCGGGTGCTTTGGCTGCCGAACTTGGAGCAGACGTAAATCTGGCTAAAAAGGCTGGTCTCTTGCATGATATTGGAAAGGCAATTGACCATGAAGTTCAAGGCACACACGTGGAAATTGGAATAAAAATACTTCAGAAATTTTCAATGGGTAAAGATATAGTCGATACGATGAAAGCTCATCATGAAGACTATCCTTTTGAAAATGCGGAATCGATGATTGTGGCTGCGGCGGATGCTATTTCGGCCAGTCGCCCGGGTGCCAGGAAAGATACCCTGGAAAATTATCTAAAACGTTTGGAAGATTTGGAAAATGTAGCCAACTCGTTTGAAGAAGTGGAGAAAACTTATGCTATTCAGGCGGGAAGAGAGATAAGGGTTTTTGTAAAACCTGACAAGATTGATGATTATGGGTCAATTAAATTGTCTCGCGCTATTGCCGATAAAATCGAGAGAGAGCTTAAATATCCCGGAGAAATAAAAGTGAATGTTATTAGGGAAACTCGTGCAGTAGAATATGCCAAGTAGGATTTATGTTGTGCCCCAGTTTAATAGTTCACTTTGTTCACATTTAACGGGGTTACAACCCGTTGGATGAATTCGAAGATTTCCATCCAACTGGGTTGTGGATAACTTCCATTTGCTTTATTTTAGCGAAAAAAGTAAAATTTAAGCAGGAATAAAATGATCTCAAAAATTTTTTTAAAGGGATTAAACTAGAAAGGCAGGTGATATTATGCTAGGAAATGTAAATAAAGATGCTTTAGTAGCGGAAATCTCAGCTAAAACAGATTTGTCAAAAAAAGATGTTGAAGCAGTAATTGATGGCTTTACAGAAATGGTAACCAAATCAATCAAGGGTGGAAGCAAGGTAACTTTGACTGGTTTTGGAACCTTTAAGCTTTCAAAAAGAGCAGCTAGAGAAGGAATTAATCCTCAAACAAAAGCTAAAATTCAAATTCCGGCCATGTCAGTTCCTAAGTTTACCGCTGGAAAGGCTTTGAAAGAAGCTGTTAGATAGTTTTGCTTTAACTTTACTAAAGTTAAATTTCAACTGTCTTTTCGTTCTGCTGGCAATGGACACAGTTCATTAGCGGCAGAGTAAAAAAGATAGCGACAAAATCCTGTATAAAACGGGATTTTGTTTTTGAGGGAAAAATATTGACTTATATTATTTTAAATTATATTATTACCAAGTAATATTTTGCAGAGCGTACCGTTAGATTATTGCAGAATTCGGAGTGTCGTATACCGGTAGTACGCATGCTTCTTGCCCTTCACCTTTTTTATCGGAGCGTAGTATAGCGGTAGTACGAGTGGTTTGGGACCATTTAGTCCGAGTTCGACTCTCGGCGCTCCGACTACTAATAAAGGTGAGGGGTGAAGGAGCATGTCGACTGGGTTCGATTCCCAGCACTCCGACAAAGAAAGAAAAAATTTTTTTGTTATTTTTTCCATCTGATTCGGCAGTTCAAGGAGATCGAAGGGCGCGAGTAGAAAGTGAACAAGTGCGAGCTTTCTGTGTGTAGCGCCCAGACTCCGAGTCGGAGCGAGGAGGATTCCCAGCACTCCGACAAAGAATGATGATTTACAAAAAATAAAATGTATCAGGCGGGTATAGTATAATGGCTCTTATGCGACCCTTCCAAGGTTGAGATGGGGGTTCGATTCCCCCTACCCGCTCCAAAGAGAAAAGCATCTTTCAGTAGATGTTTTTTGTTTTTGTGATAGAATGAGTATGTAAGGTAGACAGTAATTTTTTTAACAAATCATATGATTCCCATTGAATTTCTGAGACAATTTCACATTGGCGAGTATGCTATTTTTGATTTTGTGGTTGCGTTTGCGGGAGTATATTTGTTTTCTTTACTGACACGAAAGATCTTTTTAAAGCTCAGGTTGGATATCTCAACGCGAAGCTGGATGTTTTTAGTTTTACCGATTAGCATTGCTGCGCACTTAATTGTCAATGAGATGACGCCAATGGCTAGAAACCTCATAGACTTGCACGGACATTATTTGTTGAAAATAATAATTATCGGATTATTGCTGCTTGGAATCAGAGGAATAAAAATAATCAGGAAAGATTAAATATTATGCCAACAATTGAAATTAAACTTGAAAACAAGAAAATTGAACTCTGCCTGAAAGACGGCAGGAAGGTTTTGGATATGATTTCCTTTGAAGAAAAAGGTGATTTGACAGAAAAACTGCTACCAATGATTGATAAATTAATCAAAAAAAATAAACTTCAATTAAAAGATATTAAAAAAATTGTAACCAAGAGCGATCTTAAGGAACCTTTTACTTCTTATCGAATTTTGAAAACAGTAGAAAAGACTTTTAATTTCTTTAAGTAGAAAATTATAAAATTGTGGAGACAGAGGGAGGTGAGTAGGTCCAAATAGGGCCTGTTTTTGTGTTAACACTTGACATGAAAGTTAACATATGTTAATATGGTTATAGATTAGTTATCAAATAAATTAAAAAAGCTTTAAATATGGGCAAAAATAGATTTTTAACTACTTCGGAAGCTGCAAAAATATTAGGCATAAGCCGAGTAGCAGTTTTCAACAGAATAAAAAGAGGAGCTTTACATGCCGAAAAGATCGGTAGGAATTTTGCCATACCCAAAGAAGAGCTGGAAAGCAATCTCGGCAGAGATATCAGTGAAGAGGAAAAGAAAATATTGGCAGCAGGAGTGAAAAAGGTCATAGAAGAATACGGAGAAACTCTGCAACGTTTAGGCAAAGAATAACAAGTGTTTATGAATAAAAATCTCAATATAAAAGAGGTTGAATATATTGCGCATAGAATGGCAAGGGAGACAATGAGTTGGAATGAACCTATCCCGGAATTTTCAACGCGCTTCCCTAATGTATTGGAAAGCTGTCTGGCTGTTCCGTTTCAAAAATTTGCGCGAAAGAATCTATATAAAGGATTTATAGGCAAAGCATCAGTCTTGTTCTATTTGATGATTAAAAATCATCCGTTTCAAAATGGCAACAAGCGAATTGCGGTTACTGCCTTGCTCCTTTTTCTGTATAAGAATAAAAAATGGCTTAGCGTATCAGATGAAACTTTGTATAGATTTGCAGTGCTTGTGGCACAGAGTCCGGCAGAAATGAAAAGTGAAATCGTCAAGCTGATTGAAAATTTTTTAAGCAAATATATAAGAGATCTCAACGATATGCATTAGCAAAACGCGAGGATAAAACAAAAATGGCAAAAAAGAAATTCCCTTTAACTTTGAAATTGAATTGCCAAAGGATGCTGTTGATTTTAATGAAAATATAGGAATTGGAATAATTGGTTCTAAGCAAAAGAATTTGCAAATTGAATTTGGCAAACCTTTATTAATTCAGCCATCAGAAATATAAAATTGAAGACTTGCTGATACTGGGTTGTGGATAACTTTGGGAAAAAGGGGCTTTTCCTTAGGCAAGGCACAAGTTGGAAAAAAGAAACTTTTTTCATAAAATGCTTTAAATAAGGCAAAATATCTCTGAAACAAGAAATTTTTAGAAAAAATTTGACAAAAAGTAAATTTAATACTTGCATTTATTTTTATTTCGTGTAAAATGAATTTATGTTTGTCAAGTAAGTGGCAACTAGGAAGTTGCCTTTCAAATTATATACTACCCAACAAGGGGAAAAAATTGTTTTTCAAATACGCGAAATCAAATTAAATATCTTAAATAAAACTATCCAGATTGCTTATTTCTTAGAAATTAAACGAAATAAGTAAGGGATGGGTGTTGTTTTTATGTCTAAAGCCCAAAAAGAATTGAAAGTTAAAGAGACTTTTAGTTTGCAGTCTTCATTATCAAAAAGAAAATTTTTTAAGCCCATAAAAATGGTCTCATTGCCAAACTTGATCGAGACCCAGCTTAATTCATACAATTGGTTTTTGGAAAATGGCTTAAAAGAACTTTTTAAGGAAGTCAATCCGGTAGTTGACTTTACCGGCAAAGATTCTGAACTTTATTTTGAAGATTATTATTTGGATGATCCAAAATATGATGAAATAACTGCCAAGAATAAAAACATTTCTTATGAGGCTCCTCTGCGTTGCAAGGTAAAATTAGTAATTAAAAGCACGGGTGAAATAAAAGAGCAGGAAATATACCTGGGTGATTTTCCTATTATGACAGATCGAGGAACGTTCTTGATTAATGGAGTTGAGAGAGTGGTTGTGAGCCAGCTTATTAGAAGTCCCGGAGTTTTCTTTACGATGGAATATCAAAAAGGAAAAAGACTTTTTGGAGCCAAAATTATTCCGAATCGTGGAGCTTGGTTGGAAATTGATACAGATTTTGAGGGAGTCCTTTCGGTTAAAATTGATCGCAAAAGAAAAGTTCCCGTGACAGCCTTGCTTAGAGCTTTCGGATATTCCAGTGACAAAGATTTACTGGACCTCTTTAAAGATATTGATAAAGGCGAAACACAATATATTCAAAAAACTATTGAAAAAGATTCAACTAAAAATCAGGGCGAAGGCTATAAAGAAGTTTATAAAAGAATTCGTCCGGGAGATTTGGCAACCGAAGACAATGCCAAACAAATGATTGATTCGATGTTTTTTAATTTTGAAAGATATGACTTTGGTGAAGTCGGACGTTATCGCCTCAATCAAAGATTAGAATTCGATTTTCCAAACACTGAAGATTATCGAGTTCTGCGCAGAGAAGACCTGGTTGCTATTATTAAAGAAATCATTCGTCTTAATAACGATAAGACTGCCCAAGCTGATGATATCGATCATTTGGGAAACAGAAGAGTGAGAGCGATTGGAGAGTTGGTGCAAAATAAATTGCGCGTTGGTTTTGCCAGAATGGTTCGTAACATCAAGGATAGAATGAGTACTTGTGAAATTGACACTGTTGTTCCGGGGCAGCTTATTAATTCTCGTCCGATTACGGCAGCTATCAAAGAATTTTTTTCCAGTTCGCAACTTTCGCAATTTATGGATCAGGTTAATCCGTTGGCAGAACTGGAGCACAAAAGAATACTTTCAGCAATGGGTCCGGGCGGCCTTACTCGAGAAAGGGCCGGGTTTGAAGTGCGCGATGTTCATCATTCTCATTATGGTCGAATTTGTCCGGTAGAAACTCCGGAAGGTCCGAATATCGGTCTGGTAGGACATTTGGCAACTTATGCCAAAATAAATAAATACGGATTTTTGGAAACTCCCTATTTTAAGGTTTATCGAGAGGTGGAAAATACGGAAGAAAAAACATTACATAAGTTTCTGAATGAAGATATTGATGACAATAAAGCTGGGGCGTTCATTGATGAAAAAATGGCCAAGGTTATTGCCGGTAATAAAAAATTCAAAACGATAAAAATCAAACCTTGGATGAGCGATGAAATTGAATATGTTAACGCAACTTTGGAAGATAGAAAAAATATTGCGCATGCCGGAGTAATCCTGGATGAATTTGGAAATATTTTGGATAAAATTGTTGAAGCCAGAGTCAAAGGCAATGCAGCTGAGATTGAAGCGGAAAAAATCGATTATATAGATGTTTCTTGCAAACAAATGATTTCCGTGGCTACGGCTCTTATTCCATTCTTGGAACATGACGATGCCAACCGTGCTTTAATGGGATCCAATATGCAAAGACAGGCTGTTTCTTGTGTAAAACCGGAATCTCCGGTTGTGGGAACGGGAATTGAAGACAAGGCCGCTTCCGATTCCGGGCAGGTAGTTAATGCCAAAGAAAGCGGGGAGGTTGTCGAAGTTGACAGTATGCATATCGTGGTCAAAGAAGAGGCTAAAATCGGTTCCAAAAAACCATATTTGCGCAGAGAATATCCATTGCAAAATTTTGTAAAATCCAACGCTTTCACTTGTATGAATCAGATTCCGCGAGTGAAAAAAGGCGATATCGTTAAGAAAGGAAAACTTTTGGCGGATGGCGCCTCGACTGATCATGGGGAATTGGCGCTTGGACAAAATATTCTAGTGGCTTTTATACCTTGGGAAGGATTTAATTATGAAGATGCTATTGTAATTTCGGAAAAACTTTTACAAGATGATCGTTACAGCTCAATTCATATTGAAGATTTTTCAATCGATGTTCGTGACACAAAACTTGGTCCGGAAGTTGTAACTCGAGACATCCCAAATATCGGAGAAGAAAGACTGAAGAATCTGGACGAAACCGGAATTATCAGAATTGGAGCCGAGGTAAAATCCGGTGATATTTTGGTTGGAAAAATTTCTCCCAAAGGCGAAGGTGATTTAACTTCGGAAGAAAGACTGTTAAGAGCTATTTTCGGAGAAAAATCTCGAGACGTAAAAGACAGCTCGCTTTATTTACCGCACGGTGAATATGGAAAAGTCGTTGATATCAAAATATTCTCTCGCGAACAAGGAGACAAACTAACTACCGGAGTTATTCAACAAATTCAGGTTTCAGTGGCGCAGCTTAAGAAAATTTCAGTTGGCGATAAATTAGCCGGACGACATGGAAACAAGGGCGTCATATCCAGAATTGCACCTGTTGAAGATATGCCTTATTTGCCGGACGGAACTCCTGTCGATATGGTTCTTAATCCGCTTGGCGTAGCCAGTCGTATGAACATTGGCCAGATTCTGGAAACTCATTTGGGATGGGCAGCTTCCAGATTGGGATATAAAGCGGCTTCACCGTCTTTAAGTGGAGTTTCGGAAAAACAAATTAAAGAAGAATTAGAAAGAGCCGGACTTCCGGAAGATGGAAAGGTCAGATTGGTAAATGGAAAGACCGGAGAATATTTCGATAATAAATCTACGGTAGGAGTTATGTATGTAATGAAGCTGCATCACTTGGTTGACGATAAAATACATATGCGATCTATCGGCCCTTACTCTTTGATTACGCAGCAACCCTTGGGAGGAAAAGCGCAGTTCGGAGGACAAAGATTCGGAGAAATGGAAGTTTGGGCGCTTGAAGGTTATGGTGCGGCTTATACTTTGCAAGAAATGCTTACTATTAAATCCGACGATGTGATGGGAAGATCCAAGGCCTATGAGTCTATTATCAAGGGCGAAATGATCAAGAGTCCGAATATCCCAACGTCTTTCAATGTTTTGGTTAATGAGCTTAAGGGATTGTCTCTTAGTATTGAGCTTGTCGGAGCCAAGAAAGAAGAGGATGACGAAGATAAGAAAGAAGAAGGTGATACAGCCACGCAAGTATAAAGTTAAAATTTCTAATTTCTAATTTCTAATTTCTAAACAATTTTCAATGAATTAATTTATGAATTTTGAAATTAAAACATTGATTTAAAATTTAAAATTTAGAATTTAAAATTTATATATAATATGGATTCTATAACCAAAGTCAGTGATTTTAATAGCGTTAAAATAAAACTTGCCAGTCCGGAGGAAATTTTGAATTGGTCAAATGGAGAAGTATCGCGCCCGGAGACGATCAATTATCGGACGCAACGTTATGAAAAGGACGGTCTTTTTTGCGAGAAAATTTTTGGACCATCCAAGGATTGGGAATGCTATTGCGGAAAATATAAAAGAATCAGATACAAGGGAATTGTCTGTGATAAATGCGGAGTGGAAGTTACCCGCTCGAGTGTTCGTCGCGAAAGGATGGGGCATATTCAATTAGCAGTGCCGGTTTCTCATATCTGGTTTTTACGTGGTGTTCCTTCAAAGATCGGAATGGCTCTGGGGATGAGTCCTCAGGAACTGGAAAAAATTATTTATTTTTCCAGCTACATAATTTTAAATGTGGAGGAAGAAGAAAGATCAAAGGCTCTAAATCAACTCGAACAAGAATATAAAAGCAAGGTCAAGGAAATCAATAAGCTGGAAGAAAAAGAAAGAGACAAAAGGATCGAAGAATTAAAATCAATTTATAAAAATGCGAAGGATGAATTGAGAGGTTTGGCGAAATTGAAAATTATTTCGGAACTCGAGTATTTTAATTTGTCTTCTCGCTACGGACAAGTTTTTTCGGCCGGGATTGGTGCCGAAGCGATCAGAAGAGTTTTGGAAAACATAAAAATTGAAGATGAAATAAAGAAATTAAAGGCTGATCTGAATAACGAAGAAATTGCGGATAAGAAAAAAATATTAAAAAGAATCAAACTGTTCCAAGGGTTTTTAAAGGCCAGTTTAAATTTGGAGTGGATGTTGCCGACAATTATTCCTGTTATCCCGCCGGATTTACGACCGATGGTGGCTTTGGACGGGGGTCGTTTTGCAACTTCTGATTTGAATGATCTTTATCGCAGAATTATCAATAGAAATAATCGTCTTAGAAAATTGATTGAGATTGGTGCACCAGAAGTTATTACCCGTAATGAAAAGAGAATGTTGCAGGAAGCCGTGGATGCTTTATTTGATAACAATGCCAGACGCGGTCAAGTGAGTGTGGCAGCCTCAACCGGACAAAAAAGAGCACTTCGTTCTTTGGCCGATACTCTAAAAGGAAAACAAGGACGTTTCAGACAAAATCTTTTGGGAAAGCGTGTCGATTATTCAGGACGCAGTGTTATTGTGGTTGGTCCGAAACTTAAAATTTATCAATGTGGAATTCCAAAGAAAATGGCGCTGGAGCTTTTTAAACCGTTTATTATCAATAAATTAATTGAAAGAGAAGTTGCCTATAATGTTCGTAGTGCCGGCAAAATGGTAGAAGCCGAAAGCGAAGAATCATATGAGATATTGGATGAAATTATTTCTCATCATTATGTAATGCTAAATCGCGCTCCGACTTTGCATCGTTTAAGTATCCAGGCTTTTCGTCCGGTCTTAATCGAAGGTAAGGCTATTCAAGTTCATCCGATGGTTTGCTCCGCTTTCAATGCTGACTTTGACGGAGACCAGATGGCAGCTCACGTTCCGCTTACCAATAAAGCCAGATGGGAAAGTGAAAATTTGATGTTGAGCTCTCGAAATCTTCTGAAACCGGCCAGTGGCGATCCGATTACCATCCCGACTTTGGATATGGTCTTGGGATGCTATTATATTACCCATGCGCTGGATGGAGCTAAAGGCGAAGGCAAGTTTTTTGGATCTTTCAATGAGGCGATTATGGCTTATGAGCTCGGAGTGATTAATATTCAAGCGAAAATAAAAGTTCCGTTTGATGGAAAAGTGCTTGAAACGACAGTAGGACGAATCAGACTTAATGAAATTTTGCCGGAAGCACTCAGATTCTTAAATGAAGAAATGACCAAAAAAGAACTTAAAGCTTTGGTGGCTAAGGTTATGGAAATTTCCGGTCATGAAGAAGCGGTGAGATTTATAGATGATATTAAAAATCTTGGTTTTGAATTTGTAACCAAATCTGGAATAAGCTGGGGAATGGAGGATTTAACTGTTCCGTCCGAAAAACGAGATATTATGAATAAATCAGAAAGTAAAGTAGAAACGGTTAAACAGCAATACAATATGGGACTCTTGACCGAAGAAGAGAGAAAAACGCGTGTCATCGAAATTTGGAATGACGCCAAAAATACCATTACGGATTTGGTGCGAGGATCAATGGATAAAGAAGGCCCGGTTTATTCCATGGTTTATTCCAAGGCCAGAGGCTCGGAATCAGTCGTGGTTCAGATGTCAGGTATGAAGGGTCTTATGGCGGGACCTACCGGTGAAACAATTGAATTGCCGATTAAAAGTTGTTACAAAGAAGGCTTGAATGTGTTGGAATATTTTATTTCGACTCATGGAGCCAGAAAAGGTATGGCAGATACGGCTCTGCGAACTGCAACAGCCGGATATCTAACCAGAAGATTGGTGGATGTTTCACAGGATGTAATTGTCCAAGAAGAAGATTGCAAAGACAAATCCGGAATTTATTTATATAAAGAGGATTCCGATAGAATTGGACAAAGTTTTGCTGCTCGTATTATCGGTCGAGTTGCGCTTGAAGATGTAGCCGATCCGCAGAGTGGTGAAATTATTGTTGAAAAAGGCAACTTGATTAGCAAAGAGCAGGGACTCAAAATAGAAAAATTAAATATTCCAAAAATTAAAATCAGATCGGTTGTGACTTGTAAAACTCCGCGCGGAGTTTGCCAAAAATGTTATGGTGTTGACTTGGGACGAGGCAACTTAGTGC
The DNA here is from genome assembly GCA_964605365.1 of uncultured Bdellovibrionales bacterium. GTDB lineage: Bacteria > Patescibacteriota > Minisyncoccia > Moranbacterales > UBA2206 > CAZSCF01. Next base: position 8,132 of record CAZSCF010000006.1, on the reverse strand, counting down.
AAATCGGACAAGCAGTTGGGATTGTGGCGGCACAGGCTATTGGAGAACCCGGAACACAGTTGACTATGCGTACTTTCCATATTGGAGGTATTGCCGGATCTGATATTACACAAGGTTTGCCGCGTGTGGAAGAACTTTTTGAGGCCAGACCTCCAAAAGGAGAAGCGGCCATTGCCAGATCGGATGGAAAAGTTACGGAAATTACAAGTGGCGAAAAAGTAATTACCATTAAAATCGAATCGCAAGATAAGACTAAAAAAATTGAGGAATATCAAGTTTCAGCTGGCAGCACTTTAAAAGTGGCGGAAGGCGATTTGGTTGGTAAAGGTTCAAAATTGGTTGAGGGCAATATTGAGCTTAAAAATTTATATAAAACAATGGGATGGGAAGAAGTTCATAGATACATTGTGCGTGAAATTCAGGAAATTTATGCCTCTCAAGGTGAAGGCATCAACGATAAGCATATTGAAATTATTGTCAGACAGATGCTTAGTCGCGTGCTTGTCAACGATTCAGGAGATTCAACCTTAGTGTCAGGTGAAATCGTAGAAAAAGATGAATTTGAGGAAGTAAATAATGCTATGAAAAACGAAAATAAAGAATTGGCCAAGGGCGAAAGATTGTTAATGGGAATTACAAAAGTAGCTCTTTCAACCGAATCATTTTTATCAGCTGCTTCATTTCAGGAAACTGCTCGAGTTCTTATCAATGCCGCTGTTGTTGGTAAAGAAGATAAACTTAGAGGGTTAAAAGAAAATGTTATTATCGGAAAACTTATTCCGGCTGGAACAGGCTATAAAAGAAAGAACTAAAATCAAGAGATTTTTAACAAAAAAACACTTCATTTTAGATGGGGTGTTTTTTGTTGAAAATAAGGTTTTTGTTGAGTTGAAATAGGATTGATTGTTCAATGGTCGTTTTTGTTTTTCTCAGTGTTGACGGGGATTTTGATAGTGATATAATATCATTATTAAGCCCAATAAATTAGATTCCCTCTTGCTTGAAGATAATATGTAATTTTGCTATTTTTTGTTTTTTGAATTTGTGTTAAAATAAATACATTATGGGAAGAAAAAAGAAATATAATAAAAACGAAGAAAAATTGGAAATGGAAGAAAGGCGGCCCAGATCCAATATTGCCTCCGATGCCAAAAGAGGGGTGGCAGCGGTTTTTTTGTTTGCCTTGGCACTGGTTTTAATTCTGGGTTTTCTGGATAGAGCCGGTATAGTAGGTAGTTATTTGAGTAATAAATCCGGTTTGGCAATTGGTTGGGCTAAAATTGTTTTTCCATTTTTCTTAGTATTAGCCGGGATTATTTTGCTTCTTAAAAAGGAAACATCATTTTATGTTTACAAGTTGGCCGGACTCGTCGTTGTCTTATTTGGTCTTTCTGGATTTTTTCACTGGTTTTTTTCACCCGACAGAATGCTCCTGGTTGCTAAAGAAGGATCAGGCGGAGGATATATCGGTTTCGGAGTAGCTCATATGGCAGTCAAATATTTGGGACAGGCCGGAGGATTCGTGATTATTTTAGCTATCATTTTTTGCGGTTTTATCGTAACTTTTAATTTTTCCATAATTAATTTTATTTTAAAAATAAAATCGTTGGGAAAAAGAGATGAGGAGGAAAATGTGCCAGAAGAAAAGGGTGCTTTACCGGAAAAAGAAATAATCGAATCTGAAATAAAGGTTGAAAAAAATCTCGAGAAAGGCAAAGATGAAAAAAAAGAAGCGGAAGACGATGGCAATATTGGGAAAATAGAATTTGTTGAGGGTCCGGATAAATTCGAAAATGATAAAAATAATTCAAGTTTTTCCAGAAAATCATTTTCTCAATCAATTAAAAGTTCTTTCTTGAATGAGAAAAAATTTACGGGTAAAAAATCAAGAAATAATAATGGCTGGGTACTTCCATCGCCAGATCTTCTGGAAGAAAGTTCTGGTACGGCAGTTGGAGGAAATACAGAAAAAAATGCCGAAATTATTGAAAAAACTTTGAAAAATTTTGGAATAGATGTGGAAAGAGGAGAAATAAAAGTTGGTCCGGCGGTTACTCAATACAGTTTTCGCCCGGCAGTGGGAGTTAAAATTTCTCGTATTTTAGCTTTGCAAAATGATTTGGCTTTGGCTATGGCCGTACATCCGATCAGGATCGAGGCGCCTATCCCTGGAAAATCTCTGATTGGCATTGAAGCTCCAAATAAAATTCCGGAGATGGTTTGTCTCAGAAATGTGATTAGCAGCAAAGATTTTTCCGAACGAGAATCTGATCTGACATTGGCTTTAGGTAAAGATGTGAGTGGAAATTTCATTTTGGGAAATTTGGAAAAAATGCCCCATTTGATGATTGCCGGCTCAACCGGAACGGGAAAATCGGTAGCTATAAATTCGATTATTACAACCTTGCTTTATCAAAATTCTCCTAAAAATCTGAAATTTTTAATGATAGATCCAAAGAGAGTTGAGCTTTCTTTATATAATAAAATTCCGCATCTTTTGAGTGATGTGATTGTTGATAACAACAAAGTTTTAAATGCTCTTAAGTGGGCGGTGGGCGAAATGGAGAGAAGGTATCGGCTATTGCAAGAAGTGTCGTCACGAGACATAAAATCATATAACGAAAAAATCAAAAAAGGAGAAAAGAGAAAATATACAAATCCGGAAACAAATGAGACCATCGAAGAAGAACTGGAAAGCTTACCTTTTATTGTTATAGTTATTGATGAAGTGGCAGATCTTATGGGTAGTCACGGAAAAATTGTGGAAGGATCAATTGTCCGTTTGGCTCAAATGGCGCGCGCAGTCGGAATTCACTTGATTGTTTCGACGCAAAGACCGTCAGTGGAGGTTTTGACCGGACTTATTAAAGCCAATATTACTACCAGAATCGCTTTCCAGGTGGCGACACAAATAGATTCCAGGACAATTTTAGATATGGCTGGAGCAGAAAAACTTTTGGGTAGCGGCGACATGCTTTATCTTTCGACATCTTCTCCAAAACCAAAAAGAATTCAGGGTGTTTTTGTCAGTGAAGCGGAAGTAAAACGGGTTGTGAAATTTATTCGAAGTCAGAAAATTGATGAAGACGAAGTTCCCAGTGATTTGGATACCGGCGAAGAAGATGTCGCAAAAAAAACTTCTTCGATGGCACCACAAGGGATTCTTGATTTTAATTCGCAAAACGAAGACGAAGATGATCTTTTGGAACAAGCTAAAGAAGTCGTTATTCAAGCCAAAAAAGCCTCAGCTTCATTATTACAAAGAAAGCTCAGGGTTGGTTATGCCAGGGCGGCCAGGCTTTTGGATATTTTGGAGGACAAAGGAATTGTCGGACCGCAAGATGGAGCAAAACCTCGCGAGGTTTATCTTTCGGAAGAGAATCCTGAATACGGAGATGATCCTATGGCAGATCAAATGAAAAGAGATAAGTGGCAAATGTAACAAAAAAAGCTCAAAGTTAAAAACTCAAAAATAAAAAATAAAAATTTTGCTGGTTTTGATTTTTAAATCATAATTCCGTGTCTTGGCTTTTAAATTTTGAATTTTTTTATGAATGGTTTTATCAAAAAAAGTATCGGAACGCTTACGTTAGGAGAAAAGTTGAAAAAACTTAGAAGTGATCGTCGAATAAGTTTGACGGATGTTTCCAAAAATACCAATATTCAAGTTAAATATTTGGAATTTATTGAAGAGGGATCTTATGATAATTTACCTGCCGATGTTTATGTTAAGGGTTTTTTGAAAAGTTATGCGGATTTTATGAGTATTGATGATCAATCCCTGATAAAGTTATTTGAAAAAGAAAAAGAAATTAAAAAAAATTTGCGCCTTTCCAAAAACAAAAAAGAAAATGGAAAAAATAACTTCAGATTGTTAAAGCCTCTTAAAATAAATTCTTTTGTTTTTACTCCTAAAATTATTGCTGGGACGCTGATCACATTTTTGGTTATAGCTGGTGTTGTTTATTTATACAAAGAAATTGGTTCATTTGCGAATGTTCCAAGGCTGGTTGTTTTGAATCCCGAGCAAAACGCAATTGTTTCCGGAAACTCGCTAGTGATTGAAGGAGTTACCGACAGAGATGCTAAGCTTTTAGTTAATGGGCAGCCGGTTTTGGTTAATGATGAAGGAAATTTTAGGGAAAATTTGATTTTGCAGGCGGGTTCCAATGTGATTAGCATAAAATCAATCAATCGATTCAAAAAGGAAACAGAGGAAATTATAACGGTGCAGGCTGTTTTTCAAGATGACTCGAGCGTTAATGAAAATGCAGAAGCAAAAAATGAAAATCTGGAAGAAGAAAATGGCAATTTGCAAGCAGAAAATATCAGTTTGGAAATAAAAGTTGATTCCGGTCCGGTTTTGGTTAGCGTTGAATCTGACGGAAATTTGGTTTTTAATGGAACAATTTTGACAGGCGGAATACAATCATTTTCAGCTAAAGAAAAAATCGTTATTAACTCGGAAAAAGCCAGTGGTACTTTTATAAAATTCAATGGGAAAGACATTGGTGCGTTGGGCGACAAGCCGAACCCGATAAAAAACGTGACTTTCACAAAAGATATGAAGTATTAAATTGTTTAATGGCTATATTGTCAAATGGTTAAGGAGTATTTGACATTGAATAAAATAAATTCCTACAAAATTGCCTTTTCTCTTTCAAATATAATTTGGAAAATAATATTAGAATGGGATAATTTTTCTAAATTTTCTCTAGGTAGTCAATTTGTCAGAGCTGTTGATTCAATTTCTGCCAATATTGCTGAGGGATTTGGTCGATATAATAAAAAAGACAAAATTGTTTTCTACAGAATTGCCAGAGCTTCCGTCTATGAATCTCTTGATTGGCTTGAAAAATCGAAAAGAAGAAACATAATAAGCAAAAATGATTATGATAAAATTTTTAAAATATTAAAGCGGCTTCCAATAGAAATTAATTCATTAATAAAATTTACAAATAACAATTTAGCAATTTAACTATTTAACAATTTAATTTATGAAAGAAGAACAAAGCAAAGCAGTGAATACAGTTGTTGAACAAATAAAAGATAAATTTGGAGAAGGTGTGATTATGACGCTTGGAAATGTCAAAAAAGTGGATGTAGAATCCATTTCGAGCGGATCAATTTCTTTGGATATAGCCTTGGGCATAGGTGGAATTCCACGAGGCAGAATAGTTGAAATTTATGGTCCGGAGTCATCTGGAAAAACCACTTTGACCTTGCATATAATTGCCAATGCGCAAAGGGCTGGTGGAGCAGCAGCTTTTATTGATGCGGAGCATGCTTTGGATCCGGAATATGCCAGAAGAATAGGTGTGAACATTAAGGACTTATTAATTTCCCAACCAGACAATGGAGAGCAAGCCTTGGATATTGTCGAAACGTTAGTCAATTCTGGAGCGGTTAGTATAATTGTGGTGGATTCTGTGGCGGCGTTGGTGCCGAAAGCGGAAATCGAAGGTGAAATGGGAGATCAACATATGGGCAGACAGGCCAGATTGATGTCTCAAGCCTTGCGAAAACTTACAGCCATTGTAGCCAAATCAAATTGCACTGTTATTTTTATTAATCAGATTAGAATGAAAATCGGGGTGGTTTTTGGCAATCCGGAAACAACAACCGGAGGTAATGCACTCAAATTTTATTCTTCTGTGCGCATTGAAGTCAGGCGATCGGCGCAAATTAAAAAAGGGGAAGACATTGTCGGCAACAGAGTGAAGGTGAAAATTGTTAAAAACAAAGTAGCGCCTCCTTTTAAGACAGCGGAATTCGATATTATGTATAACGAAGGAATTTCTGCTTCCGGAGATATTTTGGATACCGGAACTAAATTGGAAGCTATCGAAAAGAAAGGCAACTCATATTCTTTTGGGGAAATAAAATTGGGAGTTGGAAGGGAAGCGGCCAAAAGCATTCTTAAAGCAGATGCAAAATTAATGAAAGAGATTTCAAAAAAGATTTATGAAAAACTGAAAGAGAAAGAAGACGCCCAAGAATAGAAAGTTTGATTTACGATTTATTGAAAAGCGGGTCGCAGGCTCGCTTTTTATTTTTACATACCATGTATAAACACCTCGTTATATTGGCTGGGAAATTTCTAAAAAAATATCATTCTTCAGCGGTCTCTATTTATAGTTTGGAGTAATTTTTTTAGCTGAATCTTCATGGTGTTATTTTTTGGAATAAAATCTTGTTGCATAATTTTTTTGTTCCATGTTCCATATTGTATGTTCCATGTTGTGTGGTATTGACTTTTGTCTTGATTGGGTGTATAATGATAATATAGTGATAAAGATGGCAACTAAAAAAAGCGGGTGAATCCCGCATTAATTTTTTTACGAAGATGGCACTTGCTGCTAAAGGAAGTGCCGGTAAAGAGTTGATGCAGGATAAAACTACCGCTTTTTTCTTTTTTTGTTCCAAATTTCAATTCGCTAATTTAAATAAATTTAATAATTAAAACAAAAACAAAAATATGGAGGAAGATATCAAAATAGAGTGCGACAGTCCGGATTGCCCGGAATGCCAAAAAAGGATAGAGCAAATGAAAAAAGAAGAAGAAAGAAATTTTGCTGTTCTTGTCGCTCTGGTTCCGGTAATGGTGTTTACGTTCATTAGTACAGCCGGAATATTATAAAAACGAGAATATTTGAAAAATTCAAGCTTATTTAAAAAACAATAATCAAGGTAAAATATTTACATAATTAAAAATAAATTATTGTAATTGAGCTTCAAATTTTTTTAAAATAAAAACATACGGTTTGAGGTGAGTCAGTCTCAAGCTTAAAGATAAAACTCTGATTGGTTCAGAGTTTTTTTGTTGAAAAATCTGGCCATCAAAACAATGGCTTAAAGAAGCCTTATATTTGATATAAAAAATAAAACTGAATATTAAATTCGACCTGTGGATAACTTAGTTGAAAATTGTTGTGCAAAATACGTAAAAATTGTATAATTTAACTATAATTTACCAGTTTTGATATCAAATATTTCAATTGGTTTTATCTGGGGACTACGGAAAATAATGGAGGAGCAAAACAAAAGAGAAAAACAATTTATCCGAGCATCAAAGCATGATCATAATAATGCTAAAAGCCAAAAAAAGGCAGCAAATTTTTCGTCCCAAAATTACAATGAAAGTTCTTTGGCGAGCGGACTTATAACTCTTCGCGAAGCGGCCAAAATAATGGGATGTACGCCGCAGTATCTAAACACTCTTTCGCGTTCTGGAGATTTAGTATCGAAGAAGCTAGGGAGGAATTGGTATACAACGGAAGACTGGCTGAATGATTTTATTCAGAAAAAAGCGGCGAAGAAAGAAGGTCGCAATTCGTTGATTAAATTTTCGGAAATAAACGTAAGAAATGATGCTCGTGTGTTTTCTGAGGCAGGAAAAATTTTTTCGGCGGTTGTTTCATTTTTGCTGTTGGTTGCTTTTAGCGGAGGAATATATTTTGGCGTAATGAATCTTGACATACCGGAACCAGATTTTGATTTTGCTAAAAATTCAACCAGTAAAGTTTTAGGAGCAGAGACTGTTCGGAATAATCCAGCTGTTTTTGAAAATGAAAATATTTTTTTTGAATCGCTTGATTTTACGGAAGTAAGCAAGGGGTATTTTCGGTCAGGGGTAGACACGATTACAAATTACATTATTTTCTTCGTCAGCAATTTACGGGAATTTGCAGAAGCGCTGATTGATTTGATTTTTGCTTTAACGTCTTTCTTTTGGTTAAAATATTTTTTCCAAAATATTCCAAGTATTTTGATAATGACGATTCGTCATTTTAAATTTCTTTCAGATAAAAAAAGAGCAGAGAGAAAAATCAGAGAGAAAAAGAACAAGGAGAAAATTGGGCCATAAATAAATTCAGGATAGATTCAAAGACCAATTTTTTAGCAACTGATTTTTTTGAAGAAAAAAGCGAGGAGTATGAGAAAAAAAATTCTTGGGCATTTTCTGAATTTTCCAAAGCAATTCTAGTCGGAGCTTTTGCTTTGTGTGCTTTCTTTGTTTCTAACGGCTTGCCGGAATTAAGCGTCCCCTCCAACCTCCTCTCCATCTTCTCTTCTTCCGACAAACCAACAACTCCCTCAGGCCATGTCCTGGGCATAGAGAATAACAATGA
>CAZSCF010000005.1:31276-41546 GCA_964605365.1 uncultured Bdellovibrionales bacterium | reverse complement strand
GGGACGCAGCGAAAGATCCCAAGCAACTGTTTACCAAAAACACAGGTCTCTGCAAACCCGCAAGGGGAAGTATAGGGGCTGACGCCTGACCAGTGCTGGAACGTTAACGGGAGCGGTGCAAGCCAATCCCTGAAGCGCCAGTGAACGTCGGCGATAACTATAATTGACGGTTGTAGTTATAAAATTTGGCTATATGCTGGAAACTCCGGAGTAAAAAATGTACTCGCTTCAAATTAAAAGAAGCAGTGAAAATCATTTTTTGTATTTCAAGGGAATTGAGATGCCGGACAATCAGCAGGAAAGACTCTAAAAAATTATGAACAATCAAAATTGGTTAAATAGGATTCCATTGGAATGGGGAAATTATTTGGCAGGATTCACAGATGGAGAAGGAAGTTTTAATGTTTCTCTCCGTAAAAGAGAAGACCATTTGATGAAATGGCAAGTAGTTCTGACATTTAATGTTTCTCAAAAAGAATCTTATATTCTCTCACAACTAAAAAAGCATTTAGGTTGTGGAAGAATTCAACAAAGAAAGGATGGGCTGCACATGTATGCCTGTTCCAATCCATTATCAATTCAAGAACGAGTAATTCCATTTTTTCGAAAATTTAATTTTCGTTCTCAGCAAAAAAAGAAAAATTTTTCTATTTTTTGCCAAATTGCTGAAAAAATGTTCAATAAAGAACATTTAACCTCCCAAGGTTTAGAAGAAATTATCCAACTGAGAGAGGGCTTGAATGAAGGCAAGGGCAGAAAAAGAAAATATGAAATGAGTGATTTTGAAAAATCACAAGAGTATCCTCAGAGACTATATGCCAAACCGCGAAAATTTAGAAAAGAATTTTCTGCGCGATGATATAGTCCGATCTCATAGGCAACTATGAGCTTCAGAGATAATTCATCTGAAGGTTTTATCCTAAAATAGGAAAAAAGTAACACAAATAAATCGTCCTAAGGTAGCGAAATTCCTTGACAGGTAAGTTCTGTCCCGCATCAAAGGCGTAATGACTTGGGAACTGTCTCAACGAAGAGCCCGGTGAAATTGCAATGGCGGTAAAGATGCCGTCGACCTGCAGCAAGACGAGAAGACCCCGTGGAGCTTTACTACAACTTGGTATTGAATTAGAGTTTTGGTTGCCTAGAATAGGTGGGAGACTTTGAAGCTTGCATTCAGGTGCAAGTCGAGTCGACAGTGAAATACCACTCTATCAAGGTTTTAATTCTAACCCTGGTCTGTTATGAGTCGAAAAGACGACTAACAATGATGAACCAGAGATTATACTTTGTTTAAAGTTGTAATTAATGGTTCTATATTTTGTAATGTCTGTCTTAGTGATTCATACCAGACCGGGAACAGTGCCTGGTGGGTAGTTTGACTGGGGCGGTCGCCTCCTAAATGGCAACGGAGGCGTTTACAAAGGTTGGCTAGGTCCGGATGGAAATCGGACTGATAGTGCAAAAGCATAAGCCAGCTTTACTGCAAGACCAATAAGTCAATCAGTTACGAAAGTAGAATTTAGTGAACCGACTATCGCTTATAGGAGCGTAGAAGATCATCAGATAAAAGTTACCCCGGGGATAACAGGCTGATCCCTCCCAAGAGTCCATATCGACGGAGGGGTTTGGCACCTCGATGTCGGCTCATCGCATCCTGGGGCTGGAGAAGGTCCCAAGGGTTTGGCTGTTCGCCAATTAAAGCGGTACGCGAGCTGGGTTCAAACCGTCGTGAGACAGGTTGGTCTCCTATCTGCTGTAGGCGTTATTGCTTGAGAGGACTCTTTCCTAGTAAGAAATTGCTACTTTACGGAGTAATCCGTAATGACAATTCGGCTAATAACGGTGAAACCTTCATAAATTATTCGGCTTTGTAAAAAATAATTGATCTCGGTCGTTCAATTATGGTATAATGAACTTGAGGACCAAATAATTTTTAAGGCAATACCGTGGGAAGTCTTCCTAAAAATCAATTGGCATATATTGCAGGCTTTCTTGATGGAGATGGAAGCTTGATGATGCAAATTAAAAAGCGAAGCGATAATGGAAAAAGTCGTTTTATGCTTACGATTTGTTTTTATCAAGATTCGCGTCATGATAAGCCTCTGACTTGGATTAAAAAAATATTCAAAATCGGTTATTTATCAAAAAGAAATGATAATATGACCGAGCTTAGAATAAATGGCTATAAGCAAGTGGAGAGAATTTTGGAAATGTTGTTGCCGTTTATCAAATTCAAAAAAATCCAGGCAAAAACAATTTTAAAATCCACGAAAATTCTTCAAAAGAAGAAATTAAATCTGTCGGATTATAAAAAGCTAGTTGAATATATGCTTATAATTCAATCTGAAAATTATGCAACCAAGAAGAAAAAAACCAGAAAAGAATTATATTGCATTTTAGGGATGACCCCGTAACGACTTTGCCTGTCACTTTCGAATGACAGGTAGGATAGCGAAAGGATGGAATATGGAAATAAATCGCTATAATATGCCGACTCCTATTGCTCGCGAGCCATAGGATGAAGATATAGTCTACACCTTTAGAAATAAAGGAAATATGTGACGAGAGGACCGGAAAGAACAAACCTCTGGTGTATGAGCTGTTCCGCCAGGAGCACTGCTCAGTAGCTAAGTTTGGAAGGGATAATTGCTGAAAGCATATAAGCAAGAAGCCCACCTCAAGATTAGGCAATCCCTTGCACCAATTTTGGGAAAATTTTTTGTGACATAAAATCAGAGGCGAAGCCGATGCTTCGCATCAATCTTATGAATATAAAAAAATGTTTCTAAAATTGGTGTTAGGGCAATTTCCTGAAAGATGATCAGGTTGATAGGTCTCAGGTGTAAGCACAGTAATGTGTTTAGCCAAGAGATACTAATAAATTGAACATATCACCTTAAATTTTTAGATCGCGTAACTCGCAACTTAAAACTCGTAACGAATTATATTGTTACGGGTTGCAAGTTTCGTGTTGCGTGATGGAGTTAGCAGTTAATAATTTCTGACATTGAAAAAGACTACGAGTTAAAGAAAATTAAAAGATCACAAAAGAAAGAGTATTATTTTGAAAGTATTTTTGAATATATTGTCTTGGTGACTCTAGCGAAGTGGAAACACCTCTTCCCATCTCGAACAGAGCAGTTAAGCACTTCAGCGCCGATGATAGTCCGCCAGCCGGCGGATTAAAGTAGGTCGCCGCCAAGACAATGTATTTGAAATTAGCCTAAAAATGATACTTTTTTGTCTTTAGGGCACTCTTTTTGGTGATGAGAATTTTCGAAACTTTCCTAAATTAACTTTTTGGGATAAAATAAAGGAAAGAGAATTTTTTTATTTTTACGCAATATTATGGAAAAAAGGGATAAAAAGAGGTTTGTTATAATTTCAGTTTACGTGTTTGTGCTGGTTTTAATTTTAATTCCTATCATTTTTAAGTTAATCCCGGATGGAACTTGCTCCGATGGCAAAAAAAATCAAGATGAAATTGGCGTGGATTGCGGAGGCGTTTGTCAAAAGATTTGCGAGATTCAACTTAGTGATAATATTGTTTTCAGAGAGATCGGCATTGTGGAAACCGGCATAGCCAATAAGTATGATGTTTATAGCGAAATACTGAATCCAAATAATGAATATGGCAGCAGCAGTTTTGATTACGTTTTTGATTTAAAAGATGCTAATGGCACAAGTCTTGCTAAAAAAGAAGGAACCGGATTTATTTTTCCCGGAGAAAAAAAATATTTAGTAGAACTTGGCATCGAATCCGATACTTATCCGGCAAATGTCGAACTTGAAATTAAGAATATAGTTTGGAAGGATTTTTCCGGCGTTCAAAAGCCTCAATTGGCAATAGTAAATAAAAATTTCAATGAAACCAATCAAGATTCCGGTTTAAGCGATGCAATCGGAGTGCTCAGAAATGAAAGCCCTTTTGATTTTAATGAAATAAAAATCCAGGTAATTGTTAAAAACAGAAATGGCGAAATAACCGCGCTTAATTCAACAAAAATAAATACCGTTCAATCAGGAGAAAGTCGTGAATTTAAGGTTTTTTGGCCAGGTAAGGTTTCCGAGGTTGGGAATATGGAAATGCAAACGGAAACAAATATTTTTAAAAACGATGCTTTTGTAAAGAGATATTTTCCGGGACAAGTTTTCTAATTGCACAAAAGTCATACGCGAAAAATATTATTAAATCAGTACTTAGCTATGAATAATTTTTTAAAAATGGACTGGCTGCTAATAGTTGCCGTTGTTTTACTTTTAGGAATAGGGTTGGCGTCCCTTTATAGTGTTTCCTTTTCTTCTGGAAGCTTTAACCCAAATAATTTTTCCAAACAGATAATAGCCATAGGTATAGGCATTGCGCTTATGCTTTTTTTTTCTTTTTATGATTATCGCGCCTTTAATTCATATAGCACAAAATTATATTTGATTCTCCTCGTTTTTTTAATCGGAGTGATTTTTTTAGGAATAAATATCAGAGGGACAAGGGGATGGTTAAATTTGGGAGAATTTAATTTTCAGCCCGTGGAAATTGCAAAAGTTGTCATGATTATTTTTTTAGCAAGCTTTCTTTCGAAAAAAAAGACATATTTAAGTGAAACGGTGAGAATAATAGCTTCATTCTTTCTGGTTTCTATTCCGGTTTTTTTTGTTCTCAGGCAGCCGGATTTTGGTTCAGCTGCAATAATTATTGGAATATGGATAAGTATTTTTTTGGTTTCTGGAATTAATAAAAAAAACATTGCAATATTTTTTTTAATTGGAATGGTGGCAGTATCTTCCGGTTGGTTTTTTCTTAAGGATTATCAAAAAGACAGATTGCGAAATGTTGTTAATCCTTACAATGATCCGCGCGGAAGCGGATATAATGTAATTCAATCTATGGTAGCTGTTGGTTCGGGAGGGATTTTTGGCAAAGGATTGGGGCACGGATCGCAAAGCCAGCTTAACTTTTTACCTGAAAAGCATACAGATTTTATTTTTGCCGTTATTGCAGAAGAGCTGGGTTTTGTTGGTGTTCTTTTTGTTTTCATTCTTTTTATAGTTTTGTTTTATCGGATCAAGGAAACAGCCAGATTGGCCAGGGATAATTTTGGCTATCTTTTGGCTATTGGCATAATGGCAATGCTTTTTTTACAAATTTTGGTTAATGTCGGTATGAATATCGGGTTATCTCCAATTGCAGGCGTCCCTTTGCCATTTCTCAGTTATGGTGGCAGTTCGATTGTAATAGTTTTGGCTTCAGTGGGAATTATTCAAAGTATCTACATTAGAAAATTAAAAGCGCTTGACTAAAAGCCTTTTTGCTGATAGAATATTGACGTTTAGTATTTTTTAAAAAAGTCGTTTTTCGTATGAAACAAAGCAAAAAAAAGAGAAGTGAAAATATTTTGGAATCTTGTTTTTTTTGCAACAATGATTATTTGCAGAGTGACATTTTGCCATTAGAGGAAAAGAATCAAAAAGTTGTTTTTCATGCGACCTGTTCCAAGTGTAATGTTTCAGTCTTGATTTTTTCGTCCGTTACAAATATGGGAATTGTAAATCTAGGAATGGCAACTGATTTGGACAAAAAAGAGGTAAGAAAAATGTTTTGCAATGATACCATTGACGTTGATGATATTTTGGAAATGCACGAATTTGTGTATGGGAAAAATGCAAAACGACAGTTATTTTAACGTTTGAGAGGCTCCAATAAGGGAAGGTAGAACGTTCATATTAAATTCAAAAATCAAATTCCAGCTTTGGTTTTGAGTTTTTTATATGAGCTTGTCTATCCGGCAAGTTTTTTTAAATTATCTAAAAAATATATCTGACGGATAATTGATTCAAGATAGATACTAAATAATTAATAATTTTTTTCAAAGATTTTGTTGCCATGAAACGGTTCAATATTGGTTTGTGACGGTAAAATCTTTTATTAAATATGGACAAGGTAAAATTGGAAGTAAAAAAGCGCCTGGAAAAGGGCAGAAAAACTAATAAAGGCAGGCGCGATGGCTTAATACCAGGCGTTGTTTATGGTCGAGGAGTGGAATCTTTAAATCTTTGGGTTAACGCTCTTGATTTTAGGAAATTGCTCAAAAAATCAGGGGAAAGTACAATTATTGACTTAGAAATTGAAGGCAAAAATGGACGCAATGTTATTATTCAGGATATTCAAAGAGACCCCGTTTCTTATAAAATAATCCATTTGGATTTTTTCCAGGTTAGAATGGACGAGGAAATCGAAACTGAAGTAGAATTGGTTTTTATTGGAGAGTCTCCTGCAGTCAAGGAATTGGGTGGAATTTTAGTTAAAAATATTGATAAGCTGGCAATAAAATGTTTGCCGGCTGACTTGCCATCTTGTATTGATGTGGATGTATCAGTTTTAAAAACTTTCGAAGATCACATTACAGTCGGCAACTTGAAGACAGGCAAAGGAGTCGAGATTGAACTTGAGCCGGAAACAGTTGTGGCTCTTGTAACTCCTCCAAGAACGGAAGAAGAACTTAAGGGTCTTGAAGAAAAAGTGGAAGAAGATATCAGCAAAGTTGAAGGAATGGCCAAAGAAGAAGCTTCTCCTGTCGAAAAAGGGGAAAATCCAGAAAAAAAGGACTAAAATAATTTCAGAAAATGCGCAAACAACACTCCCTTTTGGAGTGTTGTTTTTTTTGTGATATAATTGCAATTGATGAAAATAAAAATTATAAAAGTCATTATGTTTCTGACGGTAGCCTTTGTTGTTGCTGGTGTTTTTGGTTGCTTAAATTATTCGGCTAAAGCGGACAGTATTGACGATATCCAGGATGATATAAAAAAATTGCAAAAAAATTTAGAAAAAGAAACCGCCAATCTCAATCTTCTTAATAGTCAGAAATATAAAAATCAGACACAAATTGATTCTACACAAGCACTCTTAAAAAAACTTCAAGCCGATATAGCCAGAAGAGAAGCGGAGCTTAATAATCTTAATGATAGATCGGAACTTAACAAAAAATTGCTGGCGGAATATGTAAGGCAAATGTATTATGTTGATCAAGATAATTCAATTGTTTTTCCGGCTATTTTGGATGGAGATATCAGGGATATGGCAATTAATTTCGATAATATGGCGGGAATAAAAAGTAAAATATCAAATATCTTAAAAGAAATCGAAGATGCAAAAGGCGAGACCGAAGAGGCTAAGGCGTTATTGGCCAGTCAAAAACAAAATAACCAAAAGACACTAGAAAAACAGAAAGTGCAACAAGCCGAAATAGTGGATGATATTCAAGAAACTCAGGCTACTTTGGCAGAAATTCAACAAAAAATGGCCGAATTAAAAAGTAATTTGAACAAGATTTTAGGAAAGAGCTACGATACCGGAGAAATTAAGGATGCTATAAAGTTCGCCAATAAAGTTACGGGAGTCAGAAAAGGATTTTTATTTGGAGTGCTAAAATATGAGTCTGGTGGAAATCCAAATGCCGGGAGATGCACCTACAAGAATTGCGGCATGAGTTCTGCGAGAAAAGATTATTTTAATAAAATATGCAAAGAGTTGGATTTTGATTGCAAAAAGAAGCCTCTTTCGTGTGCTTCAAAAAATTATGCCGGATCTGGCGGAGCAATGGGCGCTGCTCAATTTATGCCAGACACATGGTGGGGTTATAAAAGTAGAATAGCTTCGGCTACCGGACATAATCCTCCAGATCCATGGAATCTTGTGGATGGCGTAGTGGCCATGGCTTTAAAACTGGAAAATGACGGAGCAACAAAAAGCGGTAAAGTTCAAATAAAAAATCCGTGCAATGGCAAGAAAGTCGATGTTAAATGGGAAGTATACGCGTCAATGAGATATTTGGGTTGGACCTGTTATGGTTATACTAATTATGCTCCTGGCATCCAAGCCTTAGCCGGTGGCTATGATAAATTGTAGCCAAAACAAAAAAATATAAGCCAAATCGTCAAAGATTTGGTTTTTTTGATTAAAGGCGCAGAAGTTTGAAAAAAAGCCAATAATAGAATATACTGGGGCTATGCTATAAACTAAAATAATCAATAAAATGGATCAATTTGAAATTGTTGGCAATAAACGGCTAAAAGGAGAAATTGATGTTCGGGGCGCAAAAAATGCCGCTACGCCTATTTTGGCCGCAACACTGTTAACCAAGGAAGAATGCATCATCTCCAATATTCCGTTAATTGAGGATGTTTTTAGAATGTTGGAGATTTTGGAGAGTTTGGGTGCGAAAATAAAATGGCTGGGCAAAAGAAAGATCAATATCAAGACGGAAAAAATAGATCCGAATGGGATCAATTTTGAATTGATTAAAAAAATACGCTCTTCCATTTTATTAATCGGAGCGCTTAGTGCAAGATTAGATAAATTTAAAATAGTTCGTCCCGGAGGCTGTGTAATCGGAGCGCGTCCAATGAGTACTCATTTTGAGGCATTGCAGGATATGGGAGTAAAAATTTTTCATAATGATAAGTTTTATCGAGTTGATGCCAGCGGGAGAAAGTCGAGCGAAATTGTTTTGGGCGAATTTTCAGTTACAGGCACGGAAAACGCTATGATGTTGGCGGCCGGTATTTCGGGAAAAACGATTATAAAAATTGCTGCATCCGAACCCCATGTGGAGGATTTGGGAAAATTTTTGATTTCAATGGGTGCAAAAATAAAGGGGCTTGGAACACATACCCTGGAAATTGAAGGATCGAAAAAATTAAGAGGCGCAAAACATGAGATAATTCCGGATTCCAATGAGGCGGCAACTTTTTTAATAATGGCAGCAGCAACAAGAAGTCGGATAAAAATAAAAAATGCCAGAAAGGATCATTTGGATCTGATTTTGAAAAAACTCCAAGATTTTGGAATAAAATTTAATTTCGGAAAAAATTATATTGAAGTTGTTCCATCGAGAAAAATAATGTCTGTCGAAAAAATTGATGCTAGAACATATCCGGGAATTCCAACTGATGTGCAAGCGCCTTTCAGCGTTCTGGCTACACAAGCTGATGGACAAACATTGATCCATGATTCTCTTTATGAAGGCAGATTTGATCATATTGGAGAATTGCAAAAAATGGGCGCGCACGCCAAGGTGTTGGATGCACACAGGGTAATTGTTTCCGGTCCAACAGAATTAAAAGGAATGACAATAACCAGTTTTAATCTTAGGGCTGGAGCCACATTAATCATTGCTGCGCTTTTAGCTAAGGGTAAAACAATAATTAAAGATATCTATCAAGTTGATAGAGGATACGAAAAAATTGAAGAAAGATTGCAAAAGTTGGGAGCGGATATAAAAAGAACAAAAAGTAGCAATAAAACATAAATTAAAACAAGGAAAATATATAAAATTATAACATTATGCTTATACGAAAAATCGGAATAGATTTGGGTACTGCCAATGTTTTGGTGTATGTTCCAGGCAGGGGTGTTGTTATTAATGAACCATCAGTAGTGGCTGTTTCTATTTTGGACAACAAAATTTTAGCTATCGGTAATGATGCCAAGGAAATGCTTGGGCGGACACCGGATACAATTATGGCCAGTCGGCCAATGAAAGAAGGTGTTATTGCTGATTACAGGATTACTGAGGCAATGCTTAGATATTTTATTAACAAGGTTAGCGGGAAATTCAGATTGATTCGTCCGGAAGTTATGATTTCTATTCCGGCCGGAGTAACTTCTACAGAAAGAAGAGCGGTTGTTGATGCGGCAATAAGGTCCGGAGCTAAAACGGCTTATGTGGTCAAGGAGCCGGTTTTAGCGGCTATTGGAGCCGGAATTCCGATTAATCAGCCGATTGGCAATATGATTATTGATATCGGAGGCGGAACTTCAGAGGTGGCGGTCATTTCTTTAGGCGGGATTGTGGCTACTTACAGTGCCAGAGTAGGAGGAAACAAACTTGATCAAGCCATCGCTGATTACATAAAAAGAAAATACGGTTTGGCTATCGGAGACAAAACAGCCGAAGAAATTAAAATGAAAATAGGTTCTGCTCTGCCTCAAGTAAAGGAAGAGTACGCTGATGTGCGAGGCAGGGATTTGACAGGCGGTCTTCCAAAGATGATTAAAGTTTCTTCAAATGAAATTACGGAGGCCATTCAAGATGAATTACGAGAAATTATTGCAGCTATTAAAAAAGTCTTGCAGGAAACGCCACCGGAATTAGCAGCTGATGTAATGGATAAGGGGATGGTTTTGTCCGGTGGGGGAGCAATGCTAAAACATTTGGATCAACTTATAACTAAAACAATAAATGTTCCTTGCTATGTAGCTGAAGAACCG
>CAZSCF010000005.1:0-31176 GCA_964605365.1 uncultured Bdellovibrionales bacterium | reverse complement strand
AGAAAAGATCGCAGTAGTTTATGAAGGATATAGCGCTGATGCGAATTTCCAATTTCCAATTTCCAATTTCCAAAAAAAATCCAATGATCAAATTTCAAAACCGTACATACTTTTTATTGGTAGAATAGAGACAAGAAAAAATATTATAGGCATATTGGATGCCTATAAGATTCTCAAAGAGAAATATTCTATCCCTCACAGTTTGGTACTGGCCGGTAATCCAGGCTATAATTATGAAACTATAAAATTAAAAATCAAGAAGTATTTAAAAATTAAAAATTCAGAATTAAAAATTATAGAATCCGGCTATGTTGATGAAAATCAAAAACAGCAGTTATTGAAAAATGCGGATGTTTTTTTGTTCCCAAGTCTCTACGAAGGCTTTGGCTTGCCCATTTTGGAGGCACAAAATGCTAGTGTTCCGGTTGTGGCTTCGAATGTTTCATCAATCCCCGAAGTTGTAAATGGCAGCGCCTTGCTTTCCAATCCTGAAAATGCCAAAGAAATCGCCAGTATGGTTTATAAAATAATTTCGGATGAAAAAATAAAAAAAGATCTTATTCAAAAAGGCCTTGAAAACTTGAAAAGGTTCGATTGGTCCAAATGTGCCGAAGAAATTGCAGAACTAATCCTTGCTAAGGTTTAGCCTTGGCAAGGATTATGAATGACTATAAAAATAAGAGGCTTACCAGCTCTCTTTTTTTGACAAATTTATTTTTATAATGCAATTTCGCCTAATGGGCGGAGTTTATGCGAAGTTTTTATTGCATGGTGCGCTAAAAGCAAAATTGTATGTTGTGTGAAATTTTAGTATAATACAGTGTAACCGATTTATGGATAAAATATAGCATAAATACCGTTAATACTCAATATTTATTGCTAAAATAAAATGAATACAAAGGACCTAAAAATAGCTTTAGTTCATGATTTTTTGGACCAATATGGTGGAGCAGAAAGGGTTTTGGAGGTGTTGTGCGAAATGTTTCCTGAAGCACCAATTTTCACTTTGCTTTATGACAAGGAAAAAATGAGAGGAAAATTTGCAGACAAAGAAATTCAGACCTCTTTTTTGCAAAAATTTCCTAAATTTTTACGCAAAAGAAAAAAATGGCTTTTGCCATTCATGTCGACTGCACCAGAGACATTTAATCTTAGGAATTTTGATTTAATAATTTCTAGCTCCGGTGTTTGGTCAAAAGGAATTGTCACCAGGCTGGATACTGTCCACATTTCTTATTTGCACAGTCCGATGCGTTTTGCTTGGGATGCCAATGAGAATTATTTAAAGCAAAGGGAAAATAATAAAGGAGTCGGTTTTTTGGCGCGTCTAATTTTAAACTACGTTCGTATTTGGGACAGAATGGCTGCTGACCGCCCAGAGCATTTGATTTCCAATTCTGTTTATACGCAAAGAAGAATAAAAAAATATTACGGCAGGGAAAGCGCCGTTATTTACCCGCCTGTAAATTTCTTTGAAAAAGTTTCCGAAGGCTCAACCTTCGGGAATCCGAAGGCTCAACTTTCGGGCGAGGGCAAATATTTTTTGGTTGTTTCCAGGCTCTCGGCTTATAAAAAAATAGATAAAATTATTGAGGCTTTTAATAAAATGAAATTGCCATTATTGATTGTGGGAGAAGGCGAAGAGGCAGCGAGACTAAAAGAAATGGCCGGTAAAAACGTTTCTTTTTTGGGTTTTCAAAACGAGGAAAAATTGCAGCAAATTTATGCGGGCGCCAGAGCTTTTATTTTTGCCAATGAGGATGATTTTGGGATTGCTCCAGTTGAGGCTATGGGTTGTGGCGTTCCGGTTTTAGCTTTGCAAAAAGGCGGGGCACTGGAGACAATCATTGAAGGAAAGACCGGGGAATTTTTTAATTCCAATGAACCGGAAATTATTGCCGATTGTGTTCGCAGGTTTGTGGAAAAAGAAAATGGCTATGATAAGGATCTTATTAAGCAAAGAGCAGAAGAATTTTCTAAAGAAAAATTTATTAAAAGTATCAGAGAATACATTCAAAGTAAGATATAAAAGCATGCAAATTGTCGGTCACAAAAAACAATTAAACATATTAAATAAAAGCGTAGAAAAAAACAAATTGGCACATGCTTATCTTTTTTTGGGGCCGGAAAATGTGGGAAAATTTATGATAGCCATGAGCTTAGCCGAAAAACTAACAGGCAAGAGTGGCCAAAGAATAAATTCAAATTTAGTAGTTATTCGTCCGGAGGAGGAAATAAAATTTGCTAAAGGCGGAGCCGCTCTGAGTAGCAAGACAGCTTCCCAAAAAAAAGAAATAAAAGTGGAGCAAATTAGGGAGCTTCAACGGCAATTTAGTTTTTTTCCCGAAAATGGCAAATACAAGGTGGCAATTATTGATGAGGCTGAAAAAATCAACAAGCAGGCTCAAAATGCTTTACTTAAAACTCTTGAGGAGCCGAATGCTTTTTCAGTTATTATTTTAGTGGTCAAAAATGACAAAAAACTTTTGCCGACAATTACATCTCGTTGTCAAAAAATTAAATTTAACGCTTTGTCTGAAATTGAAATTAAAAAGTGGGCGAAAAAGGAAAATATTTTTCACGAGTCGAGCAATGAGGATGAAATAATTTTTTGGTCACTTGGACGGCCCGGACTGATTTTGAAATTAATAAATGATGAAAATGAACTAGCGAAAAGAAAAAAAATTCGACACAGACTGGAAAATCTGATTAATCAAACTTTAACGGAAAAGTTTTTTTTGGCTGAAGAGATGAGCAAAGAAAGGGAAATGTCTTGCGAAGAATTGGGTTTTTGGATTATTCTTTTACGTCAATCTCTTTTGAAAAAAAACAACCTGAAAATTTCTGCCTCGAAATCGCTTAAAATTATTGAAGAAATAGAAAAAAGCCTGGAAATCTTAAGGGATACCAATTCCAATGTCAGGCTGATTTTAGAAAATTTAATGTTGAAATTTTAAAATACTTAATTGTCAATAAAAACATTTGCATGTTTTTCAAAAATAAAAACAAAAAAAATAAAGTAAAAGTGATAAGCGGAAAAAAAAAGCCGTGGCGGGAAAAAAAAGCAACGATTTCCGGTTGTAGCTTGGGCAGAATATTTTTTTATCTTCTGGGGATTGCTTTTCTGGGGACGGTTGTTTATTTCTTGTTTTTTTCTTCATATTTGTCAATAACTTCAATTGAGATTGATGGCGCAAAAAAAATCAATTCGGATAAAATCAAAAATACGGTTGAAGAAAAAAATTCCGGAAAATTTCTTAAAATAATTCCCAGAAATAATTTATTACTTTTTAGCAAGAGTAGAACAGAAAGAGATCTGCTGGATAAATTTAATAGAATAGAAACTGCGGAAGTCAAAAAGATATTTCCTGAAAAAATAAAAATTTTCATAAAGGAAAAACAATTTCAAATGATCTTCTCTGCAGGGGAAAATGTTTATCTAATAGATGAAAATGGTTCGGCCTGGCTGAAAAATAATTTTGAGCTGGAATTTGCCGAAGAAGATGCACTTATAATTTTGAAAGATGAAAGCGCAAAGGCGATCGATGATCCTAAAAAGGCTCTAGATGTTGATTTTGTTCATTATGTGTTAAGTGTTCGTGATAAAATTCAAAATGAAACTGATATCGAGATAAGTAATAATTTTTTTTCACCACGCTTAATTTCCGGAGATTTGATTGTGGAAACGAAGAATGGTTGGAAGATATATTTTAATCGTGAAATTGATCTTGCTAAGAGTATCGGAGTTCTTAAAACCGTTCTCGGTGACAAAATAAAAAAAGAAGATATCCCCAACTTGGAATATCTTGATCTTCGAATAAATAACAAGGTTTATTATAAGCTTAAGACTGTAGAAAATACAAAAAACGCAACTGAAAACAAGTTGGGCGAAAGTCAAATTGATACGAAGAAAAAGAAGGATAAAGAATAAAAAACAATTTCAAACTAAAAATGATAAAGTCCAAATCAATTTCAGGCAACTAAGTTTTTAAAGCGTTGGTTTTTTGATGTCGCAAGCTTGGGTGTTGATATTTTAAAGACTGTTTACCTTTTCTGTTTCTGCTTTGGAAATATGGTAAATCAATATAGAAGCTCCAATTTGATAATCGGGCTTTTTATTTTTCAACCAGCGATAACTTTGGTTTTCCGGTTTTTGAGGATCGTAGATGCTTTCCTGTAAGAATAAGACAGAAATACCATACCATCCTGGTTCTAACGGTTTTCTGGCATCCCACCAGGGGATATATTTCTCACCTAAATAGTAGGCCTCATTAGCTGTACCAAAATAATTCAATCTGATTTTATCTATTTCCGGGTGGCTATTGAGGAATATTTGAAGTCTTTTGAGGTCTTGTCCCCAATCAGCATTGGAATCCGTTATATATTTATAGCCATTTTTAGGACCTCCGGCGAAAGCATTAAAATAGGAAAGGTAGTTTGGGTAAGCATTGACAGTATTAATGATCAACATTGCAGCAAAAACAAAAACAACGGAATATGCAAATCGGGCAACTTTTTTATTTTCAAGTTCTTCAATGAAGGAAAAAATAGTTTTAGCAGTGAGAATAAAAATAAATGGAAAAATAGGAAAGAGGTGGCGAAACCCTATGTTTAACTTTCCGGTGATGCTGGTAAAAGAATAGATAAAAATAAAAATCAACATTAAGAAATCGGCTGTTTTGGCGCGAGAAAAAGTTATAAATCTGTAAAAGAAGCCCGCTTCTTTATTCCCCGGTTTTTTTCCAAATATATTAAAAATGTTACAAAATGAAATTATTGAAGCGCCCAGAATCAAAGCTAAAGTAGGGATCGGAGTTTTCAAAAGGAAGGCTAAAGGAAAATAGGAAAAAAATCCAGATGTAGATATTTCGCCAAATAAGTAGGTAACATTTCCGCCAACTACTCTTTGAAATACCCTAAAAATCCCGAAAATATAAACAGCCATTGGTCGGAAAAAAGAATTCTCATTGAGAGCGAAAATTATTTTTTTGGCAAAAATTGCCTGGATATTGTCCTTATTAAAATAAAAATTGGTTATTTCGGGCAGTTTTTCCTTCGGCATATTGAAAGTGGTGAAATAGTAAGCAATCCAAACAATAATCAATGAAACTCCTAACGCTATAATAAATTTTCCCAAGTATTCGGCAAAAGTTTTAATTTTAAAGTTAAAATCATTATTTTGCTTGTAAGGTGCTAATCTTACAAAAGAATAAATAGTTAGGATTAATCCGAAAACTGGAAAAATTAGAACGGAAGAAAATTTAACGAGTTGAACTAAGCTTAAAAAAATTGTAAAAATCCAAACATTTTTCCAGGAAGGATCTTTTAGAAATTTAATAAAATAATAAAAAACAAAAGTAATAAAGGCCGCGATTCCCATGTCAGTTGTGACATAATGGTTGTGTCCCAAAAAATTCGGATCAAAAACAAAAAGAATGAAAGCCAAAAATGCGGCGCCAAGCCCGGACATTTCGCGGGTCCATCTGAAAATGAATAATCCTAAGAGAATAAAAATTAGAATAATTGGTAATCTCGACCAAAAAATTATTTTATCGGGATCATTTCCAGCGTTAAATAAAAAATATTTTCCTGCTTCCCATTGAGCATCATTGGCATTTTCGTTCCAAAAATTTTTTTTCGTATCAAAATTAAGATCCAAGAAGAGAAGCGGCAAAGCGGCCAAATCTTTAAGAAGAGGGGGGTGCTCGGGGTTAAGGCGCATGTCGAACGTCTTAAGATAACTGTAGCCGGCTGGGATATGAGCGGCTTCATCGTAGATCAGACTGTCATTTTTTGCATTTAGTACAGAAACAACGATTGCAAAAAGCAAGGAAAAAAATATTAACAGCTTGTATTTTTTTTTAAGAATTTTTTGCATTTTTTTGTTTTGTTTAATTTGTCCCGATATTTGAATTATATCACAGAAGCCCATATTTATGTACCGGTCAATATTTATCCACAGACAAACGGATGATGCGAAATAAAAAATTTGTGGTATAATTTAAACAATACGAAATGTATAATATAAATAAAATTATCTAAAAGTAATCTATATTTCTACGAAGTATATTTTTTAAATGTTATGAATTTAGAAACTGTTAACGACATGGAAAAAATAAAAAAGGAACATTCTTCGGAATTAGGAGAAAAAGAAACTTCAACGGTTCAGGGGAGGGACCTGTCCCGAAGTAAAGATGAAAAAATTAAGGAGCAAGAAATGAACTATATCAAGGATTCCCTGGAGAGACTAAAAGGCATATTCGGCAATCATATGACAACCAAGCCAGAAAATATACCTGATTATGAAAAATATAAAATGTTGGAAGTCAAGGATGTTGGACGCGAAACGAGAGAAGATAGAATAAAGGATTTTGAATTGGATGATTTTTCAGAAAAGAGCATAGCTGTTCTGAAGGAGAATATAGAAAAAATTGAAGGCCAAATTGATAAGATCGAATCAACATCAGAAGCGGGCTTATTAGGAGAGCAGATGGCAGCATTAAGCAGGGAAAAATGCGGAGAATATTTTAAGTCGTTTCTGAAATATTTGGGTTGGGAAAATACCGAAGAATGGACCGGTTTTTTAGACAAACCCTATGAACAAATCATAGGAGAAAAAAAGAAAAGACTTGATAAGATACGCGAATATGTTTTAAAAATGGAAATCGAACCAGATTTGGTTGTTGTGGAATCAGGCGAAAGGGTCGGAGAATGGCTTATAAAAATAACAAGAAAATTAGCGAATAAAAAATAATTTAAAATTATATGTCGAATTTAGAGCCAATCGAAGAAGGGGACTTGGATTTGAAAAATAAATTCTTGGGAGTTTCGAATAGGGCAGAGAAAAAAGAGACAGACGCTTCACCAGGCATGCAGGAAATAAAAGATTTAGAAATAACGGAAGACAAGAAAGAAGTTGCTCAAGAAAAGTCATTGGAAAGGGAAAAAACTTATTCCAAGATATTGTCCAAAGTGAAAGTTGCGCAAGTTTCAGGAGATGATGCGGTAGATACAGTGGCCGATGATGCCAAAGAAACATCTGCGGGAGATACATCTGAAGCCAGGGTTGATAAGTTAATAAAATTGGCAATGACCAAAGGTGTGATATATGCTGTCAAGGTAGCCAAACACATGGATGATAATTATGCTTTGGATGAGTTTCATGACAAGATGATGGCCGAGGATTTCCATTCGGCTTTAGTGGAAAAAGGACTGATAAAAGAGTTTTAAAAAAAATTAAGAAATAAGACAAAGACAAAAAACAAATGGATTCTGCCTTTAGCTCGGTTATTTATATTTTTTTGGTCACTTTAGCTTTTATAAGTTTTGTAAGTGGTTGTCTTTTGATTTTGCGAAGTTTTTTTGGTTTTCGTGCTCAAATCAACAGGTCGCTTAATCTAGATTTGGAAATTATTCGGGTTACAAAGGTCAAAAAAATTCAACAATCCGAACAAAATAGTGAAAGGCAGGAGGTTTGGAAAGAAGAAATAGGTGCCATGGAGCAGCTTCTTTCTTCTCTTTCGGTTATCAAGGATAAAAAAGGATTTTTCTTTCGTTTGCTCTATGATGTGCCAAGCATTTCTTTTGAAATCGCCAAGCCTTCACATCTGGATGAGATAATTTTTTTTGCTGCAATTCCAAAAAAATTCAGAGAAAGCGTGGAAAAACAAATTCACAGCTTTTTCCCCAATGCTTCTATAGAAAAAGCGGACGATTTTACCATTTTTAATCCTAAGAGTTTTACAGAAGCTGCTGTTTTGGATTTACGGAAAAAGCACATCTTTCCTATAAAGACCTATGAAAATTTGGAAGTTGATCCGTTGAACAATATTACAAATGCTCTCAGCAAACTAAATGAAAATGATGAAGGCGCAGCCATTCAATTGGTTTTGAGGCCAGCTGATCCCGGCTGGAGATACAAGGGTAGAAATATTGCTCATAAGATGCAGCAGGGTAAAAGATTACACGATGTCAATTCTTCTGTTTTCGATAAAATTATACGGGAGGCGGGCAATATTATGCATGAAATGTTTTTCAGGAAAAAAGGCGAAGAAAAAAATCCTTATAGCCCAAAGACAGTGCAACTTACTCCGGATGAACAAGAGTTGGTAAAAAATTTGGAACAAAAAGCCAATAAAACCGGCTTTGAAGTTAATATTAGGTTGATTGCTTCATCTGGTACGCGAGAAAGAGCGCAACAAATATTAGGACAATTGGAAAATGCTTTTACTCAATATGAAAATTCCGATTTGAATCATTTTTATTCCAAAAAAAGGGTCAAGAAACAAGACATTTCCTTTGATTTTATTTTTAGAAATTTTATAGAAGAAGATGCTATTATTTTAAATTCGGAGGAGATTGCCAGTATTTTTCATTTTCCGATTTCAACAGTAGAAACTCCAAAAATAAAATGGCTGAAATCCAATGTGGCTCAGCCTCCGTTGAATATTCCTGTTGAAGGGCTCAGACTTGGATTTAACAAGTATCGTGATGCAGAAACAATTATTCGCCTATCAGATGTTGACAGAAGAAGGCATTTGTATGCTATCGGGCAAACTGGAACAGGAAAATCCAATTTTCTTCAAGAGATGGCCAAGCAGGATGCTAAGGACGGAAAGGGATTTTGTTTTATCGACCCGCATGGCGATGCCATTGAAGATATTTTGTCTTCTGTGCCAAAAGAAAGAGCGGAAGACGTAATTGTTTTTGATCCTTCCGATACAGAAAGGCCGTTCGGTCTCAATATGCTCGAATATGATGTTAATTTTCCGGAACAAAAAACTTTTGTTATTAATGAAATGATTGGCATCTTTGATCAGCTTTATGATTTGAAGGCGACCGGTGGCCCTATGTTTGAACAATATATGCGAAATGCCATGCTTCTCATTATGGAAGATCCGGATTCAGGCTCGACTCTTTTGGAAATTTCCAAAGTTTTGGCGGACGAAAAATTTAGGAGAATGAAAATTTCCAAGTGCAATAATCCGATTGTTTCTGATTTCTGGACTAAAGAAGCGGAAAAAGCCGGTGGAGAAGCGGCTTTGGCCAATATGGTTCCCTATATCACTTCCAAGCTCACTACATTTATTTCCAATGATACGATGCGTCCAATTATTGCGCAGCAAAAAAGCACGATTAATTTTCGGAATATAATGGATGACAAGAAAATACTATTAGTCAATCTTTCAAAAGGAAAAATAGGAGAAATAAACGCCAGGCTTTTAGGAATGGTAATTGTAGGCAAAATTTTGATGGCATCACTTTCCAGGGTTGGTACTCCTGAAAATAATAGGGTTGACTTCTATCTTTATATGGATGAATTTCAAAATGTGACTACATCTTCTATTTCTCAAATTCTATCCGAAGCTAGAAAATATCGTTTAAATTTGATTATTGCGCATCAGTTTATAGCGCAGCTTAAAGAAGAAATTTCCAAGGCAGTTTTCGGAAATGTCGGATCGATAGTATCTTTTCGAGTAGGAGCGGAGGATGCGGAAATTTTAACGAAGCAATTTGAGCCGGTTTTCGCCGTTAATGATCTGGTAAATGTGGATAATTACAGCGCTTTTGCTAAAATTCTGGTTGACGGCGTAGTGAGTAAACCTTTTAATATGCAAACATATCCTCCGACCGCTGGCAATAAAGAAATGCTTGGACCCTTTAAAGAATTATCACGTCTTAAATATGGTCGTAATCGTGATATTGTTAATCAAGAAATTATGGAGAGATTAAGGATTAGCATATAACTCAAATTTTGCAACAATCAAATAACCATAATTTAAAAAAGCCCCGATTAAATCGGGGCTTTTAAAAAGAATTTTTTGATGGTCTATTTCTTTTTTTTGTCTGTGGTTTTTTTGACGGTTTTTTTGTCTTTTTCCTTTTTAGATTTTTTTGAATCAGCCTTTTTCATGGCAGCTTTTTCGGCCATCTTTCTAAATCGGTCAACCCTACCGGTTGTATCAAGTATTTTCTTTTTGCCTGTATAAAAAGGATGACAAGTGGAACAAATTTCAACATTCATCTCTTTGGTTGTCGAGCCTGTTTCAATGACATTGCCACAAGCGCATATAATTTTAGCGTCATCATGATATTTTGGGTGTATGCCTTTTTTCATATATTTCATTAACGAGTTGATTAACAGGGTTTATCTTAACATATAAAATTTCAATTGACAAGAGTCTTCGGCACTGGTATATTAAAGAAGCGTTCAAATAAACGTATAACTCATACTTTTTTGTGGCTTCCGTCCTGACCTTGCGGGTATGAAGCAGGGTTTAGGAGGCTTAAATATCTGTTTTTTGGGTATTTATCAAAAAGTAGCGGTTGTTTTGTCCATACAGGACAAAGCATAATTAATTAAGGATCAGGCTCATTATTTTCGGTTACTTCGCAATTGCGTTTACCGTATTTGATGAGATAAAAAACAATGGAAGAAAAGAAGACTGTTTCTGCGGGTCAAAAAAATGAAGATCCAAAAGAAATAAAAAAGGATCAAAAAGGCGAAGATTATTTTGCCGATTTTGATTTTGCAAATCTTGAAGTAAGTATGCAAAAGATGCTTAAGAACGGAGTTCATTTTGGGCATCAAAAATCTAGGAAGAATCCAAAAATGGAAAAATATATTTTTGGAACAAGAAACGATATAAATATTATTGATCTTCAGCGAACAGTTGAAAAACTTGAAGATGCTATGGATTTTATTAAAAAAATCGTATCTGATGGAGGGGAAATTCTTTTTATCGGAACAAAAAAGCAGGCTAAAGATTTGATTAAGTCGGCTGCCAGAAGATGCGGTATGCCATTTGTAGTGGAAAGATGGTTAGGTGGAACTTTTACTAATTTTAAGAACATTGCTGAAAGAACCAGATTTTTACGCGAAGGTCAGGAAAAATTGAAAAGGAATGAATATTCAAAATATACAAAGTTTGAACAAATGAAAATATCTGAAGAATTGGAAAGATTGGAAAAGAAAATGGGAGGGATAAAAGAAATGACAAAATTGCCAGCCGCAGTTTTTGTAACATCCCTTAGGGAAGACAATTTAGCTGTCAAAGAAGCTCTAGCAATTGGCTTGCCCATTGTGGCGCTAGTGGATACAAATGTTGATCCGGAGTGTATTGATTATCCGATTCCAGCGAATGAAGACGCGATTTCTTCTTTAAAATTAATGCTAGCGCATATCTGTCAAGCTGTTATTATTGGAAAAGAAAAAAAGAGGAATGTTGAGGAGAAAAAATAATCTAAATAATTATTCAGAATGATGTTAGTGTCATTTTGATTTACGAGTAAGTGATAAAAAATTTGCAGATTAAAAATTGATATGTATTTGCAGATTTGAGTCGATTAAAACAAATGTCTACGTTAGAACAAATAAAAAAAATAAGAGAAAAAACCGGCGCAGGAATTGTGGAGGTTAAGAAGGCATTGGAAGATGCTTCAGGAGATGAGGCAATGACTATAGAGATACTTCGTAAGAGAGGACAAGAAAAAGCCAACAAAAAATCTGAAAGAACTACCCAAGAAGGAATAGTAGCGTCTTATGTGCATTCTAATAACAGGCTTTGCGCCATGGTTAAGCTTTATTGTGAAACTGATTTCGTGGCTAGAAATGAAGAATTTAAGGAATTGGCTAAGGATGTGGCTATGCATATTGCCGCTTTAAATCCCAAATATCTTCGTTCGACAGACGTGCCGCAAGAAATTGTAGAGAAAGAGAGAGAAATTTGGACTGAACAACTTAAAAATGAAGGTAAAAAAGATGATATGATACCGAAAATTTTAGAAGGAAAAGAAAAAAAATTCAGAGAAGAAATATCTCTTCTGAGTCAGACGTTTGTTAAAAATCCGGAACAGACCGTAGAGTCTTTGATAAAAGAGAAGATTGGAAAAATAGGCGAAAACATTCAAGTAGGTGAATTTTCAAGATTGGAATTATAATTTGTAAAAAAAGATTTTGAATATGCAAGTCTTAACGTCTGTTTATTTCTGGGATAATCCAAGATTGCTTGTCAGCGATATCGAGCTTAAGGAGGGTGATCAGATTATTGTGATGATTGATCAATTTATGGAAATGGGAATAGTCGAAAAGATCAGTCCAAGCTTAAAAGAAAAGTCTTACGGAAAGGTTATAAGGATTGCTACAGAAAGAGACAAAAAAAAATATGCCGGATTTGAAGAAAAGAAAAGGGAATATCTGAATTTTTGTCGCGAAAGCGCAAAAAAATTAGGTTTGGATATGAAATTTATTGATGCTGGAATGAGCCTGGACGGAAAACAAGTAACATTTGCTTTTTCTGCCGATAGCCGTATAGACTTTAGGGAATTGGTAAAAATTCTTTCCAGCAAACTTAAAAAATCAATAAAAATGCAACAAGTAGGATCAAGAGATGAAGCTAAAAAGTTGGGCGGATATGGAATTTGTGGCAGGGAACTTTGCTGTAAGAAATTCGGCGGAAACAATATGCAAAGCATTACCACGGAAATGGCAAGAATCCAACAGGTGGCTCATCGAGGATCAGAAAGGATTTCCGGGCTTTGCGGAAGACTTTTGTGTTGCTTGTCATATGAAGCCGAACAGTATAAGGAGGCGTTAAAGGGCATGCCTGAGCTTCACAGCACGATCAATACTGCTTATGGCAAAGGCACGGTTATTGAATTGAATGCCATTTTGCAAGAAGTTAAAATAAAGCTTGAAAACGGAGATTATATCAGTGTTAAAAAAGAAGATTTAAAATAATTTTTTTCTGATGAAAAGTTTAAAAGATATGTTATATTCAATTTTGCCTCCGATAGTAGTGGTTTTAAGTTTGGTTGGGATTATTGTGTTTTTGGTTAAGAACTCTTCTAAAATAAAGAAAGCTTGCCTGGAAGATGTCGCTAAAATTGCGAGAGAAAAAGAAACTGAAAATAATTCTGTTTTTGAGAAAGGAACAGGTGAAAATAAAAAAAATGGTTGGAAAAAAGTTGAAAATCTTTTTTTGATTATTCTTGAAAAAACAACCAGGAGAATGAGGACTGTTTCTTTAAAGCTGGAAGTGTGGTTTAGTGGATTATCAGGCAAAATAAGAAATAGAAGAAATGGAATAAGTTCGTCAAACAAAGAAAACAATTTAGAAAACGGAAAAGAAAATGAGATTTTGGAAAAAGTAATCGATTACAAATCGAAAAATATTTATACGAGCAAGACTGTCAAAAAAGAAAAATATAAGGTACCTGTGCAGACGGAAAAAATTACTGAACCGATAATCAGCAGGAACGTAACATTGCCAAAAGCCGCTTTGGGATCAAAAAATAAGCTAGAGGAACTTTTGATTGAAAGAGTAGCAGCCAATCCCAAAGATATTGAAGCTTATGAAAGACTGGGCGAATATTATGTTGAAATAGAAAATTATGTTGACGCCAAGGAATGCTTTAAACAAGTAATGAAACTTAGTCCAACCAACAGAAATGTCAAATATAAGATAAAAAGACTGGAACGTTTGCTTGGAGAATAATCTTTTTTTATTGCCATTTTAGTTTGATTGGCAGAGCAAAGGTTTTACTTGCTCCGCACCATTTTGCCAGCGTAGCTCAGCTGGTTAGAGCAACGGTTTTGTAAACCGTAGGTCGTCGGTTCGAATCCGACCGCTGGCTCCGATGTGGTTCTGGTGAAATGGTGCGGGGTAAATAGGTTGTCGGTCCGAGTCCAACAAATGGCTCAGGATTTGAAAATTTTGAAGTGGGTAGGTGGCGGAGTGGTCAATCGCAGCTGACTGTAAATCAGCCGACTTCGGTCTTCGGGGGTTCGAATCCCTCCCTGCCCACATGTTGCCGTTGTAGCTCAGTTGGTAGAGCACATCCATGGTAAGGATGAGGTCACCAGTTCAATCCTGGTCAACGGCTCAGGTAAAAAATATTAATTGTTTAAGAATAAATCAAATGACAAGAGAGAATTTAGCCAAGTTGAAATGCGAAGTTTGCAAAAACATAAACTATTTTACAACCCGAAACAAGAAAAAACTCAAAGAAAAGTTGGAAATGAAAAAACATTGTCCAAAATGCAAAAAACATACTTTGCATAAAGAGATGAAATAGAAGTTGCTTCGCGGAAGCGGGCTTGCCCGCCGAAGCGTAGCGTAGGCGGGTGTAGTTTAGCGGTAGAACGGCGGTCTCCAAAACCGCTAGTGAGGGTTCGACTCCTTCCACCCGTGCATGAAAAAGGGGCTTTAATTAGCCTCTTTTTTGGCAGGGGCAAGGTAAGGTCAGAACTTTTTAAGAAGAATTGTTTCAAATATATCTATCATTTGACAAGATTGTGTTATGGGTATATACTCATAATAGATAATAAGAAAATTTTTAAATAGAAAGAGAGGTGATAAATATGCCAAGACAAGATAAAACAGGTCCAACGGGAATGGGACCGATGACAGGAAGAGGAATGGGTCCTTGCAGAAAAGGTTTTGGTTCGGGGTTAGGTGTGGGTAGGGGTTACGGCAGAGCGATGTGTGGCTGGTTCTATCAGAAATATCAAGCGATGCCTAAAAATGAGAGAAAAGAGTTGCTGAAATCAGAAATTGAAGATTTAAAACAAGAGATGCAAATGGTGGAGGAAGAGCTGAAAGAGCTGGAAAAGAAATAGTTTCCATCGGAAACAGTCTTTCTCCCTCTTTAGCTAGTAAGGGAGGAGAGGGCTGTTTTTGATGATATAATAAAGTGAATTAAGAAAATTTTATGACTAGGCCAAGATTATGCAAGCGGTTACGTTTTAAGCCCAAAGCTCATTATTTTAAACCGCAGGGAATCCCAATGTATGATTTGGAAGAAGTGGTTTTGACAAGAGAAGAAATGGAATCAATTAAGCTTAAGGATTTTGATAAATTAGAACAAGTAGAGGCTTCAGGAAAGATGAATACTTCCCAAAGCACTTTCCAACGGATTTTATCTTCTGCTAGAATAAAAATTGCCGAGGCGATCGTGAAAGGCAAGGCTTTGAAAATTGAAGAATGAAAGATACTGCAATAGAGCAACTATATTTTTAAACTTAAATCTGGAATATAAACACACTTTTCCTTTTTTATAAAAAAAGGTTTAGTCGAGGACCGTCCTCGACTGGATTCCGACTGGATTCTCGACTAAGTATCAAAATCAGCTATATATTTAGATTGAGTTTTGTTTTATGGTAAAATATGTTAAAAGTTGTTGATTTGTATGAAAAAAATAATTAGATATTGGCATTCAAAATTAAATATGCCAAAACATAATTTAAATTGGCACAAGCAAGACATGGATGATGAGTTAAAAGAATTTAAAGAAGCTGAAGACTTGTTTAATAAATGGAGTGAGTTGTCAGACGTTGTCTATACATATACAAGAGCACTTTGGTCCGGGCATGACAATATTCTTTTTCCTTTTAGGAAAAGGTACTTTTATTTAGGCGCTTTGTATATGTTTCCTAAATATACATTAAGGTGGAAATTTTTTAGAATATTAGGAAAAAAATTTGATCAAAACATAAAAATAACTGAAGTTAGAAATCCTAAAAACCATGATAAATTAAGAGAGATTGCATTGAGATATAATTTGGATCCTATAAAATTTACAGAAGAGGCAAGGAAGCAAGAACGCTACTGGATATTTTTAAAATAAATAGCAAGTCTTGAAATAGTGCTTGCGATTCTATGCTTTAAAACTTTGAATTAGACGGAGGCTTTTTAAGGCCTCTTTTTAGTTCGAATTTTTTATGATAGGATGCTGATATAAAATTTATATAATTAAAAAAATAACAAAAGGAGAAAGTATGAAAAAAGAGATATTATTTATCACGAGCAATAAGAAAAAGGCGGAAGATGTAAAAGCTATCACCGGATTGGATATTATGGCAAAAAGCCTGGATATCCCTGAAATACAAGCGTTGGATGTTGCAGAAGTTGCCGAAGCTAAAGCTTTGTCCGCTTTTCAATTGACGGGGCAGCCGGTCATTGTTGATGATACTGGGATGAGCATCGAAGCCCTCAATGGTTTGCCGGGAGCTTTAGTGGCTTGGTTTTTGGAC
Organism: uncultured Bdellovibrionales bacterium; assembly: GCA_964605365.1. Lineage (GTDB taxonomy): Bacteria > Patescibacteriota > Minisyncoccia > Moranbacterales > UBA2206 > CAZSCF01. The sequence continues at coordinate 15,143 of CAZSCF010000005.1, read as the reverse complement.
GCTCTCGGGCCGGAAGGAATTCTCAAGATGCTCAAGTGTGAAAAAAATCGCAAAGCGTCAGTTTCCACATGCATTGCTTATGCCGATGAAAATGGCGCTACTGTTTTCACGGGAACAATTCATGGAAGCATAGCTGATTCATTACGAGGGGAAAATGGATTTGGCTACGATCCTATTTTTATCCCGGATGGCCATGACAAAACTTATGCCAAAATGACATCCGCAGAAAAAAATGAGATATCAATGCGAAAAATCGCCTTGTTAAAGTTCAAAGAATTTATGGCAAAGCAGACATAGCGTCAGAGTGTCGATTTAGATTGGATAATAGATGCAGAGGTTTTATCGGTTTTAATAACTTTGATAGCTCTCTTTTTTTATTTCTTTCAAATCTAAATCAGGAATATAAATATATTCCTTTTTCATTCATAAAAATAGTTCTAATGTCCCGGACTACTTCGTGCTATTTAAAATCATTTTTGCCTCTGTTTGACGCAAGAGGACTTTGTGTAGTATAGTTTTAGGAGTTAGGGGAAAGCCTATTAATTAAACTTAATAAAAAACTATGGCAGCAAAAGCTACATCCGCATTTATGAAGCCGATGACAATCAGCTCAGAATTGGCGGAAGTCGTGGGAAAAGGTCCAATGCCTAGATCAGAGGTGGTCAAAGCGCTTTGGGCATATATCAAGGGGAATAATCTTCAAGATGCGACAAACAAACGCAACATCAATGCCGATGAAAAATTGAAGAAGGTTTTTGGTGGCAAAGAAACTGTTAATATGTTTGAAATGACCAAGCTTGTTTCAAAGCACCTTTCCTAATAATGTATTTAGGACCAAGAAACTGCCCAAATTTAAGGCAGTTTTTTTGTTTGCAAAAAGGCGAAAATCGGGCTAAACTTATCTTATCCTGTAGTAATGTAATTTTTATAGAATATTTTATGAAACAATCGCAACTTTTTACCAAAACACGCAAAGAAGCGCCAAAGGATGAAACAAGTAAAAATGCCAAGCTGTTAATTCAGGCCGGTTTTGTTAATAAGGAGTTGGCTGGTGCATATGCCTATTTGCCACTTGGACTCAGGGTATTTAATAAAATTTCAAATATAATTCGCGATGAAATGAACGCAGTTGGCGGACAGGAATTGATAATGACTGCGCTTCAAGAAAAAGAAACATGGGAAAAAACGAATCGCTGGGATGATAGAATTGTTGATAATTGGTTCAAAACAAAGTTGAAAAACGGAAATGAATTAGGACTGGGATTTACGCACGAAGAAGCATTGGCTAGGCTTATGAAAAATCATATCAGTTCATACAAAGATTTGCCAGTCTATGCTTATCAAATACAGACAAAATTTAGGAATGAAGCTCGGGCAAAGTCAGGATTGATGAGGGGGAGGGAATTTTCTATGAAAGATTTGTATTCTTTTTCAAGGGACAAGGAAGAGCATGAAAGTTTTTATGAAAAAATGAAAGAAGTCTATATGAAAGTTTTCACCCGCTTAAATATGGGAGAAAAAACATACATCACTATTTCATCTGGCGGGTCATTTTCTAAATATTCCTATGAATTTCAAACATTATCCGAGGCGGGCGAAGATATAATCTATATTGTTGACGAAAAAAATAAAATTGCCATAAATAAAGATGACTTTAATGACGAAGTAATTACTGACTTTAAATTAAATTTAAACAAGAATAATTTAATAAGTAAAAAATCAATAGAAGTCGGGGATATTTATACTTTGGGCTATAAGTATTCCAAGGCTTTTGATTTAACTTTTAAAGATGAAAAAGGAGAAGACCAGGATGTTTTTATGGGTTCCTACGGCATGAGTCCGTCAAGATTAATGGGAGCGATTGTAGAATTAAATAATGATGACAAAGGTATTATTTGGCCTGAATCGGTAGCGCCTTTCAGGGTACATCTTTTGAGTCTGAACAAAAATGATGAAGCGGAGAAAATATATAATCAGTTCAATGAAAACGGCATCGAAGTGCTGTATGATGACAGGGAAGTTGGTGCCGGAGAAAAATTTGCCGATAGTGATCTCATCGGCATTCCATATCGCGTGGTTGTAAGTGAAAAATCTTTATCTGCTGGCGGCGTTGAAATTAAAAAAAGAAGTGAGGATAAAACAGAAATTGTGAAAATCGAAGACTTGGCACATAAATTGAAATAAAACTTTTATAGGTAAAATAATGAAAATTACCTTGAGCAAATATGCCGGGTTTTGTGATGGAGTCAATCGGGCATATAAAATTGTGGAAAATCTTGCCAAAAGCAAAAAAACTCCTAAACCTATTTTTGTTCTGGGTTCTTTGGCGCACAATGCCGATGTTGTTAAAAGGATTGAAGAAATGGGTATCAAAAAGATTAGTGTCGAAAAAAACCTGATAAAATATCTTCAATCTTCAGGGATGAAAATGGGAACCCTTATCATTACCGCTCACGGTATCGGACCGGATATTTATGAATTTGCAAAGCAAAAAGAAGTTAATCTCGTTGACGCAACTTGTCCCAAAGTAATTAAGGTGCAGAGATTGGCTAAAAATTTTTCCTGGAAAAAATATCAACTTATCATCATCGGTGAAAAAAAACATAAAGAAGTAAGAGGTATATTTGAATGGGCCAATAAGCGGGCCTTTTTTGTGGAAAGAGAGAGTGATTTGAAAAAAATCAGGCCTGATTTGAATAAAAAAATTGTTGTTATTTCTCAAACAACTCAGAATAAGGATTTTGTTAAAAATATTGTCGACTCTATAAAGAAAAAATATCCGCAAGCAGAAGCTTTTGATACGTTATGCACAACGACTCATAATCGTCAAAATGAAGTCAAAAAAATAGCCCAAAACAATGATGCTTTGCTTGTTATCGGTTCGCCGGAAAGCGCTAATTCGCGCAGACTCTGGGAAATTGGCAAGAAAAACAATTCTCGAACTTATTTCTTAGAAAGAGCTGAATGTATTCAAAAAAAATGGCTGAAGGATTGTAAAAAAATCGGAATAACTGCCGGAGCATCCACTCCCGATTGGGTAATAAAAGAAGTTATGGAAAACATAAAAAAAAATTACAAATAGTTTGCTTTTTTGCCTTTGTCGGGATATAATCTAAAAATAAGTCGGTATTTTTTAAAAATATGACAAAAATTATCATAGTTGAAGACGATCCGATGATTTCAGAAATATATCAAAGGAAGTTTGTAGATTCAGGTTTTGAAGTTATGGTTGCAACTACGGGAGAACAGGTTTTAACTTTGGCAAAAAATAATCCGGTAGATGTGATCTTGCTGGATTTAATAATGCCAAAAATGGACGGATTCGAAGTGATAGAAAATTTGAGAAAAGGATCGGAGTTTGATAAAAATATAAAAATTATTGTTTCAAGCAATCTCAGTCAAAGGGAGGATCAAGAAAAAGCCATGCATCTTGGCGCCAACGGCTTTGTAGCCAAATCGGAATATACTCCGGGGGAGCTTGTGGCGGAAGTAAAGCGGCTTTTGCATGTATATAAACAACAGGAAAGGAATAGCATGCGGCTTGATGAAAATGGGGATCTCAAGGAAACCGAAAAAAATGGTGATTCCAAAAAAATTCTTTTGATTGAGGATGAGGAAATTTTTATCGAAATGTTTAGCAAGAAATTAGAACATGAAGGATTTGATGTTGTTTCAGCCAGAAATGGAGCCTGGGGCATCAAAGAAGCTTTAAATAATAATTTCGATTTATTTATAATCGATATGGTAATGCCGGCTATGAGTGGAAAGGAAATCGTTGAAAAAATAAAGATGAACGATAAAATAAAAGATACTCCAATTATCATTATATCCGCTTCAGTTGAAGATCGCGTAGCTAACGAAACCAAGGCATTGGGAGTGGATTGTTTTTTCGTCAAGACTAAAGTTACTCCTTCGGAACTTTCTGAAAAAGCCCGAGAGCTGACAGATAAATAATATTTTTTTATTGTAAATCAGATGAAAAGAACTTTAATTAAAGACGCAGTTAATTTAATCGGAAAGAAAGTAAGATTAACCGGCTGGGTGCATATTCGACGTGATCACGGCAAGCTTATTTTTATTGATTTACGAGATCGAAGCGGATTTGTTCAATTGGTGGTTATTCCGGATAAAGAGGTGGCTCATAAAATAGCCAAGGATATCAGGAATGAGTATATTATCGAAATCGAAGGTCTCGTAAAAGAACGTCCCGGGGGAGCATCGAATGAAAAAATTTCGACCGGAAAAATAGAAATTGAAGTTGAAAATATTAAAATAATATCCCATCCGGATGGCGAGCTTCCTGTGGACGTTTCAAGCGAAGATTTTGATTTGAAACTCAGCACCCTTTTGGATAATAGAAATATTGTTTTGCGGAATGAAAAAATCAAGGCCATTTTCAGGATTTACGCTCAACTTCTGACTGCCTACAGTGAAGCCATGCGAAAGGAAAGTTTTGTAGAAATAAAAACTCCAAAAATTCTCTGTGCGGCCACGGAAGGTGGAGCAAATTTTTTCAAGATAAATTATTTTGAAAAAGAAGCTTATCTGGCACAAAGCCCGCAATTTTATAAGCAGGCTGGGGTAGGAATTTTTGAAAGGGTTTTTGAGATTGGCTCGGTATTTAGGGCGGAACCGCATTATACAACGCGTCACGTAAATGAATATATCGGACTGGACGCGGAAATGGGGTTTATCGAAAGTTTTGAAGATATTATGAATGAATTGGAAAGGGCTATGGGGTATGTTTTAAATTCAATCAAAAAAAATTGTAAAGATGATTTGGAAAAATATGAAGCGGAAATTTTGCCTGTTTCGGCTATTCCTCGGATAAAGCTGACAGAGGCTCTGGAAATTCTCGACAAAGAGTATGGGAAAAAAATGGAAACGGTTGATATTGATAATGAGGGAGAGCGATTAATAGGCGAATGGGTTAAAAAAAATCATAATAGCGATTTCGTTTTTTTGACCCATTACCCGACAAATTTGCGTCCTTTTTATTCGATGCCTAGCGCTGATCCTCAATATACGGAAACTTTTGATCTGCTATTTCACGGAGTAGAAATTGCCAGTGGCGGTCAAAGAATCCATAATTACGGACAAATGCTTGAGAGCATCAAGAAGCGTAATTTAAATCCCGAACAGTTTAAGGATTATTTGGAGATTTTCAAATATGGAATGCCGCCGCATGGAGGTTGGGGATTGGGGTCGGAAAGAATCGTGCAAAAAATTCTCGGGCTTAAGAGTATTAAGGAGGCAATTCTTTTCCCAAGAGATGTAAAAAGACTGACTCCTTAAAAATATTTATTTAAAACAAAAATTTTTTTACTATGCTTCATGATGAGCAATTGAATCAAAAAAAAATAAAATTGATAAATTTTGTTTCCTTTTTAGTCGGATTTTCTCAGGCAATCGTTGTTTATGTTTTTTCAACTTATTTTAAAATTTCTTCAGGAACTGAAAATGTTGGTGTTTTTTATTTTTTCGCATATTTCTTTATCTTGATGTTTCTGCTTAATCTTCATAAGGCTGTTAGAAAATTGGGAAAGTCCAACGTTTTTTATTTTTCGGTTATAGCCAAAATTATTGTCATGGTTTTCCTGGTTGCTCTTCCGCCATCTTGGTATACCATTCCGTTTTTGGCTTGTTATATGATTTTGGTTGCTCTCATCTGGACAAGTATAGACGTGATCTTGGAATCTTTTTCGGAAGACAAGGTGTCGGGACGCGTGAGGGGCTTGCATCTGACAGTTTTTAATGCGGGATTTCTTTTAGGTCCGCTTATTTCCGCCCAATTAATGAGTCATTTTAGTTTTTCCGGAATATTCCTTTTTTCCTTGGTTATTGATGCCTTTATATTGATTTTTTCCTTGATTAGCTTCAGAAACACAAACCACATATTCAAACAAAGATTAGGCATGAGAGATATTATCAAAAAAGTTTACAAAAGAAAAGACATAATGAGAATTTATTGGGTTTCTTTTGCTCTGGAGTTTTTTTATGCTCTGATGATTATCTATATGCCTATTTACCTTTTGGACTTAGGAATGTCATGGAAACAGATAGGTTTGGTTTTTACGATAATGCTTTTGCCGTTTGTTATTTTTCAATATCCGGCTGGAATTTTAGCCGATAAAAAAACCGGTGAGAAGGAATTGATAATATTTGCAATAATTTTTATGGCTTGTTCCACTTTGGGTATTTTTTTTCTAGATACGAAAAATATTTTAACTTGGGGTGCAATTCTTTTTGCTACCAGGATAGGGGCAGCCATAGTGGAAGTTCTTCGCGATTCTTATTTCTACAAGAGGATAGACGGGCATGATGTGGATATTATTAATTTTTTTCGTACGGCCACTCCCAGCGGTTATATCGTGGCAGCACTTTTGTCTTCTTTGCTGCTATGCTTTTTTTCTTTGAAACATGTATTTGTATTGATATCAATGGTATTGTTTTTGTCCCTTTATCAAGCCATAAAGATAAAGGATAATAAGAGTGAGAATGAATTGTAAAATTAAAAAAATAATGCTAGAATAGAGTAGATATCAACTAAAATAAATTATATGGCTATTTCAAAAAAAATTATTAATTATCTTGAGAAAAATGGTTATAAATACGAAATAATTAAGCATAAAACGACCTACACTGCTTGGGATGTTTCTCAAACTGAAAAAGTAAAACCGCAAGAAGTGGTTAAGGCTTTGGTAATTAAATTGGACAAGGATTATGTATTAGGACTTCTTTCTGCGAATAGAAATTTGGATAAGAAAAAATTTTTGAAAGTTGTAAACGCAGATCGGAAAAAACGAGGAGAAAAAATTTCCAAAAAAATTGATTTTGCCAAAGAGGTTTGGATGAAAAAAAATATTTCCGGAAAAGTTGGTGCGGTTGCTCCCTTTGGCAATCTTCTTGGCCTGAAACTTTATATTGACGGATTGTTGTTTAAAAACAAAAAATTGTATTTAGGTTCTGGAGAGCATACATTTTCAATAAGAGTAAATACAAAACAATTCCTGAAAACAGAACAACCGATCAAAGGAAGTTTTAGTGTTAAAAAATAAATCCAGGATCTGCAGTCTCATAATTCAGAGCGAAGGCCCGGGAGTCGCAGATCATTGTTGTAAATTAAACAAGACATGATTTATCAGATAAAGTTAGAACAATTTGAAGGTCCGCTAGACTTGCTTTTGAGTTTAATCGAAGAAGAAAAATTGGATATTACAAAACTAAGCTTGGCTGAAGTAGCGGATCAATATTTGGAGTATATTAAAAACAATAAAAATATCAAACTGGAAAATTTGGCGGATTTTTTGTCGGTGGCCTCTAAATTAATCCTTGTGAAATCAAAGGCGCTTCTGCCTTTTTTGCAATTTAGCGAAGAAGAGGAGAGGGAAATAAGGGATTTATCCAAGCAGCTCGAAGGGTACAAAAAATTTAAAAATGTTTCATTAAAAATTGCAGAATTGGCAAATGAAAAAAAATTTTCTTTTACACGTGAAGCGTTTGAGGGTGTCGGTCCGCTTTTTTACCCGCCGGAAAATATAAATGTTTTTGATTTGAAAAAATATTTTCAGCTTGTTTTGGCAGAAATTCCCGTTATTGAAAAATTGGAAGAAGAATTTGTCAAAGAGATTATAACGCTGGAGGAAAGAATAAATGATTTAAGGTGCATTATTCGAGAAAAAGTTGAAATTTCTTTTTCTGATTTGACCAATGATGCCAAGGAAAAAGTGGATATCATAGTTTCCTTTTTGGCAGTTTTGGAAATGGTTAAACAAAAAATAGTAGATGTGGAACAGAACGAAGTTTTTAGAGAAATTAAATTAAAACACAAAATATAGCTATGGAATTGGATAATTTAAAATCAATCATCGAGAGTCTGCTTTTTTTAAGTAGCGAGCCGCTTAAACTTTCAAAAATATCCAAGATAGTTGGTGTAAATAAATCGGAAATTGAAAATGCCGTTTTGGCTTTACAAAATGATTATGCTTTGGGAAAGCGAGGATTGATTATTCTTAAGAAAGAAGATGAGTTTCAAATGGCGACTAATCCGGAGAACGCTTCTTTTATGGAGCAGCTAATAAAGAATGAAATGCAAGAATCACTAAGTCGGGCGGCTCTGGAAGTTCTTTCGATCGTTGCTTATCGTGGACCCATTATGCGTTCGGAAATAGAGGCCATTAGGGGTGTCAATTCTAGTTATACTATAAGATTATTGATGCTCAGAGGGCTAATGGAAAGAATTGAAAACCCAAGCGATGGTCGCGGGTACTTATACAAAATATCATTTGATTTTTTGAAAAAAATGGGGATAGACAATGTTGAAAAATTGCCGGATTTTGAAACCCTTTCGAAAGATGAAAGAATAGACAGTATCATTAACTCATAGGTCTTTTTTATGTTCGATGTCATATTGACGATTTTAATAGCTCCTTTTCTCCCCATATTTTTTTATGGAAGCTTTGTTCATCCTGATAATTTTTTGGTCGAGTCTTCACAAAAAAATATCGGAATGGTCATGGGGGAAAAAGAAGTAAAAGCGGAAAGTTTTGAAAAACGAAATACTTTTCCCATAAAAAACAGCGATGCCTCCGTTTTGGTTCCGAGACGGAATGAAACCGCCGTGGATTTAAAAATCTGGGCTGGATCTTCGGTTGCGATCGATGCAAAAAGCGGAACAGTTCTACATTATGACAACGGAAGAAAACAGACGCAAATCGCGTCTCTTACGAAAATAATGACCGCCATTTTGACGATGGAACATCTGAATAATTTGAACGAAGAAGTTATAATCACAAAAGAAGGCATTAATCTTCCAGGGACGGTTGTCGGATGTCCAAGAAGTGGTTATTGTCTCAGTAATCGACTTTATGTCGGAGAAAGAGTGCGAGTTATTGATTTATTGAAGGCTGCGCTTATGAATAGCGCTAATGATGCAGCTACATCACTTGGAATCAAAATAGCCGGGACTCCGGAAAAGTTTGTAGAAATGATGAATAATAAAGCCAAGGAAATGGGGCTTAAGGATACTAATTTTTGCACTCCTTCCGGGCTGGAGATTGATGGAAAAGAAAGTGAATGTTATTCGTCAGCTTATGATGTTGCCAGAATTGCAGCCTATTCTTTAAAATATGAAAAAATTTGGGAAATTATGAGAATACCTGAAGATAGGTTTTTTTCTGCCGACGGAAAATATATGCACGAACTTAAAAATACCGATTTGCTTTTGACTGAACTTCCAGGATGTATCGGAGGAAAGACGGGTTTTACTCCGTTGGCCGGAAAATCATTGATGACCGGAGCAATAAGTCCTGACGGAAAGAATGAAATAATTGCGGTTATTTTGAATGATGAGACTCGTTGGCAAGATATGAAAACTTTAATAGGGTGGGCCTTTAATAATTATACTTGGAGATGATCAATAATATGGAATTTTCTCAAATACAAAATATTCCCGAAGTAATGAATGTGTTAAAAGTTTTATTTACAGGATTTTTGGCATTTATAATAACTTTTTTTATTGTTCCCGTATTTACCAATTTTCTTTATAAAAATAAAATAGGCATAAAAATAAAAGAGAAATCGATAAGCGGCGAGAATCTTACTTTTGTAAACAATCTTCATAAAAACAAAAGCGGAACTCCGACTATGGGAGGATTTATTATCTGGTTTGCGGTTTTAATTTTGATATTCTCTTCGCATTTTTTATTTCCTTATCTGGCTAAAATATTTAATATGAATTGTATTGCTCGTCTGGATTTTTTGAGCAGATCGCAAACTTGGCTGCCTCTTTTTGCCTTGGTTTCAGCTGGACTTTTAGGATTGCTGGATGATTGGATGAGTGTCAGGGGTATTGGGGACAACAAAGGCGGCGGTATGAGATTTGCCATGCGTTTCTGGTGGCTGATAGTGATCTCTGTAGCGGGAGCTTTTTGGTTTTTTTATAAACTCGGATGGGATTCGGTTCATATCCCGGCCATGGGAGATTTCAGTATTGGTTTTTGGTACATTCCTCTTTTTGTTTTTGTCATTCTTTTTTCGGCCATTTCATCTAATGAGACGGACGGTCTGGACGGTCTTAACGGTGGAATTTTATTGATTGCCTTTTCTTCTTTTGGGCTGATTTCTTTTGTTCAGAATAAGATAAATTTAGCCGCTTTTTGTGTTGCGTTGGCCGGATCTCTCATAGCCTTTTTGTGGTTCAATATTTATCCGGCGCGATTTTTTATGGGTGATACGGGTGCAGTTTCCCTTGGAGCAACACTTGGGGTAGTTGCTATGCTAACCAATTCAGCCCTAGTCTTATTTTTGATTGTTTTTGTGTATGTTTTGGAATCGGGCAGTGTGGTTATTCAGTTGACAAGCAAAAGATTTTTTCATAAGAAAGTTTTTTTGGCAGCGCCAATCCATCATCATTTTGAAGCTAAGGGCTGGCCGGAAACGAAAGTCACCATGCGCGCTTGGCTGTTCACCCTTGTGATGGCTACATTCGGATTGATTGTAGGCATATTGGGAATGGGAAAATTTCATCAATAACAATTTTTGATAATTTGTATGGAAATCAAAAAAATACAGGATATGGATTTGGAAAATAAAAAGATATTTCTTAGGGCAGACTTTAATGTGGCAATTGAAAATGGAAAAGTCAAGGAAACATTTAAGATAAAATCTATCCAAGAAACATTGGATTATCTTCTGGAAAAAAAGTGCAAAGTAGCTTTAATTTCTCACTTGGGCAGACCGGATGGCAAAGTGAATCATAAATTTTCCTTGGAACAAATCAAAGAAGACGTAGAAAATGTTTTGGGTATAAAAATAATTTTTGTCAATGACTGTATTTCGGCGAAAATCGGATCGGCTCTGAATAATTTAAAAGAAAAAGAAGTTTTGCTATTGGAAAACGTGCGTTTTTATCCCGGAGAAGAAAAAAACGATATGGAATTTGCGAAAAAATTATCGGAAAATTTTGAAATTTTTGTAAATGACGCTTTTAGTGTGAGTCATCGCGATCAAGCTTCGGTTACGGGAATAGCCGGATTTTTACCGGGTTGCGCCGGGTTCAGGTTGCAAAGAGAAGTAGAAGAAATGGAAAAAATAAAGAACAATTTTATGCATCCGGCTGTAGCAATTATTGGCGGGGCAAAAATTGAAACAAAGCTTCCGGTTATCAATTTTTTTGAAGAAAAGTATGACAGTATTTTAGTGGGAGGAAAAATTGCCAATGAGGCTTTGGATCAGAAAATACAATTTGGCGAAAAGGTAATTCTGCCGTTTGATTTTGTTGATGATCGTTTTGATATCGGTTCGGAAACCCTGGAAAAATTCAAAAAAGCAATAAAAACGGCCAAAACAATTGTTTGGAACGGACCAACCGGGAAGTTTGAAGATGAAAAGTATGCGGTGAGTACTAATGAAATTTTAAAAACAGTTTTGAATAGTGATGCTTATAAGGTTATTGGAGGAGGAGAAACGTTGGAAGTTTTGGAAAAAAATAAGGCTATGAAAAAAATTGATTTTGTTTCCACGGGTGGCGGAGCCATGCTGGAATATTTGGGTGGTAATTCAATGCCGGGCATTGAAATTCTAACATCTGCAGTAGCCCAACCGTTACAGACGTTAAAAAACAAAAAATGAGGAAAGCTGAATTTAGAAAAAGTGAGTATTATCATGTATTCAATTGTGGTACAGACAAACAATGTTTTTCTGGATAAATGCGATTATGCAAGATTTTTGAGATCAGTTGATGAATTTGTGAAATATACTAAGAAAATGGCGAATGAGGTTCAAGGTATTATAGAAAATATGAAAAGTTATCTTTTGGATGTATAATTGTGTATATCATAGTATCGTAGTGGTCCGACCACTACAAATAATAAATATATTATCATGTTTGTTTTATGTCAAAAATTAAAAAAATATTTGCGAGGGAAATCTTGGATTCCAGGGGGAATCCGACAGTAGAAGTAGAAGTAGAAATAGAATCAGGAATAAAAGCTGTGGCGGCTGTTCCAAGCGGTGCATCTACCGGAACATACGAAGCTTTGGAACTCCGAGATAAAGATCCCAATCGTTTTAATGGTCTGGGAGTTTTAAATGCGGTTCAAAATGTAAATGAAAAAATAAAAGATATTTTGGTCGGTATGGAAGTCGAAAAGCAACAAGAAATTGATGCGAGAATGGTTGAATGTGATGGAACGGAAAATAAATCCAATTTGGGGGCTAATGCTATTTTGGGGGCGTCGTTAGCTTGCGCTAGAGTGGCCGCAAAGGAAAAAAATATTCCGTTGTACCAATATATTGCCAAAAGTTTTAAATTACCTGCCAAAAAATACAAACTTCCCGTACCCATGTTTAACGTAATCAACGGTGGTCAGCATAGCGATTCCGGTCTTAGCATTCAAGAATACAAAGTCATTCCCAATGGAATAAAAACTTTCAAGGAGCAATTGAGAGCAGGTAGCGAGATTTTTCATAAATTAAAATCAATTTTAGCTTCTCATGGTCATAATGTTTCAGTGGGGGATGAAGGAGGTTTTGCGCCGCGCCTGGAAAGCAATTCCGAACCGTTGGAACTTATTAATTTGGCGATTCAAGGGGCCGAATACAAAAGAGGTGGAGAAATTAATATTGGAATTGATGCGGCAGCCAGTTCGTTTTTTGACGAGAAAGAAGGAAAATACATTTTTAAACCGGAAAATGCGACGTTAAATCGCGAAACTTTGATAAATATTTATAGCGAATGGATACAAAAGTATAATGTAATTTCAATTGAAGATGGCTTGGATGAAAATGACTGGGAGGGATGGAGAGCAATGAATGAAAAAATCGGGGAAAATTCTTTGACGATCGGGGATGACCTTTTGGTGACAAACGTTAAAAGGCTTAAGAAAGCTATTTCAGAAAAAGCGTGCAATTCAATATTGATCAAGCTTAATCAAATCGGAACGCTTAGCGAAACGATTGAATGCATCAAATTGGCAAAGAAAAACAAGATGAAAATCATAGTTTCACATAGAAGCGGAGAAACGGCGGATGATTTTATTGCCGATTTGGCAGTTGGCGCCGGCGCTGAATATATCAAATCCGGCTCACTTTCTCGCGGAGAAAGGATTTGTAAATATAATCGCTTGCTCAGAATCGAGGAAAATTTAAAAAATATTTAAAAAAATAAAATGCAAGAAGAAAAAAATAATTCAAAGGGAATGGATGTAGGATTTGATGACATAATGAGAGCGCTAGACACTTTAAATGAAAAAATTGAGAAACAGGAGGAAAGGCTAAAAAAACTAGAAAGTAGTTTATCAATCCAAAAAGAAGATGCTTTGTATTTTGAGACTAAACAAGAAAATATTCCTATTTCACAGCCACCAGCTTCAGAATATATTCCCAAACAAGAAAAAAGGGGAACAAGTCTGGAGGAAAATATTGGCGGAAAATGGTTTGCAAGAATAGGAATTTCTGCTTTAATTTTGGGAATTTCCTTTTTTCTAAAATATGCCTTTGACAATAATTGGGTTAGCCCCACGGGAAGAGTTTTGATTGGTATCTTAATCGGAACAATTTTGCTTGGTTTGGGAGGGGCGCTTGTTCGAAAATATTTTGTTTACGGACAAGTCATTAGCGGGGGTGGAATTGCCGTTTTATATCTTTCAATTTTTGCCGCCTTTGATTTCTACGGGATTATAAGTCAAATGCCAGCGTTTTTATTGATGATTATGATTACAGCTGTTGGAATTTTTTTGAGCTTGCGCTACAATGCGATTTCTTTATTTCTAGTTTCTATTTTGGGTGGATTTTCGACTCCATTTCTTATTTCAACCGGAGAAAATAATGAAATAGCTTTATTTTCCTATATTTTGCTTTTGGATATTGCCATTCTAGTAATTTCAGCCTTTCGTAATTGGAAACAAGTAAATGTCGTGGGTTTCCTGGGAACAGTTTTTATTTTTGCTGGTTGGGCTGATCGGTTTTATGTTAAGGAAGAACTAATAATTACAATGGTTTTTCTTTCTTTATTTTTTCTGACTTTTTCCTTTTCTTCATTAGTTTTTAACTTATTAAAAAAAGAAAAATCTTCTGGCGTAGAACAGATTTTAACACTTTTTTCAGCAATAGCTTATTTCTCGGCTAGTTATGCAATTATGGATGCGGATTACCATTTTTTTATGGGATTTTTCTCAATAATTTTGGCCGTTTACTATTTTTCCTGGGCTTATTTAATTAGAAATGTAGTTAATGAAGATAAGGATCTATATAATTTCTTAACTTTTTTGGCTGCAAGCTTTATTACATTATTTATTCCGATTCAATTTGACGGAAATACGATTACTATTGGATGGATACTGGAGGCAATTTTATTAATTCTTGTTGGGATAAAAGTCAAAAAAGATAGTCTGAAGTCTTTTGGAGTAGCCGTTTTCCTTTTTGCTATTATGAAACTTCTACTTACTGTTCTTGATTCTGGGTTTAAGGAAAATGATTTAGTTATTTTTAATAAAATATTCTTTACTTTCTTTTTGGCCATAGCCGTTTCTTATTTAGCGGGATATTTATTTAAAAAAGTTGTCTCAGAAAATGAAAAAAGTGCGTTTGCTGATGCTAGACAATTAATGGTCATGTTTATTATTGCTGCAAATTTTTTAACTATTTTCGCAATAAGTCGTGAAATAGTATTTTATTTTAAAAGTGAAAAAATAGTTATAGAAAGAAGTATTGCAAGTGAAAAAGACAATTATCAAAATAAAGTTTTTGATAATTATAGTACCAATAAAAATATTCGAGCTAAAATAGAAAAAATAGAAAACAAAAGCAGCGTCTATCTCTCTCTATTCTGGTTATTTTATGGCATAATTCTTATGATTGTCGGCATAGTGGGAAGATATAAAGGCACAAGAGTTGGTGGAATAGTCTTGTTTGCTCTAGCAATTCTTAAATTATTTTTTAATGACTTGTGGAATCTTGGAACTTTCTATCGCATAATATCATCAATTAGTCTGGGTATTGTTTTGTTGGTCATCTCATTTGCCTATCAAAAATATAAGTACAAAATAAGGGAAATATTTTAGTAATTTCAATAATTTTAAGGATTCAATGCGAACAAAAAACAAAAAAGTACCAACACTGCTGGTCATCCTTGATGGTTGGGG
>CAZSCF010000004.1:0-45212 GCA_964605365.1 uncultured Bdellovibrionales bacterium | reverse complement strand
AAAAAAAGGAGGTACGAGATCATGAAATATTGTTACGATCCAACAGATGTATAAAGTCCCCGCATGGGAAAACGATTATTTCATAGTAATAAAGCATAATTTACAAGGACGAGCAAGCCCTTACTCGTCCTTCCCTTTTAAAAGAATTCTAAAATAAACTCAAGGGCTGAAGCCCCGCCTAACACTGTGTATCTGGTTCCACAAAAGAGAAAAATGAAATAATTTTTTATTATAATAAGATGGAAAAACAATCGAATGGTGCGGAGCAGCCAAAATTTGTTCCAGGATCAGCAGCGTCCTTTGAAACAGATTTCTTGAATGCAAAGGGGGTCGAAATAGCAACTGCTATGTCAAAAATGGGTGATTTTGTTTTTTGCAGAAGTGGTTCTGAAGGTGAGGGCAGAGTTTATTTTGAAGGAGAACGCGATGACGGAACAAAAATAAGGATCATTATTGAAAAAGGTAAAGATTATAAATCTCCTGCAGAAATAGTACAAGAAGAAAAAGAAGCAGAAGGCGCCAATTAGACCCTTCTTTTATTTGGAAGTTATTGAAAGTAAAAAGCCTCTGCATATTTTGTCAGAGACTTTTTTTGTTGTTTTTAATACATCAACACCGCCACCGGATCCATTTTGGCGACGACTTTGATTATTTTATTTTCTTCCATGCCGGTAATAACTTCCTCCACATCTTTGTAGTAAGCGCTGTCTTGCATAATTACGCCCTTGGAAGCGGCATTAAATAGCTTGACATTTTTGCTTTCCATTTTTTGAAAAAGTTTTTTCTTGTTTTCTGGCATATCATTCTTTGGATCTTTGCGACGACCAGTGCCGTGGCTGGCTGAAAAAAAGCCGGATTCATTTTCATTTGTGCCGACCCCGATATAGGCCGGAGTGCTCATTGAAGAGGGGATAAAAACCGGCTCTCCTGTCTGAGAAAATATTGGGTGGTCCTGCATTCTTTTAGGACCATTGGCTCTGACAGTGCCATTTCTATGTATCCAAACATCTTGACCAAAATGGTTTTCTTTATCGATAAAAACATGAGGCATATCATACAAAAGGTCCAGTTCGGGATTTTTGCCCAAAACTTTTTCAATAGTCTGGTCTAAATTATGGGTCAGAATGGTTCTGTTGGCAAAACCATGATTTCCCGCGGCCCAATGAGCGCGAATAAACATTTCTCCTTCAAGACTGTTATCACTATAAGCAAAAAAATCAGTACTGTTTTTGTGTTTTTTAATTCTTTTTGAGATTTTTTTATAAACTTTATGCATCTGAGAATCAAAGAAAAATTTTCCTATTTCCAATATGATTTTTTGGCTTAGATGCTCCTTTTTCTTGGGTGTATAAAAGTAGGAGGCGTATTGCCCAAGTAGTCCTGAGCCTGTGTGCATTAAAAATATATATTGACCTTTTTTGATGCCGAATTTTTCAGCAATTTTAGTGTCTTTAATTTCACTAATTTTCATTAAATCCAAGAAATGGTTTCCAGCTGCGCCCAAAATTCCCAAACGAAACCTGCCGATTTGCAAAAACAATTTAGGAATGACGTTTAATATATCTTTTTCTGAAGGGATGTTTTCATTTAAAAAATTTCCGTTTTTATAAGTATTTTCTATTTCATTTTTTGTACGCGTGTTAAAATAATTTTTAACTGATATTATGCCGAATCGGCAAATATCCAATACGAGCTGAAAGGGAATTTTGGTGCCGATAAATTTTTTAGTCGGGATGACTTTGGTTAATTCTGCAAAAAGTTTATCTAAATTTCCGTTAGCTAAATCTTCGTCGGTCAGATTGGTTTTTAAAAATCTCATTCCACAATTGGGCGCCGTGTCATTGATTTGGGGCAAAAAAAACTTTTCTGAAGCTACAACGGTTCCGGTTGGGTTTTTGCGTCCCTTCTTGCTATGTACGTCGCTCATTGCGGCAATATGATGAAACGCAAAAGGAGAGGATGCAACGCTTTCTATTTCAGACAAAGTATCTTCATTGGGAAGCAATTCGTCCGAAACATGTAAGACAGCAGGAACATTCATTTGTTCTGTCTGAAATTCTTTTTTGTGGTCAGAAACATTTTTGAGATCGTAAGACATGTTTTTGATATTACAATATTTTATATATCTCACTGTAAATAGATGATATTTTTTGAATATCAAAGTTTTCTTCGGTGAATTTTCGAGCAGCTTTTCCGATTTGTTCGCGTTTTTCCGGATTGTGATACAAATCTAAAATTGCAGAATTGAGTTGAGCCAAGTTTCCTTTTTCAATTCTAACAGAATTATTGTCTTTTGCGAACTCTTTAAGAATTGGAATGTCGGAAATGATAACCGGTTTCTCACAAGCCATAGTTTCAATAACCGCCAGAGGAACATCAAATTTTCCATTCATATCCAAAACAGGAAAAATGCTGATGTCGGCCATATTGTAAAGCTCAAAAACTGCATATTGCGCGTTGTCATGAAAAGAAACTTTTTCCAGCAGATTATTTTTCTTAAAAAATTCAATAACTTCCTCTTTCTTTTTGGTGTCCGCTTCGTTTTTTATACGCAATGCCAAAGAAAGGCGAGCTTCCGGGATGATCTTGGAAATTTCCAGAAAACTTTGCAATACCAGATTCATAGCACCATTGCGAACATATTCACCGGAAAAATTAATAATGAAATCGCTTGAAGAAAAACCGTATTTTTTGAGATATTCAGGATTTTTACCTTTGTTGCGATAAAGTTTCAAATCAATGCCGGGATAGACTCTTTTTACATTTTTAAATCCCAGATCAGCTAATTTATTTTTAGCATGGTCGGAATAGGTGATTATCAAATCTCCGAAAAGCATATTGCGTATTTCTTTGTCAGAATATAAATCTTCGCGCAAGGTGGCGACAGTTTGAATGGTGCGAAATTTTTTTTGTTTGGTCAGGATGAAATTTTTTACTAAAAAAGAATTTTGTTTGGTGGGAGTAAAAAGATAATGCAAAATATCAAATTCGCTTCTTATTTTTCTCAAATTTTTAATGAGGCGGATTTTTTGCAAATAAGAAAAATTATTAGAAGTGTAAATTGTTTTTTGGTGGATATTTTTTGGCAAATCGGGTAGAATCCCATTGGTCAAAAGTCCAATTTCAAGATCGGAAATATTTTTAGCTAAAAAATAAGCAAAATTTTTCGAACCCTCGTCCCAAGGTGGGGCAATGGGTCTTGTTACTAAAAGAATTTTTTTCTTTGGATTTTTTTTGGTCATAAATTCTTGTAAATTTCCTTTTTGTCGTTATTTGTAATTACCGTTAAGGTAATTTTTTTATTTTGCATGTTATCCATGAAAATCGGAATCATTTTTATTTCTCCTTTGGCAATCATAACATCACTTTCGTTGATTTTTATATTGTTGGACGATATTTCCCAGTGAAAATTTGTATCGGAAAAATGGTTTTCAATGATGAAATTCATATTCTGGCTTTTGGGGTCGACAAAATAAATTGCCCACCAAGCGGAATCATAATCCGAGTCCAGATATTTGGCAGATATAAAAAACAACCAGATAGAACTCAAGATAAAAAACAAAACAAGAGATAAAATAATAAATTTTTGAGAAGTCATTTTTTTAAACATAAAAATTAAGGTTTTTTATAATATATAGCAATGTCTTCATTGGCATAAACTTGATTGAAGTTCTTGAGTTTTTTAAATTGAGGACTGTCAAATAAAGGATTAAGCATGATGAAATTTACTCCTGTGTCTGCAAAGCATTTTTTCGCGTTTTCGCTGTCAGGATCAGATATCATGTACAATGTGCACATTTCCCTGGGTTTTGTGGTGTCTTCATAGCGCTTGAAATATCCTCGAGAAAGGGGGTATTTATATCCGCGCATAAAAAATATTTTTATCCAGGAATCCCCGGAAAGATAAACATGATCCTTGAGGATAACATCTTCCGAAATAGTCGTGGATGTTAAATAGGCGGAAGCACTGAAGGTTTCCAATAGTTTTTTTGATTCAATTTTTTGTTTGAAAAAGCCAGCCGAATCAGACATTCCGCCGATAAATATGAAGCCGACGATCAAGACAAAGGAAGCTTTAAAAAGATTGTTCGAGAAAGAGGAGTCAAATTTTTTAAAAACTACAAAGAAAGCATAGGCGCTAAGAATGGATAACGGATAACTTAAATAATTTCCAATGCGATCGCTGGGGAGATTAACGAAAAGCCATCCTGGCTGAGAAGACATAACAAAAAGCATAATCGCCCAAGAGGCAATGATGCCGTAGCCCAGATTTTTGCGTTTGTAAAAAAATGCCAAAATTGAAATTCCAAGGAATCCAAGAATTACCCGGGCACTACCAAGCGAATTTTCCAGGGAGGTGAAGCTTAATCCGGTTCGAGTATTCTTTGATGGAGTTCCAACAGCGGTCTCAACAGCGCTGGTTTGCATATAGGTTGGAGTAAAAACAAAAAAGAAAAATATTAATCCTAAGAATAAAATTCCCAGTACCCAGGGAGACACAATGGTTTGATAAATTTTTGGCAATATTTTTTCGATATCCTTCAAATTTACAATTAAAAAAATAATAACCAAAAAAGCAAATATAAAAAGAAAAATAAAAGCGGTTAAGTGATGAGTATAAAAAAGTCCAAAAGTTGAAAAAATAGCCAGAGCCAGGAATGTCTTGGCTGTATTTGTGATGGCTTGTTTTTCTTGTTCTAAAAATTCAAAAGCACGAGAATAAAAATAAAAAGCCATTGGCAAAAATAAATTTCCCATAATGTTTCCAATGACTCCTCCGCTAACGAATTTGGCTTGTGGGGAGGAAATCGCATAAAGCATGCCCAAAAAAAGAAGCGATAATATAGCTACGGTTTTTTTCTTGAAAATTCGCAAAGTCAGAAGAAAAACGCTCAGAATGCTCAAGACATTGATAAGCAAAAGAATGAGTGGCGGGAAAGCTGAAAAAAAATCCAAGTTTCCGATTATATGAAATAATCCAAAAACTATATGTTCTCCGATAATGAAATCCGGCATGCCCTCATAAGTTGGAAGCTGACCATTTTCTGCCATCCAATTGGCCCAGTACATATGGTGTCCCAAATCGGTAGCGCTGGGCAAAATGGTTCCGGAAAGATAGGCAGTTTTAATAAAAACGGTTAAAAACAATAAAAGTAAAATTAGAATAAGTTGATTTTTAGAAAAATTAAACAGAGCCTTTTCTTCGTCAATTGATTGTTTGGTTTTATTTTTTCCAAATTTTTGACGAAGCTTGTAAATTAAATAACAGGTGATAATAAATATGGATATTCCGATTACGGATGATAGGCGAGTAATGGATAGATGCAATTTCGAGTAAATAAAAAATATAAAATCAACACTTACAATGCTTAGACCGAAAGAAAAAACAAATCTTTCCAGCGATCCGATAACCTGGCTTTTTTTGAAAATTGCCAAAAGTAAAAACCATCCCGGAAAAAAAAGGACAAAGGCAACAAGTGAAAAAAATATCAAATTGGTTTGAAATAAATGCATACTTTTTTATTTTTTGCTGACAATTTTTTTAATTTCAAATAAATATTTCTCAGCGATTATTTTCCATCTGAAATTTTCAATCACGTATTGTCTGGCCCGAACACCGAAAGCCTGTCTAAAATTGTCATCCGAAAGAATCTCAGTGATCTTTTTTGCCCAAGCTTCAGCATTTTCACTTTCAATAAGAAAACCATTTTGTCCATCTATTACGGCATCCTTGAGCCCTTCTAATTTGGAGGCCAGAACTACCTTTTTGCAAGCGGCGCCTTCAAGAGCATTGATACCAAAACCCTCTATGGATCCATGAACTTTAATATTGGGAGAAATAATCAAATCGGCAGTATTGAATAATATTTCCAGATCATTCCAGGGCAAATTGGTTAAAAGGCGGATATTGTCTTTTAAATCGGTATTTTTTGCGGAATTTACGCAGTGCGAATAATCATTTTTATCTCCAGCCGTTTTCTTTTTCGGAGCTCCTCCAGCGGCGATAAAAACATAATTTTTCGGCAATTTTGGCATCACGTTACGGATAAACCAATCAACTCCTTTGTGTTTCACATATCTGCCAACGCGCAAAATAACCTTTTTATCTAATAAATTCAAATTAATAATTTTTTCCAATTCTTCCCTGGAGTGTGTTTTGTAAATTTTTTCCGTATCAACGCCGTTTGGAATAAAAACAATTTTTTCTTCCGGGATGCCTTTTTGCATGGCAATTTTTTTTGTTTCATTGCCGACCGCAATGATTTTGTCCATTTTTCTGAGAAACCAACTAATCCAGAGTTTTTGGTAAAGGAAACTTTTAAAAGTCAAATCAAGTCCGTGCGCAATACAAACTACTGGCTTTTTTGGGAAAAAAAATTTTAATTTGAAACCAACCAGAGAGAGCACTGCGTCACCCAAAAGTACTGCATCATATTTTCGTACGATAAACAATGCCTTGATGATGGCATAAGGCAAAAATAGGGGCAGAAATTTCTTGCCTTTTTTGTTGGCGATTATTTCAATTTCAGTAATTTTTCCCAGCCATTTGCCCAGTTCAAAATTTTGATTTTCAATTCCGCCAATTATTGGAGGATAGGCGCGGGAAATAAATAGAATTTTCATACCGATCTATTTTTGTATCTGTCCTTTTTCATCTGGTACATAATCTCTTCTTCCAATTGTCGATTGGATTTAATCATATCGGCAATGAGGGCAAAGATTGTTAACTGAATTCCCAAAAAAATAGAAATTGAAGAGAAAATTATGTAATTTCTGTAAGGAGTTATTTTGAAATCTTGAAAATAATGAAAAGCAAAAAATGTCAACCCAATAAAGCCCAGCGCTATAAAAAACAGTCCTGGCCAACCGAAAAATTTAAGCGGACGAACATCACGGATGGCTTTAAGAATTATTTTGGTCGAATTTCCGACAAATTTCCAAATGGAGCGGGTTATTTTTCCTTGTCTATTGTCAAAATAGGTGACTGCAATCGGCACCCAAACTAATTTTAGATTTTTTCCTATGGCATCGATTATGGTTTCCTGGGTGTAGGTAAAATGAGTGTTGGTTAAATTTAGCCGAAGCATAGTTTCGCGATTATGCGCTCTGAATCCACAAGTTAAGTCGTTGGTTTTGTGTCCCAGGAAAAATCCAATTATACTGGCAGCAAATTTGTTGAGTGTTTTTCTGATCCATGGAATGTTGGTGGCTTTAGTTTCGCCAAATCTGTTACCGATGACCATATCTGCCTTACCTTTTAAAATAGGCGAGAGAAGTTTGGGAATTTCATTTGGATCAAACTGTCCGTCAGCGTCAATATTAACCATAATATCGGCTCCATTTTCCAATGAATTTTCAATAGCCTTTTTGAAAGAATAAGCTAAACGTCTGTTGGGTCTATAAGAGACAATCAAGTCTGCGCCGGCTTCTTGTGCTCTTTCTACCGTCTTGTCTTCAGAACCATCATCAACAACTTGAATAAGAACTTCATCGATCTTTTCAAAATTACGTGGGATTTTTTTGATGGTCTCAGCTATTTTCTCTTCCTCATTATAAGCAGGTATATTGACAATTAGTTTCATTGTTTCTTGTTAATTATTAATTTGGGATCAATGCAGGTAAAATCACACTTGAGATTATTTACGCCCTGCTGAACGGCGTCTTGACCGCATTTTTTGATTTCTTTCTGACATTTGGTTATGCTCTCATTAAAATAATTTTTATTTATTTCATAACCGAAATAATTTAAAATAAAGCTGGCTACAATTATAGTTCCAACAATCCAAATAATCGTTTTCAAAATTCCAAACATACCAAATTGTTAAATAATTATACCGTATTGTCATTATACATATTTTAACTCAATAAGCAAAGGCTCGCTTTTAAAGCGAGCCGATTTTTCCGGAATGAAACTTGTCAAATTTATAAGTTATCTGCCGATTCCCTTGTAGATAATTCGAGCTTTTTTTATTGCTTCCTTGTCTAAACAATTTTTACCATCAATAACCACCTTGATTTTATTTTTTTTGAGATCATCGGCACTAATTTTTTTGAATTCATTGTGGTCAGTGGCCAAAAGAATAGCATCTGCTTTTTTGAAAAGCTCATTTATATTTTTTACGGTTGATTTTTCCAAAACATATGGATCGAAAACAACAACATTGGCTTTATTTTCTTTTAAAAGTTTGACTATTTCCTTAACTGGAGATTCGCGTAAATCTGAAACATTGGCTTTATAAGAAAGTCCCAGAACTCCGATAACTGTTCCGTTAAGAGGCATCTTTACTTCGTTTAAGGCGTCTTGCAAAAGCTCAATGGTATAGTTTGGCATAGAAAGATTGATTTTTCTGGCAATTTTCATAAATTCATGATCAAAACCGGAAAGCTTGGCTCTTTCTATAAGGTAATATGGATCAACCGGAATACAATGTCCTCCAACACCGCAACTTGGCCAGTGTGCCATAAAAGAAAAGGGTTTTGTAGCTGCACCTTTAATGGTCTCTACAACATCAATACCTAATTTGTCGAAAGATTTGGCCAGCTCATTAACAAAAGCGATATTTATGTCACGAAAAGAGTTTTCTACTATTTTTACAGCTTCAGCTTCACGAATGGAATTCATTCGCATAATTTGGGCATCTACAATATTTTCATAAAATTCGGCAGCCATTTCGAGGCCTTTTTTATCAAAAGATCCGACAACTCTGGCAATATTTGTGACATTCCATTTCGGATCTCCCGGATTAATTCTCTCCGGACAATGCGCCATATAGTAATCTTTGTTGACGCTATAACCTGCAACTTTGAACATTGGTTCGATTTCTTCCTCGCAGACTCCCGGATTAATGGTGGATTCAATGATAACAAGTTGTCCTTTTTTAAAGTTCTTGATTATGGACGCGACGGCATTTTTGACCGGAGATAGATCCGGAATTTTTTGTTCGTCTACTGGAGTCGGAACGCAGATAATTGCAATATCGCATTTCTTTATTATTTTTGGATCGGAGGTAGCGTGTAATTTCACTTTAGGAAGGTTGATGTTTAAAAATTCTTCCTGAATAGGACTTTTTCCAGAATTAATTTTTTTGATTTTTTCCATATCATTATCTAGTCCATACACTTCATAACCTCGAAGAGCGGACTGAACTGCCAAAGGAAGGCCTACATAGCCCAACCCAATAATGCAAACGGATTGTTTTTTTTGCTGCATAAATTTTTTGCTTGATAAACAATTTATTATTAACTGATTTACTTGTTCAATTATAAAGCATTGTTAATGTTAGTCAACTTACAAATTTTAGGTTATAATTCAATTATGAAAATTGGAATAAACGCATCCTTTGCCAGAAAGCCAAACACCGGCATAGGACAAGTAACAATAAATTTTCTCAAGGAGCTTTCAAAACGCAAGAAAGAGAAGTTTGTTTTGTATTTGGAAGAAGATTTGCCAAAAAATATCAAGTTGCCAAAAAATTTTAAAAAACGCATATTTTTACCTCTTTGGAAAAGGGATGATTTGATCAGAAAAGTCTGGTGGGAGAAAGTTTTGCTGCCCAAAAAAATTAAAGAGGACAAATGTGATGTTTTTTTAAGCTTGTATCAGTGTCCGACCAAATTGGGCAAAAGAGTAAAGCATATAATTCTTGTGCATGATATAATTCCGGAACTTTTTCCAGAATATCTCGATAATTCCAGAAAAAGAAAATATTGGAATCTTACGAAGGAGGCCATCCGACAAGCGGAAAAAATAATAGCTATTTCTTCTCGAACGGAAAAGGACTTAATTCAGCATTTAAAAATCGATCCCAAAAAAATAACAGTGAATCATGTTGATGTCGATGAGATTTATAAAAAAAATGCAACAGTGAGTCGCGGCTTGTCCGTATTAAAAAAATACAAATTAAAACCTGGCTATATTTATTCCGGAGGCGGACTGGAAATTAGAAAAAATATCGAGAGGTTAATCATGGCCTACAAGATGCTTCTTGAAAGCAATAAGCGAAGTCATCTTATTCAAGATTTTCCGCCGCTGGTAATTTCCGGAAAATTAATGCCAGATCTTGCGCCGCTGGTACTTGATGCAAAAAAGTTAGTCAAAAAGTTAAACTTAACCAAGGAAGTTAAGCTGTTGGATTTTGTTCCACAAAATAGCTTGCCCTTTTTATATAAAAATGCCAGCATATTTGTTTTTCCGTCTCTCTATGAAGGCTTTGGGCTACCTATGCTTGAGGCGATGAATGTCGGAACTCCCGCGATTGTGTCAAAAAAAGCATCTTTGCCTGAAATCGGGCGGGATGCGGTTCTTTATTTTGATCCGGAAAATGTCCAAGATATGGCAATGGTATTAAAAAATGTTTTGTCAAACAAAAATATCAGAACAGAATTAAAGCAAAGAGGAAAGGATAGGGCCAAGATGTTTAATTGGAAAAATTTTTCAAATAAATTATTTGGTATAATTTATGATACAGTTTCAGATAAAAAGTAGGTTATTTTATGGGTAATTTTTTTAAATTCAGTATAAAAAATAATTTGTTAACGATTAACGTTCTGCTGATCTTTTTTTTGATTTTGTTTTTTAACATTGGAATGTTGCCCTTGGAAAGTTCGGGTGATTTTATCTTTTTTTTCATTCTTATTTTTGCTTTTGCTCTTTATCGTCCGGGCTGGGCATTTTTATTTTTTACTGGAATGGTGGCTCTGGAAAATATAACCTTGATTTCTCGTGAAACAGGTTTGATGTTAAGACCGTATCAATTGCTGGGTTTGTTGATTTTATTGGCGATTGCAATCAGGTTTTTTGTTAAAAGATTAAATTTTTCATTGTTTAAATTAAAATGGTTTGACGCAGCAATTGTTTTGGTGGGTTTATCGGGTTTTTTAAGTATTATGGGAGCTTCTGATAAATTGGTTAGCTTGAAACTTTCAATAATCATAATTTCATTTATTTTTTTATATTTCTTGACGCGTATTTTTATTCAAGATACGGAAGATGCCTCCAGGATCTTGCCGTTTGTTTTAGGTTCGGCATTTATTGTGGCTGCATACGGTATTTGGCAGAATATCCGGTTTATTCATGGATCCGATTCGTTCGAAGTGATGCCCGGACGTCCGAATGGAACATTTACTGAAGCAGATTGGCTGGGGCTTTTCCTGGTTTTGATTATTTGTATTGTCTACGCGATGTTATATAAAAAGCAAAATGATCAAGAGGTAATAATTGAAAAAAAATCAAACTTTAAAATTAAGGTCCCGGATTTATTTTTTACCCTTTGTTTTTTGTTTCTTATTACTATTTTTGTTCTGATTATAATTACTGTTTCACGCAGCGCTTGGTTGGGGGTGGGGGCGGCCACAATATTTTTTTTGTTGGCCAATCTTTTATGTGGGTGGAAAATATTTTGGCGACAGGTGACTTTTATTTTTTTTGCTGTTGCAACAAGCTTATTAGCTATAGGGGTCTTTCATCTGACTGACTTTCAGTTGTTTAATCGTGCACAAAGCACGACCTCGGGATTACAAAAAATTACAATAGCATGTCAAAAAAATATTAACCTGCCGGAAAAAATCAAAGATGTTTCAGAACTGGAAGCATATGGTTGCCAACATATTAATTTGGAAGAAATTGAAAGTGAAAAAGAAAAAAACAGACTTGTAAAGGAAATTTATCGCAGCGATCCAAATGTAAGTATTAGGAGCGAGATATATCAAAAATCGTGGGAACAAATAAAAAAACATCCAATTATGGGAATCGGATGGGGAAATATCAACAATATTTTAGGCAGAGATGAGAGGGGTGTCGGACTCAATTCAAGCAATATTTTTTTGGAAATTTGGTTGGGCTCGGGAATCTTAGGATTGGTTGCTTTTTTATCTGTTTGGATATATATTCTCTTCAAGTCGATCCGGGATTTTTTTGAAACGGATAATGCTTTAATTAAGGCTTTTTTTCTGTTTGTAGTTATTTCCTGGTTTGGACTTACTATTACAAATTTTTTTAATGCGGGCATAATGTTGGGATTTTTTTGGGTTTATATCGCGGTATCACTAATAGACTGTAAAAAAGATGAAAGTAGGTATTGATATTCGAAATATTGGAAAAAAAAGAACGGGTGACGAGGTCGTGTTTTTTAATTTGGTTAAAAATTTAATGTCAATTGATAATAAAAACGAGTATTTTTTATTTACAGACATATTAGATGAAAAAAATATTACTGAGATAAAAAAAGACTTAGGAATCAAAAATGGAAGCAATTTTCAAATAATTCCACTGAAATCTCCTAACAAGTTTGTTTGGAACATCTGGACTTTGCCAAAATATTTGCGAAAAAATCCAATTGATATTTACCAAACGCAATATATTACGCCCTGGTTTGTTTCAAGAAGCATAAAAATCATAACTACTATTCATGACATATCTTTCAACTTTTATCCGCAATTCATTAATCTTTTTGATTTGTTGTTTTTGAAATTTTTGATTCCGATAAGTCTCAAAAGAGCGGATAAGATTATAGCGGTTTCCAAGTTTACGGCTGATGAAATAATAAGATATTATAAAATTGATCGGGAAAAAATTATCTGGATACACAATGCAGTCTCAGAAGATTTCTTAAAGGAATTATCCGAAGAAGAAAAAGAAAAAGTTAAAAAAAAGTATAATTTACCGGAAAAATTTATTTTATATTTGGGCACCATGCAGCCTAGAAAAAATATCCCGCGTCTTATTGAGGCTTTTGCTCGTATTAAAAGCAGTGTTGCCGGAATGAAGCTTGTTCTTTGCGGAAATCAAAAGGCTCATAATTTTGACAAAAGGATAGGCGAAACGGTTGAAAAAATGGGTTTGGAAAAGGACATTGATTTTTTAGGTTATGTTTCCAATAAAGATAAGCAGGCAATTTTCAGTCTTGCGTACGTTTTTGTTTTTCCATCGCTTTATGAGGGATTCGGAATTCCGATTTTGGAAGCTATGGCTGCAGGAATCCCGGTTCTGGCTTCACAAATTACACCTCATGAGGAAATAGCTGGAAAAAGCATCTTATTTTTTGATGTTAATGATAATTATGATCTTGGAAATAAATTGAAAGAAATTTGCCTTGATGACAATTTAAGAAGAAATCTTTTAACAAAGGAAGCCGAACAAATCAAAAAATTTTCTTGGCGCGAATCGTCAATTAAAATTTTTCATATATACGGCAAATTAAGCGATCCGCTTTCTCATTGACCATAAATTTTATTTAAAGTAAAATAAATAAATGTCAGGTGTTTTTTTAATTATTTTAACAAAGAGATGACTTATCTGCAGAATAATTCGGCAAATAACAATGCCTTTAAAAAAATGAAATTTTATAAAAAAAAGTGGGTTGTTGCCATTGGTATCATCCTTCTCGTTGCAATTATAGCGGGTGGTTTTTCATTTTGGAAAACCGGCAGTGTTTTAAGTAAAATATCTGGCGGCGGCATGCTAAGCAGCTTGATTCATGTTGTTCCGGGAGTCAAAGATGAATTAAAAGGGGAAAAAGAAGGAAGAATCAATATTGCTCTTTTGGGTATGAGAGGGGAAAATGTCGATGGCGGAGGTCTTTTGGCAGATACGATTATAGTTGTGAGCATAGATCCGGCGCAAAATAAAGTAGCGATGATTTCTGTCCCGCGAGATTTATATGTTACCGTGCCCGGAACTCAAGATAAGCAAAAGATCAATGCAGTGCACGCTTACGGAGAGCAAAAGAAAAAAGGGCAGGGCTTGAAAGATATGGAAAAAGCATTGAGCGATATAACAGGCTTGTCTGTTAATTATGCTGCCAGCATCAATTTCGAAGGATTTAAACAGTTAATTGATACTATTGGTGGAATTGAAATTACTCTTGAACAATCATTTAGCGAGTCGCTTCAATTCAAGGGAGTAGAACAACGATGTGACGGGGTTAATTTTACTGTTCCGTCAGGCAATTATGAAGAAAAAAAAATAAGAAGAAAAAATGGAACATATTATGCTAACCCCAAAAAATATCCTCTTTGCTATGCCAAAGAATCAAAACAGGATCTTGAATGTGGTGGCAACTTTACTCTTCCGGCCGGAAAGCAAATATTAAACGGAGAAACAGCTCTTTGCTATGTAAGATCAAGAAAAACGTCCAGTGATTTTGAAAGAGCCAAAAGACAACAAATGGTCATTCAACTTATCAAGGATAAACTTTTGAGTACCGACACTCTGATGAATTTTGACAAAGTCAATCAACTTTTGGATAATTTGGGAAACAATGTTCGTTCCGATTTTCAACCGTGGGAAATGAAGAGACTTTTTGATTTATATAAAGAGATGCAAAATATCCAGATCTACCAAAGAGTACTCGAAAACAGCAGCGAAGGTCTTTTATATAATCCTCCTGCTAACGGAGCTGGGTATATATTGCTTCCGGTTGGCGATAACTATGATCGTATTCATGATATGGCAAAAAATATTTTTGATCTTCCGCCGCAATCAGACATTAAGCCTAAAAATTAGCTTGTTAGTTGTTAAATTATGGAATTATCAATAATTATTACGGGCTATAAAAATCCGGATTTGTTGAGACTCTGTCTTGATTATATTGAAAGAAATTTTTCTTATGATAAGAGCAGATATGAAATTATAGTGGTTTATTCTGCGACAGATGAAACTACGGAAATGATGATGCGAGAAGATTATTCAGAAATAAAATTTTTTCCTTTTAAGAAAAATGTTGGTTTTCAAGCTTTGGTAAAAAAGGGGATAGCAGAAAGTTCCGGAGATTATATCATGATTTTTAATCACGATATAATTATCAAAAAAAACTCAATCGAAATGCTTTTGGAATTTCTTAAAAAAAATCCGGAAGTAGGCTTGATTGGTCCCAAGCTTTTGAATTTTAATGACGAGATTCAATATTCCTGTTTTCGTTTTTATTCGCCTCTCACAATTATTTACCGTAGAACTTTTTTGGGAAAAATGTGGTTTGCAAAAAAACATCTGGATAGGTTTTTAATGAAAGAATATAACCATATTGACGTAAAAGAAGTTGATTGGCTGATGGGGTCGGCTCTTTTAACTTCCAAAAAAGCTCAGGAAAAAGTGGGACTGATGGACGAACGTTTCAAAATGTATATGGAAGATACTGATTGGTGCAGGCGATATTGGGAGAATGGTTATAAGGTTATATATTTTCCAAAATCGGAAATGTATCATTATCATGGTCGAGGTTCAGCCGGGAAAGGAGCCATTCGATTGATTATCTTCAATAGGTTAACCAGAATTCATATAATAAGCGCGTTGAAATATTTTATAAAATATTTAGGAAAACCTTTGCCGAAACATAATTAGCTAAAATGGAGCGTATCTTATGGATCCAAATCAAAAAAAGGAATTGATTGGCGAAATTGAAAAAATTCGAGAAAATCATGAGAACCAGGAAAAGATGCAATTCAAAAAATCAAAAAA
The DNA here is from genome assembly GCA_964605365.1 of uncultured Bdellovibrionales bacterium. Lineage (GTDB taxonomy): Bacteria > Patescibacteriota > Minisyncoccia > Moranbacterales > UBA2206 > CAZSCF01. The sequence goes on along the minus strand of CAZSCF010000004.1, from coordinate 29,758 downwards.
ACTAGTATTTAAATATTTATTGTTTTTTGCTGCCGTTTTTATTTTGATCGGAGGTAGTTTTTTGGCGGGTTATAAAAGGGGAGGCAGCAATCAAATCACTGCAACGGATAAATTTATCTCGATTGACAGAACTGTTATTGAGAATAAATTTCCGTCAGATGGCAAGTCGATTGATTTTGCTCTTTTTTGGAAAGTTTGGGATCTTTTGAAAATAAAATATGTCGATAAAGCTACTTTAAACGCTCAGGAATTGGTTTATGGCGCTATTAGCGGAATGTTAAAAGCCACAGGAGATCCTTATACTACATTTTTTAATCCGGAAGAAACAAAAGCCTTTGCCGAAGACATGGGTGGAAGTTTTGAAGGCATTGGCGCAGAATTAGGAGTTAAGGACGATATTTTGACCGTTATTGCTCCTTTGGAAAATTCTCCTGCAGAAAAAGCCGGTTTACGAGCGGGAGATAAAATCATAAAAATAGGAGACAAAGCTACATCTGATATGACCGTATATGAAGCAGTGGATCTGATTAGAGGAGGCAAAGGAACAGAAGTTAGATTAACTATTTTTCGTCAGGGGGATAAAAATACGCAAGAAATTCTGATTATTCGGGATAAAATTGAAATTAAAAGTGTTAAACTTGAATTTAAGGAAAATAATATTGCGTATCTTAGAATAAATAAATTTGGCGAAAATACGGCTAAGGAATTTGAAGACAGTATGAATCAGATAATAATAAAGGAATCAAAGGGCCTGGTTTTAGATTTGCGTAATAATCCGGGAGGGCTTTTGGATAGGGCAATTTTAATTGCTAGTCGCATGATACCAAAGGGCAAAGCGGTGGTTATCGAAGAAGATGGTTCAGGAGAGAGAAAAAATCTTAATACCCTTGGCGGTGATAAATTAAGTTCTTTACCGACGGTAATTCTTATTAATGAAGGGAGTGCTAGTGCTGCAGAAATATTGGCAGGTGCGTTACGCGATAATCGAGGCACTAAATTGATTGGCAAAAAGACGTTTGGAAAAGGATCGGTGCAAGAACTTATCAGTCTTCCGGGTTCATCAAGTGCTAAAATCACGGTAGCCAAGTGGCTTACGCCAAATGGGGATTATATTATGGAAAAAGGCATAAACCCTGATATAGAAGTCGATTATACAATAGATGATTTTAATAACAATAAGGATCCTCAACTTAACAGGGCGATGGAAACAATCAAGGAGGAAATGAAAAATTTATAGAAAACTAAACAGTCCAAAACAAAAAAATGAAGATATAAAGCTTCATTTTTTTCTTTGCAGTAAAACAGTAAATAGGACTGATTTGCCCAGAATCAAGTTTCTGCTATAATGAGTATATGAAAGTAGTATTGTTATCTGACATAAAAAATATTGGCAATGGCGGGGACATTAAGGAAGTGGCAGATGGATTTGCCAGAAATTTTCTGTTTCCTAAAAAATTAGCCGAAATGGCAACTGAAGAGGCTATAAAGAGGGCTGAGGCGGTCAAACAAAAGCAAACAGCGGATGCTGAAAAAAATTTAAAAGCAATACAAGATTTAGCTGGGCAACTTGATGGAAAAGAAATTGTAGTTTGCGTAAAAGCAAAAAATGGAAAACTTTTTGGATCGGTTACCGCTAAAGATATCGCTAAGGAATTAAAAAAAGAAAAATTTAACATAAAAGAGAGTTCGATTGTCGTTGAGTCCATAAAAGAATTGGGCGAATACGACTTTAAGATTGAGCTTGGGCATGGAATTGAAGTTTTTCTAAGGTTGACAGTTAGGGGAGAATAATATTTTTTTAATTCGTTTAAAATTGTACTTTTTGAAGTCGCGGGGATGGCGACTTTTTGTCTAGAAAAATTTATTAAAACCCAGTGAAATAAATCGGCTTCGCCGAATTTCGCGGGACAAGAAAATATGAAAAATCGAAAGTATATATTTGTGATTGGGGGAGTAATGAGTGGAGTGGGAAAAGGAATAACTACATCTTCTGTCGGGGCAATACTTAAGTCTAGAGGATTTAATGTTACTGCATTGAAAATCGATCCGTATATCAATATTGATGCTGGAACAATGAATCCTACGGAGCACGGAGAAGTTTTTGTCTTGGATGATGGAGATGAAACCGACCAGGACATGGGAAATTATGAAAGATTTCTTAATATAACCCTAACCAAGGATAATTATATGACTACCGGACGGGTTTATAAATCAGTCATTCATAAAGAAAGAAATCTTGAATATAACGGAAAATGTGTCGAAGTTGTGCCACACATTCCTCTGGAGGTAATAAGTAGAATAGAAAAAGCTTCAAATAAGGCAAAATCAGACATAACTCTTGTAGAAATTGGGGGGACAGTTGGAGAGTATCAGAACATTTTATTTCTAGAAGCAGCTCGTATGATGAAAATAAAGCACCCTGATGATGTTATTTTTGTCATGGTGAGTTATTTGCCTATTCCTTCAAAAGTAGGTGAAATGAAAACCAAGCCAACGCAATATGCCGTAAGAGCTTTAAATGGAGCGGGCATTCAACCGGATTTTATTATTGCCAGAAGTGAAACATTCCTGGACGCAAAAAGGAAGGAAAAATTAGCAATGTTTTGTAATATTCCACAACGCTATATTATTTCCGCTCCGGACATAGAATCAATCTATGAAGTTCCGATTAATTTTGAAAGAGATGATCTGAGTCGCTTAATTCTCAAAAAGCTGAATTTAAAATATAAAAAAACCGATCTAAAAAACTGGTATGATTTAATGGAAAACATAAAAAACTCCAAAGAAAAAGTAAAAATCGGTATTGTTGGAAAATATTTTGGGACAGGAGATTTCGTTTTGTCAGATGCTTACATTAGTGTTATTGAAGCAATAAAACACGCAGCTTATAAAAATAAAGCAAAGCCTGAAATAGAGTGGATAAATAGTGAACTTTATGAAAAAGAACCTCAAAAACTTGAAGAGTTGAAAAATTTTGATGGGATTGTGATTCCCGGAGGTTTTGGTTCTCGCGGAATTGAAGGCAAAATAAACGCCATTGAGTTTTTAAGAAAAAATAAGATTCCATATTTCGGACTTTGTTATGGAATGCAACTGGCGGTCATTGAATTTGCTAGAAATGTTTTGGGGTTTAAGGATGCCAATACAACTGAGGTTAATCGAAATACTAAAAATCCTGTGATAGATATCATGCCGGAACAAAAGAAAAACTTGGAAGACAAAAATTATGGAGCTACAATGAGGTTGGGGGCTTGTCCGGCTAAAATCAATAAAAAAACAATTGCTTATAGGGCCTATCGCAAAGAAAAAATTTCAGAAAGACATAGGCATCGATGGGAAGTAAATCCGGAATATATTCAAAAACTTGAAAAAGGCGGGTTGGTATTTTCCGGAAAATCTCCAAATAGAAAGCTTATGGAAATTATAGAATTGCCTGAGAATATCCATCCATTTTTTCTGGGAGTTCAATTTCATCCTGAATTGAAATCCAGTCCTATCAACGCTCATCCGTTATTTCTGGATTTTATAAGGGCGGCGATAAGAAAAAAGAATGGTCGTTAAAAGCAGCATACAAAAAACTATCCGTTTGTCGGATAGTTTTTTTGAAGTTTATTTTTTCTTGACTTTCTTTTTTGCTGCTGTCTTGATTTTCGATTCGACCTTATTTTCAAGTATTTTTTTTGTTGGAATTTCTTCCACCGAAACGAATCTTCGTAAAGCCAATTTTCCAGTAAAAAGAGTAATCTTTTTACTACTGAATTTAACAACCCCATCTTTTAATGCAAAAAGGGTATCATCGGCTCCAGAGCGTACATTTTTGCCTGGCCTAAATTTAGAACCTCTTTGGCGTACAATAATTTGTCCGGTTTTTACAGCCTGGCTTCCAAACAATTTAACTCCCAATCTTTTTGAGATGGAATCTCTTCCTAGTTGAGTAGATCCTCCAGCTTTTCTATGTGCCATTTTTGTGATTAGTTTTAAATGTTTTAATTGTTCTATTCGGCTATTAAACTCTTTGGCATTGAGTCATTTTGACCTTATTTAGAGCATTACAACACCTATAACATTGATAACATTGATAACAAAGTTAATTCTATCAAATTATGTTATAATGTCAATATGGATAAAGATTGGAAAAAAAAGTTGGCTGATTTTTGGTTGAAATATGAAAGAAAGATAATTTTAATTATAGGCTTTATTTTGGTTGCTGTTATTTCTTTCGAGGGGGGTTATTTGAAAGGAGGATCATTGAAAAAAAATGGTCCTATTATTATAGAAAAAACAGCTGCTGAAGCTCAAGATTGTGAGTCTTGCACAAATTCAATCGCAATAAAATCTGAACAATCAGATCAAAATATTCAAAAAAAAGAATGCCTGTTTGTGGCAAGTAAAAACTCAAAAAAATACCACGTTCCCAGTTGCACTTGGGCTAAAAGAATAAAACCGGAAAATATCATTTGTTTTTCGTCAAAAGAAGAGGCGACTAAAGCAGGATATCAACCAGATGCTTGTGTAAAATAAGTTTATTTGGTATCATTGTACCCAGATTTGCTCTTTGGGCGAAATTTGTCCCGCACTTTTTTGTGAGATATACACAATTTATTGCAGAAGGCTTAAGACGAGAATGACTTGCTTGAATTTGCATAATTATTGTGAACCTATCAAAAGAAGTGAGGGATTTATTGTGGTCTAATTTTTAAATTAAAAATTGTTATGGGTATCTCTAAAAAGAAAAGAACTGTCGTAATATCGCTTGGAGGCTCAATGATAGTGCCAAACGAAATAGATTGGGAATTTATTAAAAATTTTAAAAAACTAATTGAAAGTGAAATCAAAAAAGGTTATAAATTTATAATAATAACAGGAGGAGGAATGACCGCTAGAAAATATATAGAGGCTTCTAGTAAGATAGATAAGGTAACCAATGAAGACAAGGACTGGATAGGGATTCATGCCACCAGAATGAACGCTCATTTTATCAGAACCATTTTCCGAAAAAAATCTCACCCCAGAATCAATACTAACCCGCATGACTTAGAGGATTTTTATAATTTTAAGGAATCAATTTTGGTGGCAGCTGGTTGGCGTCCGGGGTTTTCAACTGATTTTGATGCAGTAGTTTTAGCAAAATATTTTGATGTCAAAAAAGTAATAAATTTTTCCAATATTGATTACGTTTGCGATAAAGATCCGAAAAAATTTCCAAATGCCAAAAAAATAGAAAGAATTTCCTGGAAAAACTTTAGAAAAATCGTAGGTAATAAATGGGATCCGGGCATGAATACGCCTTTTGATCCAATTGCCTCAAGATTGGCCGAGGAGGAAAAAATGGAAGTAGCCATAATGAATGGAAAAGATTTGAAAAATTTAGAAAATTATTTGGAAGGCAAGAAATTTAAGGGAACATTAATTGTATAATTTTTCTGGGTCATTATTGATGAATTTCATTTTATGATTTTTAAGTAAATAAAGAAGGATAAAATACACAACTAGGGCAATTACGCCAGCTGTTATCAAAAAACCTACAATAAGGGGCAAGGTTAAATCGAAAAAGACCGCTTTACTCAAAAAAAACTTATAGCCAATGAGATGATAATTTTGATTAAAATTCTGAATTAACTCCTGGCTGTTTTTGTTGAACAAAAAAGCTCCGACAAAAGTTGCTAGAGGTAAAATAAAAAATGTCGACCACATATTGACCGCCAGAACACCTGCCGTAGCCGATAGTCTGTTGAGACGGAAAAGGGAAGAAAGAATAATGGTAGCCGTAAGTCCTTCTCCCGGAATTATGCCCAAAAAAATACCAAGAGCTGCTCCACCGGCGACTTTGTGTGGCGTATCATCAATAAAGAAGAATTTAAGCAGTATTTTTTTGATTTTTGCTGAAAGTATTTTCATTTTTTCTTTACCAATAAACCTTTTGTTTCTTTGTCGATTATTTTTAATTTTTCAATGTCTGTGCGTGTGTTTATTGGCAATATGCCCAGGATATTTTTTAGGGCGACCCCATCGATTTTTAAGACATCTTCCCACTTGTCCAATGGTTCTAAAATTTCCTTCAGTCTTTTTTTGTCATAACCGTACGTTTTACGTAAAGTTTCAGTGATGGATCCGTTTTTGCCGAAAACCCGACTAACGCCTTCCTGCTTCATATATTGCATGATATCGGCCTGTAATTTTCCCAGCCTTTCTTTGGTGATAGTTATGGCCGATTTAAGTTCGATAAATTCTGAAATGGCCAAATCAACCTCTTCCGTATCTATTTTGCGCAATTCTTTGAATTTGTGTTTCCACATCGGACATCTGTTTTGATATCCACACCAATCACAAAGAGGGGAGACGGTTGGTTCAAATTTGCTAGTTTCGATTATTTTTATGGTGTCTAAAAATAATTGCTCGTTTTCCTTAAGACTTTGTAAAGACCTTTGCGAAGTTAATTTTACTCCGTGTTTGAGGTAATAGAGACTAACTTTTATTTTTTCTAAATTGTCAATTTCTTTGGGATAACGAGAAAGAAAGGCTTGAAGATATACGGAAAGTTGCAAATCATTATCGACTTTTTCTTGAGAAGGCATTTTTTTGGTAGTTTTATAGTCAATAATTTCAAAGCCATCTTCAGTTTTATCGATACGATCAATGATTCCTGAAACGATATGCTTGTTTTCTTTCTCACCAATTTCAATTTGAAAGCGCGATTCCAGGTCGATGATATTAAAATTGGCCGGATTATTTTTTTGGTAATAATCTTGAATTATTTTTATGCCCTGAGAAAAGGCCGCTCTTTCTTCGTTTTCATCTTCAAAAACGGCCGGATTCCAAGAATTTTGAAAATGTTCCATGGCTTGGTCTAGAGTAGGCGATAAGATGCCGGGCGTATGGATAAATTTCATAGTGGAATGAACAGTGGAACCAAAAACAGCCTCTTTGGACTTAGGGGTTTTTATTTTATCAATTTCTTGAAATTTATATTTAAGTGGACACGTCTGAAAGGTATCCAGGGCTGAGTACGAAATACGCATTTGTTTATTGTTTGCTATTCAATATGTATCTAATTTTAGCTTGAATGACATCTTGGGTCAAACCAGTCTCATAGATATGCTGTAATTACGTTGACAAAAAGGACTTTCAAATTTATAATCGAAACAGTGTGTGATTTGGAACCGGTTTAATAAATTTGGAATAATTTTTTTAAATTAATGTTCAAAAACGTTGAGGATCCAAAGGCGGAAGAAATATTCAGGTTTGCAATAGCAGTTTCAGCATTGGTTTTTTTGGTTATCATAATTTCAGCTTCAGCTGAAATATCAAAATACATTTAAAATAGGATCTCAAATGATTTGACTTCGGTCAATTTTTTTTGTAATATTAAAGCATACTAAAATAGTAGGATATTCACCCCGTTGAATATCTGAAAAACTAATTTGACACAAAAAACAACGGGAGCAAAAGGGAATAATGAGCATATTTTATTAATAATTTATTCAACTGGGTAAATATTATGAAATTTTCAACTAGAGCCGGATATGGCCTTAGGGCCATGGTTAATCTGGCTCATAATTTTCCGGAGAAAAAAACGATTAGAGAAATTTCTTTTGAGGAGGGAATCCCAGTTAAGTATCTGGAAAAGCTAATGAGCGAACTAAAGAAAAATAAATTGGTTAAAAGTTTACGAGGAAAAGCTGGGGGGTATATACTGGCCCAAAAGCCGGAAGCTATAAATACCGGAGAAATAGTTGAAGTATTAGAAGGTTCAATTGCTCCAATGAAATGCGTAGAAAATGGTTGTCCAACCAATTGCGAATGTTCATCAAGTCTTGTTTGGATTAAGCTAAATCAACAAATTAAAAAAACTCTGAACGATATAACGCTAGGCGATCTAGTTTAAACGTTAAATTTAAATATTAAATTAATATGAAACAAATATACCTTGATTATGCGGCAACAACTCCAGTGGACAAAAAGGTTTTAAGGGCAATGTTGCCATATTTTACTGAAAAGTTTGGCAATCCGATGTCTTTACATTCTTTTGGCGAAATTGGCAGGCAAGCCATCAAAAAATCCAGACAACAAATAGCTGATTTTTTGCATTGCAATCCGGAAGAAGTTGTTTTTACCAGTGGCGCAACCGAAAGTAATAATTTAGCCGTCAAGGGGATTATAAAAAAATGTCGTTTTGGGTATAAAAACGATAAATATATTAAATGCAATGAAGGTAAACCTCATATAATTACAACATCTTTTGAGCATCATTGTGTCTTAAATTCCATTAAATTTTTGGAAAAATCAGGTCAGGCTGAAGTGACTTATTTGCCAGTATACAAAGATGGAATAGTAAAAATTGAAGATATAAAAAAAGCTGTCAAAAAAAATACCGTTTTAATTTCGATAATGTATGTTAACAATGAAATTGGAACGATTCAGCCGATTGAAAAAATAGGCAAGATCGTTAAAAATATCAGAAGCAAAACAAAAGGTCCTTATCCGATTTTTCATACAGATGCCACGCAAGCCATTAATTATCTCGATTGTGATGTGAAAAAGTTGGGCGTAGATATGCTTTCTTTATCAGGGCATAAAATATATGGACCCAAGGGAACAGGAGTGTTATATCTCAAAGAGGGTACTCCTGTGGCAAAAATACAAGACGGAGGTGATCAGGAGAATAAAAAACGGGCCGGAACACATAATGTGCCCGGAATCGTCGGCTTAGGCATGGCTGTATCGATGATTAAAAATCAAAAGTCAAAAAGCAATAAAATGAGAATATTGAGGGATTTTTTGATCAAAAGGATTCTGAAAGAAATTAAAGATGCAAAACTTAATGGATCAGAAATAAAGCGTTCGCCCAATAATGTCAATGTTACTTTTAAAAATGTGGAAGGGGAAAGCTTGATCTTGATGCTTGATCAAAAAGGTATTGCTTGTTCGACCGGATCAGCTTGCTCGTCAGGATCATTGGAGCCATCTCATGTTCTGATGTCGATCGGAATCAAGCCTGAAGAGTCGCACGGTTCGATTAGAATAACTATAGGTAAATATACGACTAGAAAAGAATTGGAATATACGGTTAACGTATTAAAAGAAACTGTTAATAAGTTAAGAGATATATCGGGAGATATCTTAAAAGAGTTTAATTGATAATATGATATATTCAAAAAAAGTAATTCAACATTTTTCCAGACCGCATAATCAGGGAAAAATAAAAAATCCCGATGGTGTCGGTGTAGTTGGCAACCCGGTTTGCGGAGATATAATGAAAATTTATATCAAAATAAAAAAAGATAAAAATAAAAAAGAATTTATAAAAGATATTAAGTTTGAAACACTTGGATGCGCTGCAGCCATTTCAACTTCTTCAATGATAACCGAATTAGCCAAGGGTAAGACTATTGCTGAAGCCGAAAAAATAAGCCGTAATGATGTGGCGGAAGCCTTGCAGGGCTTACCACCAGTCAAAATGCACTGCAGTAATTTGGCTGCCGATGCATTACATCTAGCTATTAAAAACCATAGGAGCAAAAAAGGATACGGAGAAGGGGTGTTTAAATAGAAAAAATGCGTTTTAAATAAATAAAAATAAAAAACATTTTTCAGGTTAGCTAAAATAATAAGAAGAAGGATAAGAGGGAAGACAAGAGATTTTTTTATTTATTTTATTTATAATTTGTATAATTTCAAAAGATATTTTAAATTAAATATCTTAAATAAAGAAGTGTGGGGAAGGTAAGGGAAAAGGATATCAAGCGCGTCGCACAATATATCTTTTACGACATTGGCTATTATTTGAAATAGGGCAACTTAAATAATGATATAGATTATTCTTTATTGATCTGTATTAAACAGGGATGAATATATGGTTCATCAGTTTGAATAGCGCACAAATCATTTTAAATAGCGCGTCGGATTAACTGATGCCCCTGTCGGTATTAAGAGTCCTTTTACGTATTTCGATTCAGTAGTTTCGAAACTCTTTTTATCAAAAACCGAAAAATGCAAATGTGGTCCGGTGGAATATCCGGTATTTCCGCTTACTCCTATTTTTTCTCCTTTTTTTACAGTATTCCCTTTGTTGACGGATTTTTTGCTAAGATGGCCGTAAAGAGTAACGAGTCCATCTCCATGATCGATAGCAATCCATTTTCCATAGGCATATTTGCCATTGTCGCCGGAGCCGATTACTCTCCCCTCTTTAGCTGCATAAACATTGACGTATTTTACTCCAAAATCAATTCCATTATGCGGTTTTCCTCCATAAGCTCCGGCTTTAGCAAAAGATGTCATACCATATTTCTGAGTAATTTTTGGGCTGGAAACAGGATAATCCAAATAACCTCCTTTGGCTGCTGGTAATTTGCTGTAATCAGCCGTTTTTTCTGATTCCAAGTCATAAATTTCATCTTCAATATCGGCCAAAAGTTTTTCATATTTTTCTTTTTCTTCCCGAGTTTGGGTCAAAAGAGTTTGTTTTTTATTTTCGGTGTACTGCAAATTTAGATTTTTTTGCTCCAGATCTTCTTTTACTTTCTCATTTTCATACTTTTTTGTTTGCAAATCTCCTTTGTTTTTTTCCAGTTCGGTTTTTACTGTTTTAATTTCGCTTAAAATATCAGCTATTTTTGTGCTGGCTTGTTCGGTATAATCCAATTGCTTGAAAATTTCTGAAAAACTTTTTTCCATCAAAACAATGTCCAAAATGCCTTGTTGGTCGTTTTCATAATATGATTGTATGAGATTGGAAAGAACAGCTTCTTGATAAGTGATAAAATATTCTTTTTCTTGAATGTTTTTTTGTAAACTTGCAATTTGTTGCTCAAGTGTTTGTAGGCTGTTATGTGTTTTATTGAGATCATTTTGATTTCTTGTTTGTTCCATATCAATAATGGATAGTTGAGCTTGAATTGTGTTTTCTTGTTGTTTCTTTATTTTAATAAGTTTCTCATATGCTTTAGCTTGTTTTTCTTTAGCTTCGCACTGATCTTTTTCTGTTCCGCTTAAATTTTCACAGGCAGCCAAAGAAACGAAAGAAAATTGAAAAACGAAAAAACTTGCTAAAATTAGCAATAAAACCGTCTGGAAAATAATTTTATTTTTATTTTGCATCTTATATTAAATTTAAGGCATATTCAATTCTTTCTAGACAACTGTGTTTGCCTAATATCCAGGCTACTTCAAATGGTGAAGGGGATTTTTGCTCACCGGTAAGAGCAAATCTAAGAGGCCAAAGCAAGTCCCCTCTTTTTTCTCCTGCAGCTTCCAAAAGCTCCTTTTCCAAAATTTCCTTAGTCCACTCATTTTCTTTAATTTTTTCCAGAATTTCTTTGGATTTTCGCAGAGAGTCTTTTAATGCGATGTCGTCCATATCTTTCCATCTCAATAACTCTTTATCGTATTCTATGTCTTGGAAAAAAAACTTATTATTCTCCCCTACTTCAGATAATTTATTTAAACGTTCTTGCTCAATGGTTAAAACTTTTTTTAAATATTCTTCCGATTTTTTTTCTGTCGAAGCGTTTTTATAAAAATCTTTTTGTTGAAAAAATTCCAATGATTTTTTGTAAAGCTCATTAATAGACAAGCTTTTAATATATTGCGAATTTAGCCATTCTAATTTTTTAATGTCAAAAATTGCTCCAGCTTTATGCACATGATCAAAATCAAATTTTTCCATCAACTCATTTATTGTAAAAATTTCTTGCGTACTTCCCTCTCCAGGATTCCAACCCAAAAGTGCTACGAAATTAATAATTGCTTCTTTTAAATATCCTTTTTGAATATAATCTTCTACTGCCACATCTCCTTGGCGCTTGGAAAGCTTGGATTTATCAGGATTCAAAATTAATGGTAAATGGGATATTTTAGGCTCATTCCAGCCAAAATTTTGGTATAACTGAATGTATTTCGGAGTGCTGGAAATATATTCTTCTCCGCGCATCACATGCGTGATTTCCATCAAATGATCATCAACTACATTGGCAAAATTATAAGTGGGATAGCCGTCGGACTTAAGAAGGATTTGGTCATCCAGCAATTCATTTTTGATTTTTACTTTTCCGCGAATCAAATCGTCAAATTCTGTAAATCCCTCCGTGATTATTTTTTGTCGGATTACATACGGTTCGCCGTTTTTTATTTTTTGCTCGATTTCTTCTTTAGGTAATTTTAAACAAGTCCTGTCATACATTGGCGCTTGCTTATTTGCCAACTGGCCTTTGCGCATATTTTCCAATCTTTCTGGCGTGCAAAAACAATAATACGCATGGCCGCTTTTTACCAATTCTTCCGCATATTTTTTATAAATATCCAAACGTTCCGATTGGATATATGGGCCATATTTCCCTCTTTGAACGACTTTTCCATTTTCAATATAAACTCCTTCCGAATAATCAAAACCGGCCCAATTCAAAATATTTATGAGTTTTTCTAATGCATCTTGGACATATCTTTTTTGATCGGTATCTTCTATTCTTAATATAAAATCCCCATTATTTTTTTTGGCGAAAAGATAAGAATAAAGAGCCGTGCGAAAATTTCCCACGTGCATATATCCTGTTGGTGATGGTGCGAATCTGACTCTGATTTTATTCATTTTCTTTTTTTTCTTTTCTAATTAATATCCAATGGATCCAGCAAATAGGAATAGCAATAATAATCATGGTCAAAGCATCAACAATTTTGTTTTGCCTGGCCGGTCTGATACAATTTTCACCGGTTTGGTTTTCTTTCCATGTCTGGTAATCACTTAAAAGTGCGTCTATTTGCGGCCTTTGTTCTTCCGTAGACCCCTCTTTTGAAATAACAGGAGTTATAGGAGGCTGGTTGTTGCATTCATAATAATTTTTCTTTTCTGCTTCCGGAAATGCGTAATATTTCAATCCGATATTTAGAAGTGTTCCTGAGCCAATTGCCACAAAAAGCAGACTTACGGCTGCAACGAGATAAAGATAAACGGTTTTTATTAATTTTGCTTTAGGATTCATAGTGTTTGTAAAAAATAAAATTATCAAAAAAATTATAAATATTAAAACGATAGAAATGACAGTCATTAATTATTTTTATTTAGTAAGATTTTCCAGGTAAAAATCACAACGGCGTTAATAATTCTTTTCCACCTCCACGATTGCATTAAAAATCGCCAAAACCATTCTAGTCCTAGCCAGCGCATTATTTTAGGCGCACGTCTTATTTTTCCGGTCAGAAAATCAAAACCGCCACCGACTCCCATAGCCAATCTAATAGTACCATTTTTTAGCGAATTTAGAAAATATTCTTGATATGGAGTCCCAAAATTGCAAAACAATATCTGATTTACAGTTTGTGATTCATATTTTGCAATATTTTTGTCAAAATTTTCGCCATCAATTTTTAATTGCGGATATATTTTATGAATAGCATCTCTTGTTTCTTCCCATGAGCTCAAACCGTTTTTATTGGCAGCTAAAAATATTTGCATTTTTTTTCGGTTGGCTTCCTTTAAAATTCTTAGCATCAAATCAATTCCGGTTAATCGTGTTTTCAGAATTTTGCCAAAACGAAAAAATGCAAACTGGATTCCGATGCCATCGGCAATATGTAAGTCGCAGGCATTTAATATCTCTTTGAATTTTGTATTTTTTTGCGCTTCTAAAACAAATTCGGGATTGATGGTGGCAATTTGATGAAATTTTTTTTCCGTCAAAAAAAACTCTATTTTTTGAAATATCTCCGCTTTTTTAAAATTGTCGATTTTTATATCCAGCAATTTGTCCATATAAGTAAATTTTACCTCATTTTGGCTTATTTGCAACAATATGATTAAGTGATATGCTTACCATATGAAAGACAAAAAGCACATAATTGATGTGGTGCCTTTAACCAGAATTTCTCTTTCGGGAAATAAGTTTTTTTCATATTTGTCGTCCGAAAAAATAAATATTGGAACTTTGGTTTCCGTACCTTTTTTTAAAATGAATTTAGAAGGAATTGTTGTCGGCAGCCGGTCTGATTTTTTTAGAAGTGGAAACGTCAAGCTTAAAAAGATAGAAAAAATAATTGAAAAAAATTTTTTAAACAATAAGCAGCTTGCTCTGGCTAATTTCATTTCGGATTATTATTTTTCATCACTCGGAACAGTCTTGAGGTTATTTGTGCCAAAGAAAATAAGCCTAAAGTCAAAAATTAAAAACCAAAAATCTGCGTTCAAGAAAAAAATAACCTTAACCGAGGAACAACAATTGGCCGTTAATAAGATCGCTAAAAATTACAAATCGCAAATAGTAAATCGTGGATTTCTCTTATTCGGTCCTCCGGGATCTGGAAAAACCGAGGTTTATATTCATTCGATATTAAGCATAAGAAAAACAAATCCGCAATTTCAATTCCTAATTCTTTTGCCGGAAATTATGCTAGTACCTCAAGCTACTGAGAGGTACGGGGCTTATTTCGAGCCGAAAGAAATAGCTGTTATTAACAGTAAGATTTCTAAGGGAAGAATTTTTGATTATTTTCAAAGAATAAAATCTGGAGAAATAAAAATTATTATTGGCTCCCGGATGGCGCTTTTTATGCCTTTTAAGAAGCTCGGTTTGATTGTCATTGATGAAGAACAGGATATTTCATTTAAGCAGTGGGATATGAATCCCCGCTATGATTCTCGTAATGTGGCTGAAAAATTAGCTAAGCTTCAAGGGTGCAAAATAATTTTTGGATCCTCCACTCCAAGCCTTGAGATTTATCAAAAAGCCAGAAAGAAGGCAGTTGAATTAATTAGAATTCCGAATCTTAATATTTCCGAAGTTAAATTTTCATTTCCAGAAATATTTTTAGCTGATATGCGAAAAGAACGCTGGAAAAATCATGAAGGACATTCCAACCTAAGTTGTCTTTCGAGAAAACTGCAATCAGAAATTGCTTATGCGATAAAAAATAAATTACAAGTTATTTTATTTGTCAATCGTCAAGGAATGAGCGCTTTTTCAGTATGTCTTGGGTGCAAAACTGTTCTCAGGTGTCCAAAATGTGATCGAGCGCTTGTATACGACAAAACGGGCATTTACAAGTGTTTACAATGTTATTATAAAACCTCAATTATTCCGGAGTGTTCAAAATGTAAAGGAGTTTCTTTTAAAAATGTGGGCTTAGGGACACAGAAAATAGAAAGAGAAGTAAAAAATATTTTTTCCGATGTCAGAGTGGCTGTAGCAGACAATCAAACCATGAAAAATAAAGATGCTCAAGAAAAAATATATAAAGATTTTTCAGAAAACAAAATCGATATTTTGATTGGAACGCAAATGATTTCTAAGGGCTGGGATTTGCCAAATGTAGCCCTCGTTGGTATCATAGACGCAGATAACATGCTTGCTTTTCCTGATTTTTCAGCTTTGGAAAAGGCTTTTCAAAATATTTATCAAGTTGCCGGGAGAACAAATCGCCCAGGAAGTGTTTTTAAGGGAACGGTCATTATACAAACATTTAATCCGGAAAATTATCTCTTTAAGGCTATTTTGGAAAAAAATGTGGAAAAATTTTTGAAAGAAGAATTGATTGAAAGGAAAAATTTAGCCTTTCCACCTTTCGGAAAAATTATTAAATTGATTTTTCGAAGTCATAGTCTTAAAAAAGCCAAAGAAGAATCTCAAAAAATTTATATATTGTTAGAAAAAGCAGGTGAAAGAGGCATTAAGATTTCCGAGGCTCATACCCCTTTAGTTCCGTGTGTAAAAGGGAAGTTCAGGCAACAAATAATCATAAAAATAAAAAATCAGGAAAAAATTCCTGAAAAAATAATTAAAATATTAAAACGACTCTCATCTGATTGGATAATTGATGTTGATCCAATTTCAATAGCTTAGATTTTTTTTTATGGCAATTTTACCCATTATAACTTACCCGAATCCAGTATTAAAAAGGCAATCCCTGGAGATAGCTGATCCCAAAGATTCTGAAGTCAAGGAGTTGATTTTGGATATGCTTGAAACCATGGAAAATCATCAGGAAGCTGTAGGACTTGCTGCCCCGCAAGTCGGAAAATCTGTTTCTCTTTGCATAATAAAATTGGATGGAAAAACACATATATTGATTAATCCAAAAATAAAATCAAAATCTTGGAAAAAAGAAGTGCGAGAAGAAGGTTGTCTTTCTTTTCCCGGAAAATTTATTCCAGTCAAAAGAAATGCGAGGGTCAAAGTTGAGGCTCTGGACAAAAATGGTAAAAAAATAATTTTAAAAGGAGATGGCTTGTTTGCAAGAGCACTTCAACATGAGATAGATCATTTAAACGGAATTCTTTATATTGAAAAATAAAAAAAATTATGTCAAAAGGAAGCGAAATGACTACAATCAGAATTATTTTTATGGGCACTTCAGAGTTTGCCGATAAAATTTTAAATTCAATGATTGCCAGTAAATTAAATATAATTTCGGTTTTTACAAAATCCGACAAGAAATCTGGCAGAAACCATGAAATAATGGAATCCAAAATAAAGAATACTGCCAAAACATATGACATTCCTCTTTTTCAGCCGGAAAAATTAGACGATAAATCCGTAATGGAAATAAAAAGTCAGAAACCCGATTTAATTGTTGTGGCAGCTTATGGAAAAATAATACCTCGAAGCATTATTAACGAACCTAAATTTGGAGTGATAAATGTTCATCCCTCGCTTCTGCCTAAATTTAGAGGTCCATCCCCTATTCAAAACGCTCTTTTAAATGGCGAAAAGGAAACCGGAACAACCTTGATGTTGGTTAATGAAGGTGTTGATACAGGCGATATTTTAAAACAAGCCAAAACAGAAATACAGCGGGATGAAAATAATCAGGAATTATCAGGCAGACTAGCCGCATTATCTGCCGATCTTTTGCTTGAAACACTGCCTTTATGGATAGAAAACAGAATTGAACCAATGAGGCAAATGGATTCTGAAGCTACACTTTGCCAATTGATTGAAAAAAATGACGGAAGAATATTTTGGTCAGATGAGGCTGAATCTATCTATAATCGTCATAGGGCACTTTCCCTTTGGCCGGGTATTTTTACCTTTTGGAAAAACGATGGCGCAACAAAAAGAATAAAACTTAATAAGATCGGTTTTTTAAAAGAAAATTCAGAAGAAATAAAGCATCATCTCGGAGAAGTATTTCGATTTAAAGAAAAAGTCGGAGTGCAAACCGCTAAAGGGATTATTTTTCTTGAAGAAATTCAATTGGAGGGCAAAGGAAATATGAAAGTAGAAGATTTTATTAATGGATATCAAAATTTTTTAGGCAGCGTTTTAAAATAAATGGAAAAAAAAGAAAAAATAAATATCCTACTTATAGTTGCGAGCGTTATATTGATTTTTTTAATAGGCTTGTTTGTTTTAATTAAGCCCCTGTTTATTAATAATAAAAACGATTCCAAAATAAAACCAAGCGAAAGCGCTTATTCTGTTGAAGATATAAAGAGAGCCAAAAAAATTACCAGTGAAGATTTGAGGGAAAAAATATTGACTGAAAATAATATAGTAATTATTGATATACGAGACAAGAACTCTTTTAAGCAGGAACATATACCAGATTCCATTAATATTTATTATCCAGAAATTCAACAAGCGTTAGCTGGTTTAGACAAGAGTAAAGCGTATATCCTGGTTGATGATGGATCATCTTTCCAGGCAGCTTTTGCTGCGGGCGGAGTTTTTGATGCAAATAATTTTTCAGATGTCTTTTATTTGAGTGGGGGCTTTGTTGCTTGGAAAAACAAAATGAATTTAACAGTTTCAATGGGCAATCCAACTTCTTTTGTCGATCAATCAAAAATAAATTATATCAACAGTGATGATTTGAAAAAAATTATTGAAACTGAAAACAATATCTATATTATAGACGTCAGAGAAAAAAAACAATTTGAGGCGGGACATATAAAAAATGCAAACAGCATTTTTTTGGATGATCTGGAAAAGGAAAGAAAAATGATTCCTCGAAGTAAAAAAATAATTCTTTATGACGAAAATGGGTTTACAGCTTTTCAAGCCGGAGTAAGACTTTACGATCTCGGATTTTTCAATGCATTTGTACTTTCCGACGGACTTAAAGTGTGGAAAGAAAAGAGTTATGAAATTGTAAAATAAAAAAATACCAAATAATTACAATTGTTGGTTTTTTATTGAACGAGTTAAACAAATTGTTTGGGATTTCGAAATTGAGGAGCAGCAGCTTTCTCTTTTTTTTCTTTTGAAAAAATAAACAAATAGATAATTTCTAAAATAGCCAATGTATTAAGCAGTAAAATAACAATAAACCAGACCCTGTCTCCCCTTTTAGCTGACTTCCAAAGCGCCATGCCTTTCCAAGGAATAGTCCAAATAGTCAATAAAATTGCGGCTATCATCCATGATTTATTCATAATTTTTTGGTTAGTTGTATTATTTTATTTTTTAATTTTTCTAAACTTTCAAAATCATAGATGGAAACCAATAAAAATTCTTTATCATTGAAGGTTTTTATTTTTTTTGTTATTTCTTTCTGGTCTGCCATGTCGGATTTCGTAAAGATCAAAAGTTCTTTTTTGTCCAAAAGCTCTTGATTATAGTTTTTCAGTTCTTGACGAATCGTTTCATAGTTCAATTCTAAATTGTCTGATTCAAGCGAGATACAATGCAATATTATTTTAGTTCTTCGAATATGTTTTAAAAATTTTATTCCCAGTCCCTTGCCTTTGGAAGCGCCTTCAATAAGACCAGGTATGTCTGCTATAATTATTTTATTTAAAGTTCCCAAATTTGGTTCAAGTGTCGTAAATTCATAATTGGCTACTTTTACATTGGCTTTTGTGAGTTCGTTGAGTAGGCTTGATTTTCCGGCATTTGGAAGTCCTACCAGCCCGATATCGGCAATAAATCGAAGTTCTATATTGAAATCAAAGCTTTCTCCCGGCTTTCCATTTTCTGCTTGTTTGGGAGTTGTATTTATGGAAGATCGAAAAAAGAAATTACCTCTGCCGCCTTTGCCTCCTTTGGCGATTAAAACCTTTTGTTTAACTTCCGTTATTTCATAATTTTTGGAATTTTGCATGTTTTTTGCAACAGAACCAATGGGAACGCTTAAAACTAAATCGTGTCCGGTATGTCCAGTCGATCTGTCTTTGCCTCCATTTTGTCCATTATTGGCATAGTAATCCAATTTGCATTTGTATTTGTTTAGGGCGGTTAGATCAGAAACACCTTCCAGATAAATATTGCCGCCATTACCACCATTGCCACCGGTTGGTCCAAGGCTCATTTTTATTTTGTCAAAAGCAATTACCCCATTTCCGCCATGTCCTGCGTGAATTTTGATTTTTACTTCATCAGTGAGCATAAATTATATTTGGTAAAAATTTTTAATTAAATTGTTGTATTCGTTAACTTTTTGGTTATAATTTTTTATGTGACTATTGTAGTCTTTTAAATCTTTTTGATAACTTCTGATTTGGTTGTTATATTTTGACACCAAATCATTATATTCTGTATAATTCTTTTTTGCCAACAACTTGTCCAACTTATCTTTTAGATCGGAAATTTCATTTTGTTTTTTTAATAAAGTGTTTTTTGTAGAATTGAGAACATTCTTTTCTTTGTTTAAAAATATTTTCAAATCGGTGATATCCTGTTGGATGGCTATTGTTCGAATGATTCCTTTGTAGGTTTTCCCGTCCACAGCGTTTATTATTTTGGCAGCACCAATTGTTTTTAAACTTAACGACGAGTCTTCATTGTTATCGAAATATTCGATTTCTTTTACATCGGATGCTTTATTGTTTGTAACGTCCAATTCAGGTATTAAACCAATTTTATTTCCTGGGTTAGTTGTTTCGGCATAACAATATCCGGAAGCATAGGTGGAATAATTTTGTGGACATTTTATGCCAATTGACATATGATTTTCCGCTTTATAAACAAAAATAGCTGCACCGTAACCCATTTCCCTTATCAATGCATAGGCCAAGAGACTTTTGTCTGAACAAACACCGGTTTTTTTATAAAGCACTTCGTAAGGATAATTCGGAGCATCGGCCGTGTTTTTTGATTGGTCGGTTTGATTTTCAGATAAAATTCTTTTTGCTTTGTCTTCGTCATAAGGAAGATTTTGCACAAATGATAGAGTCAGTTCCACTATATGATCATCATCGAGATTATTATTTAATCCAAGCTCTTTGATTTTAGCGGCTAATTCGGGAATTGTTTTGTCTTCAGCCGGATAATTTAAAAACATATTGAAATATTCCTCTTCCCAATTCTGCGGAAGATTTTCTTCATAGTAAGAAAAAGTTTTGGGCTGTGATGCATAAAAATCATAAAAGGAACCATACAGAGTTTCTTTTAGCGTGTATAGATGTCCACCATATTTCCATTCGTAAATCATTTCTATCGGATTGCTTGGTGTTGGTAATTGTATTTCTTTCGGTTGATTTTGTTTGTTGGCATATTGACGAATGCCGTCTTCAATGATTTTTTCTCCATCTGTCAAGAAAAAAATCCCAATAAGTATGATTAAGATGAGCAGCTTTAAAAAGCTACGCAAAAATTTCCAGAAAAATGGCTTGAATATAGTATTTCTCATAAAATTTTACCAGTACTGTAATTCTAACAGTTATTATGCAAAATTTCAATTCAAGGTCGCCCTTTTTTTATGAGTGGAAATATTTTACTTAAAAGATAAATTGATCCGGTGATAACTAAAACATCAGAAGATGTTTTAAAAAAATTAGTAAATGCCAACTTGGTATCAGGAATGATTTTGTAATTCAAAAACTTATTTTTTCTTAAATTTTCAGCTATTCTTCTGGGATCTTCAGATATGCAATGAGAATCCTGGCTGTTTATTTTAAATGTTGTTAAAATAATATTTTTAGCATTAGGAATAACAAAAGACAACATCCTTTTATAATCCTTGTTTTTTTTAAAAGCCAATAAGAAAGAAAACTTTTTTTCAGGATAAACTTTTGTCAGGCTTTCTAAAAAAGTTTTCATTTTTTGCGGATTATGAGCGCCATCCAAGATTATTATTTTTTTTTGTAAATTAAAGCGCTCCATTCTGCCGGGTAAAATTGTTGTTTTAAGGATATTTTTAATTTGCTTATCGTTCATTAAAAAAGTGTCTCTTTTACTTAACAAACAGGCTATTGAAAGTGCTAGCGCGCAATTTTCTGCTTGATAAAAAGCGCTTGTATTAAGTTTAATATTTTTCAGAGAATACTCTCCAAAGCTGAAATCAAAAAATATTTTGTCATTTTTTAATTTAATATTTTTAAAATTAGACTTGTTTTTTACATAATTTAATGTTCCGGTTTTTTTTGCAGTCTGTTTTTCAATAATTTTTTTAACGTTTATGGTTTGACAAATAGACAATATCGTGTTTTTTTCTTGAATTATGCCGGCCTTTTGGAAGGCAATTTTTTTTAAAGTTTTTCCCAGGGTTTTCATGTGATCATATCCGATTTTTGTCAGGACACATAGTTTGCTTTGACTACTTATCACATTGGTGGCATCAAATAATCCTCCTAGGCCCGTTTCAATTACAGCATAATCAATTTTTTCTTTTTGAAAAATATAGAAAGCCAAAACAGTTAAAATTTCAAAATAAGACGGTTTCCCAAATTTTGATTGACTCACTTTTTTAATAGTAGGGATGATATCATTGAAATATTTACAAAATTTCTTTTTTGAAATAAGCATGTTATTTATCTGAAACCTCTCTCTGAAATCAATAAGATATGGGGAAATATGCAAACCAATTTTGAATCCCAGGCTTTTTAAAAGCAAACTGGTATAGATGGCGGTCGATCCTTTGCCGGATGTTCCGGCAATGTGAATAATTTTTATTTTGTCCTGCGGATTTTTTAGCAAATTTAAAAAATATCTGGTTCTTTCTAAACCGAGCTTGCCGGGAAATTTTAATTCTTTGTTTTGAGAAATGAATTGTTGCAAATAATCCGTTATATCTCTCATTGAATCAGGAGTCATTTTTTTATAATTTATTGTTTGGCAATATAAACTTTTGAAATGTGTTTAAAATAAGTCCCTTTATGATATAGGGCAATCTCTGAAATTGCAAGATCTTGATTTTATTTGAATTAAAGGGTAAATTAGAAAATGAAAATAATATTCCGAGGTCGTCTAATGGTAGGACAACAGGTTCTGGTCCTGTTTATTGGGGTTCGAGTCCCTACCTCGGAACAAGGTTTAAATTTCTGTCCTGAAACTATAAATTAAACTATGGAAAGCAATAAACTTATAATAACAATTTTAAAGTTCAGAACTTGGTCTGAAAAAAATTTCCTATATATTCTGGCAGTGATTTTTTTGCTTTCTTTTTATAACTTTTTTTTATTCAAAGAAATAAATCTGGTTACGGCCGATTTAGGACGACATATTAAAAACGGTGAACTTTTTTTTCAAACCCTGGAAATATCTAAAACCAATCTATATTCCTACACTTATCCCGAAGCTTCTTTTATCAATCATCACTGGGGAACGGGTACCCTTTTTTTTCTTATTTGGAAGATTGCCGGTTTTTCCGGGCTGTCCTTTTTCTTTATTGCTTTTAGTCTTTTGACTTTTTTTCTGGCTTTCCGTCTGGCTCAAAAAACCTCCGATTTTTGGTTGGTCTTTCCCGTGGCACTTTTGGCTATTCCAATTTTAGCTGAAAGATCCGAAATAAGACCTGAGGTCATAAGTTATTTTTTGACCATTCTATTTTTCTGGATTGTATGGCACTGGAGAAATAAAAAAATATCTTTCTCTTGGCTCTGGCTACTGCCTTTTTTGGAAATTATTTGGATAAATTTCCATATCTATTTTTTTATGGGCATTTTTATTTTAGGAGTTTTTTGGCTAGAAGAAATTATTTTTATTAAAAAAAACAGCAAAAATTTGACTTTAATTTTATTTTTTACTGTTCTGGCTTCGCTTATTAATCCCTTTGGAATTAAAGCAGTAATTTATCCTCTGCTAATTTTTACAAATTATGGCTATCAAATTGTAGAAAACAAATCAATATGGTTTTTGGAAAATTTGAAAATTTTTCATTCAAGCTTTATTTTTTTCAAGATTGCCTCATTGATTTTACTTATAAGTTTTGTTTTAGCCATTATTTTTAATAGAAAAAAAATTCAATTAACCATGCTGATCGTTTCAATGGTCTTTCTGGCGTTAGCTTGTATGGCTATTCGTAATTTTACTCTTTTTGGACTTTTTTTAATTCCAACCTTGAGTTATAATCTGTTTATTTTGAGAGAAAAAATAAACATATCAAACCCGACCTTAAAAATGGGAATTATTACCTTGACAGTTATTGTTTTTTTGGGTATTTATTTTAAAAATTCAGAAGAATTAAATGGTTTCGGAGAATTATCCCTAGGGCTTATGCCGAACGTCAACGCTTCGGCTGATTTTTTTAAAAAAGAGAAATTGCAAGGCCCGATTTTTAATAATTATGACATTGGCGGTTATTTAATTTATCATTTTTATCCCCAAGAAAAAGTCTTTGTGGATAACCGCCCCGAAGCTTATCCGGTTAGCTTTTTTCGCGATGTGTACATTCCTATGCAAGAAGATGATGCAGAATGGCAAAAGCAAGTCAAAAAATATCAATTTAATTCGATATTCTTTTATTTGAATGATTACACACCTTGGAGTCAGAAATTTTTAATTGATCGAATTCGGGATTCTGAATGGGCGCCGGTTTATGTCGATCAATATGCTATAATATTCCTCAGAAGGAATGATTTAAACAAGGATGTTATTTCTCGTTTTGAAATTCCGAATAAAAATTTCAGCATAAAAAGCAATTAAGAAGATATATGCGAAAAATATCTGTAATAATACCTGTTTATAATGAAGAAAAAACCCTGTTGAAAGTCATTCAGGATGTTTTTTATTTTTCCTATGATAATTACGAAAAAGAAATAATTATTATTAATGATGGCTCAACCGATAAAAGCTTAAAAATTTTAAAAAACATTCAACTGCAATACCATTTTTTATTGCAAAGCTATGATGAAAATCGTGGAAAAGGAGCGGCGATTCGCGCTGGTTTCAAAAAAGCTTCCGGAGATATAATAATTATCCAGGATGCGGATGCAGAATATGATCCAAAAGATTGGAAAATAATCTTAAACGAACTTAAAATGCCAGAAACCTTGGTAGTTTTTGGTTCGCGAAATTTAAACCCGCGCAAAAAGGGTTATTGGCACTTTATTTTAGGAGTAAAGTTTTTAACCGGATTAATAAATTTTCTTTTTAATTCTAAATTAACAGATAGTTATACTTGTTATAAAGTTTTTAAAAGGAGTGCATTAAATGATATTGATCTTGTGTCAAATGGATTTGAAATCGAAGCCGAAATGACAATTAAATTTCTTAAAAAAGGGATTTTTATAAAAGAAGTTCCCATCAGCTATAATCCACGATCTTTTTTTGAGGGTAAAAAAATAAGCTTTGTGGATGGTCTGATTGGACTTTGGACAATAATAAAACTTCGCTTTCTTTAATAGAGAAACACTTTTGCTAGCAAAGTATTGCAACAAAAAAAATCGCTTTATTATGGCGATTTTTTCTATTGAAAATTGATCTATATCTTTAAATATCTCCTTATTGCTATCATGCTGCTAGCGATGCCCAAAATAGAGCCCGTGATAATTTGAAAGAGTACGAATATCCACAATTTATTTAAAAAGAAATGCATAAAATTTTGCGAAAGAAGCGATTCTGAAATATAAGGAGAAATGAATTTAGCCGTAATAAGAAGCAAAACAGTTGAAAGAATTGAGGCAAAAAAGCCATATAACATTCCTTCAAAAATGTATGGTAGACGAATAAATAAATTTGAGGCTCCGACCAATCGCATAATCTGCATTTCCTTGCGTCTGCTATAAATGGTAATGCGAATGGAATTGAAAGTTATCAAAATAGAACTAATAGCTAAAATAGAGCTTGCGATCAGTCCTATTTTTCGTATTTTATCAACAAAAAAGTTTAATTTATTGATTATTTCCTTGTTTTTTACGTAATTAATGCGGTTTATTTCCTGATTAAAATCAGCACCGTTTATAAATTCATAGATAGCCTGGTATTGAGTCGGATCAAACGCCTTTATAACCAAAGAAGCCAAAAGCGGATTTTCTCCTATTTCTTCAATGGATTTCAAGATAGCTTCTTCATTTGCGTTATTAGTTTTGAAAATATTCAAAGCATCGTCCTTATTGATGTAAGCAACTGAACTTATTAATGAATTTTTTTCGATCTCCTTTTGAATATTCAGGATGGTTTCCTCATTGACGCTTGAGTTGAAATAAATGCTTATGTTTGATTTTTCTTGAACATTTTTAATGATGACATTAGAAACCATAATTATTACAAAAAGAATGCTTAAGGTGTAGAGTGACAGCATTAAGATCGTGGAAGTAGCCAAACTTAACAAGCCATTTCTGAAAAAATTTCTAAAAGCTTCTTTGATGGTTCTTGAAATTGTAATAAGCATATTGTTTTTTTATGAATAAAATTACGCCAGTTTATACTTTCCAACCGGGCAATCGCCAATTATTTTTCCATTTTCCAAAATAACCACTCTTTTATTTATTTTATCAACTATGTATTTATCATGACTTGATAAAATAACGGTAGTCCCCATTTCATTTATTTTTAGCATCAGTCTGATGATATCCCACGATGAAACCGGATCAAGGTTGCCTGTTGGTTCGTCAGCTACAATAACCATTGGCTTTTGAATTAATGCTCTGGCAAAAGCCACTCTCTGTTGTTCTCCAGCGCTTAATTGATAAGGGAACTTTTCCATTTTATCTCCTAGTCCTACGACATCCAGAGCCTGGGGTACACTTTCTAAAATTTCTTCTTCGGCGACTCCGGCAACCTCTAAAGCGTAGGCCACATTCTCAAAAGCCGTTTTATTTGGAAACAGTTTGAAATCCTGAAAAACTGTTCCGATTTTTCTGCGATGCAAAAAAATTTTGCTTTTTTTGAAGGTATCTAATGGTTCTCCGTCAAATAAAATATTTCCATCAGTCGGAGCTTCTTCGGCATAAATAATTTTTAAAAGAGTAGATTTTCCTGCTCCGCTTTTTCCTACTATGGAAATAAACTCTCCATCCTGAATTTCCAGATTAATATTTTCTAAAGCCGGAAAATCACCCTTGTAAATTTTTGTTACACCTTCAAATTTGATAAGTGATTTTTTTGGATTTTCTTTTTCTATTTTTTTTTCTGACACTTTTTTAAAAATTATTTCTTATGTGATTGCTATTGTAAGTATACTTTAATTTTTGATACTTTTCAAATAGGCCTCAATAAAAGAATCCAGATCTCCATCTAGAACCCTTGCAGCATCGGCTGTTTCGTATTTCGTGCGGTGATCCTTTACCATTTTGTAAGGATGCAGTACATATGACCTTATTTGACTTCCCCATTCTGCTGAAACAAAGTCCCCTCTTATCCTATTTTTTTCCTTTTCTGCTTCTTCAAGATATTTTTGATGCAATTTGGCTTTTAAAATTTTCATAGCTTCTTCTTTATTCTGCAGCTGACTTCTTTCGTTTTGGCAGGTTACAATAATTCTGGTTGGTAAATGGGTAATTCTAACGGCACTATCGGTTGTATTGACGCTTTGTCCGCCAGCACCAGAAGATCTATAAACATCAATGCGAAGATCTTGCGAGTTGATTTGCACTTCTTTAATTTCTTCTATAATCGGCAAAACTTCTACCAGAGCAAACGAAGTTTGACGCAGATTATCCGAATTGAACGGAGAAAGCCTAACCAATCTGTGAACACCAGCTTCACTTTTCAGGTTTCCATAAGCAAATGATCCGGAAATTTCAAAAGTAACACTTTTAACGCCGGCTTCCTGTCCACGCGATTGCTCTAAAATTTTTGTTTTAAATTTATGTTTTTCTGAAAATCGCAGATACATCCTAAGCAACATTTCTGTCCAATCTTGCGCATCAATTCCGCCCGCTCCGCTGTGAATTGATAAAATAGCATCCGAATGATCATATTCTCCATTCAAAATGGTTTTAAACTCCAGGTTATCCAATTTTTTTTCTGTTTCTTTTATTTTCTTTTCAATTTCTTTTTTTTCTGATAGATCTTCATTTTCCGTTTCGGAAATTATTTTTAAAAATTCGCTTGTTTCATTTAAATCATTTTCAATCTGATGGATTTGAGACAGCTCATTCTCAAGTTGCTGAATTGTTTGATTTATTTTTGAAGCTTTTTGGGAGTTTTTCCAAAAATCCGATCTTAAAGATTTATTTTCCAATTCAATCTTTCTTTTTTGTTTCTCGGAAATGTCAAAGACGGTCGCTCAAGAGAGCGAGTTTATTTTTTAATTCAGCTAATTTTTGTTGCAATTCTTTCATTTTTTAATTTTCCAATAAAAGTAAAAGTGACATTAAGCCAATCCCAAAAATAAAAACTGTCAATTGCCCTAAAGATTTTTTAACAGTGACTTGCTTGTGCATTTCCGGAATTAAATCAGAGCTGGCAACATAAATAAATCCGCCGGCTGCAAATGGCACAAGAAATTCGGATACTCTGGACACATTTAAGTTTATCACGAGTACCAACAATGCTCCAATAACTGCAAAAAGAGAGGATAAAAAATTAAAAAACAAAGCTCTGGTTTTGGAAAATCCTCCATAAACCAATGATCCAAAATTTCCGATTTCATGCGGTATTTCATGAAAAATGACGGCCAGGACAGTAGCCATTCCAACAGGTATGCTGACGATAAATCCGGCAGCTACTATCATTCCGTCGATAAAATTATGTACCCCGTCTCCAATTAAAATAACATAAGAAAACGGATGCGGATGTTTTTTGGATGGCATTTTGTGGCAATGTCTCCAGTGAATAAATTTTTCCAAGATAAAAAAAACAAGTATTCCCGATAAAATGGAAAAAGATACTGAAAGTTTTTTTGAAGAATCATTAAAAGCTTCCGGAATAAGATGAATAAAAGCATCTCCCAAAAGAGTTCCGGTCGAGAGGCTGACAAAATAAACCAGCATTCTTTCAAGCTTATCCTGCCGAATGGCAAATGTTGCAATTCCGATAAGTGAAATCAAACTTATAATAAACACGCTTAACAATGCATAAAACCAGATTGTCATATTATTTTTGAAATTCAAATTTTAAGTCTTTAATCAGAGTTCCTTCCTGATCAAATTCTCCACTGTTGGTTTTTAGATGAACTTTAACTGGAATAGTTCCGGCACCGGATTGTTTTTGGATTAACAATTTATAGTTATTTTCTGTTATGGAATTAGGTAGAGTATAAACTATTTTGCTGTCGATCTCTCGTCCCATAATAACGTCAGCCTTAAAGCCAAAATATGTTTTATTAAAATCTTCAGCGGTAGTTATGTGACTAACCATATAATTTGAAACAAAAACAGAACCTTCTGGAGTATAAATACGCAAATATGAGTGATAATCACTTGTTCTCCAATCTCCATATGGTGCAGTATTCATATACTTTATATTCAAGGTTACAGTTGGCGCAGGTTGAGTAAAATCAATATTGTAATTAATTTCACGACGCATGTAAAAATCCGTCTTGAGCGCTCCCATATTAGCATCTACCATCATCAAATAGTCATTATTCCAGTCTTTTGCTACGGCTCCGTCCCAATATACACTGGCAGCTAATTGCTGCAAATTCGAATCAGTAAAATTTAACATCATGTTTTTATTTTTCATTTCATTGTGAAAAAGTTCGGCAATTTTTGTGATATTTCCAAGTGTAAAAAGTTTTTCCATCAATATGGGAGCCATTTTTTTGAGAATGGCTTTACGATTTTGAGTGTCTAATTCCGGGTTCATTATATAAGCTTTTTCTACAATCTCCTCGAGTTTACGAGATGCGTTTTCATTATTGAACTCTCCTGAATATCCAGGAATGATTATCGGACCGGTTAGTGTAAAAATATCGTTAAAAACCTGGGAATTTACAGCTATGACTCCATCAAAATTACTGCTGTTTCCACCAGCTAACCGAAAAAAATATTTTGCCTTTTCGGCATTGGTTGGAAAATCTGGAGAAAAATTGCTATCACGTAATTTCCATTTTTTAATTTGCATCATTCTTTCAAAAGGAAATGGAGCCGGTATTTTAGTTTGAATACGCTGATCTAAGAGATTGGCATCTTCAACAAAAGTCGAGATGACAGTTCCATTTTTTATTTTTACGATAGCATATTGACCGAAAAATCCTCCTCCCGGACGCAACTCGGCATCATTTTGAAGCATCACCAAGAAAGTTTTTTCCTCATTATCATTCTGTGTAAAAGCTTCTACGAGTTTATTAAGGACCTCTATTTCTTTTTTGGCATCATCCTGAATTGGCAAAAATTTAGAGATATTGCCCAATAAAGACAAAGAAGAAAGCGCAATGGTTTTTTTGTTTGGTTTTACAAAATAAAAATAAGAAACTCCTCCTGCAGTAAGTATAAAAAAAAGTGTAATTATCATTACAATTATTCTCCTGGAATTTTTTTTCATTTGTTTGTTTTTATCAATTGTTTATATATTTGACTAATTTTTTGAGCCGATTCGTTCCAGCTGAATCCAATTGCTCTTTTGCGACTAAGTTCACCCTTGGATTTCATTTTAGCAATATCACTTATTGCAAATAAAATAACTTCAGCTAACCCTTTAGCAGATACTTCTTTAGCATAAAAAGCGCTATCCTCAAGATATTCGCGGTTATTTTGACGATCAAAACAAATTATTGGCAAGCTCGC
>CAZSCF010000003.1:39751-49820 GCA_964605365.1 uncultured Bdellovibrionales bacterium | reverse complement strand
ATAACCCTCTCCACTTCCTGAGAAACAATATCTTCGTCAATCTTAACACCTCTTTCTTTGGAAAGAAATTCAATAACTTTGTTTTCAATTAACTTATTTAACAGCCGTCTCTCCTTGATCATAAGTCGCTTTTTGCCGTCTTCGGTTGAAAAATCCACTCTATATCCGAATTCTGAAAAATCCTGATTTTCGTAAAAGTTTTTTACTGCATTAAGATCACTTTCCAGATCTCCAATTGAAACATAATTCGTTGTCCCGACAAAGGCCGCTGGATATGGCAAAAGTGTCAATGTTTTTTTAATAAAATTGTTTTTTATCCCAAAGCCATAAAGCATCACCAACACAAACAGCAGATAGCCGACCAATAAAATCAAAATGGCATAAAATATCGTTGAAAGTTTAATTTCTTTTGTTTTTTTAAACATATATTTAATATCCAAAAAAATAGTTCCACCATTTTATATAGTTAGACTCCTTTTTGGGTTCAGGTACGACTGTTGAAGTTTTATCTTCAGAATATTCTGTAGCAGTTTCTTTTTCAATGTTCGGTTTTACAATAATGACGTCTTCTTCAAGATTTTTGAGTCCCAACTTATCTTTAGCCTCTTTTGTTTTGTATTCCGAGCTTTCCAAATAAGCAATTTTTTCTTTGATTTGAGCATTATCCCTGCTTATTTTTTGCGCTTCTTCTTGAAGAGATTTTATTTCTTTTTGAACCTGATTTTTTTTATAAGTTTCTTTGGCGATAGAAATGGAAATGAAAATTAAAACTATAAAAGCAAGCACCAAAAAAATTTTCATAAAAAAAGAACTGGCCTTAAATTTGTTTTTTGACATTTATTTTAATAAAAAAGAGGAGCAATTGTAAAAGCCAACATGGCCAAGACCGCTAATAAAGAAATTACCACCCAAATCTTATACATTTTTTTGTTGCGTTTTCGAAAGCTCATATTGTGTTGTGTAAATTATATCAAAAAATTAATATGTAATCAATTTCGAAAATTTGTCATTCCGGACTTCCTGCCTGCCGGTAGGCATGGGATCCGGAATCTAATTACCTGCCTGCCGGCAAGCAGGGATCCTAAAACAAGTTCAGGATGACAGACTAGTTTTATCTTTTTAATACTGCCAGATAGGCTTCCGAAGGAATTTGAACTTTGCCAATATTTTTCATTTTCTTTTTTCCCTTTTTTTGCTTATCTAAAAGTTTATTTTTTCGGGTAACATCGCCGCCATAAAGTCCGGAAGTTACATCTTTGCGAAATGGCCTCACAGTTTCTCGGGCAATTATTTTTCCTCCCAATGCAGCTTGAACAGGAATAACAAAATTTTGACGCGGAATTGCGTCCTTAAGTTTTTCAACTATTCTTTTTCCTTCACTGAAAGTTTTTTCTTTCGGCACAATCCGGGAAAGAGCTTCTACAACTTCTCCGGCTAACAAAATATCCAACTTTACAAGATCCGATTTTCGATAACCGATAAGCTCATAACTCATAGAAGCATATCCAGATGACACACTTTTAAGATCGTCGTGAAAATTTACGATAATATCCGTTAAGGGCACTTCGAATGTCAATAATATCCTTTCAAGATCGATATATTCCGTATTCAAATAATTAGATCTTAACGAATTCATAAGATCCATTATTGAACCGAGATAGGTTGCCGGCGTAATAATATCCAATTTTACGTATGGCTCGGAAATTTCTTCCAACATTGACGGATCGGGCATTTGCGTAGCAGAATAAATTTTTTTGATTTCATTTTTACCTTTTAATTTTATCTCGTAAACGACACTTGGAGTTGTAATGGTTGGAGAAAAATTAAATTCGCGTTCCAGGCGTTCCTTAATGATTTCTAGGTGAAGCAATCCTAAAAAACCACAACGAAAACCTTTGCCCAATGCCAAATTGCTTTCCGGTTCAAAAACAAAAGCTGCATCATTCAGTTTCAATTTCTCCAGTGCGTCGCGCATAAAGTTATAAGCGTCACCTTCAATCGGATAAAGACCGGCATACACCATTGGCTTAACTTCTTTATAGCCGGCCAGACTTTTAACCAAAGATTTATCTCCTTCGACTGTGATGGTATCTCCGACTCTGCAATGTTCTACACTTTTAAGTCCTGTTGCAATGTATCCGATATCTCCTGCAACCAGCTTGTCTGTCGGTAAAAATCCCGGATTAAAATAGCCCACCTCAATAACAGTACTTTCTTTACAATTTTCCATCATTCGAATTTCATCTTCTCTTTTTACTTGGCCGTCTACAATTCTCACATAAGCCACAACACCTTTATAAGTGTCGTATTTTGAATCGAAAATAAGCGCCCGCAACGGTTTTTCCATTTGACCACTCGGAGCAGGAATTTTTTTTATAATTGCCTGAAAGATATTTTCAACTCCTTCACCAGTTTTTCCTGAGGCCGAAAGTATTTCTTCTTCTTTGCATCCTAAAATATGGACGATCTCCTTCTTTACCTTTTCTACATTGGCATTCGGGAGGTCAATTTTATTAATAACCGGAATAATTTCCAAATTTTGTTCAATAGCCAGATATAAATTAGAAAGGGTTTGCGCTTGCACACCTTTCGTCGCATCAACTAACAAAACCGCGCCCTCAACAGCTGCCAATGATCTTGAAACCTCATAACCAAAATCCACATGTCCGGGAGTATCAATAAGATTTAATACATATTCTTGCTTTTCATAAATATATTTCATTCGAGCCGGTTGTAATTTTATAGTAATCCCGCGCTCACGTTCCAAGTCCATTTGATCAAGAATCTGCTCTTTCATCTTGCGTTTTTCCACTGTTTTGGTAATTTCCAAAAAACGATCGGCCAAAGTCGATTTTCCATGATCAATGTGTGCAATTATGCAAAAATTTCTGATATTATCCATCGTTTTAAAATTTAACATTTCAAGCATTAATTATACCCCGCTCACATCGCTTGTGCTTTCTACAATAACTTTTTTTGCTCTGAATATTTTTTTAGTCAAAGAGTTTTTGAAATTAAAGAATTCTTCCAACTTCACCGCATAGCTTGCTAGAGAAAAAATGAAAATTCCTATAGCCAGTGAAATGAAAAGTTGCAAAAAAATTCCAACAAAGGTATCTATATCAACCAGTAAAGCAACTTTCGTTTTTGATAATTGAATGACTGCTCCGGTCAGGATAGAGACTAAAAATACCTTTGAAAATGAAACAACTATATTTTTTTCGTCCAAACTTTTTAGCTTTTTACGCAGAAAAATAAAAAGCAATATCATTTGTAATATGCTGGCTGCTGAAAAAGCCACTGCCAGGCCGATAACTTTGAATTTATCAATAAGCATCAATACTAAGAAAATATTAACTATTTCAGTGGCCAAGGCTATGTAAAACGGATTTTTGGTATCATGTAAGGCATAGAATGCTCTGGCCAAAAGAGGAATGGTACTCTGTGCAAAAAGACTGAAAACAAAAACACCCAGACATTCAAATGTAAGAATTGTATCTTCCCAGTCGAATTTTCCCGAACCCAAAACAACACGCACTATCTGAGCGCGCAAAACAAAAATAAAAACACTCATTGGAACAACAAAAAAAATAATTTGCCTAAAAGTACCGGAAAAGGTATCAATAAATTTATCTTTATCTTCTTGCGCCGCCAAACTCGAAAGAACGGGAAAAACCGCAATAGCGAAGGAGACGCCAAATATTCCCAATGCCACGCTTTGCAAATTTTGAGCGAAATTAAAAATCGCCAAACTTCCGCCAGCCAAAGTCGAGGCAAAAATGGTAATTACAAAAAGATTAATCTGATTTATGGATATCCCCATCATACGCGGAATCATCAGAAAAAAAACTCTTTTTATATTGGCATCCCTAAAAGATTCGCAAAAGATATATTTATATCTAAAACCCAAATTTCTAACTGCCGGATATTGAATTAACATATGCAAGGCGGCTCCTAAAACAACTCCCCAAGCCAAACCAATCGGTCCCCAAAAATCAACAAAGAAAAAAATTCCCAAGATAATTCCCAGGTTATAAAAAATCGGAGCCAATGAATATATGATAAACCTTCTAAATGAAGTCAGGACACCTCCGAATATTCCGCTTATACCTAAAAACAAAGGACTAAGAAACATTATTCGGGTAAATAATACGACCATCTCATTTTTTTCAGGAGAAAAGCCAGGTGTAACAAATTTCACCAGAATAGGTGCAAATAAAGCCATTATAAGCGCAATAACTATTATAAAAAAGATTGATATATTAAGCATCCCATTCACCAGCTTCTGAGCATCATCATTGTCATTCATTCTTTTTTCCGGTTCATCTTCAATATTTTTTTCCTTAGAAATTAAACTTGAAAAAACGGGAATAAAAGCCGCGCTCAACGCTCCTAAAACAATAAAATTATAAATCAAGTCGGGAATACGAAAAGCGGCATAATAAACATCCATTATATCTCCTGCCCCAAAGCGAGAAGCCAACATTCTATCTCGCAGCAATCCCAAAAGACGACTGGCCAAACCGGAAGCGGTTATCACAAAAGCAGCCGACATAATAGATTTCGACGGCTGAGAATTCCAAAAATTGTTATCTAGAATTTTTTTAATCAAAGTTTTTTGTCTTATTAGAAAAAACTGCGCCTATAAATTTATCTTTCTTCAGGCTTGTTTCGATTGTCAAATTATTATTTCCTTCGTCTGAAAAATTTTCAGGAACATCAACCAAGGCTTCCGGATATTTCCATATCAAACCATATCCTTTTGGATAAATTACATTTGAAATAAGTTTTGAACCAGAGCTTCCGGATTGCTTTTGCACTAGAAGAGAATATGTATCAGCCGGTTTGTTGCTTTCGTTTATAAAAATTTTGAAAGGTAATAAATACGTGTATTTCACCACAACTTCCTCTTT
The DNA here is from genome assembly GCA_964605365.1 of uncultured Bdellovibrionales bacterium. Classification (GTDB taxonomy): domain Bacteria; phylum Patescibacteriota; class Minisyncoccia; order Moranbacterales; family UBA2206; genus CAZSCF01. Next base: position 44,907 of record CAZSCF010000003.1, on the reverse strand, counting down.
TGGGCTAACATAAACCCAATTGGCAAAAACTGTCTTGTTGGCATCTTCGTAAATTCTGGTTCCACTTTTTTCATCTACCGTTATTGATTTTTCCTCGGCTTCAACCTGTGAATCATATTTGAAATTGAGCGCTTTATAATCCAATGGCGGAGAATTAAATTCTCTCGTTTGACCCTCTGCTAAAATCAATTGAGAACCCTTGGGCACGTAAACTCGCATATAATTCGCATTGACTTTATTGAGCCAATCATATTTTTCATTTCCCCCATTATGCTTTCTGGTAATTATTACAGAATCAACAATGGATCCGTCGTCTCTTATTTCCGCCTTATGTTCAATCTTTTCCTCAATAACTCCATCTGTTTTGAAACCGTTGATGTTGGAATTTATGACACTTAAATAATCCTTATCTGCGGACAACACTTCTCCCGACCAATTTTCTTCAGAAATTTTCTTTTCAATTTCATAATTTCTGGAATAAAGCAATATCTGCTTTTCACTTAAGCTTTCCACTAAAATATCCAGCGTCTTAACCACATTTGAAACTTTTTTGGAATTAAAAATAGCATCCAATATTTTCGGAGCCAAATCGGCTAGAATTTTTTTAGGTTGATTTAATTCCTTGTCATAATCAACCTCCACCTCCCTTTGCACTTCTTCGAGAAAATTGTCTTTAGTTATTGTAATATTATATTCCGACATGTCAATCGGCCCGCTCACCTCAAGCAGTTTTTCCATAACATCCGGTGTCATAGTAATTATTCCATCTACCGTTGGTCCTCCGGTTTTTTCATAAAACCAGATAGCCTTTTCGGCTGAAACTGGAAAATCCGGAAACCAATTGCTGTCGTGCAGGCTCCATGCAGCGCTAATTTTTTGAATAGGAGCAGGAGGAACTATTTTTTCCCTAAGCTGTCCATCAGGATTGAATATTCCGTCAATAAAAAATTTATTTATTCTTCCATTAAAAATATCCAGTACACCATAACTTCCGATAAATCCGCCAGTCGCCCTCATTTCTTGATTATTTTGAAATAAAAATAAGTACTTGCGCGGTCCGTTACCTCCCAAAATATCGGAAAAAATTTGTCCATTATCCAAAAATTCTTTTACAAACTTTTTTATTTGAGGCAACTTGTTTTTAATTTCAACAAACTGCGCCCTTTTATCCTCGGGAATATCCTGAACATTAACCTTATTCAAATCCTTTTCAATATCTTCCAGTAAAATTAAAATTTCTTGAGCGTTTTTATTTGAATCCTGAAATATTTTTAAAAATGAAATCGATCCGCTACTGTTCGCTGTATTTTCTAAAGGATTTTGTATTTGCTGTAAAACCTTCATTATCTCTCCGGACAAAACGCCTATGCGTGATATATTTTTACCGGCTTCAGCCAAATATTTTCCCGAAGAAAGTTTGGAAATATAAGGCAAAAAGCGCGAGCCGTCAATAAAAACAGTTCCCAAGCCATCCAATTCCTTGGAGATATTATCGAAATTGTCATAAGCTTCATTGAATCGAAAAGCTGAGTCCTGAAAATTATTTTTCATAATATCTTCTTTTGCTTGAGTCAGATTGGCATACGCCACCTGACTTGTTCCTAAAACCGATTGTTTTATTTCCAATCCTTTTTTAACATATCCAATGCCAGAAATGATCAAAAAAATAAAACATGCCGCCAGAGCAAAAGAAAAAACGGATTTTTTTGAATTTAAGTCGCTGGCTGCTTCGGGAAATTCTGGCAAAGTTGGAATTTTAAATTTTGGCAATGCTGGTAAAGATAACCGCAATTCTGATAGGGAATTTCTTTGAAAAAAACCGCTTCTTTTTGCCAAATATTCTTCCTCTTGTTTTTGATCTTCCTCGCTCCAGATATCATTTTCCAAAATAAACTCCTCTTTTTCAGAGAAATTCTTTTCTGCAACTTTCGAGGCAGATTTTGGCAGATGTTCAATTCGATAGATTATGGGCACCTCATTTGAATTAAAGGCCACCCCCATTTGCATTATCTTATTTTCTCCTTTTCTGGCTGCTTCCAATTCTTGCTGCAATTCAATTCTATTCTGTCGTATTTTTCTTTCTAATTTTTTTTGCTCAAGAATTCTTTGTTGGAGAATTTTCTCAATCTCATACGTCTTTTCTTGATACTTTTTGATATCATATAAATTGCTTTGTTCTTTTAAAATCTTTTCTGAATATTTTTTTTGAGCACCGCTTTTTTTATGTGAACTTTTTAAAATACTGCCGACTTTCTTTATTTTTTCCAAATCCAAACCACCCGCTTCATTTACCGGACGCACATCAAACATTTGCGATAGTATTCGATTATTTTTTTTCATTAATTTCTTGATAAATATTCTGGGTTATTTGGGTCATTTTTTTCCAGCTGTATTTTTGTATCTGTTGCAGACCCAAGGTTATTAATTTTCCTCTTATTTTTTCATCTTCTAAAACTGCCTCCATGGCTTCAATCATTGATTGCTCATCTTTTCCGTCAAAAAACCTGGCACTTTCACCTAAAATTTCTTTCATACAGGGATGATTGGAAGATGCAACGGGAACACTTTTACTCATTGCTTCCAATGGCGGAATGCCAAAGCCTTCATACAGAGAAGCAAAAACGTAAGCCCTTGATTCCCGATATATCACGTCGAGAATATTATCAGACACTTGCTCAACAAAAATTACTCTCCCTATATTATTTTTTTTAATTATATTCATTAGTCTTTGATAGAAAAAATCTGTTTTTCCTACCAGCACTAATTGATATTTTTGAGCTGTATTTAATTTTGCAAAAGCCAAAATCAACCTTTCCAAATTCTTATGCGGATAGGCATTTCCCACATAAAGGAGATACGGTTTTAGTATACCATATTTCTTCAATATTTTCAGATTGTTTCGACTATTATAATCGCTGTTTTCCGATTTATCGCTGCCAGCCTCATAAGTTACCGTTATTTTTTCTTTTTTCAGATCTTTTTTATAATATTTTAACAATTCATTTTTAGTAAAATTTGAGACAGTTATGATTTTTTCGGACCGCCGGATGGCCGACCAGATAATAAACTTATAAGCCAAAAACTTTATTTTATAAAATATGGGGTTGAGTGTCGTATTTTTTACGGTTGAAAATTGTAACAAAATCAAATCATGAATGGTTACTATGATTTTTTTTCGATACAAAAAAGGCACATTAAAGTGCGGAAAATGAACCAAATCAAGATTATATTTATTTAAAATTTTAGGCATATAAATTTGTTCTGCCAATGTATACCATTTATACGGCGCTAAAATTTTATGAAAATTGGGATTTTTAGGAGTATAATCATTAAAATTTTCTTTGCCTAAAAAGATAAAATATTCATCAGAAAAAATGCCATTCTTATCGGATAGTTTTTCTAAATTTTCTATTAATTTTTGCGTGTATCTGCCCAAACCCTTTCCAATAAGTCCGTAAAACCGGGCATCAATTCCAATTCTTGCCATTTTTTTCACATTAATTGCATCAAAAACGCTTCCTGAAGTTGGTACGAAGACAAACTCATTATAACATAAACACTAAGAAATTATATGCAAAAACTCTCGCGCTGCTTTATTCCAATCAAATTTTTGTGCTTGATCAAATCCTCTTTTTATCAATTCAGTCCTGAATCCAGGACCAGTTAAGATTGCCTTCATAGCTTCATAAATTTCATCCGGTTTATTGGGATCAACCATAATCCCCCCATCACCAACAACTTCCGGCAAGGACGATGAATTGGAAACAATCACCGGCACTCCACACTTCATTGCTTCCAATGGCGGAAAACCAAAGCCTTCAAAAAATGATGGAAATACAAAAAGTGAGGCCAGATTATAAACGAACTCCTTGTCGTCATCTTCGATAAAATCAGCGATTTGAATTTTTTCTTTATATTTTGACTTCTTAATTTCGACTAATATTTTTTTGTTTAACCAGCCTGAAGATCCGGCAATTACAAGTTTATATTTAATGAGATCGTCCAGTTTTTCATGTTCTGCAATTTTTTGCAATTGATTATAAGCGCGAATAATGCCAACAATATTTTTCCTGGGCTCAATTGTTCCTAAATACAAAATAAATTTGTATGGTAATTTATATTTCATTTTTACCTCCAGAAGTCTTTTGTCATTTCGATCGATTATTCTGAATTTTTCCGAAATTCCACTCGAGATAATTTTTATTTTTTTTGGATTTATGGCATAAATAGAAACTAGATCATTTTTCGTTGAAGTAGAAACGGTAATTATTTTTTCTGCTTTTTTGGCTATTTTTTTTGCGTTAACAAAAACATGCCACAATCGCCTCTTCCATGAGAATGTTTCGGGGTACCTTTCAAAAGAAAGATCGTGAAAAGTAATGATAGGTTTTACTTTTTTGCTCATCGCGCCAAAAATTATATTTGGCATAAAGAAAAAATCTGTTCCGCCAAGCATTTTGTCTATTTTTGGCCAGCCCAAATACCAAAACAAAAAATTGAGAACCTTATTGGGATAACCGAATTTTTGAATAGCTACTTTGGAAAATTTTTGTAACCAGCTAAAATCTATTTTTGAATTATTAAAAGAATTAAAAAAAAGAACATAGTTGTTCTTTTTATCAATTTCGAAAAGATGCTTTAAAAAATTCAAAGTGTATTCCTCCACTCCTGTTTTTCTTCCCTCCGTCAAACATCTCGCGTCAATGCCGATTTTCGCCATATTTTTATTTGAAATAATGCTTGACTAAAACAACCCAGAAAGCCAAAAAAATGCCCAAAAGTAAGAATCCCGCAATAACCAAACGCAGATCAAAAGAATGCCTAATGATAACTGGATTTTGAGCAACAATCTGAAACCAATTTGCATCTTTTTGCATAAAATTCAAATCATCCACATTTTTTGATATTTCTTTTTTTATTGAATCTGAAATGTTTTTTGATGTTTTTTCATCAGAAGCAGAAAAATACACCAAAACCAGTTCGGAAGAACGTTTTTCCGGCTTAAATAAACCTTTTAATTTCTTCAAAGAAAAATCAGAAGAATATAATTCTGAATTTTTGTAAATTCTCTCAACCGTTCCGGGATCCTTGAGCCATTCAACTATTGTATCGGCAAATTTTTCATTTGCTCCTAATCTGTAAAAATAATCGTATTT
>CAZSCF010000003.1:0-39651 GCA_964605365.1 uncultured Bdellovibrionales bacterium | reverse complement strand
CTATTGTATCGGCAAATTTTTCATTTGCTCCTAATCTGTAAAAATAATCGTATTTGTAATCACTTGTCTGATCAATTCCCTGCCGCGTAACATTAAGAGCAAGTGATACATCATAAGAAATAGGCCGGGTGTAAAAATAAGTCAATCCAGCCGCCAGAACCATAATTATCGTCGACAAAAAAATTCGTAAATGTTTTTTTATGATTAAAAAATATTCTTTGAGTTCCATAACAAGATCTTATTTAAGATTTAAGCTTTCTAAAGAGCGCCAACTCTTTGTCTATATATTCCTTTATTTTAGCCTTAAAAATGCTTTTGTCAAATTTTCGCGCGCTTTCGCGAATATAATCAGAATCAAATTTCATGTTCTGAAATTTTTTAATTGCCAGAACAATATCTTTCACGTCTTGCTTTTCAAAAAGAATACCTGTTTTTCCATCCTCCAAATGTTCAGGAATATCTCCTCCGCGATAAGCGATAACCGGTCTGCCGGAAGCCATGGCCTCAATAGCCACTATCCCAAAATCCTCTTCTTGGGGAAAAATAAACGCCTGGCACTCAGAATAATACCGAGATAATTCTTGGTCGGAAATGCGACCCAAAAATTCAATATTTGGACCTGCTATTTTTTTAAGCCTCTTAATTTCCGGACCTCGACCAATGATTTTCAATTTAAGCCCCAACTCATTAAAAGCCTTAATAGCAATATCGATTCTTTTATATGCGATAAGTCTCGCAACCATTAAAAAATAAGGTGGAGCATCATTTTTTTTACTTATATAAAAATTATCGAAATTAACCGGCGGATAAATAGTCAAACTATCCTTTTTGTAATATTTTTTTATTCTTTTGGCTACAAAATTCGAATTAGCAATTAATCTGTCAACTCTTTCTATACTTAATCTGTCCCAAATTCGAATATAATTCATAAAAAAAGGGATCACCTTTTTTATGAAATTTGGAAAATAAAAATCCTGAGTATATTTTTGGCAATCATCCCACGCATACCGCATTGGTGTATGCATATAGCAAATATGCAACGTATCCGGTCCGGTTATAATCCCCTTGGCATAACTGGATGAATCTGAAAGCACTATGTCATAATCGGAAAAATCAAACTGCTCAATAGCCAAGGGCATAAACTGCGGAAAAATGCGATGATACCTGGAAGAAAATGGCAACTTTTGAATAAATGAAGTTTTAATATCCCTTTTTTCCAAGACGCCATGCATCAATTTTTTATTATAAACCAAAGTGTAAATTGGAGCATAAGGAAAAAGCTCAACAAAACATTCAAGCACCCTTTCGGCTCCTCCATATTGAACGAGATAATCGTGAACCAAAGCAATCCGCATAATTTATACTTAAAAATATTTAACGCTTTAATTTTAACTTTTTTCCACGGTTTAGACAAACAAAATCCCCGTAAAAAAACCGGGGATTAAAATAAAACATTTTGGACTATTAAATATTTTTTCGACTTCTGAATAGCACCGGTATGGTCTTAAAGCAAATTATTATATCCATCCAAAGCGACCAATTCTCAATATAATAAAGATCGGTTTTATATTCATCCTCAAAATCAAGATCGGATCGACCGGAAATTTGCGCTAAACCAGTTACACCGGGCTTGATGGTTAAGAGCCGACGATGATAATCCATATATTTATCCACTTCTCTTTCCTGATGAGGGCGCGGTCCAACCATGCTCATATTTCCCAGCAAAACGTTAAAGAATTGCGGCAATTCATCCAAGGAATATTTTTCAATAAAATTTCCCACGAATGTCTTTCTTGGATCGGATTTTATTTTGTAAATCGGACCTTTCCTGATGCTTTGGTTTTCAATCAATTCCTTTTCGATCTTCAAGGCTTCGTCCAACTTTTTATTTTCCTTGGTAATACAATAATCCCACTTGATATATCGAAATTTATAAACAAAAAATTTATCTCCATTTCCGCCTATTCTTTCGTTTTTATATATTATAGGACCCTTATCTTCCAATTTAATCGCCAAGGCAACTAAAAGCATGATAGGAGAAGTAATGATTATTCCAAAGATTGAAGCCGCAATATCAAAAATTCTTTTGATAATTTTCCCCCATCCGTCTAACGGAGTATGCCTCACCTCAATTATCGGCTCGCCATCCAAAACGCCCACTTTTATATTTGGTGTTTGCAAGGTAGTAGCTATATATTTATATGTAATGTTGTTTATGGCACAATAATCAACTAATTTTTCCTGATCATCATCGGTTATAGACGGTTCACACAAAATAATTTCTTCAACCCCTCTATTTTTTTTAATTTGCCTAACCACTTTTAAATGCGCCGTATCTATTTGACCAATAATTTTATAACCTAGATTTTTATTTTGTTCTAAAATTTTTCTAATTGTCGCCAATTTACCATTTCTTCCAATGAGCAATACGCGATGCACGCCTATTTCATACTTTCTCAATAACCATTTTTGAATTTGATGCAAAAACAATCTGGCCATGATGACATAAAAAGTGGCAATTGACCAGCCAGCCAAAATAACAAAGCGAGAAGAAAACCACTCACGCTTTAAAAATATTGCTATTATTATAATCAAAAGACCGATAGAAGTTGCCACCAACACCCTCCAAGCTTCCTTCCAAAAACTTCTGGTTGATCTGATATTATACAGGCCTTCAATGGCATAAATTAAAAGAAAAAAGGGCGCCACAAAAAAAATGACCCGCATATAGTCATTAAAGGGAAAATTATAAAGCTTGGGCTTAAGAATCATAATTTCCGGAATGTTCCTAATAGAAAAAGCCGTTATAGCAGCCAGAATAATCATCAAAAAATCAATTGGGACCTGGATGGCGCTAAAAAATAATTCTGATTTTTTCATAATAAATTTTATGTTTTGAACTTGTTCGCTTCAACCGAAAAATCAAGTCTAAAATTTATCAAAGCAAATCTATAAGCCGGATTCTGTGCCAATTTCATTGGCGACAATCATTTATCTAGCCCCGATATTGCTATCGGGATCAAGCGGCACTTCCAGTATTTCCTAGGGGAATGCTGGACACGACCTTGCATTCAGGTAAGGATTTAGCCGTTTCACCTTCAATGTTACCATTGAAACTTATCCTAATTTTGTAATCAGGATACCCAAGATTTTCATCTTTAGGCGTCTCTGCTCGCACCTCTTGTCCGCCAGTTGGCGAACGGACGGGCGTTACCCGCTACCTTTACCACGCAATAGCGCAATTGAATGTCCGGACTTTCCTCAGATATTTAAATTACATAAATTAATGTTATGCAAACATCCGCGATTGCCCGATTTGCTTTGATAAACCTTAAACTCGATTTTAAAAATACACCACACTATCTGTTGCTTATCATACCTAAAAAAATATCATTTGTCAACTAATTACACCGATTTTTGGCTTTAAATAAGCATTAAAAAAGGTTTGAAAAAACGTCCAAACCTCTATTTTTTATCATTTTATTGAGCAACAGGGTCATTTTTAATTCGACATCAGTTTCCTTAAATTGTCTTGTGATTCTTTTTGAATTTTAAGCCTTTCTTTATATTCCAATAATCTTTGTTTGCTGGCTTCAATAATTTCCTCGGGTGCGTTTTTAACGAAACCTTTATTTTTAAGCATCATTTCATTTTTCGCAATCAGTTCTTCCAAACTCTTGATCTCTTTTTCATTTAAAGTCAATTCTTTTTGCATATCAATGAGATCGACTATATCTATCTGCAAAGAAAAGCCCGGAATTAAAATTTCCATTAAATTTTTTTTGTCAATATTGGTTTTAATTTTTACCCTGGCTAATTTTTCAATAATTTCTTTTTCTTTAATTTTATCTGCATAAACATCCAGTATTTTTGCCGGTTCAATATGATAAATGGAACGTACATTTCTAATTCTGGAAACAACTTCCATTATTCTATTGAATTCCCTTTCCGTTTTTTTATCAATCATCTTCTTGTCAGCTGTCGGCCATTTTTCAATCATTAAAAACTTTTCATTTTTATTTTTAAGCTGTTTATAAATTTTTTCCGTAACAAACGGGATAAAAGGATGCCATAAACTTAAAACTCTTTGCAAAACATACTCTAAAATTACCGGGTTTTGCTTTATTTTGGTGCTTTCGAGATACCAATCAGCAAAATCATTCCAAGTAAAATCCCTTAATTTTTCTCCGGCCAAAGAAAATCTGTATTTTTCAAGATCATCCGTTACCGCAAAAATTAAAGCATTTATTTTTGATAAAATCCATTTATCAGCCAGATTACATTTTGAATGTTCGATTTTACCGCCGCTTTTCATTCCAGCATTAGCAGAAACGAACTTCGAAATATTCCAAAGCTTGGTTATAAAATTTCGATAACCAATTATTTTTTCTTCACTTAAATTCATATCGTTTCCAGGAGTGGATCCGATTACCAAAGAAAGCCTTGTAGCATCTGTTCCGAATTTTTTACAACTATCCAAGGGATCAATGGAATTGCCCAATGACTTGCTCATTTTTCTGCCCTTTTCATCCCTGACTAAGCCGTGCAAATAAACATCTTGAAAGGGAATGTCCCCAACCGCGTAAGCTGTCATAAGAATCATGCGCGCTACCCAGAAAAACAGAATGTCATAGCCTGTCTCCAAGACCGAAGTTGGATGATAATTTTTAAAATCATCGCCTTTAATGTTTAATTTGCCATTTTTTATGTCAATTTGGCTTGGTTTTTGCGCTAAAGTTGAAAATGTCCAAAGTCCCGAAGAAAACCAAGTATCCAGCGTATCCTCATCCTGAATCCAGTTTTTTCCCTCGGGCGCTTCCAGTCCTACATATACATCCTCTCCCCTGTACCAAACAGGAATTCTGTGACCAAACCAAATTTGACGACTAATACACCAGTCGCGCAAATTATTCATCCAATTAAAATAATTTTTTTCGAATCTTTCCGGCACGATTTTTATTTTTTTCCTGCCAAAGATTCCTTTCTGTACCGCCTCCAGAGATAATTCTTTAATGGTTTTTTTGTACTTTGGAATTTTCTTATTGACATCAATAAACCACTGCAAACTCGGCAAAGGTTCAATCGCAGTTTCACAGCGATAGCACAAAGACAGACTATTTTCAAATTCTTCTTCTTTTTCTAAAAGATTTGCTTTTTGAAGTTCCCGAACGATCATTTCTCTGACCTCAGAAGAACTTTTTTCGGAATATTTACCAAAACCGGAATGAATATTGCCATCTTCATCTATAACTTTTACAACCTTTAATTTATTCTCTTCAGCCATTTGCCAATCTATAGCCGAATGAGCAGGAGTAACCCCCAAAGCACCCGTACCAAATTCCATTTCCACATTTCTGTCTGCAATGACCTTAATTTCCAGCGGAACACCCACGAAATTTATCTTAAAAATCTTTCCAATATATTTTTTATATCTAATATCCTTAGGATTCACCGCTACAGCCGTATCGCCCAACTTTGTTTCCGGTCGAGTAGTGGAAATTGCAAAAGGAAAATCATCGCTGTATTTAAAGGTGTACAATTTGGCTTTTTGCGCTTTGTATTCTATTTCATCATCAGCCAAAGTCGAATGACATCTTGGACACCAATTTACAATTCTTTGCCCGCGATAAATCAGCCTGTCATCATACATAGCTTTAAAAACCAAATTTACAGTTTTATTCCTAGTTTCGTCAAAAGTATAAGCTTCGCGAGACCAATCGCAAGATGACCCCATCTTTTTAATTTGATTAACGATCGTTTCATGAGATTCAGCCGCAAAATCAACCACTCGTTTTAAAAACTTTTCCCGTCCCAACTTATGGCGAGTCAAACCCTCTTTTAAAATTATTTTTTCAACTTTATTTTGGGTTGCAATAGCCGCATGATCGCTGCCTGGAATCCACAGAGCTCTATCGCCCTTCATTCTATGATAGCGAGTTAAAATATCTTCAATTACCAACATTACCGCATGACCCATATGCAAAGTTCCTGTTCTGTTAGGCGGAGGCATCATAATTGAATAAGTTGGAGCATTTTTTTTAGCTACGCCTTTTTTTATGCATTCATCCGGATTAAAAAACCCACTCTCTTCCCAGAGCTTATAAATTTCTTCTTCGTCAGAAAAGTTGAATCGCTTTTCCATTTTCCGTAATGTTACTTTGAATTATAAATTTGGTTTTTTATTTCCGACTCATTTTACAAATCGAAATTAAGTTTACCTTAATACAGCACTCAGATCTTGTTCGGTTTTTTTGCGGATTTCTTCCTGAATTTTATTTATTTCCTCATTGGTTAAGGTTCTTTCTGATGAACGATACACAATACGAAATGTGTAGCTTTTTTTGTCCTGTCCAAATTTTTCTTCGTTTTCATATTCATCTAATAATTTTACCTCTTCAATCAAATCGTTAGCGTAGTCACGGACAATTTCATAATAATTGTTAAGATTGATATTTTTATCAATAACAAAGGAAATATCTCTAACGGTAGCCGGAAATTTGCTAACCTCGGTAAATTTGCTGTTAATATCCTTAAACTGATTTGTGATTCTCGGATCATTTGACCAAAGGATTCTAATATCCGGTATTTCCATTTTTATCATGGCCAGTCTTTCTCCAAAGCCGAAAGCCCAACCATTATAAATCTCCGGATCTAAGCCGAATTTTTCCATAACCACAGGATTAACCAATCCGGCGCCATTAACTTCCATCCATTCGCCATTGAATTTAATGTCCATCTCCAGGCTTTCGATCGTATAAGGAAACGTGTCTTCCAAAAATTTATATTCAATGTCTGGACCAAAAATACCTTTAGCCAGATCGATTTGAACATCTTTTAAATCCTCTTGTGTTATAATCTTTTTTTCTTTTTTGCAAATCAGCAAGCCATCAATCTGATGAAAAGCCGGATAATGACTTCGATCAATTTCATCTTTTCGATAAACAATACCGGGAGACAAAGCTTTTATCTCTCCATCTTTTTCAAGTTTTTCTAAAACTTCTTTGTCTTTCAAATAAAAAGACCAGAACGCCGTCATTTGTGTTCTCAGGAGATATTCTTTGTCAACATAATAAGTATCAGTTTCCCTTCTGCTCGGATGATCTTTTGGTGTATTTAAGAGATCAAAACACTGATCGACTGTTATGATTTTTGGAAATTCAACAATATCAAAACCTTCAAATCTCGGCAAATTAATTATCTGATCAAATAAAATTTTCACAGGAGAATTTTCTTTTTTGGTAAGATCTGGCAAAGCTAAAAGCCTTTTTATGCGTTCTGCTTTTATATCATTCCTGTTATTCAGCTCTTCTATTAATTTTTTTTCTTCTTTATCTTCAATAACAATTTTTCTCATATTTTTATTTATTCTAATGATCTATTTATTCAAATCAACATATTTTGCAAATTTCATTCCCACCTCCGTTTCTCCATTCAAGATCATAATTCCCGTGTGGTCTGTTCCGATTCCCAGTTCATCTTCGGCGCAAAGCATTCCAAAAGATTTCACTCCTCGAATTTCAACTTCTTTTATTTCTCCGCCAAAGGCGGATCCGCCTTTGGCGGACATTCCAGGCAATTTTGCTCCAACTAGCGCAACTGGAACCATTTGGCCAACTTGAATATTAGTCGCGCCACAAACTACGGACAGGTCATGACCTGTCCCTACATTCACTCTGACAATTTGCAGTCTATCGGCATTCGGATGTTTCTCAATTTCCAAAATTTTTCCTACCACAACTCCCTGAAATTTATTTTCAGTTTTTGTTTCAAATATTTTTTTAAACCAATTTAAAATACTCTCCATGTATTTTCTGCTTAAGGTAGATTAAAATTTTATTTTCACTGGACGATTCTTTCCGACTTTTACTATTGCACCATCGTACATTTCCTTATTGAGTACCATTTTCCAATCCAATACTTTTTCTCCATTTATTTCCACTCCTCCTTGCTCAATCTTCCGACGAGCTTCTGATTTACTTTCGGATAATTTGGTCTCTAAAATATAATCGACAAGAGAAGTCTCATTAGGGGCCGGACTAGGAACAACGAAATCCTCCTCGCCCGTATAATAATCTTGCGCTTTTTTGGCGGCATCTTCGCCATGATTTATTTTTGTTATTTCGTGGGCCAAACGCATTTTAGCATCGCGAGGATTACTTTTTGGATCAACTTCCCCAATTTCTTCCATCGAAAGATTGGTACAAAGCTCAAATCCAGGCTTAATCAAGCCATCGGACCACGCCATTATTTGTTCAAACATATTTTCCGCTGTTTCGTCTAGATTAACTACGTTACCTTCCGTTTTGCCCATTTTTTTACCATCTTCATCGGCCAAAAGTTTCAAAGTCAGAACAAATTTTTCTTTGCCCTTCATAGCCTTCATTAAGTCTCGTCCGCAGAGCATGTTAAACATTTGATCATTACCTCCGATTTCCAAATCAACATCCATAGCTACGCTGTCATAACCTTGAGCCAGTGGATACAAAAACTCATGCAAAAATATTGGTTTTGCGTTTTTTATCCTTTCTTGAAACATATCTCTTTGAAACATCTGTTGGGCAGTAAAATTTGAAGAAATTTCAATCAAGTCTTTAAATGTCAACTCATCGCTCCACTCGCTATTGTGCTTCATTGTTGCTGCATTTTCTCCATCAAATTTTAAATAGCTAGCAGCTTGTTTTTGATAATTTTCACTATTTTCCAAAACCTCTTCCCTGGTCATCTTTTTTCTGGTTGATGCCTTGTCAGTTGGATCCCCAATCATTCCAGTGAAGTCGCCCACTAAAAAAATAACTTCGTGACCCAGTTTTTGGAATTGACCAAGCTTGTTTATGGAGATAGCATTTCCAATATGCAAAGAAGATGCTGTCGGATCGTAGCCACAATAAAGCTTAATTCTTTTTCCGCTCATCAAAACCTTTTTAAGTTCTTCACGACTAGGAAAAACATTTTCTACACATCTTGTCAAAAGCTCATCTATTAATTTTTCATCGGTTATAATTTTGCTCATAATGCTTATATCTTACCAACTTAAAGCCTTTTTGGCAAATTATTGACATAAATTATAAAATCTAAGAGAATCAGTAAAGATTGTTTTTTATTTAATAATTATCCTACTTAAAAAAACAAAATAAGAAAGGAGAAAAAAAATCGATGCAAAAATCAGAAAAGGCACGTTTTTTTAAAAAAATGGAAGGCGACAATTTCATTGAGGCCATTAAGGAGGATATTCAGCAAGGAGATATTATCAAAACAAACCAAGCCGGCTCGGCGACAGATGAGGGAGGAAAAACTGTAACCTGGACAACGGAAGCAATATGGCAAGTTGTTGCCAGACCGTTTCTGGATAAGGGTGAAATAAATGTGCCAGTCAAACTTTTAAGCAGCTAAAAATTAAAACCACAAAACAGAAAAGACCGGCAAGAAAACACTCTTCCGGTCTTTAAAATTTTTTATAAATCAAGTCCTATAATCCTAATTTTTCCTTGGCCAGTTTGATTTGTTCTTCAGAAATCATGCCGGCTTTTTTCATTTGCTCCATAGCCTTCATCAGTTTATCTCTGTTCTCCGGTTTCATAGCTTCTTGCATCATTTTATTTCTTTCGCCTGGACTCATATTCTGCGCTTTTTTCATTGCCAAACGCTGAAGCATATTCAGCTTCTGAGTATCATTGGTATTATTGTTTGATTTTTTGAATGGATTCCACATACTGGTATGTTTTATTTAGAATATTTAATATTTTGATATGAGGATGGAGAGACTTGCCTTGTAAAAATTTGCTACGCGAATTAAATTAAAAGGGCAAAAACTCCCAACTTTTTTATTTATTTTGTGCCTTGGGGGAGACTCGAACTCCCAATCCCTTGCGGGAACTAACACCTGAAGCTAGCGCGTATACCAATTCCGCCACCAAGGCATACCTTTGTGGTGGTCCGACCACCACAATCCTTATTTTTTATTCATTTGCCAATTGTAGCTTGTAACTAAGAGAGTCGAGGCGACGAAAATTGAAGAATAGGTTCCAAAAGCCACTCCGATAAATAATGCCAAGGAAAAATCTTTGATTGAATCGCCACCAAATATGTATATTGCCAAAAGAGTAATCAAAACTGTCAAAGAAGTATTGATTGAACGAACCAACGTTTCATTTAAACTTCGATTAACAATTTCCGGAAAGATTTCTTTACTGGAACTACGAAGCAGGTTTTCTCGCGTACGATCATAAACCACAATTGTGTCATGAACTGAAAATCCCAAAATAGTTAAAAGAGCCGCAATAAAAGGAATGCCCACTTCAATGCCATAGAAGTGTCCCAAAACAGAAAAAGCTCCTATTGTAATCAAAACATCATGAAATAAGGCAATTACTGCGCCTAAACCATATTTCCAAGATTCAATTGGACGCGAAACTTTGCGAAAAGCCCAGGCAATATAAACCATAATCCCGATTATCGCCCAAAAAAGAGCCCAAAAGGAATCTTTCTTAAGTTCACTGGAAACAGACGAATTAATAAAATCGACTCGCAATTCCTTAGCATTTTCATATTTAGCGGAAATTTTATTAAAAACACTTTGATTAACTTCGTCACTTTCGGAGGCATAGCGAATAAGTGTCGAATTATTCCCAGCCGGCTGAATAGTCAAGCTGGCAAGATCTAAATCTTTAAGAATATCACTTAAATCTTGACTGGTAGGCACATTTTGAGGAAACTGAACCTCCATAAGAGTGCCCCCCGTAAAATCTATCCCAAATTTTAAACCCCAAATGCAAACACTAACAACACTCGCTATTGTAAGGATTATCGAAAAGGCATAAGTATATTTTGTTTTTCCGATTATATTAAACATCTTTTTTCTTTACTCCGATTAAATAAAGTTTATCTTCCAGCCATTCTCCCACAAAAAATTTGAGCAACGTTCGAGTAATAACCACGGCCGTAAACATCGAAACTAAAACTCCAATAACCAATGTCACAGCAAACCCTTTTACAAAACCGGCTCCCATCTCAATCAAAATAAGCGAGGTGATGATAGAAGAAACATTCCCATCACGAATAGATGTCCAGGCTCTCTTGAAACCTTCTTCTATTGCGCCCAGAACATTTCTACCTTTTTTTATCTCTTCTTTTGTTCGTTCAAAAATCAAGATATTAGCATCAACTGCCATTCCGATTGAAAGAATAAACCCGGCTATTCCAGGCAATGTCAACGTTATCTGCCAAGGAGAAAAAGCTGAAAGCTTAAAAATAGAGACCATAATTGCCGCATAAATAAGCAAAGCAAATGACGCGATCAATCCTAAAAATCTGTAATAAACTAACATAAAAATAATAACTAAAACTAGTCCGATAATACCGGCTTTTAATGATTTTTGCAGTGATATTTGTCCAAGTGATGCTTCTACGCTTTGCTGTGAAATCAAATTAATCGGAACAGGCAATGCGCCTTCATTAAGTCTTTTCACCAAATCTTTGGCTTCTTGTGAAGTAAAATTTCCAGTAATAACAGCCTCTCCGTTTGTTATTTCAGCCTGAACTCGGGGAGCACTGATAGGTTGACCATCAAGATAAATCGCTACTGTTTTTTGTAGATTTTTTTTAGTTATTTCGGCAAAAAGCTTTGTGCCCTCATCATCAAACTTAAGAGATACTTGCGGCTCCGAAAGTCCCTGATTTTGAAAAGAAACTGCCGCATTTTTTAAATTTTTTCCCGTAAGTCCCGTTGAAACATAATTGATTTTTTGAGACATTTGATTGGCTTTCTTGGCAATTAAAATATGCGCGGCACGAACTTCAATATCCCCCCCCTCGCCTCTTTGCTCGATTTTTTTAATAATATGCCAACCATATTGAGTTTCAACCAAATTCGAATAAATTTCTCCGTCTTTTAATTTGCTATCAAAAATAACCTTGTCGAATTCCGGAACAAACATTCCTTTTTTGGCGAAATTCAAATCCCCTCCAATATCTTTGCTGCCAGGATCATTGCTGTTATCCTTGGCCAATTGGGCAAAATCTTCTCCATTCACAGCTCTCTTTAAAATTTCTTCCGCTTTATTTTTCGCTTCAATATTGAGTTGTACCAAAACATCGTCTGTAATTTTTTGCGATTCATCTTCGGGACCTTCCTCTTTGAATTCCAAAATCGGAGTACCTTTGATGAGCTCTTTGGCTTGATTAATATCTTTCACTCCGGCCAACTCAACAATCAATCTCCTGTCCGAACCGGATTTGGTAGTATAAATTAAAGGCTCCGCTACACCGAAAGCATTAACACGCCTTTCAATGACGTCCTGTACAGCCTGCATTGACTCATCAACTTTGTCCGGATCAATTTTGCTGAGATCAGCTTGATATTCCAAGTGGATTCCACCTTGCAAATCCAAACCAAGATTTATCTTCACTTTATTGAAGAAATTATAAACAGGCGAGATCTTAGAAATCGCTTGCGGATATGAAATCATCCCAACTAAAACGGCCAGGACTATGATGCCTACGAACTTTAATTGAAGTTTTTGTCTCAGATTCATAACTTTCTCATTTTATAACAAAGGCTTTTTTTTGGCAAAATATTTTTAAGATTCATCCAAAATAATCTTCTTTTTGAATTTCCCCCTTTCTTTGGCTTTTTCTTCTTTCGTTTTTTCTAACTTTTGTTTGTTGAATTTTTTATATTTACACATTGTTTCAATCACTTCCATAATGTCCGCCATTTCTTCAATTGATTCTTCTTTTTCAAATTCTTTTATTTCTTCTTGCAATTTTTCTTTCAATTTCAGCCAATATTCTTTGTTTTTGGCAATATGAAAAATCGCCTTCCCACCCTTTTTCTTGATATATTCAGGAATCTTATCTCTGACAAGCTTATTATACTTCATATACACTAACATTCTCACATTCTCAAGAATGTTGGAATGTTTTTTTATTTGCCGCAGCATTTTTTATCCCAGCAGCAAAAGCTTCGCTTCACTACGGGATTGCAAAATGTCACTTACCATGACATTTCTTATATTTTTTACCACTTCCACACGGACAAGGATCGTTGCGGCCAATTTTGTCTTTATTGATAATTGGCTTTTGCGGAGCAGCTTCAGTTTCACCATCTCGAATTTTTCTGGCTGCACCGAATTGCTCCACCTCTTCCGAAGCTCCGCTGTATTTAAGATTTTGCGCTGGAGCTTGATTTTCACTTTGAACTTGAACTGAAACCAGGTTTATTTTAAAAATCGTATTCACAATCGAGCCACGAATATTGTCCAGCATTTCCGAAAACATATGAAACGCTTCTCTTTTATATTCAATAAGTGGGTCTCTTTGTCCATATCCCCTAAGACCAATTCCTTCGCGCAAATAATCAATTTCATCCAAATGATTCATCCAGGTAAGATCGATGGTTTGCAACATCAGAGCTTTTTCAATACGTCGCATTTGCTCGCTACCGGCTTCTTGTTCTTTTTTATTATAAAATTCTTTTGCCAATCCAAACAGATATTCTGAAATTTCGGTTATTTTTTCCACTGAATTTTTTTGTTTACCGTTTCTTATTTCTTCAAGCTTATTTAGAACATCATCGGAAATGCCCAATAAATTTTTCGCATTTTCATAAATATTTTGGATGCTCCATTGCCCTTCTTCGCCAACTGTATAAAAAGAAATCATTTTATCAATCTCTTCTTTGATGTATTCCAACATTTCCGATTTTAAATCATTCTTTTCCAAAATTTCTTTTCTTCTTTTATAAATTACCTCCCTTTGCTTATTCATTACATCGTCATAATCCAGAATATGCTTTCGAATATCAAAATTAAAGCCCTCAATTTTTGATTGAGCATTTTCAATTGTTCTGGAAATAATTCCATTTTGAATCGGTTGATCTTCCGGCAATCCCAATGTATTCATCATATTTTTAAGTTTATCTCCACCAAATCGTCTCATAAGCTCATCTTCAAGAGAAACATAAAACTGCGAAGATCCAGGATCTCCTTGGCGCCCAGCGCGACCTCGTAACTGATTATCAATACGTCTGGCTTCATGCCTTTCGGTACCTACAATAAGGAGTCCGCCAATATCTTTAACGCCTTCCCCAAGTTTGATATCGGTTCCTCTTCCGGCCATATTGGTTGCAATAGTCACAGATCCTTTTTGCCCTGCCTTAGCCACAATTTGTGCCTCTCTTTCATGATTTTTGGCATTTAACACTTCGTGTCTTATGCCATTTCTCGTAAGTATTGCGCTCAAATATTCCGATTTTTCAATGGCAATCGTACCAACTAAAACCGGTTGGCCGATCTTATTTACTTCTTTTATTTTTTCCGCAATCGCATCAAATTTGCCCTTTTCGCTTTTATAAATGACATCCGGCCAGTCTTTTCTGACAAGCGGTTTGTTTGTTGGAATCTCCGTTACATCAATATTATAGACTTTAAAAAATTCTTCCGCTGAAGTTAATGCTGTTCCTGTCATTCCTGACAATTTATCATACATTCTGAAATAGTTTTGAAAAGTGATAGTCGCCAACGTTCTGGACTCTTTCTGCACTTGCACATTTTCTTTGGCTTCAATTGCCTGATGCAGTCCTTCGCTATATCTTCGTCCGGGCATAAGTCTGCCGGTAAAATCATCCACGATAATTACTTCGCCATCCTTTACCACATAGTCTCTGTCTAATTTGAAAATGTATTGAGCTTTAAGGGCTTGTTCCAGATGATGAACATAATTCATTTTTCCATGTTCATATATATTTCCAACCCCCAGCCATTTTTCAATCTTGGAAATCCCTTCATCCGTAACAGTTATAGCCTTCATTTTTTCATCTATCTCAAAATCCTCTTTTTCTTTAAGTCTTGGAACCAGACCGGCAAATTGTTGGTAAAGTTTGGTTGATTCGCTGTCCGGCGCTGAAATAATAAGCGGCGTCCTGGATTCGTCAATCAAGATCGAATCCACTTCGTCTACAATAGCAAAATTTAACTTGCCTCCCCGTTGGACCATTTGAGCAGCATCTTGCACCATATTATCTCGCAAATAATCGAAGCCGAATTCATTATTGGTTCCGTAAGTGATATCTGCCGCATATGCTTCACGCCTAGAAACCGGATGTAAATTTTCCACCTGCCTGCCGGCAGGCAGGTTTCTATCATTCACCTCATCTGCGTCTATCTTTTTGGGTTCATAAAGATACGAAGCGTCATGCACGATGCAAGCCGTTGATATTTCCAAAAAATTAAAAATGGATCCCATCCAATTGCAATCCCTCTTGGCCAAATAATCATTAACAGTCACGACATGCACACCTCGACCACTCAGAGCATTAAGATAAATCGGCAAAGTGGAAGTCAATGTTTTACCTTCTCCGGTTTTCATTTCCGCAATTTTTCCTTGATGCAAAACAATGCCTCCTAAAAGCTGGACATCATAATGTTTTTCTCCAATTATACGACTGGCGGCTTCACGAACAACCGCAAAAGCCTCCGGCAATATTTCATCCAACGTTCTGCCTTCTTCTAGGCTTTTTTTAAATTCTTGAGTTTTATTTTTTAGTTCTTCATCTGAGAGTCTGGAAATTTCCGATTCAAAAGAATTAATTTGATCCACAATCGGTTGCAATTTCCTGATTTCTCTTTCATTTGAGCCAAAAAGTTTATTTAAAATACCCATATTTCTTAATATTTAAGCCTTTCTATTCTACAAAAAAAATTTTCTTATGTCCACCCCATCAGATAGCTCCTTGAAAAATAAATTTCATATTAATATCATGCTTTTTTATTTAAAAACAGCCCCGGGCTGTTTTATTTATCTCATAGTGTCCAGCACAAATGGTTTTAAATTTCGGCTATTTTTTACATTCCCCCCTAAAAAACGCCCATTCTTCACATTCTTTTCCATTATCAAATTTGCAATATCCCGTCTGATCTCCATTTTCGACGGTTTTTATCTCCAACTTTCCCCTTTTTTCAATACAATAAACTGACGCTGGATTGGCCATTTGATTTTTTTCGTCACGTAAATTTCTTATTTCGTTAAATTTTTTTATATGAATATGCGGATTGACAATCTTATAATCTTCATATTTACTGCCCAACCAAAAAGAATATCCCAAAATAAATACAATTATTATGACGATTGCAATTGCAAAATCATTAGATATTGTTATTTTTTTATTCATTTCTTGTTTTTTTTAAAATCTCGCATCCTTGTTTATAACAATCCCTTTCTTAATTGAAATCTGCCCTCTCTTTTTTATTGTTCTGGCTTTTTCTAAATTTTTTTTGATCTGCATTTTTAACTCATTTACAACAACGTCCATTGAACCTTCGATGCTTTCGGTTGTCTCTTCGGAACGATAAAGTCGATAAGGCGTCTTAATCATTACCTCAACTCGAAATTTTCCTTTTTTATCCAAATCAATTTCGACTTCTTCGGTAAGAATATTTCTTAATAATTTACCCGCAGAGATCAATCTTTTTTCGATATATTTTTCAGTCCGATTATCAATCTTAACCCCTTTAAACAGAAACCTGATTTTGTTTTTTGCGGTCATAAATTTTTTATTAAATTATTAAAAGCCCAAAAATCTCACTTCTTCTGCAAGCTGTATTCCAAATTTTGATCTGACCTTTTGTTTGATGAGACCCATTAATATTATAACATCTTCGGCCTTAGCGTTGCCAGTGTTTACGATAAAATTTGAATGTTTTTCGCTAACCATTGCTCCGCCTATTTTTTTGCCGGTTAAACCGGCTTCCTGAATCAACCATCCGGCTGGAATCATACCATTCGCAAATCTTTTGCCGCTGTCTTTTTCGAATTTTTCCAAAAGTTTGGAGTCGTTTACGATCGGATTAATAAAAAAAGATCCGGCACTAGCAATTCCTTGCGGATGCAACTCGCTTCTTTTTTCAATAATTTCATTGATTTTTTTTTGAATTTTCATGCTGTCGCCCTTTTTTAATTTCAAAATTGCCGAAATAATAATCGAATTATTTTCATTCTTAAAAATACTGCTTCGATATCTAAACTTACATTCCTCAGCCGTAAAGTTTTCAAGTTCCAAATTATCCTTTAGGACTCTGACCTCTTCAATCAAGCTTTGCATATCACCGTCAAAAGCTCCGGCATTGCCTCGTATAGCGCCACCTAACGTTCCCGGAATACCAGCTGCCCACTCAAATCCAGTCAAAGAATTTTCCGCTGTCAGCCCAACCAATTTTGAAAGGAATATTCCGGCACCACATTTTATTTTTGTATCATTAAATTGACAACCAGCATTTTGAAAACGAATAACCAGACCATTGAATCCCTGATCGTTTACCAAAACATTACTACCTCCGCCCAAAACAAAAAAATCCAATTTATTTTGCATGGCATATTTTAGCGCTTCTTTCAGATCTTCCTCGCTTTCAACTTCCGTAAAATATTTGGCTGGTCCCCCGATTTTAAAAGACGTATAAGGAGCTAATATTTCATTTTCCTTAATATTAATCATGATGATTTCATTCTTTTTTTAATTTTTCCACTATTTCCCAATTATTTCCGGCACCGATAGAAAAAACAATGTCGTTTTCTCTGATTTTATCAACCAAATCATCGACGACATCCTCAATAGTTGGAATATGTTCGGCTTTTTCGTGGTTGTATTTATTAATCAAATCAACCAGGTTTTTGGAAGAAACTTTTCCGGAATATTCCCTGGCCGAACCGTAAATATCCAATATGATAACCCTGTTAGCCATATCGAAACTTTGCGCAAATTCCTGCAATAGCGCTTCGGTTCGCGAATATGAATGTGGATGAAAAATAACAATTAGATTTTTTTCCGGATAAATCTCTTTAACTGCTTTTAATGTAACTTTTATCTCTTCCGGGTGATGACCGTAATCATCAAAAAGTAGCGCTCCCTGTTTGCTTTTTCCGATAAATTCAAACCGTCTGACCGTTCCTTGAAAATTTTTAAGACTCTCTTTTATTTTTTCTCTATTCAGATTAAGTTTATGACAAGTAGCAATAACCGCCACAGCATTCAAAACATTATGTTTGCCAGCCAGTTGAATTTGAAATCTACCCAGACTTTCATTTTTATATATAATTTCAAAATCTTGAATCGGAAAGTCATTTCCCTTTCTTGATCTATATTCCGCGACTCGCACATCGCAATCTTCATTAAAACCATAGGTTATAATTTCACAATTGGCATTTTTAGAAACTTCCAAGGTATCCACACTATCCCCCCAAGCCATCAAAAAACCGGCCTTGGAAATCTTTGAAACAAAATTCGCAAAAGCTTTTTTGTAAAGAATAAAATTCGCAAAAGTATCGGGATGATCCCAGTCGAGACTTGTAAGGATCACTGCTTTGGGATTATACATCTTTAATTTATTTTGAAATTCATCCGCTTCAATTACAAAAAATTCTCCTTTGCCGAGTAGCGCATTTGAATTCCAGTTTTTAACCTTTCCGCCGATTACCGCACTTGGTTCAGTTCCGCAACCTCGTAAAACTTCTCCCAGCATAGCTGAAGTAGTCGTTTTTCCATGCGTACCACAAACAGCAATGCCATATTTTTGATTGAAAAACTCCGCTACAATCTCCGGATAACTTATCATCGGCAAGCCTCTTTTCTGCGCCTCCTGAAATTCGGGGTTGTTTTCCGAATTGTAAGCTGTAGAGTAAATAACCAAATCAACCTTTTCAGGAATGTTTTTCGCGGAGAAATTTTCAAAATATTTTACGCCCAATTTTTTCAGAATATCGTCTGTAAAAAATTTTTCCTTCGTATCAGAGCCTGTAATCTCAACTCCCATTAAAACCAACATTTCAACAATTGCAACTACGCCAGAACCTTTTATTCCGATAACATAAGCTTTTTTGATGCTGCTAAAATTTACGACCATAAATAATATTAACAACTCGAATTAATTTTAATTTGCCATTTCTAAAATTCCATCAGCTATTTTTTCCGCTGCATCCGGATGATAAAAATTTTGTATATTTCTGGAAAATTTTTCCTGCAAATCCCGATTATTTAATACTTCATCAATGCGACTCATAAACAAGTTTTCTCCCAGATTATCCTCTTCTAAAACAAGACAGCTGCCAGCCTGAGCCAAATAATATGCATTTTTCCTTTGGTGATCATTGGCTGAATTCTTGAGCGGTATAACAATAGCCGGTTTTTTGTTGGCCGCAATTTCAGAAAGAGAATTGGCTCCAGCCCGAGATATAATCAAATCAGCTGCAGCCAAAACGTCCTTTAAAATATCCTCTTCGACAAAAGGAATTGCACAATATCCATCCCTTCCTTCTTTTATTCCCATTTCTCCCGCTTTTATTTTAACTTTTTCAAAATTATTTTTTCCCGTTTGATGGATGATTTGATATTTTTTTAAAAGTTCCGGTAAGATATTTATTATTTTCGAATTAATCAGATCGGAACCTTGTGATCCGCCCCAAATAAAAATAATTTTTTTTGATTCGACCAAAGAAAATTGTTTTCTGATTTTTTGCGGATCTCCTTGATTAATTTCAGACCTTAAAGGATTTCCGGTTAAAACCGCTTTTTCGGGAGAAAAATAGTTTTCCGCTTGAGGATAGGAAATAGCCACACGATTGGCCAATTTGCCTAAAATTTCATTGGTTTTTCCAGGAACGCTATCGGATTCATGAACCAAAATAGGAATTTGATAAACCCACCCGACTATAACTACCGGCAATGACGCATATCCGCCCTTGGAAAAAATCACATCCGGCATATATTTTAAAAGATACCAAAGCGATTGAAAAAATCCAATGGGAACCTTAAAAACATCCACAAAATTCAAAAAAGAAAAATATCTTCTAAATTTTCCAACCAAAATTTTATTAACCGGAATATTATTTTCCTCCATTAGAGATTTTTCCAGCGCTCCTTTCGGTCCGATAAAAATAAGCTCCGCCTCCGGTTGTTTTTCTTTTATTTTTTTGGCCACGGCTACTAAAGGAAAGAGGTGCCCTCCTGTTCCTCCGCTTGTCAAAACTATTCGCATATCATTGCTCCCCTGCCATTTTTGGCTTTTGCCATTAACAGGGATTTTATTAATGCTTAATTTTTATATCAAATAATTTATACTTTTTTTATTTGCAAAAATTTATTATTGCCAAAAAATCCGCAATCAATGTTTTTCCGCATATTTCGAGATATTTAAAACCACTCCAACTGCTGCCATCAAAAAAACAATCGAGGTTCCGCCATAACTTATAAATGGAAGAGAAATGCCCGTTAAGGGAATGAGTCCGGAAACAGCTGAAATATTTATGAACGCCTGAAAAGTTAACCAGGAAACAGCTCCAACCGCCACCAGCTTACCAAAGCAATCCGGAGCCTGTTTGGCAATTTTAAGTCCTCTCATAGCCAAAACAACAAACAAAAAAATCAAAATAATCGCACCTAAAAAACCAGTTTCTTCTCCTATTATAGCAAAAATTGAATCTCCCACAGGCTCGGGCAGATAATTAAATTTTTGCATACTGTGCCCTAAACCCAAACCAAAAACTCCGCCTGAACCGATAGCCAGAAGCGCCTGATTAATTTGGTAGCCAATTCCTCGCGGATCAAGTTCCGGATGGAGAAAAACTAAAAACCTATCCATTCGGTAGGATTCTAATTTTATTAAAGCAAAAAAGGCCATAATCCCGGTTACCCCTATGAAAAACATGTGAGAAATCTTAGATCCTGAAACAAAAAATATCGACATGGCAATAAAAATTGTTACACCTAAAGTGCCCATATCAGGCTGTTTTATAAGCAAAAAACTTACAAATGCCACGATAGACAAGAAAGGAACAAGCCCGTCAAAAAAATCAGCCACTTTCTCTCTTTGCGTCTCAAGCCAGGCAGCCAGATAAATTATCAAAGAAAACTTCAGCATTTCAGATGGCTGGAAAGAAAAAGTCCCGAATTGCACCCAGCGACTGGCTCCATAAATTTTTGAACCGAAACCGGGCACAAAAACCAAAATCAAAAAAACTATACTAACTGCAAACATAATAAAAGAAAACTTTTTCCAAAAATGATAATTTATCTTTTGCGTGATATAAAGAATTGCAAGTCCGGGCAAAAAACCATAAAGCAATTGTCTCTTGAAAAAAAAGTACTCATCGCCAAATCTGGTTTTTGAATATGAAATACCAGCCGAAGCAATCATAACCAAACCAAAAACAAGCAGCGCTAACACGACATAAAAGAAAGTCCTGTCTGATTTTTTTTCTGTTTCCCGAAAACTTTCTCGCATAAAAATATCTAATATTTTACTGAATGTTTATTTTTCCACTCTTCTATTTTTTTATGATTTCCGCTTCTTAAAACTGCAGGAACTATCCAACCTTGAAAATTTTCAGGCTTCGTGTATTGGGGATGTTCCAAATAGCTTGCTTGCGACTTTTGGCTGGTATCCTTCTTTGAAAAACTTTCGTCTTTGGCCGACTCTTCATTGCCCAAAACACCCGGAATTAATCTGGAAATTGCATCTACTAAAATCATTGCCGGAATTTCTCCTCCTGTTAAAACATAATTTCCAATTGAAATCTCTTCATCAGCGATATGTTTGGCCACTCTTTCGTCGACTCCTTCATATCTCCCGCAAATCATAATCAATCGATCGTACTTGCTAAGTCGCACAGCATCTTCTTGGGTAAATTGTTTGCCTTTGGCAGAAAACAAAACAATTCTTGTTTTAGAATCTTTAGCCTTCGTTTTTACAAACCTTACGGATTTATATACAGGCTCAACTTTCAATATCATTCCGGGACCGCCTCCATAGGGCGTGTCATCAACTGTTTTATGTTTATCGTTTGTCCATTTTCGCAAGTCATGCGTTTCAATTTCAATAAGTTTGTTTTTTTGCGCCCTCTTCAAAATACTCTCGCCAAAATACGAGATAAATATGTCAGGAAAAATAGTTATAATGTCAAATTTCATTTATTTAATAATACCACGAAAAATACAAAAACAAAAAAGCCTTTTGTGGCTTTTTTGCTGAAAAATTCTTTCTCATTTAGACAGGAAAGAATTCTGATTTCAAACTATAAACTTCCGACGACATCATCAATTGATCTCTGTTCTCTTGGTGCATTTTCCGATCCTGCCGGTTCGTTAATCTTTAAATTAACTCTGGCATTGTTCTTGGCTCCAATGATTCGAAGCAAAGTTCTCAAAGCCTTGGCAGTTGCGCCTTCTCGACCAATAACCATTCCCATATCCTTTGGATCAACGTCCAAAGTAATAAGAACGCCCATTTCGTCAATTTTTCTTTCAACCTTCACGGCATCTGGATTGCTGACGATTTGTTTAATAACATATTCGACAAAATCTCTGTCTGTTGTGTTTTCAGTCATTTTCGTATTTCAATTTATTACACTCTAAAGTAGAGAGGATTTTTCAGAAGTTCGACCTACCATTTTTCCTTCTTTTGCTATTAAACCGCTAAGGCTTAAAGCAAGCCTCATCTTCTTTATTTTTATGATATATCTTTTTAGCCCTTTTGTCAATATGGCAAATTTAACTTAAATTGATGACGTATGGTTGAAAATTTATTACTTTTATCTTATGATATAATTATTGTCGCCTTGACTCAGTTTC
Organism: uncultured Bdellovibrionales bacterium; assembly: GCA_964605365.1. Lineage (GTDB taxonomy): Bacteria > Patescibacteriota > Minisyncoccia > Moranbacterales > UBA2206 > CAZSCF01. The sequence goes on along the minus strand of CAZSCF010000003.1, from coordinate 17,039 downwards.
CGCCAAAGGCAGATAAAGTCCGACAGTATCCCACACTATTTATACATGCCGAAGTAGCTCAATGGCAGAGCAATGGTATCGTAAACCATAGGTTGGAGGTTCAATTCCTCTCTTCGGCTCAAATTAATGTCTTCAAAAATTTGGGATATCTAAAGCATATTTATACTTGAAATTTTAAAAGGGGCCATTTCACATAGCCCCTTGGTTTTATATGTAAGTTTTTTGACCGCCAACCGGCCGAATCTTTTCAGCTTCTCTCAGTCGCGATTCGATTAAATATGGATCCTCGAACCACAAAGAATATTTTCTGAAAATATGTCCTTTTTCCGACTGCGCTGTCGTCCTGACCAGCCAGGCCATTGGTATTTTTTGGGGAAATACCGTGATTATTTTCATCGAGTATATCCCCCCTTCCTTGAAAAAAAATATGATATCTTCCTCCTCCATTTCTCTTGCAAATTTTTCTTGCTCTTTTTTTGTTACAGGATTCCAGCTCATCCAGCTCAATGAAATAAGAATTGTGCCTACAATAAAAACGACAAGCAAAGAAACCAAGAGATAAGTTACTTCTTTTTTCGTAATCTTCATTTCCTCCTCCTTTTTAATTTAAAAGAAAAAAACTTTTACCCAAAAACATCACCAATTATTTCTTTTAACATTCGTAAAACATTTTGTCAATCCCACAAAGAAATTTAACTCACGTCCAAAATAAAATCTCGATACAAACAAGGCTTTAATTAGCTATTCTTTTATATTCCGATACATTTTTTACAATCCGTAAGCCGATGTAAAAATACCTATCATCCAAGGAATCATTATTACAACCACAATCAACGGCAAAACAAACATAACTACAGTTACAATTAACGTCCATAAAAAATATTTTCTGGTTTTTTCGACCGAAATATAAATCGCATCGATCTTTTTTTCCTGTGCTTCTAATTTTTGTAATAGATCCTGTTCCATAAATTATTGTCATGTAAGGAGTCCCGATTAATCGAGACGACGTGGCAATCTAAAATTTTATTAGATCTCCACGCTTCGCTTGCCTACCGACAGGCAAGCTCGCAATGACAGAATATTATTTTTTTATCAATTACGTTTATCTAGTCCTTTAAGCCTCTCCCATTCTTCATTTACTTGCTTTTGTATTTCTGCAATAATTTCTTTATTTTTTTCTGTAAACAAATGCTTAAAACGACCCTGGGTTTTCAAAAATTCTTCAATTGGCTTTGGTTTGTCGGTTTTCCAGGTAATTTTATACTTTCCATTTTCGATTTCATAAAGTGGCCAAAAATTTGTTTCCGTAGCTAATTTTGCCACATTCACATATTCGGATGTTGGAAACTTCCAATTATTTTGACAGGGAGCGAAAACATCCAAAAATTTCGGACCTTTAACAGCAAATGCCTTCCTGGCTTTCCTGCGCAAATCGTGAATTAAGGCCACATTGGCCTGAGCCGCATACTTTACATGATGCGCTGCCACAATCGCCATCAAATCTTTTCTTTTTTGCATTTTACCAAAAGAATTTTTCCCCACCGGAGATGTTTCCGTATTGGCGCCAAATGGTGTGGCGCTTGACCTTTGATTGCCAGTATTCATATAAGCACCATTGTCATAAACCACATAGAGAAAATCATGCCCGCGCTCCAACGCACCTGAAAGCGCTTGTAAACCAATATCGTATGTCCCGCCATCCCCTCCAAAGGCCACGAAGGTAATTTGTTTTTTTATTTTTCCTTTCTTTTTCAATGCCTCGTAAGCTTTTTCTACTCCCGAAATGGTGGCGGCTGCATTTTCAAAAGCATTATGGATAAAAGGCACCTTCCATGCCGTATAGGGATAGAGCGTAGTTGTCACCTCCGAACAACTGGTCGCGCCAACAACCACAACAGGACCCGGCGCTTCATCCAAAATAGTTCGAATAATCGTTGGAAATCCGCAACCCGCACAAGAACTGTGACCCGGCGCCAAATTTTTAGTTAATTTTTTATTCATAAATCTTATATTCCTATATATTTTATGCTTTCGCTCTTTTTCCCGTTTGCAATATCCACAAAAACTTTTTCAATATCTTTCATAAAAATATCCCTGCCGCCCAAACCATAAACATAGCCTGAGATTTGGGATTTGAGACCTGCCTGTCGATAGGCAAGGTTTGAGATTTGAAGTAAGCTATTCACTATCTCCATATATAGCGGCGGATATGTCCCGACTGATTGCGAACGGTCCAAAACAGCAACATTCTCTACATTTTTCAAGGCCCTGGCTACTTCTTTATGCGGAAATGGCCTGAATAAATTTATTTTTAATACCCCGACCTTCTTGCCTTTTGAACGTAATTCATCCACAACATCTTTGGCGGTTCCGGCTGCTGACCCCATAAGCACAACCACATTTTCAGCATCTTTAGTCTTATATTCTTCAAAATATTTTTGTTTTCGATTGCTTATTTTTTCATATTCTTTCATTATTTTTTCATATTCTTTTTTAGATGATTGCATTGCCTTTTCTTGGTCAACCTTGAAATCAAAGTATGAATTTTGAAGAGCTAGAGGACCGAAGGTGACCGGATTTTTAATATCCAAAAGATAATTTTTGGGATTATATCTGCCTACAAATTTCTGAACTGTTTTTTTGTTCAAAATTTCTAAATTTTCCACCGAATGAGAAGTGTTAAATCCGTCCATAATTACCATCGTTGGAATACTGGTTTTTTCTGCCAATTTCATTCCCATAATCGTATTGTCATAAACCTCTTGCGGATTTTCAGAAAAAATTTGAATCCAGCCGGTATCCCGTGCACCCATTACATCAGAATGATCGCCATGAATATTAATCGGCGCCCCCAATGCCCTGGATGAAATCATCATCAAGATGGGCAATCTCGAACCACTGGCTACATAAAGAATTTCGTTCATTAAAGCCAATCCCTGGGAGCTTGTGGCCGTTATTGTTCTTGCCCCGGCCGCGCTTGAACCAATACAGGCCGAAATAGCGCTATGCTCGGATTCAACTTGGATTATTTCCGTTTTAACTTCTCCGTTAGCTTGAAACTTAGCATAAGTTTCGATTATTGGAGTTTGAGGAGTGATCGGATAAACCGCCATCACATCCGGTTCAATTTGCTTTAAGGCTTCAGCCGCAGCAACGCCACCGGTCAAAGCTATTCTATTTTTATTTATATTCTTCATATCTATTACATTTATTTCTTTTCACCAAAGATGAATCCGTTTTTATTGGTCATCATTATAGCTTTAACTGGACAAATCCTGGCACATACGCCACATCCTTTACAAAAATCAAAATCAATCTTAGCAATTTTTTTGCCACTGCTTTTTTGTTTTTTAACTTCAATCGCCGCTTCCGGACAAAAAGAAACGCAAGTCCCACAGGCGATGCATTTTTCGCTTACTTCCGGAAATTCAATACCCCAATCCCCCGTCTTGGGAGCCTTTTTGATATCGTGTTTTATTACTGCACCTTCTTCCATTTGCCCTGTTAAATAAGATTTGGATTTCTTTGGAAATACAACTTATTTATAATTATTTTTTTAATTTATTATTTACCCCACGCCCTGCATTGGTCAAATCTTAATTTTGCGGAGCAAAATTATTTAACAGGGTAAATTTTATTTTGAATAATACGCTTTTTTTATGGCTTTAATATTTTTTTCCGTCGCCTTTTTGCCAATTTTTTCTTCGAATATATTTCTAAATTCTTGAATAATACTTTCAATCCTTGCAATATTTTTTACTTGAATAAGTTTTCCCAAAATAACTGTGTTGGGCCTTGATTGCCCGACTATTTCCATAGAAATTTCATTGGCATTGATTGGATAAATTTTTTTGTTATTTTTTATTATTCCTTTCAAATCATTCTCTTTTTTCGCAGAATTTAAAATCACAATTTCAGCTTTTTTTTCTTCCAGGTCTAAAAGGGTTTCGTCTAAAATAACCTCTATGTCCGGATTCAATATCGGTTCGTGCGTTCTGATGGGCTCCTCTGCAATTCTTAAAAATGTTTTGGTTGGCGCCCCGCTTCTTTCCGGTCCAAAACTGGGAAAAGCCTGAACGAATTTTCCGTCTTTGACTGCTGCTTGCGCCACAATTTCCGCCGCTGTTTTAGCACCTTGACCGCCGCGAGCATAAAATATAATTTCTATCAATTTTTTTTTCTTCATTAGTCAATTTTAGCACAAAAAAACAAAAGACCCAAATGGGTCCTTTGCGTAAAATTTCGTATCTTATTTTGCCAGCTCGTCATCAATAGCTCTTTTTAAATCATCCGCACCAATAACTCCATTAATAAATTTGCTGTTTATAAATATTGCCGGCGTACCAGAAACTCCAAAATCAGCCGCTTCATTTTTATTATTATTGATTTTCTCCTGATATTTTTTATTATCCAAACATTGATTGAATTCTGCGCTTTTCAGTCCTAGATTTTTCGCATAGTTTTTAAATTCTTGGGCTCCTGTTGTGTTTTGCCAATTTGCCTGGTTAGCAAACAACTTATCTCCGTATTCCCAGAATTTGCCTTGCTCCAAAGCGCAATTGGCCGCCAAGGCCGAATTCTCTGATTGCAAATGAAAATCTAGAGGAAAGTCCTTGTAGACAAAAAATACGCGTTCCGAATAGTCCGCCATAATTTGTCTCATAGTCTGATAAACGGCTTTACAGTAAGGGCATTCAAAATCGGAAAATATAATAATTTTCGTTTTAGCGTCTTTATTGCCAAAAGTTGCATCATTTTCGTTTACTGTCGGAATTTCCAAATATTTTCCTGGGACAAGACCTAATTCTTGTGTGTCAAGTTTAAACTGATCATCTTTTTGACTAAAAATCGCTTGCGCTTGCGCGTAAAATTCCGTTTTATTTATATCTTTAGAAAAAATGAAAGCCGGCAGGGTTTTGACGGAAAATTTTTCAATCAAATTTTTTCCTTCTTCTGAATCAAAATTTATTTTTTCCGCACTGATTGTCGGAGATACCCTTCGAAGCCACACCAGGGCTTCCGAAGGATCGCACTCATCGCAGTTTTCGTCGCTGATAACTTTTAGCGTAACAGCGGGCTCCGTATAAGCTACCCAGGTTTTTTGCCCGGCCTCAAAAATATCAGTTTTGTTGAGATTTTTCTGCGAAAAGCCGCTCTTTTTTATCAACTGCGATAAATCCACAAAAAGACTGCCGACAAAAAGACCAGAAATCAAAATAAGGGCTGCAATTAAATTCTTTATCCTTTTTTTATTATCCAGACAATAATCACGATTTGTTTCATGATTTGTTATATTTTCATTCTGATTGTTATCTTCCATTGTTTTGAGTTAAAAAAATTATTGAGAAATATATTCTTGCGATGATGTGCCCTGGGAACCATCTTGCAAATCTTGCTCGCCAACTTCTTCCGATTGAGCAGATTCATTTTTTTCCTGCGTAACCAGCGCTTCATTAATTTTCTTCTGAAGATTATTTATGTTGTACTGATTATTGGAAAATTTCATTTTGTAATCATCGTAGCCAATAGTTATCATTTTTCCCGCTTCAATTTTCAACGCAACTCCTCCCAAAACTCCCAAAACAAAAAGCAGGGCCATTTCGACGTATGAATCAAATTGTCTGTTGCTGGTCATAAATATACAAATTTTAAAACGTCTTTATATAAAAAGCATATCATAATAAAAAAAGCGCAACAATCTTGCTTTTTTGTCATTTTATGGCTTAATAGTATATATTTTTATTCTTTTCGCAAAGCCTCCATTGGAGAAAGACTGGCTGCATGTCTGGCCGGATAATAGCCAAAAATTACCCCAACCAAAGCCGAGAAGCCAGCACCAATGGCCACTGACCACCAAGTAATTAAAAGTTTTACCGAATATCCAAAATAACCAATTGCCAGTTCTCCAAGCTTTGTAAAAACACCCCCCAGAAAAAGCCCGATTACCCCGCCGACAATCGTCAAGAAAATAGCTTCGAACAAGAATTGCATCAAAATACTTTTGTTTTTAGCTCCGATTGATTTTTTGAGTCCAATTTCAAATGTTCTCTCTGATACAGACACATACATGACATTCATAATGCCTACTCCCCCGACAACCAAGGAAATGGATGTAAGTGCCAAAAGCAAAACGTTAAGAGCAAAGAAGACTTTGTTAAGAATATCCAAAAATTCAACAATTGAGCTCACAGCAAAATCATCATCATCTGGATCTTTAATATTATGCCTTGTTCTCATAATGTCTGTCGCCTCAGCAATTGTTAAATCCAGTTTATTCATGTCTTTTAGTTTAAAAACAGCGGATTGCAAATAATCAATGCCGGCCAATTTTTTCTGTGTAGTCTGAATAGGAGCATACATTATTTCATCGAAATTAAAGAATGCCACCACCCCTCTTTCCTTCAAAACTCCAATAACTTTATAATTTTGACCCTTTATCTTAATACTCTGTCCAACCGCTTCTTTATTGCCAAAATAATATTCCTTGACAGATTTACCCAAAATAACAACTTGCTTCAAGCTATTGTCGTCTTCTTCAGTAAACATTTGACCTTCAGCAATTTCCATTTTAGGATCAGCCTTAGTCACACCCGAAGTCACTCCTACAATCATGGCTTGTTTCTTCTTGTCTTCAAAACTTGTTTGTTGCTGAGTAATTATCATGGCATACCAGGAGCCTACATTATCTAATTTGGCCACCCTTTTGGCATCATCTAATTTCAAAGTGGTTATTGCTGTTCCGCCAACTTGTCCCGCAGCATTAGCCGATGATGTTTGAGCAACCTTGGGAACCTTCACTTCAATTTGAATTATATCAGTTCCAAAAGATGATATTTGAGAAGTAATATAGTTTTTTACACCTGAGCCAAAAGACAAAACCAAAATCACTGAAGCCACACCAATCACAATTCCAAGCAATGATAAAAGCGTTCGACCAATATTGGAACGAAGATTTTTAAAAGCTAACTTAACTGAGACTAAAAATTCATGCATAAAAAATTATTCATAACGCAATGCTTCCATTGGTGATATTTGCGAAGCTTTGCGGGCAGGATATATACCAAACAAAATTCCGATTCCAAGCGAAACCAGAGTTGCTACGACAATAGATTGCCAGGAAATCATAAATGGCCAAGTATATTGAAGCGCCTGCATAATTAAAGCTGCAATAAAAGAGACTATTATTCCTCCAATAATCCCGATTACCCCACCAAAAAAAGAAATGGCAGATGATTCCATCAAAAATTGAGTCAAGATATCCTTATTTTTAGCACCTACTGCTTTTCGCAAGCCTACTTCGCGAATTCTTTGATTGACAACTATAAGCATGGTATTCATAATTCCAACCCCTCCAACAATCAATGAGATGGTTCCGATTGAAAGCAAAAAATATTTAAGCACGTTGGTAATTTTTTTGATCATATCAACCGCTTGTGCCTGATCTCGTACACTAAAATCATCATCGGTTGGATTATCGATATTATGACGCTCGCGCAGAGTTATTTTCGTATTTGCAATGGCATATGAAACCAGATCTGCACTTTTTACTTTGGCTCGAATAAAAGCGATATAATCAATTCCCATGAGCAATTTTTGAGCCGTAAGAAGAGGCACAAAAACAGAATCATCAACACTGGCTGTTCCAAAGCCTCCACTACCCTTTTCCTTAAAAACCCCAACAACCAAGAAATTTTGATCTTTCATTCTGAATGTTTTGCCAACTGGATCCTCTCCATTAAAAAGATCTTGCACGATATTTTTTCCTACCACGGCTATGCGCGACAAATTCACTTCCTCATCTTTATTGAAAAATCTTCCTTCTGCAATCTCGCTGTTTTCAACGTTAATGTAGCTAGCCGTTGTTCCAGTAAAAGAAACGACCATACTTGTATCCTTATAGGCAGCCTGAGCTGAACTCATAACGTATCCGGCTGCATCAGCTATCTCGGGAACATTCTTGCCGTTCCTGAGAGCTTCCAGATCACCATATTTCAATGTTGTAACCTTGATTCCCAGAGCCGCTGCCGGAGGACCTTTTTCATCTGAGGCTCCCAGAAGAATCCCAATTAAATTCGAACCGATTCCGGAAACTTGATCCAAAATAAGCGCCTGGGCAGATTGACCAATGGCCATAATAATAATCACTGAAGCCACACCAATCACAATTCCAAGAATAGTCAAAAACGAGCGGAGCTTGGCCGCCATTAAGTTTTTGTATGATATTTTTATCGGGTCGGTTAAGCGCATGTTTATTGTCATTGCGAGGAGCGTAGCGACGTGGCAATCTAATTATAAATTTAGATTGCTTCGCTTCGCTCGCAATGACACATCATAAAGTTTTATTTTAACATTTCTCCCTCCTGCGCAATTCTTCTATTTTTGACTTGATCATCAGCGATAATTGAACCGTCTTTCACGTACAATATTCTCTTGGCATGTTCGGCTGTATATGTTTCATGGGTAACCAAAACAATCGTATGTCCTTCGTTATTAAGCTCCTGCAAAATCTTCATGACTTGGAGTCCCGATTTGGAATCCAGGTTACCGGTTGGTTCGTCAGCAAAAATTATTTCCGGATTATTGACCAGCGCTCTGGCAATAGCCACTCTTTGTTTTTCTCCGCCAGAAAGTTGGTTGGAAAGATATTGCGTGCGATGTCCCATACCAACTGCTTGCAGCGCGGCCTCGACTTTTTCCTTATTACTTTCTTTACCCTGTGAAATAATTTCGCCTTGCGAAATTCCTCCTCTGGAGGATTTCACGGGGTGAATTTTTTCATCATAAAGCAAAGGAAGCTCTACATTTTCAAAGACTGAAGTTCTGGGCAAAAGATTAAAAGATTGAAAAATAAAGCCAAGTTTTTTATTTCGTAAACTTGCCAATGTATCATCATCAAAAGCTGCCGTATTCTTGCCTTCCAGAAAATATTTTCCATCTGTCGGACGATCAAGCAAACCCAAGAGTTGCATAAGGGTTGATTTTCCCGAACCAGAAGGCCCCATAATGGAAACGAATTCGCCTTTTTCAATCGTAAAATTGGCACCACAAAGAGCATTGGTCTTGGCGCCATCATCACCATAAGTTTTGCAAAGATTTTCGACTTGAATTAAAGATGTTGACATTTGTTTATTGTGTTTTTGACAGCGTTATCACATTTTCTCCGCCAGAAAGTCCGGAGGTGATTTCAATCATCCCATCATCACCACGCATACCTGTTTCAACATATGCCCTGTCAATTATGTTATTTTTTCCATCTTTCAAAATTTCGACATATTTTCGCCCTCCATCATCTTTAATGGCTCTTTCCGGAATGAAAACTACATTATCCTTTTGGGCGGTATGAATATCAACATCCGCGCTCATACCATTTTTGAATCTTGAATCGGGTGTCGGAAATTTGAGTTTAATCTTGTAATAAACAACGTCTTGAATAACCGTTGAAGATGGTTCGATTTCGATCACTTCAGACGAAAAAATATCTTGGGCAGTAAAAGCATCCAGTGTCGCATCGGCTTTTTGACCCAGCGCCACTTTGACAATATCTGATTCCGGAACATTGGCTTGGATTTCTAAATCTCCTTCTCCGGCAATCGTTACCACGGAAGTATTGGCCGTCACGGCATTAGCCACGGTTGTTTCTCCGACTTCAACATTTTTGGTAATAACCGTCCCGCTGATTGGAGAATAAAGGATGGTTTCACTGATTTGCTCAAGCAAAGCATTTACACTTTCTTCGGCTGATTTAATTCTAGCCCTTTGCGCCTCTTCTTGTGCCCAACTATAGGTTGCTTTTCTTTTTTTCATATCATAAAGAGTATTTCTCTGTACAAGCAAATCCTGTCTGGCTCCACTCAGTTGCTGATTTAATGTTCCCCTGTCAATCGTAGCTATTTTTTGACCCTTTATAACTTTATCCCCAATTTCAACATACATACTTTCTATTCTTCCACTGAGCTTGAAAGATAGGTCAGCTTCACTTTGAGAAACTACTTTTCCGGTCACGGAAACCGTCTGTGTCAAAGTTCCCTTCTCGGCTTTTTGCGTTGTATATTCAATCGCCGGTTTTTTAGTTTTGAAATAATAAACACCGCCACCAATAAGCACAACGACTATCACCAAAAATATTATTCTTTTTTTATACTTAGCCATGTTTGTTTTATTAGATTATATAAAAATATATTTATAATAGACTGCTTTGTTTTATCTGTTCGTCCAGCGCTTCATTAACTAATGCATCGGCGATTTTGTTTTTTTCACGTGGAATATGCCGGAAATAAACTTTTCCAAAATCCAACATTAAGTTCCAAATTTCTATAAAATTTCTTTGTATGTACTCTTCCTTTAGCTTATACTCATGATTCAATTGCTTCACGACCAATTCACTGTCCAGACGACATTCTATTTCAGTATTTTTTGTTTTTTCCTTGCCAATCAAAGATTTTATTTTTTTCAGCCCAAAAATCAAAGCTGCGTATTCGGCTTCATTATTGGTTTTGATGCCAATATATTCCCCGTATTTTTTGTTAAGTGTTTCGACAAAAACGCCAATGGCCGCCGGCCCCGGATTATTTCTGGATCCTCCATCGCTGTACATTACAATTTTTTCCAGCATAGTCATATTTTACTATTTATTTAATTTGTTTTCAAATCAATAATTTTTAACTGAATTTTTTTGTTTCCATTCCATTCATCTTGGCATAAATTGCAAGCTATGTCTATCTTATCATCTTTTTTTATTTCTTTAAATTCTTCCCCGGCTCCAAAAAAAATGGAATCAAATATTTTCGGACTGCCATTTTTAGCTCGTAAAAACATTTTAAGATGCTTGCTTCCATTGCCGACAATCTTCATGTCTTCAACCACCATGTTTTTTATAATAAAAATCGGTTCTTTGTTTCCCTCCCCGAAAGGTTCCATTCTTTTTATCTCCATCATTAAATCCCAATTGATATCTTCTGCCTCGATTTCCATATCCGCTTCACGCGCCAAATCCATTTCTTTGCCTTCAAGATCGTTTTCAATCAATTCAGACATTTTTGCGCAAAATTTTTCCAAGTTGGCATTTTTTATCCTAATTCCGGCCGCCTGTGAATGTCCACCGAATCTTTCCAAAAAACTCGAACACTTTTCCAGTGTTTCAATGATATTTATTTGCGGAATGCTTCGCAATGACCCGGCGAATTCATCCGCTTGCTTTTGCAGTATCATAACGGGTCGTTTAAATTCATCGGTTATTTTTCCGGCTATCAGTCCCAACAGTCCAACTGGCCAGTGTTCATTCGCAACATAAATAAAATTCTTTCCTTTAAAAGAATTTTCGACGATAATTCTTATTTCCCTGACAACCTCGGCGGTTATTTTTTGCCTCTCTTGATTTTTACTTTCCAATTCAAGCGCCATTATTCGTCCAATAGAAGGTTTTTTTTCAACCAATAAATTATAGGCTACATTTGCATGATCCATTCTGCCAGCCGCGTTTATCCTGGGAGAAATTTGAAAGGCCACTTTGTGCGTATCCGGAATATCATCTTCAGAAACAGATATTCTTCCCACACTAAACATTTCCTTAAGTCCCACTCGTCGCGTTTTTGAAAGAACAATCAATCCATATTTAACCAATATTCTGTTTTCACCCAGAAGCGATACGCAATCCGCAATGGTTCCGATAGCCACCAAATCCAACATCCATTTTATCTGATTTATTTTTTCCGGTTGCACTTTCTGATAAATAGCCTGTGCCAGTTTAAAAGCCACGCCGACTCCGGATAAACATTTTATTTCGCTTTTTTCGTCCTCCATATGCGGATTAAGAATAGCCACGGCCTCCGGCAAAGAAGATGGGATATGATGATGATCCGTTATTATAACATCCATACCAAGCTTCTTGGCCTCGGAAACCTCATCTACATTTGTTATGCCGCAATCAACCGTAATAATCAGACTTATGCCTTCTTTTTGCAAAAAATCCAAAGCAGCCATATTCATGCCATAACCCTCAAGTTGTCTGTCCGGAATATATGGAATAATTTTTTCCGCACCCAAATCTGCCAACATCTCTGAAATTAACACGGTCGCTGTCACCCCATCCGCATCGTAATCGCCGAAAATGGCAATTTTTTCCTTTCTTTTTAGCGCCAAAGCAATCCTTTCAACCGCCTTGTTCATTTGAGAAAAATCGAAAGGATCTGAAACATTTTTTTCATAATCAAAATTTAAAAAACTTCCAATCTTTTCTTCATCTTTGATTCCGCGATTAAAAAGCAACTGCAAAATTATTGGATTAAATTTGTCCGTTAATTTTTTGTCAAATGAAATGGCACCTTCTTTTATTTTCCAATTCCAAGTATTTTTCATGGCATTAATTATAAAACGAGGCTCTGCCCCGCCTTATTTTCTGCGTTTTTTGAATATATTAAATGAAAATTTTTTCAACCACATTTAGGACAACTGATTTTTGCTTTGATATTTTTATCGTTTGAATCAGCCAGCTCAAGAGAAATTATCAAATTTTCACCACATTTGGAACACACCATGTCATTTCCAAGTTGCAAAACCGAAGCCAGTTTTTTCGCATCTAATTCGTTTTGTACGATTCTTAATTTATAAATATTGGGGTTAAACATCATTTTTACCTTTTCCACAATTTCTTTCGGAGTACTCATGGTTTTTACGATAAAATCTTTGGCTCCCAGTTCAAAGGCTTTTTTTTGGTCTTCTTCACGACCCATATGCGAGGAAATGATTACAGGAATATCCTTGGTGGTTACATTTTTTTTAAGACTAGCCATCAAGTCAAATCCATCCATCCTGGGCATTATGATGCCGGTAAAAATAATATCCGGAATATTTTTGGTAGCCCTATCTAATCCGTCCAAACCGTCAACAGCTTCCTCGACATCGAACCCGCTCTTTCTAAAATTTTCGGCATACATGGTTCTGATATCTCCGTTATCATCAACTATTAAAATTTTTAATGCTTTGTTTTTCATTTTTTTGATAAAAAATAAATTAGATAATAATTTTTACATCGACTGCCGTGTCCCTCTTTTCATCATTATAAACAAGAAGAGGATTGATATCAAGCTCTTTTATTTCATCCACTTCATTGGCCAACATCCAAACATTCCATAAAATCCGGGCTACATTTTCGACACTAAATGAATCTTGGCCCCTGGTTTTTTTAAAAAGGAAGCTGATTCTACTTTTATTTAAAGCTTTTTTTATTTCATTTTTACTTTTTGGCAAAACCAAAAAATTAACTGCGTTGAGCACCTCCGTATATATTCCGCCTAATCCATATACTACAACCGGACCGAATACTGAATCTCTTTTTATGCCAACTATAAGTTCCATCTGCCGCGGCAACATTGGTTGAAAAATGATATCTTTTTTGGGAAAACTTTTCTGCATTTTCCTGATTGACTCCGCAAGTTCTTTTTTGTTATTTATTCCCAAAACCAGTCCTTTTTTATCGGTTTTATGTAAAACTTTATCGCTATCAACCTTTACAACCACCGGAAAGCTTATTTTTTCTTTTGAATCAGTTGTCCAAAACTTAACCGTGTTAATGTCATATTTTTTCATTATTTCACTTGCTTCTGAAAACAAAAGTGCCGTCCTGTTTTCTTGTCTGGCTTTTTCTATAATATTTCCGACTGCTTTTGCCCGTCCCTCGTTTCTTAAAAATTTTTCTTCCCGCTCAGGAGCACATTCTTTCCATTTTTTCCATTTTGAATATTTTTCCAGTGTTTCAATCGCTTGCTCGGGAAAAGAAAAATTTGGAATATTGTTTTTTTTCAAAAATGTTACGGCGTTTTTAATTTTATTTCCTCCGATAAAAGAAGCTACCAGTTGAAAGTTCTTGTGTTTTTTGGCAAAATTTACCAATCTTTTTGCGATTTCATCTACCGGAGTTTGTTTTTGAGGCGTTAAAATGGAAACAATCATTCCAATATTTTTTTGTTGCCCCACTTCATTTAACGCTTTTTCATACCGATCCTCCTGGGCATCCCCCAAAAGATCAATGGGATTCTGCAAAGATGATTCGAGAGGCAAAAATTTTTCTAATTTTGTTTTTATTTTTTTGTCAATTTCAGCCAACTTTATTTCCTTTTTATCAAAAGCATCGGTTGCCAAAACCCCCGCACCTCCCGCATTGGTAAGAATGACCACTTGCTCTTCTTTAAAGAATCTTGCCAAAGAAAAAAACTCCAATAACTTAAAAAATTCTTCCAGATTATCAGCCGCGATAATTCCCGTTTTTTCAAAAGCTGCTTGCATTATTTCATTACTTCCGGCCAGGGCTCCCGTATGGGAAGCCACGGCCATTTGTGATTTTTCGGTTTTTCCTGATTTCAACAGCACAATCGGCTTGATTTTCGAAATTTCCCGGGCTTTGGCAATAAAATCCTGACCATTTTTTATGTCTTCAAGATACAATCCGATCACTTTGGTGTTTTTATCTTTTCCAAAATATTCCAACAGGTTATTTTCATCAATTTGTATCTTATTACCTATGGAAACAATTCCGGAAAAACCCATATCTTCCTTTTGAGCGATATCCATAAAAGCCACTGCCAAAGCGCCTGATTGAGAAATAAAACAAATATTTCCTCTCTGGGGCATTTCTCCGGCAAAAGACGCGTTGAGATTTATTTTAGGATTAATAAACCCCAAACAGTTTGGACCAAGAATATTAAGATTGTTTTTTTCGATTATTTTTTTTAATTCAATCTCGCGTTTTTTGCCTTCACTTCCAATTTCAGAAAATCCAGCCGAGATTACAACAAAATTTTTTACCACAGAAGAAGCTTTTTTGACTGTTTCATTCACAAATTCAGCCGGAATAGCCAGAATTGCCAAATCCACCTTTTTTTTAATTTCCAAAACATCACCATAGCATTTCTGATTTAAAATATTTCCTTTTTTCGGATTGACTAAAAAAATTTCACCTTTATATCCAAGACTTAAGATATTTTTAGCAATTACGTTGCCTATTTTCCCGTTTTCAGCCGAAGCGCCAATAACAGCTATGGACTTCGGATTAAATAAATTATCCAAATTCATAATTTTATTTTTTTATATAGACTCTTTTTTTATTTTTTACATCTCATTTTCCCGGAGAAGCCCCTTAATTCCTCCGAAATGTTTTACCACACTAGCGCCATTTTTAACTCCCCAATGAACGCATTCTTCCAAATCTTTCCTCTTTATATAAGCTGCCAGAAATCCGCTGGCAAAAGCATCGCCTGCTCCGGTCATGTCTATTGCCTTATCAACTTTTACCGCATCCACATGCACATCATTGTCTTCATTGATAGCCCAAGCACCCCTCTCTCCGTCCGTAATAACAATCACTCTGGCTCCTGATTTTTTAAGTTCCGCCATCAAATATTTTTCATCTTGCGAATCAATTTTACCGTTGTGCGCCAGCAAAATCTCAATCGCTTCATCCTTGTTTAAAAAAACAATTTCGCAAGATCGAAAAAAATCAAATATTTTTTTTCCACCATCTGAAATCATTGTTTCTCGCGGATTAAAGGCAATCAACATATTCTCTTTTGCAGCTTTTTCGGCAATTCCTTCAACAATACCTTTCCAATCGCCAAAAATATCGCCAATATACACCCAGTCCGCTTTTGTTAATTTATCCGGATCAAATTCAAATTTTTCGTTAGCTTCTTTGTGATGAAAAATAACCCTCTCTCCTCCATCTTCGTTTACCAATACCATGGTCAAATCACTTTTACAATCACAAGTTTCCACCAGATTAATTCCGATATTTTCTTCAAGATGTATCTTTTTTATCCATTCTCCGATCGCATCTTTCCCGACCACTGTGTAATGCGCCACCTCCAGGTTTTGCCTGGATAATCCGGCTGCCACATTAGCCGAACAACCGCCCAAAGATTCAAAACGTCTATCAATTTTATATTTTGCACCCAATTCGAAGGCAATTTTGCGTTGTGAAATTAATTCTTCCGGTGTTTCAATAATTTTCCCCTCACTTGTCGGAAAAAAAATATCTTGGGTTGATGAGCCGATACAAATTACTTTATTCATATTTTTAAATATTTTTTAATTAAATCGCAAGCCGCCTAACGTCGAAAAGTTATTTTGCATTCATTAGTATCCTCGCAACTATTCATAAGAGAACCTCTAATCATAACTTCCGGTCTCTTTATGCCCAGCACATCCAGAATTGTTGGGGCCACATTTCCCAGCACGCCCCCTTCGCGCAATTTTTTTTGTCTGAATTTTTCGCTAACCAGCAAAAACGGAACAGGATTTTTAGTATGAAAAGTGTTCGGCTGATCAGTTTCAAAATCTATCATATCATCAGCGTTCCCGTGGTCCGCCGTAATTATTAAATTTCCCTTTCTTTTCAATATTTCCTGATACAAAATCCTGATCTGTTCATCTAAAAATTCAACTGCTTTTATCGTGGCTTTCAAATTGCCCGTATGTCCGACCATATCCGCATTGGCAAAATTTATGGCGATAAAATCATACTTATTTTCCTCCATTTTTTTCACAACAAAGGCGGTTATTTCGGCGGCTGACATTTCTGGCGCATTAGCATAGGAATCAACATCAGGAGAGTCAATCATAGCCCTATCCTCTCCGTCAACTTGTTGATGGTGTCCGCCGTTTAAAAAATACGTTATATGCGCAAATTTTTCAGATTCAGCAATATAAAGTTGCTTTATTTCCTTTAAAACAACCGGTAATGTCGTATGAATAGGACAACTTAAAAAAGCTGTGTGCACATCCAGATCCGGACCAAAATCTGTCATAGCCACAAAATACAGATTTTTTATTTTGTCTACAATCGGCATATCGTCTGTCACGATTCTTTTTTTGTTTTTGGCCACAAAGAGCTTGGTAAATTGGCGAGATCTGTCAGATCGCAAATTATAAAGAATAATAGAATCATTTTTAGAAATAACAGCCACAGGTTTCTTGTTTTCCATAATAACAGTCGGTAAAATATATTCATCGGTTAAATTGTTCACGTAAGCCTTTTCAATAGCTTCTTC
>CAZSCF010000002.1:0-55586 GCA_964605365.1 uncultured Bdellovibrionales bacterium | reverse complement strand
CACATATGCAAAAAATAATAATTGAAAAAGGGAAGGCTGGTTTGCGCTTGGATAAATTCCTAAAAGAGGAATTTTTTTCATATACCCGCGGAGAAATTATCAGAAATATAAATAAGGGCAACATCCTAATCAATAATAAAAAAACAAAGCCTAGCTACATTCTCAAGGAAAGTGATATCATCATGATTGATTTTAAAAGCACCCCACAAAAATTACAACCCAACAAAAACGTTTATTTTGAAATTATTTTTCAAGACAAAAATATTATTGTCATCAATAAGCCTGTCGGACTCAAGGTCCATCCGAATACTTTTCAGGAAAAAAATACTCTGGCCAATGGGCTGTTGGCCAAATTTCCGGAAACAGAAAGCGTCAATGATGGTTCGAAGAATTCAGAAATGCGACCCGGAATTGTTCATCGACTTGATCAAGATACT
Source organism: uncultured Bdellovibrionales bacterium (assembly GCA_964605365.1). Classification (GTDB taxonomy): domain Bacteria; phylum Patescibacteriota; class Minisyncoccia; order Moranbacterales; family UBA2206; genus CAZSCF01. The sequence goes on along the minus strand of CAZSCF010000002.1, from coordinate 55,149 downwards.
TCCGGAATTATGGTTATTGCCCGCAATCAAAAAAGCTTTGATGAACTTAAAAAACTTTTCGCAAATCGAAAGATTACTAAAAAATATATCACTCTTGTCTTGGGAAAAATGCAATCAAAAAAGGGAATAATCGAAAAACCGATTGCCAGGGCTGCCTCATATAAAAAACAGGTTATCGCCGCAAAAAAAACTAAAACCAAAATTCGTCCAGCTATTACAGAATATGAAGTTATTCGGGAATTCGCTTATTTTTCCTTAATAGAAGCTCAACCAAAGACCGGCCGTATGCATCAAATCAGGGTTCATTTATTTTCTTTGGGCAATCCTGTTGCCGGAGATAAAAAATACAAACTTAAAAAAATTCCCAGACTGGTTTTACCCGCAAGACAACTTTTACATGCTAAAAAAATAACTTTTGAATTATTCGGCAAAAAATATTCTTTTGAAGCTAATTTACCGGAAGACTTTCGCTGCTTCATTAAAAACCTTCGTAAAAATTAAGAATTGCAAACGAATATGCCTTCTTTTCTTGACCTTGACTAAAGATAAGTTAAAAGGTACTATAAAACAGTTAAAATTAATCGCTAAAACTGATTTTTGAATGTTTTGCAGGTAATTCAAAATCGGATATAACAACTAATTATATGAAAAAGAAGCTCATCGACTTCAATTTATCGCAAAGAATAAAGAAAATGCCTGACTTTCAAGCCGGAAACGTAGTTAAGGTTTATCGAAAAATTAAAGAAGGTGAAAAAGAAAGAATTCAGATCTTTGAAGGACTTGTTATAGCTATCAAGGGGAAACAAAGTTCTTCTCCGATGATTACAGTCAGAAAAGTTAGCGACGGAATCGGCGTTGAATTGGTTTTGCCGATTTATTCCAAAAGTATCGAAAAAATTGAGCTGGTCAAAAAAGCCGGAGTTAGAAGATCAAAGCTTTATTACCTCAGAGGTCTAACTGCCAAAAAAAGTCGCATGAAATATAAAAACATTGCTGATTTTGTAGTAAAAGAAGAAAAACCGGAAGCTGAAGAAGTTGCAGCTGAAAATCCTGAAGAGAAAATTTCCGATAAGGAAACTGAGAAATAATTTTCCTTTTAGTGTTTCAAGCCTTCGTGGTGGAATTTCCGCCTGCCGGTTTACATGCCGTAGGTATGCAGGCAGGGGTATATTCACCCCGCACCAATTGATCAAAGGGCGGATGGCGGAATTGGTATACGCGCAAGCTTGAGGTGCTTGTGGTAGCAATACCTTGGAGGTTCGAGTCCTCTTTCGCCCACAAAAAATCTTATTTGATCAATTGGTGCGGGGCAAACACGTTTGAGGATCATGCGGGTTTCCTGCCCGCCTTTGAAGAAAACTCTCGCCGAAGACACATCTTTTTGGGCAATTAGCTCAATGGCTAGAGCACCTCGTTTACACCGAGGGGGTTATAGGTTCGAGTCCTATATTGCCCACTTTGAAAACAGAATATTCCATGCCGAGGTAGCTCAGTGGTAGAGCAGAGGACTGGTTTTCGGTCCATTTAGCAGTAATGCTAAAATGAAAATCGGGTGAATTCGAGGAAGCCTAAATTGTCAATTAGACAACATGGTAATCTCGAACCAAGTCTTGGAGGGTTAAAGTTCCAAGAAAGGCGTAGAGACTAGCAAGTGAGCCCCAACAATAATCTTGCATAAGCGCCCGACTCCTGAAAAAGATCAGGATGATGAAATAGTCCAATCCTCAGGGAAACTTGAGATAAGAATAAGGAAAATCCTTGTGTCGGCGGTTCAATCCCGCCCCTCGGCACATTTGCATAAAATTGAACCTACTGATATAATTAGTCTATATATCGTAGGTTCAATTTTTATGAGAAAAGAAAAAGCACAAGCCATCAAATTAAGAAAACAAGGACTTAGCTATAATGAAATAGGCGAAAAATTAAAAATTTCCAAAAGTACCTTGAGTTGTTGGCTATCAAAAATTAAATTGTCACAAAAAGCAAAAGATAGATTGTCAGCAAGAGTTTATGCAGGCAGTATAACTGGCCTCATTAAAAGAAACAAAAATCAAACGACATTAGCACAAGAAAGAGCAAGAAAAATCCGTATTGAGGCAAAAAGGGAAAGTTTCAATCTTTTGCAGGATCCCTTGTTTCTAACTGGCATTTCACTTTATTGGGCTGAGGGATATAAAAAAGGTGCAATTGGAAGCAAATGGAAAAGTATTGATTTTGCAAACTCAGATCCAGAAATGATTAAAATTATTATGAAATTTTTTAGAAAATTTTTAAAAATTGACAATAGCAAAATAAAAATCCAATTAATGGCGCATAGAAATGTAGACATTGACAAGGCTGTTGATTTTTGGTCGAAACTAACTAAAGTGCCGACAAAACAATTCATTAAAACTTACGCCACTGCAAGCAAATCAAGCAATAACAAGAGAAAATCAAATAGTTTGACCTTTGGCACGGTTCACATTAGAATAAATGATGTAAAATTATTCTTCAGAATCATTGGTTGGATTGATGGTTTGAAATCAAAAATTTAATAACAAGCGGGTATCGTATAGTGGCTATTATACGTCCTTGCCAAGGACGAGAGACGGGTTCGATTCCCGTTACCCGCTCAAAGATTCAAAAACGGCTTTAAATTGGGCTGTTTTTGTTTTGTTTCAAGTAAAATTATTGGTTATAACCTGAGATTTTGAATGTAGGCGAGTATTTTTAATTTTTTTCCTTTACTTGAGCCAAAAAGTCTCTTTTGCTAAAATTACAATGGCTTAAGCAAGCCATTTTTTGTTATTTACCTTTGACAGAGTGGTCCAGATCTGCTACAATTGTTGGTTATCGTAAAAAAAGGCTTTTCCGCGATAACATTAACAATTAAAGACAATTTATGCGTATCATTGGTATAATGATATTGCTGTCAATTCTGCTGATATTATTAATTCCTCAGAATGTCTTGGCAGCCGAAACTAATACTAATGAAACAAAAACAAATTCTAATATAAAATCTGATATCGTTATAATAAACGGAGAAGTATACAGTAATTCAATTATTTTAGCCAGCGCTCCTTATAATTTTGACGAGTATGCGCCCGTTAAACCTTCCCGAGATGATATCTTAAGCAGATATAAGAAAAAGGCTGGTGATTTACCCAAGGGAAAATTTGAAATCAATGCCTCTGCTTATACCGCCGCAGCTGATGAATGTGGTAAAAGTGATGGAATTACAGCCAGCGGACTTAAGGTCATGGAAAAAAGAACACTGGCTTGCCCTCCACAATTTGCTCTTGGAACCAAGATTAAGATTGACGGAATGGGAACCTATGTTTGTGAAGATCGTGGGGGAGCGATCAAAGGGAATCACTTTGATATCTACATGAAAACTAAAAAGCAAGCTTTCGCTTTTGGAAGAAGAATTCTTTCAGCGGAAGTTATCTAAGAAAAAAGCTGCTCCTTGAGAGCAGCTTTTTCTATTGGTGGGCGGAGCGGGAGTCGAACCCGCATGCCTTACGGCGCAACATTTTAAGTGTTGTGCGTATACCAGTTTCGCCATCCGCCCATAATTATTTTTTTATATTTTTTCCTCGATGAGTTGTTTGCAAGCTATGACAATTTGGACAGAGTATTCTTAAATTATTAAGCCTATTATCTTTACTGTCTCCATTTATATGATCCAATTCTAGCGGCAATCTTCCGTCCTTTGATTTCTGTTGCCAACCACATTGCTCGCAATGCTGTGGCTTTAATTTTGCTGCAAATAATCTTTTTTTTAATTTATGACTTTGAAAATAACTATTTCTTTTTAAAATATCTTTTAATTCTATTCTTGGCTTTCCGATTCCTATCAGTCCTTTATTCCATCCTTTCCCCTTGAAATGTCTGATATTTATTTTATATTCTTTGATAAACTTACTAATTTGAGTATAATTGCCTCCGGCCATTTTTAAATTTAAACGCTGAAGCACCTGCCTCACGCTAGTTGATTTTTTTGCCGCAATTTTCAAATCATTTTCGCTCCAACTTCTTTTTTTACTCATGTGGTATACACATTAATACTTACTACGTTATAAGTATACCATAAAAAACATTGAGGTCCGAAGCGGAATTGAACCGCTGTACAGGGTTTTGCAGACCCTTGCCTAACCACTCGGCCATCGGACCAAAATATTAACTATATCGAAGCTTAACAAAAATAAATTTGTCAGTCAACAAAAAATTCTATCTTGTGTCTCTCTCAATCAGCTCCAAGACTTTGGGAATTTTTTTAAAATCTTTAAGCAAGACTTCGCGCATGGAACCATTATAAAGCGCGGCGGCCGGATGATAGAGCGCAAAAAAGATTTGCTTGCCTATTTCTGGAATTTCTCTCCGCATAGCTTGTCCATGAATTTCTGATATTTTGTAGTTTGGCAAAAATATTTCCATACTATGCCGACCGAGTGTAACAATCAGTTCTGGCTGAATAATTTTTATTTGCTTTAGAAGCCACGGCCAACAAGTTTCTTTTTCTTCTGGCAACGGATCCCTGTTTTGCGGCGGACGACATTTGACTGTGTTGGCGATATAGACATCTTCTCTTTTTAAATTAATTGCACCCAGCATTTCATCCAAAAACTTTCCGGCCGCGCCAACAAATGGCTTACCTAGTTCATCTTCTTTGGCACCCGGTCCTTCGCCAATAAACATTATTTTGGCTTCAGCGCTTCCATCGCCAGGAACTACTTGTTTGCACCCGGCTCGCAAACTGCACTTGGAACATGCCAACATTTCTGCATTTAATTTATTTAATTGTTCGTGCTTCGTTTCCATACCTCATATGTCATTGCAAGGAGCGTAGCGACCTGCCTACCGGTAGGCAGGCGTGGCAATCTAATTAGATTGCTTCGCTTCGCTCGCAATGACAGGATATTTTATTTTAAATCATGAACTCTCAACAAATCAAACTTATTATTCTCTGTATTCCATACCGCAAAAGTTGGAGGATAAATATCTCCAGCCACATTGCCTGGATTAAGCATTTCACATTTTTTCTTCCCTTGGTCCGCCGTAGTTTTAACGGAGGAGACAAATGGCTTGTGAGTATGACCGTAAAAAACAAACCTATATTTCCCTGACTCACATAAAGCTTTAGCCAATTCAGGAAAATGCACAAAAGCTATTTTTTTATTATCAAAATCTGCTTCTCCAAAATCTTTAAATATTTTGGTATTTTTATAATTTGTCATTCGGGCCTCCAAGCCGGAATCTAATTTGTTTTTAGATCCTGAATCAAGTTCAGGATGACAGAATTTATCTTTCAAAAAGTCATTGTCCATATTTCCGAAAGCAAAAAAGATTTCTCCGGAAAAATTGTCATTCAAAAAATCCAGAGTTTCCATGGAAGCCAAATCTCCGCAACAAATTATTTTTTCAATCTCGTTTTGCGTGCAATAATTCAGAACCTTTTTCAGATTCACTTCGTTGTTATGAACATCGGAAATAATAGCAACTTTTTCGCCATAGGCGGATTCGCCTTTGGCGGACATTTTTTCTTCCATAGTTTCTGATTATCAATTACCTCGTATAGATTTAAGAAGCTCTATATCTTCTCTTACTTTATCATGTTCTGTTTCTAGAATCATATCAATGTCATTTTCTTTGGCAAAAGTGACAATATTTTTGAAAGCATCAATGCCAATTTGGCCTTCACCAATATGTTCGTGACGATCTTTGTTGGAAGCAAAATCGGTCATAGAATCATTGGCATGAATGAGCTTAATGTTTTTAAGTCCAATTTCCCGGTCTATTCTTTTCAATGTATTTTTGCAGTCGCGCCAATCATAACCAGAAGCAAAACTATGCTGAGTATCCAAACAAATTCCAGCAATATTTTTGTCATTAGCGGCTTTGATTATTTCTCCCAGTTCTTTGAGGTCATCTCCAATAATAGCTCCGGCACCGGCACTATTTTCAAGAAGAAGTTTAGCTGAACCATTGTATCCTTCCAAAGTTTTTTTGAGCATCTCTACTGTTTTTTGAAAAGCTTCTATTTCTCCCAAATCTTTGGCGGTTCCCAGATGCGTCATAACATATTTAGCGCCAATCAAACTAGCTCGTTCCAATTCACCACGCACCACACTCACACTGCCATAGCGAATACGATTATTGGCCGATGCAAAATTAATATAATAAGAGGTATGAATAACTACGCTTTTTATTTTGTAATTTTTGATTTGCAACTTAAAATTCTGTACAATTTCTTCCGTTAATTCTGGTGCTTTTCCTCCCTGTGGAGAACGAGTAAATATCTGCATCGCCTCACAGCCCAAATCAGCCGCTCGTTTTGGAGCATTTTGAATTCCACCTGCAATAGAGACATGACAACCTATGTTCATTGTTAAATTGTTATATTGTTATATTGTTATTTTACAATGATTTTAACAATGAAGCCATTTAACAATTTAGCAATTTAGACTATTGTCCAGCCGCTTTCCGCTTCTTGAATCTTGCCTTTAATTTCAAAGCCCGAAGCCAGTTTATGCCCGCCCCCACCGAACTGGGCGGCAATTTTCGAAACATCTACACCTTTATATTTTTCGCTACGCAAACTGCCTTTAATTGTTCCGTTTTCTCTTTCAGAAAGAACAAGGGCAAATTTAGTATCGGGAACAGTATTCAGAATTCCAACAATATGGGCAATATCTTCTTCGCTAGCTCCGCATTCATCCAAATCTTTTTTTGTTAAAACGGTGGAAATCATTCCGTTTGCAGGATTTATTTTGGCTTTTTCGAAGGCTAAACCCCAAAGTTTTAGCGTGGAAATGGTCTTGTTGACCGAATTAAGCTCTACGATCTTGGTAATAAGGGCTCCTTTTTTCATCAAATCGGAAGATATTTCCATTATTCTGGATGTAGTATTTGAATGTTGAAACATCCCCGTATCACCAAGAATTCCCAACATCAAAAAGGTCGCAATTTTTCTGTTAATTTTTACTTGATTGAATTCAAAAAAATCATAAATTATTTCGCATACGGAAGAATATTCTGAGTCAATTATATTTATGTCGCCCTTAATTGTAATATCAGGATGGTGATCGATCAAAACCATAACTTGATTTTCTTCCAGATTATTTTTAATTTTTTGAAAACCTCTTTCCACGCTATCACAAGCAATAAACAGATTATATTTTTTCAAATCTAAACGATCAGGAAATTCAAACGTCTCATGAAAAAAATTATTAAAAGATTCTGGATACGGATCAAAACAAGCCAAATCAACCTCTTTACCCAAAGACCTGATATATTCCTTGAGAGCCAGAACCGAACCAATCGTATCGCCATCCGGGTGAGAGTGCGCAAAAAGCAAAACTTTTTCCGAGTTGTCGATTACATATTTGAGAGTATTAAATTCTTGAGCAAATTTTTTCATAATTTAACCGGCTTATTTTGAGCCATAAAAACAATTACCTATCATTGCGAGCGCAGCGAAGCAATCTCTTGATTTTTATGACAGTTAGATTGCCACGATCGCTTTGCTTCCTCGCAATGACAAATTAAATCAGATTACTTCCTGTCTGTCGGCAGATAGACATTTCATCCAGGATGACAATATTAATCCACCAAAAATGCGACCTCCCGTCGCATTTATTTTTCTTGTTTTTTGAACTGCTTATATTTCTTTGAGCAATTTTTCAATAACGTCCGCTTTTGATTCTGTCATATCTGTTTTGAATTGAATCTTGGGCAAGGGCTTCATTGAAAGTTTCTTATTGAGCTGCCCTTGGATTTTGTATATTTCTTTTTCCAAAGTCTTTTCCGCATATTCAATATCCTTTTCCGGGAAAATACTTAGGAATATACGAGTATAACGAAGATCGCTAGAGGTGTCAACTTTCGAGATGGTAATAAAAACCCCGGGCTTAAGACTCAGTTCTCGGATTAATATTTCCCCTATTAATGATTTTATAAGCTCGTTAACTTTTTCGATTCTGTTTGACATAATACAATTTTATTTCCCCCTTTGCAAAAATGGTAATTAGGAGGTATTTTTATTTTTAAAAATATTAGAATCTTTTGATAAAAATCCCTCTGTCCTTTCGGGACATCTCCCTTTTAAAAAGGGATAAACTTTTTAAAGGTAAAACTTACAAGCTCTTTTTCTTTACCTCTTCTTTAAAAGAAACTAGCGTGTCGCCCTCTTTTATTTTAGTTTCTCCGCCAAACGTAATCCCACATTCCTTATTTTCCTCTACTTCATCAACGTCCACTTTGTTTTGCTGAAGATTTGAAAGTATTCCTTTGCCTATTATATTTTCACCTCTGACCACTTCTATTTGCGAACTCTTGGCAATACATCCGGAAATAACTTTTCCTCCTACAATCATGTCCTTTTTACCGGTTTTAAAAATTGCCATGACTTTCATTTTTCCAAAATCAGTTCTGACAATTTCCGGATCCATCATATCTATTAGCCTGTTTTTTATATCTTCTACCAATTCGTAGATAATTTTATAATTTTTTATTTCCACCTTGCTTCCATCAGCCATTCTCTTGGCTACCGGCGTTGTTTCAACGCTAAATCCGTAAATAATTGAAGCAGAGCTTTGTGCTAATCTGACATCCGATTCCGTAATGTTGCCAATTGCCGCACCAACATAATTTACGGCCACTTCATTTGACTTTATTTCTGAAAGAATTTGTTCAATGGCTTCCACCGAACCTTGTACATCGGCTTTCAATATGATGTTAAGTTTTTTAATTTTTTCGTCAGCAATATTTTTATAGATTTTTTGCGCGCTAAGCTCGTTTCCGCTATTTGCGCTTCTGTCGAAATTATGAATTTTTTCATATTTCATTTTTATCCCCATCTTTCCTAAAACAACTTGCAAAATATCATTTGTGTTTGTGGTCGTATTTAGACCAATCAAACTTATGGGGACCGACGGACCCGCCTCAGAAATTTTTTTACCGGTAAAATCCTCCATTCGCCTAACCCTTCCATGAGCCGCGCCTACGATGATATCCTGGCCTTCCTTAAGTGTTCCTGTTTTTATTAATAAAGTCGAAACCGGACCCTTTTGTGGGTCAAGGTGAGACTCAAGAACAACTCCCAAAGCTTCCCTTTTATAATCTGCCACGAAGTTTTCAACTTCCATAAGCAGAAGAATATTGTCCAGAAGCTCATCAATGCCAATTTTATTTTTAGCACTAACTTCGCAGCAAAGGACTTGTCCACCCCAATCTTCGACTAAAATTCCGTTTTCTCCCAACTCTTGTTTTACTCTTTGCGGATTAGCATCTGGTTTGTCAATCTTATTAATAGCCACAATTACCGGTAATTTTTTTTCTAGCAGATATTCAATGACTTCTTTGGTTTGAGGTTTAACCCCGTCATCTGCCGCTACCACCAAAACGGCAACATCAGCAATATTTACCCCGCGCTCGCGCATAGCACTGAAAGCTTCATGTCCCGGTGTATCTACAAAAGTTATAATCTGGCTCCTTTTTTTAACTTGATAAGCACTAATATGTTGGGTAATGCCGCCAGATTCTTTTTCCACTACGTTGGTTTTTCTGATAGTGTCTAATAAGGTTGTTTTCCCATGATCGACATGACCCAAAATCGTTACAACGGGGGGGCGCGATTTCAAATTTTCCCCTGATTCTTTTTCTTTTTTGATTATTTCCAACATTTTTTCCAATGTCATTCTGCCACCTTCAACCAAGGCAGCTTCTTCGACTTCAAAACCAAGATATTGAGCAACGATGGAAGCAGTTTCAAAATCAATTTGCTCATTTATGTTGGCCAAGATACCGTTCTTCATTAACTCTGAAATAACCGTTCCAACAGGCAAATTTAAAACTTCACTGAATTTTTTTACAGTAATTTTTGAAGGAAGTTTAACTTTTTTTAACTTTTCTGTCATTATTATTGTTAGAGGTTTAGCCTCTTCCGGCTGCTTGAGTCGAGAGAAGTCAAACCTCTTTTATTTTTAAATCTTTTTTTCTCCTTTGGCTGACGCTATTTTTATAGCTTGCTCTTCTTCTTCAGTCAAAGGATGCTTTTCCGCTTTTCCATTGGTAATTGATTTGGAAAAAATACGAGTTCCGTCTCGCGTATATAAGGAAGAAATAACCAATCCGTTGTTTTTACCATTTAAAAGGGCAATTGCAAAACTCTGATCTCCTCCCACATCCTTAAATGGATTAAATCTTACTACTCCGACCTTATGCAGCCCCCGAAATGCCAGCTCATTGATTTGATTGGAAATACTAAAAAGTTCAACAATGTCTTTATCTAATTCTTTGATAGATTGCTCTTGTTTGGCGATAATACTTTCTATTCCTTCCGGAATTTTTTCTGTCTTTAAATTTCCATTTCCTTTCAAGCGACTTATATTCATTTGCATTACAACGATCCAAATAAGCTCCAGGACAGACAAGACCAAAACCCCTGTTACAAAGATGTTTTTGCTATCAGAAAATATAAAATTTAGAATATTTTGTATGGACATTTGCAAATATTTAGTCCCTCACCATTTTTCCTTTATATAGGGCTGCTTGTAAGCATACAGCGCAATTTAAACTTAGTCAAAGAAAATAGTTAGAGATCTAACACTTAAATTGTTCTATGTAAACCCCATCACCAAAAAATTTTTCAAAAATAGGCTGTAGCTAGCCTTGTTGCCAAAAATAACTATTAACTTGCTACATTTTGAGGTTTTTTGGTGCAGAGGTAAAGCAAAAAGTGCGGAGAGTGGAGGATTTTCACCCCACACCAAATTATTTATATTATGCGGAAGAGGTGAGATTCGAACTCACGAAGGCATTTCTGCCTTGCAGCTTTTCGAAAGCTGTGCCTTCAACCTCTCGGCCACTCTTCCTGAATTATATTTGCCAAATTTGGTGCGGGGCGTGCCTCCGGAGAGATTTCTCCCTCACCGCATTTCGAGTGCGGCCCTTTCAACCACTCAGGCACGCTTCCTTTATAATAAACATCTTATCTGAAAATACTGGACAAATCAACTTTTTCATGTTATCCTGATGGAGTAATCAATAATTAGCAAACATTGGTCTTGAGCATTAAGGACGAATGTTTAGCCGAAAAATTATGGCTTTAACAAGCAAACAGAAAGAAAAAATTACTAAAGAAATAAAAAGACACGAAAAAGATACCGGTTCGCCAGAATATCAAATTGCCCTTTTTACGGAAAAAATCAAAAAACTCACCTCTCACCTCAAAAAGAATGCCAAAGACTTTCATTCCAGGCGAGGACTTCTGAAGATGGTGTCCAAAAGAAAGAAATTGATGCTTTATTTGGAAAAAACCAACGAAAAAGCTTACAAAAAAATAATAAAAAATTTAGGACTTAAATAAAAGCAGTCCCGATTATATCGGGATTGTTTTTCTTTCTATAACTTAAAATAAAAAAAAATATGCCAACAACATTTAAAGATCAACGCGTCGGGATTTTAGTGGATATTCAAAATCTTTATTATTCCGCCAAAGTTTTATATAAGAAAAAGGTAAATTTTGGACAACTTCTGAAAAGCGGAGCCGGAGAAAGAAAGCTCATTCGCGCCATTGCCTATGGAATCAAAACCATGGAAGGACAAGAAAAGAATTTTTTTGACGCTTTAGTCAAACAAGGCTTTGAGGTTAAGACCAAAGATCTGCAAATCTTTCCCGGTGGAGCCAAGAAGGGTGATTGGGATGTCGGCATTGCCGTCGATGCGATTAAAATGTCAAAGAATTTGGACGCTATCATTCTGGTTTCCGGAGATGGCGACTATATTCCGCTCGTACAATATATTCAAAGCACCACCGGATGCCGCGTGGAAGGCATGGCCTTTTTGGAAAGCACCAGCAACAAACTGGTTGAAACTCTCGATGACTTCACCAATCTTTCAGAAAATAAGAAGAAGTTTTTGATATAAAATCGTTTTGTAAAATATAAAAACAGACTTTTTTTGAAATTTGTTTTTTGTTCTTACGCTAAGACTTTGACAAATACCCAAAAATAAAGTAAGATAAAGCCAACTCTGCCTCTTCGGCAGACAAGTTAACAATTTATAAATAAGCCTTTTCTAGTGCGTCGGAGACACAATAGTGGACTCAAAAATTGAGTTTAATATCGTGTTTATAACGTCATTAGCGCAAGGCTAAACGTTTGTTATGGAACATAAAAAATGGTCCCTCCAGATCGGTGGTCGCATTTTGGAGGTCGAAACAGGACTTTTGGCTAAACAAGCCGGAGGTTCAGTCACAGCCCGTTATGGCGATACGGTTGTTTTGGCAACTGCTGTCATGAGCAAGGGCGCTTCCAGAATTACCGGATATTTTCCTTTGTCCGTCGATTTCGAAGAAAGATATTATGCTGCCGGAAAAATCAAAGGATCAAGATTTATCAAAAGAGAAGGTCGCCCTTCAGATGATGCTATTCTTTCCGGTCGCGTTGTCGACCGAACAATCCGTCCGCTTTTTAATGGACGAATGAGAAATGAAGTACAAATCATTTGTACGGTTCTTTCCTATGACGGAGAAAATGATCCGGGTGTTTTGGCAGTTATCGCCGCTTCAGCCGCCCTTTCAATTTCCAACATTCCCTGGAATGGTCCGGTCGCCGCTGTTCGAGTTGGACAAATAAAAAATGAGTTTATTTTAAATCCGATTAACGGAGAGATTGCTGAAAGCAATTTAGACCTGGTTATTTCCGGAACAAAAGACAAAATAAATATGTTGGAGGCCGGGGCAGAAGAAGTTCCCGAAGAAGAAATTACCAAGGCTTTCGCTTTCGGACAGGAAGCAATTACAAAAATTGCAAGTTTTATTGAGGATATTGCCAAAGAGGTCGGCAAAGAAAAATCCGAACCGGTTCTTCTTCAGGGAACACCGGAATTTGAAGCTAAAATAAAGGAAATTTTATTATCCGAAAAAATAGCTGAAGCTTTGTATGATCCCAGTAAAAAAATAGTTGAAGAAAAAACAAGCGCCATCAAGGAAAAAATTGAAAATTATATCAAAGAAAATTTTACAGAAGATATTGATAAGTTAAAGGAAGTCGCAGAACAAGTTTTCGAAGAAGTTTCCGATGAAATTGTACATCAAAATATTCTGGAAAAAGAACAAAGGCCGGATGGAAGAAAATTAAATGAAATACGCCCGATCGACTGCAAAGTTAGAGTTCTTCCTCGAACTCATGGCACCGGACTTTTTACTCGCGGTGAAACGCAAGCTCTAACCGTCACAACTTTGGGTTCACCAGGAGATGAACAGATTATCGATACCATGGAAGTGGATATGAAAAAAAGATATATCCATCATTATAATTTCCCACCCTATTCAGTTGGCGAAATTAAACCTATGCGTGGACCCGGCAGACGCGAAATTGGACATGGAGCGTTGGCTGAAAAGGCCCTGATACCCGTTTTACCTGCCAAAGAAGTTTTTCCCTATACCATTCTTTTGGTTTCCGAGGTGCTGGAATCAAATGGTTCATCTTCCATGGCTTCAACTTGCGGCTCGACTTTATCTTTGATGGATGCCGGAGTTCCAATCAAAAGACCCGTTAGCGGAATCGCTATGGGAATAATCGTTGCCAAAGATAATTTCAAGGTTTTGACTGATATCCAAGGACTGGAAGATCATTATGGCGACATGGATTTTAAGGCAGCCGGCACAGAAAAGGGTATTACCGCACTACAAATGGACGTAAAGGTTGATGGCGTAACTCTTCCAATGCTTGAAGCGGTTTTGGCTCAATCAAAAGGAAATCGCATGGAAATTTTACAAAAAATTACTAACACCATCGCAACCCCTCGAACAGAAATGTCACAATATGCTCCTCGTATCATTGTTATGAAAATTAATCCGGAAAAAATCAGAAAAGTTATCGGAACTGGAGGAAAAATTATCAATGAGATTATTGATGAAACGGGTGTTCAAATTGATATCGAAGATGATGGCTCAATTTTTATCACTTCGCCAGATGGAGATTCGGCTGCAAAAGCACAAAAATGGATCGAAAATTTAACTCACGAAGTCAAGGCTGGAGAAATTTTTAATGCCAAAATAACTCGCATTATGAATTTTGGCGCTTTTGCGGAAATTCTACCCGGACAAGAAGGACTGATTCATATTTCAGCCTTTTCCGACAAACGCATTGAAAAAGTCGAAGATATAGTCAAGATTGGCGATATTGTTCCGGTCAAAGTAATTGAAATAGATAATCAGGGCAGAATTAACCTGTCAGCTAAAGCTGTAGTTAAACCAGTATAGCCAAACTCGGGGTTTTATTGTAAAATAGGAATGAGAAAATCATTCCTATTTTTTTTCTTAAAAAAATATCACTTGTTTAAAAAATTTCTCTTTAATTTTTCAATAAAAACAAAAAAATGTTCCAAAATAACACTACAAACAAAAGCTCGAACGATTTTAATTCCTATCTTGCGCCCCTCACTCCTATTCATCTTATGAAAAATGATTTGGAAGAAATAAAAAATCCCAAAAAAGATGTTTCGAAACAAATTTCAGAACCAGCAACACTGCCTGCAAATTTTTCGGAAAAACAAAAATCCAGTCCGTTTTTTAACGACAACGATCCGCAAAAAAATCAAAAAAACGATTCAGAAAAGACTTCTCAATCATCTACAAAAAATTTGCCCCAAAAATTAAAATCGGAAAAATCCACAAACAATTTTGCTTTAAATAAACTTCTCGTCATCTTCGCTATATTCTTTTTGTTTCTTGTTATTGGCGCGGTTGGCTATTATTTTTGGACAACAAGCGAATCTCAATCAAAAGACAATCAAACAGTAAATACTGTCGATGAACCCAATGACCAATCCGCCATTGCCGAGCCGGAATCGAAAAAACAAACCGAAAAGTCTATAGATATTTCTACTGAAAAGCCCAACTATCTTTCAATAGACATCGCTATTACCGAAAAAGAATATTTAAATAGCCGAATGGATCTTTATTTGAAAAAAGCCGAAGAATTAAAATTATCTTCGTTAGCTGAATTTATTTTGACCGACACATCCAATAATCCGATTGGTTTTAAAGTTTTCGCAGAAAAAATCGGAATTGCTTTGCCAGCCCAAATTACATCTTTATTGAAAGATGCATTCAGCCTTTATATTTACAACGATAATGGGAATTATCGACTGGGCATTTCCGTCGATTCTCTGGATGATAAAAAATTAAAAACGGAAATGTTAAAAGAAGAGAATGAGCTTCTTTCCGATCTGGCTCCGATTTTAAAAAATCCTGAAAACAGACCCCTCACGGAGGAAAAATATCTGATAAACACTTACAAAAACACTTCTATACGCTACTCAAATATAGTATCCCTGGACTACCTCTCCATTGATTATGCAATTCTGAACAAAAAACTAGTTATTGGAACAACACAGAATACCATGTATGCTCTTATTGATTATCTATCTTTATCTGACAAAAATACTGCCAAAGAAATTGAATCCTCTGCAGATACAGAAAACAAAACATCCAAACCTACTGATATTACCGATGAAATTACAAGCACCGAAACCAACTAGAAAGTTCATTTTAGACTTAACGGCACAAGTTATCCACAGCATTGAATATTGATTTTTTGCTAAAGTAAGCCTTTTTTTCTTTTTTGTTTTAAATACCAAAAAAGAAAATCTCTTTTCAAAAAAGCGCGAAAAGTTATTTTTCAGCAAAAAAGTCAACAAGATAATTTTTAGAAATAAAAAGGCTTAAATAAAACATTTTTCATATTTTCTTAATCAAGTTTTGACTCGACACTTTTTTTCTGCTATAATATAACCATGTTACGTTAAAAATTGAATATCAGGATTGTTTGTATTTCAATTCTGGAACAGCGATGGGGTTTCAATCGCAATTTCCCCCTATTTGCGATTGAAACTCTCTTGCTGTTCAAGCGTTCTAAGTCAACGTACTTGAACCGCTCCAATAATATTGGAGACCCCAAAACAAAAACAAAAAATTTTTATAAAATAAAAATAAAAATAAAAAAGTTCTTTCAAAAGGCGAAAGCCGGAGAACGGTAAGAGAAACACAGAAACAACATATCGATAAAATACATATACATTATAACTTTGATGCCTCTCACCCGGGCTAAAAAGTTTCCGTGTTATATGTTACGGTATGATAAAACCATGGGCGTTTAGCCTAATTTATATATTTTAGGGCTTCAAACGCCCTGGTTAATCCCAAAAGAAGGCGCCAGGAAGACGGTGTTTTTTTGTACTCAAAATTAATTTTATGAATATTATAGGAAAAGACGGAGAAACAATTGCAGCCAACTTTCTTCAGAATATTGGATATGAAATACTGGGCCGCAATTTTAAAAATAAAAATGGGAGAGTGATTGGAGAAATTGACATTGTAGCCAAAGATAAAGAAATGGATGAAATCGTTTTCGTAGAAGTTAAAACCAGAGAATACCAAAAATACAAAAACACTCTGCCGGAAGAAAATATTACCCCGTCAAAACTTAAAAAATTAAACAAAATTGCTACAAATTATTTGCAAAAAAATGATTTAATCGATTCTAATTATCGCTTCGATGCCATCTCGGTTTGGCTGGATTATAAAACAAGAATCGCCAAAATAAAACATTTAAAAAGTATTTTTTATTAGATAAGACAAAAAAACAAATAGACAGTTTTTATATAATTTGATAAAATAAAACTACCTAAATAGCGGTTTTTTTCCTTAATTAATAAAAAAATTCTATGACAATCAACCGGGAAACATTAAATAAATTAAAAGAAGCACTCTTGGAAGAAAAAGATCGACTTGAAAAAGACTTGGAAAAAATTGCCAGACCTGTCGACAAGAGAGATGGCGAGTATGAAACTAATTTTGAAAGAATCGGCGAAGACAAGGATGATAATGCTACCGAAGTGGAACAATATGCCGATAACTTGCCGGTAGAAGTTACATTGGAAAACAATTTGAAAAATGTCATCATGGCTCTTGAAAAAATAGATAAAAATACCTATGGAAATTGCGAAAAATGCCACCAGGAAATTGCCATTGAACGATTAAAAATAAATCCTTCCGCCAAGAACTGTATTAAATGCAATTAAATCGATGAGTAAGACAAGAATTTTAGTCTTAAATTTGTTTTTTCTGTTTTTTCTGATTTTTCTCGACCAATTGTTCAAATATTTAATCCGCTTTTATGGCGGATTTTATTTGTGCAATTCTGGTATCGCTTGGGGAATAAAAATGCCATCATTTTTATTTTGGACATTTTGGATTGCAACAATTTTTTATGTTGTTTTTTTAATTTATAAAGTAATTTCCGACATAAAACATTTAAATATTTTATTTTTGAGCGCTTTAGTTTTAATATTAAGTGGCGCAACTGGCAATTTAATTGATAGAATAATCTTTGGATGCATCATAGATTTTATAAACTTAAAAATATGGCCTATTTTCAATCTGGCTGACGGTTTTATTGTAATCGGTGCTATATCAATATTGATTTTGCAATTTAAAACACGCGACTCGTAACGAGAAAAAAATTCACGTTTCAAGGCTCACGTTTCAAAACTTTGTCTTCTAAAATTTTATCCGCAGCAACAATCGGCCTTAAAAGCGAAGTAGTTGAAGTAGAAGTAGATACGATTTCATCAGGACTTCATCAGTTTAACATTGTCGGCTTGCCGGATGCGGCCGTCAAAGAATCCCGTGATCGAGTGGGGGCCGCCATTCGCAATAGTCGTTTTCGTTCACCACACCAATGCGGAAGAGTAACTGTAAATTTGGCTCCGGCAGATCTTCGAAAAGAAGGTCCGGTTTATGATTTACCAATCGCGCTTGGCTTCCTACTGGCTACCAAGCAAATTAAATTTGATCATAAAAACAAACTTTTTTTAGGAGAATTATCACTCGATGGAAAAATACGTCCGGTTAAAGGAGTGCTGCCAATGGCAATCTTAGCCAAAGAAAAAGGTATTTCTGAAATATATATTCCAAAAGCTAATTCATCCGAGGCCTCCATTATCGAAAATATCACGATTTTTCCTGTAGAAAATTTGCTTTCACTTATTGCTCATCTTTTAGGCAAAGAGCTTTTAGATCCTGCTCCAAAAACGAATCTGGAGAACTTATTTTTAAAAGAACCCCACCCTGTAGACATGTCTTTTGTTCGTGGCCAAGAACACGCCAAGAGAGCCATGGAAATTGCCGCCGCCGGAGGGCACAATATTCTTCTTAACGGTCCTCCCGGTTCAGGAAAAACAATGTTAGCCAAAGCAATGCCTTCTATTTTGCCATTGCTAACAAAAAATGAATCTTTGGAAATTACAAAAATATTTTCAGTTGCCGGACAGCTTCCCAAAGAAACTGCCCTTATAACCAAACGTCAATTTCGCTCACCGCATCACAGCGCCAGTGCCGTTTCGTTAGTTGGGGGTGGTACTTTTCCGCGCCCGGGAGAGATAAGTTTATCGCATAGAGGCATTTTATTCTTGGACGAATTTCCAGAATTTTCCAGAGCCGTTCTTGAAAATCTGAGACAACCGCTGGAAGACGGTGTAATTACAATTTCCAGAGCGCAAGGATCACTTGAGTTTCCGGCACGATTTACTCTGGTAGCAGCCATGAATCCCTGTCCTTGTGGCAACGCTACGGATCCGGAAAAACTTTGTGCCTGTAGTCCGGCTAGCATCATAAAATATCAAAGAAAAATTTCCGGACCAATTTTAGATAGGATTGATTTGCATGTGGAAGTACCGCGCATTAAATTTGAAAAACTTCAAGAAAACACTCTTTCAGAAAATTCCGAATCTATTCGCAAAAGAGTCGAAAAGGCACGCAATATTCAAACAGAAAGATTCGATAATTCAAAAACCGTTACTAATAGTGAAATGGGCAGTCAGGAAATAAAAGATTTTTGCAAACTTAATCCAACTTGTGTTGAACTTATGAAAAGTGCTGTTTCCAAATTTTATCTCAGTGCCAGATCATATTACCGAATAATCAAAGTTGCCAGAACAATTGCGGATCTTGAATCTTCAACAGAAATTCAGCCGGCGCATATCGCCGAAGCCATCCAATACAGATTTAAAACAGACTAGATCACAAAACATACAACAGGAAACAAATATTTTGTCATTGCGAGGAGTTCGCCATTTGGCGAATGACGTGGCAGTCTAATTCTAAATAAATTTAGATTGCTTCACTCCGTTCGCAATGACAATACTTTAGTTTATGAATTTTTTCAATAAAAAAATTTTATATATATTTTTATTAGGCTTGTTTTTATTTTCTAGCTATAAAGTTTTGGCTTATTTCAACGTTTTTTCCCGAAACTTAACTGGAATTGAAACAGCCCGAAAAACACTAAATATAAACGACAACGGTTTATATTTCATTTCCCAAACACAAAGCCGAACCGTTGAAGAATGGATAAAAGAAAATAAAATAATTTTAAGAGAACACGATGAAATAATTCCGGACAAAAAAAACAAGCTTTTTTCGGGAATGACCGTGCAAATCAAAAGATCGTTAAAAATAAAGATTGAAGCAGATGAAAAAATAATTGACACCTATACTTTGCAGAATAATATCGAAGATGCGCTTTCGGAAAACAAAATAATTCTGACGCGTCTTGATAAAACAGAACCAAATAAAAGTTTTCCTCCGCAAGAAAATTTAAAAATAGTCGTTACGCGTATTAATGTTGAAGAAAAAATTATTCCGGAAGATATTGACTTTCCAATTGTTTATAAAAATGACGCAAAGCTTGGATGGAGAGAAGAAAAAATTCAGGAACCAGGAGAAAAAGGCATTCGCGAAGTAAAATACAAAATAACTTATAAAAATGGCAAGGAAATTTCTCGCGTAATTTTAGAAAAAAAAATTATCCAAAAACCAACAACACAAATTGTAATAAAAGGAACATATATGAAATTTGGTAAGGCCGCCAAAGGACAAGGAACCTGGTATGCTTTCAAGGGCGGTCTCTTTGCCGCCAGCACTTCCATTCCAAAAGGCGAATATGCTAAAGTAACTAACGTAGCCAACGGCAAAACGGTTATAGTTCAAATTAATGATTATGGACCACAAGGAAAAGGTCGTGTTATAGATTTAGATAAAGTTGCTTTTCAAAAAATCGCTGCTCTTGGCGCCGGAGTTATTGGAGTCAAAGTGGAACAGATATTAAATTAGACAAACTTATGCCAACAAAATTGGGTCAAAATTTCTTGAAAGATAAAAATATTGTAAAAAAAATTATTGATTCCGCCAATTTACAACCGGATGATTTTGTAGTTGAAATTGGACCTGGAGAAGGCATCCTGACTGAAGAGCTGGCAAAATATGCCAAAAAAGTTCTGGCTATCGAAATTGACCCTGGCTTAGCTGAAAAACTGCAAAAAAAATTAAAAAATCATAAAAACGTCGAAATAATTAAGGCTGATATTCTTAAAATAAATTTGCCCGAATTGGTCAAAAAACAAAAAATAAAAAATAATAGCTACAAGGTTATTGCCAATCTGCCATATTACATCACTTCACCCATAATACGTTTGTTCTTAGAGACCGGGTTTCCACCCAAAGAAATGACCTTAATGGTACAAAAGGAGGTAGCTGAAAGAATTTGCAGAAGCGCTGGAAAAATGAGCATCCTGGCTGTTTCCGTACAATATTACGCCCGTCCCAAGTTATTGTTTGAAGTTCATAAAAAAGCCTTTTCTCCTGTGCCTAGGGTGGATAGCGCGGTTATAAAAATTGCCGATATAAGCCAAAATATATCACTTTTAACTGAAAATAAACAGTTTTTTCGACTTATTAAGGCTGGTTTTTGCGCCAAAAGAAAAACCTTAATCAACAATCTTTCCAGCAGCTTGCATTTGGATAAAAAAATCATCGAAGAAAAGCTGAAAAAAATCGATTTAAAGCCAACCGTTCGTGCTCAAGAGCTCAGCCTGAAAAAATGGAAGGAGCTTTCAAAAATTATGTAATAATCAAAAAAAGAAAACATTTTAATTGAATAAAAAATACCAACTATTTTGCTGGTATTTTTTATTTAATTTAACTTTGCACAAACATCCATTTCTGTGGATAACTGAACCAAAAAATACATTCCACAAAAAATACATTTTGTGTTATAATTTGAACAATGAAACTGAATAAAAAAATAAGAGTTAATGATTTAAAATTAGCGGTGTTGCTTATCGCCAGTTTGTTTGTTTTGGGACAGGCTTTTTTAGCTTTTGCAGAAAACAAAAATAATCCAAACAATCTTTTTTTGGATAGCGATCAGGATGGTCTCTCCGATCAAGAAGAACAATCTTATGGAACGGATCCAAATAATCCCGATACGGATGATGATGGCTATACAGATGGAGCAGAAGTAATTTCCGGCTATAATCCGCTAAAGCCGGCTCCGGAAGACAAATTGTCCACCGTCGAAAAAACTCCCTTGGTACAAGCCCAGATATCTGCCGGCACCAAGGAGAATTTAACTCAATTATTAGCAAGCCAAGTTTCGTTTATGAATATTGATAGCAATGGTGAAGATCTGTCTGAAGAAATAACTATCGACAATATAAAAACTTTTGCGCAGAATTTTTTGAGCAATCAGGCATCCTCAGATCAAATTCTTTCTCAAGTCTCCTTGGATAATATAAAAATTAAGAAGCAGGATTATTCCAAATTGTCAGCCGAAAAAGCTGCTGAAAAAAGAAATGAAGACGCTTCGAATTATATGGCCTCCATCTTTTATATCCTATCCCTTAACGCGGAATCACCTATAACAACCGGACATGATTTTGATATTGCCTCCGCCAAATTATTACAAGAAATTTCCAGCGCCATCGAGCAGCAAGACATTGCTTATTTTAATGAACTAGAGCAAAAAACCCAAAAAATTACCACTGAAATGAAAAATATTGAAGTTCCGGAAGAGCTTTTGGAAATCCATATCAAGATGCTGTCCGTAATAAGTTATGGTTTTTCTTTTAAAAATCTTGTAATCGAAAAACAGGATGATCCAGCCTTGAATTTAATTAATTTTTCAAAGATACAGGGTTTTTGGGATATTTTTTATGAGACCTACTCAGAATTTGAAAATAAGATAAGCCAATATTCCATAGACAAGGACTATATTAAAACCAAATTGGAAAAACTGGGCATCGATACATCCAAATCTATAGCGAATTCAAACTCTTTAAACCTGCAAAACTCAGAAACAACATCTTTCTCAAATTCAATTTTCAACAATGAATAAGAAAAAAAACAATTTAATATTCAAAAAAATAAAGTCTTGTTTTTTTGTTGTTTTTTTAACACTGTTTTTGTTTTTTCCAACAATATATCCGGCTCAAGCGGGCTGTTTCGGTTATCCGTGCGATGAACTTTTAAGACAGGCTTACCAAAAAATTCAAGATAAGCTTTTATCCGTCGTAAAACAACAGGCAGCAATGACAGTTGATGGTATCGTTAGCAATGGAGCCGGCAAGAACGTTATTGCGGATTGGGAAGATTTTTTATATAAAAATGCGGAAAAAAATGCCAAAAATATTCTCAATGATTATTTAACCAATACCGTTACTGGCGGCAAAGGTTCTCTTTCAAACTATATCCCGATTGATGTAGCCAAAAAAATACAAGTCAATGATGATTCGGAAGGAATAGGTGAATGTTCTATCGCCGTCAGTTCAACGCAAAATAATGAGGGGATAGGCAAATGTTCTTTTCTCGCCGGTTTGATACAAAATGATCCGGAAGCTGTCGCACTGCTGAGTGAAGCTCAAGCTAAAACCTTTGACCTGAGTAGTTTGAGCAGTTTAGCAAATAGCAAAGACAATTATGTCAACCAACTAATTGAAACTGCCAAAAAAGCCACTTTTGACAAAAGTTCTCCGGTTGTAACTTATGTCGGCGATCCCTTGGATATGTTTAAAAATGGAAATTTTAAAAATTTAAGTACTTATACTACGGGCATAAACAATCCATGGGCTTTTCAGGCTGATGCAGAATCCAAATATGAAAAAATTTACGAAGACACGGTAAAAAAGGCTGAGGTTATGGGAATCTCCGGACAAGGTTTCGTTGGAAAAATAAAAGACGGATTAGTGCAAACTCCCGGATCAATAATTGCCGGAGCAACCATTAGCGCTAAAGACATCGGCAATAAAATTTTGGCCAGCGCTCGAAGCATTCCGGAAGTTCTAATTGCTTCCGTCACTAATTTGGCCGCTTCAGCAGTCAATGACGCGCTTTCGACCGCCAGATCAACCGTGCAAGATCAGATCAATAAACACGTAACTTCGGCAAGGAAAAACCTTATCGGAACATAATATTACATTTTGAAAAAATGACACGAACAGAAAAACCAAAATTTACGAATAAAAAAAGTACCGCATTATTTTTAATTGTTTTTCTTTTTGTTTTTTTGTTCGTAAATTTTGGCAAAATAGCCCTTGCCCAAGATATTAATGGAGGTCTTCAATATGAACTATCTGATTATGCGCCTAGTAATTTGCCCGATGCTTCTGACAGCTGCAAAATTTCATTAACACATCCGGTTGACACCACTCTGTCCTGCTTGCTTCTCCCGGCATCAGGAGCCTTGGTTTCTTTGGCTGTTACACTGTTTTCTTGGGCAATTGATCCGGCAAAAATGAAAGCTGTTATTGATAGCGAGAGTGTTTTCTTGGCTTGGAAAACCGTGCGTGATTTTCTAAACATCGCCTTTATTCTTTTTTTGCTTTTTTCAGCTTTCTGCACAATCTTTCAAGTAAGCAAATACAGTTATAAGAACATTCTTTTAAATTTGGTTTTAATGGCTCTTTTGGTAAATTTCAGTTTTCCTATCGCTCGCTTCATTATCGATGTTTCCAACGTTTTAATGTACACCATGCTTAACGGATTATTCCCTGGAGGAGCCGGAAATTTACTGGCAGGAAATTTTGCCGACCTGTCCCAAATAGCCAATGTGATTAAGCCGGCTAACGCAGGTCTTGTTCAGATTGTTATGGCTGTTATTTTTCTCTTTATTTTAGGCGTAACATTCCTTGTAATGGCCCTGCTTTTTGTCATCAGAATTATTGCTTTGGCCATATTGATCATTTTCTCTCCTATTGCTTTCACAGGATCAATTATTCCCGGTCTGCAAGACAAAGCCTCCTCTTGGTGGACGCATCTTTTTAATTATTCCTTTTTTGGGCCAATTATGATTTTTATGATTTATATTGCATTTTCCCTGGCCAACGCTACTTCTGTTGAATTGGGCAAAGACATTGCCACCATAGCCTCGAAAAACTCAAATGATCCAGGATGGTTAGCCAGTCTTTGTAAATTTATTATCCCAATCATTATTCTTTGGATAGGCATGGGCATTGCTAAAAGCATGAGCGGCGAAGCAGGAAGCGCTGTCATCGGCTTTGCTGAAAATAAACTAAAAGGCATGGGCAAGTGGGCAAGTGGGGCAACGTGGGCTGAAAAACAATGGGGTGATTACAAGAAAGAAAGAGATGCCAGAAAAGAAGAGGCCAGATGGAAGCCAGGTAAAACCTTTGGAGAAAAAGTTAATAATGCTCAGGATTCCGCTCAAGCATTCTTAGGCTCCAGTAAAGCACAGAAAAGAATGGATAAAAGAAAAACTGATAAAAATAAAAAGGATATTGATGAGGGAGCTAAAGATCTTGTTGATAAGGGAGCCACCACTGACACCTTGGCACAACAAATGAATTCTTATTTTGGCGCTCCACCTCCAGCAACAGTGTCCGATAAAATAGATCAAGCTAAAAATGCTGCTGCTTATTTACGCCAAGATTCGGACGAAAGAAAAATGCACATTCAAAACTCACTCACTGCGGCAGGTGGCATCGTGGGTTCAGACTTAGAACATATGTTAAATGCTGCGGTTCCTGCCGGATTAACAGGTACTGCAGCAGCTTCCTATTCTGCAGCGCAATTACAAGCACAAATAGCTGCAGCAGCGATAGCTGGGGGGTCAACAAGTGAAAATGATATACGCAAAGTTGCCGCTTTCATAAATAGTCAAATGAAGCGCCGCGTGGACACTGGCGCAAATGCTTAAAAAATATGACAGATAAGCTCAAAATTTTAGAAGAGATATCCATTAGAGAATCGTTCGAAGATCCTCATCTTTCTTATATATTTGGAACTGTCCAAGAGAGAAAAAGAGTTGCCTATTTAATTTTAGCAAAAAAGGAAAATGAAATTTTGTTGATCAACCGCTCAGGTTTTCTTATTGATTCTGTTTTTGCTGGACTTTCTGGAAAAAATATTGAATACATCGCTAAAAATGGACCAAGAAAATACAAAGAAAATTTATGGAAAATATTGCAAGACCAAGAAATGATGGATGGAGTTTTTGAAATTTCTAAAGATATGGATAGGGACCTAAACACAAAGAACGCTAGCCAAAATCAAATTAGAATAGCTAATGTTATCCAATACATAAAAGATAACTCCCCAGTTTTTAAATTTATCTAAGCAACTATCATATTAAGATAAAAAAATGACTGTTTTCCCACAACAAAACAACACATCCATTCAAGCTCTAGACTCATCTAGATATAATTTGGAATTCGAAAAACAATTAATCGCAGAAGGAATGGAGGAAATAAAGAAAGAATTACTAGATAAATGGAAGAAGGCATATTCTGGAGCGCAAATTTTTCCTGAATCTGTTTCAGAACTGTCCTTGGAATTAATAAATTTCCTACTCTCTTTTCAGCACACTCTTTTTTACAACGAGCTTAGCCAAAAATACAATCTAAGCCAAGAACAAAGAGATCTGTTGGCATCTGTTGTGTGGAACATATGCAAAAACAAAAGCTGGGAAACAACAGAAACTTCTTTGCAAAATAATCTGAACTTATCTCCTGAAATATCCAGTCAGATAGCAACTCTAATTAATCAAAAAATTCTCTTAGAAGCTAGAAGTTTAGCAAATAAGCCATCTATTTCCAACACTCAATCAAACAAAAACACTGGGATTATCGATAACGTTTCTTTGGTTATCCCTGAAGCCATCAAAAAATATCCTGATCTGGGTGAACAACTCATTACCGGAAACAGAATAAAAATCATGAACTTTCCAGAACCGGCTCGACCATCACTCAAAAATTGGCTGGCAGATTACGTCATGCTTACCGGACGAGAAGATCGCAATGCCGTCAAAAGAGGCACCTATCTTTTCCAAAGTGAAAATGGAAAAAGTCTCTCTTCCGCTGAGCGACAACGTCTGAACTATATTCTCAAATGCCTGGATGAAAATACTCCCGTCACCATCAATAAGAACACAAAGCAAATTTTGTTTCCGCAAATTTCAGAAAATAATTATTTTCCAACCGAGAAATCTTCTCAGCCACCCATAGAACAAAAAAATAATATCCAATCCATTCAGTTTTCCTACCCACAAAAACCGGTTTCTCCGAATTATCAAAAAATGCATGTTGCGCCTCCGGTTGTAATTCCCAAGCAAGAAATAAGAAGTAGCTTTGGACCCAATGTTGTCAATCTCAAAGATTAATTTTCAATAGTATGCAATTTAATATTCCCCAATTTATTGACAAGGAAGACAAAATAGTCGGCCCCTTTACAGCTAAACAACTAGGTTGGATGTTTAGCGGTGGAGCCGTGCTTCTGGTTCTTTGGAACACACTGGATTTTTCTGGTTTTCTTGTTTCCGCAATTTTTGTGGTAGGTATTTTTGGCGCTATGGCTTTCTGGAGACCCTACAATCAAAGCTGTATATCATTTCTTGTTTCTCTTTTCAGCTTTTTTGCAAGACCGAAATTTTATCTCTGGAAAAGAGTGCCTAAAAAAAATGCTTTCGATTCAAAAAAGATTATAAAAAAGGATTTGCATAAAAAACATGATTTAAAAACAACCAAAAAAGAAATTTCCGAAAATAAAATAGAAGAGTTATCCAAAATTTTGGATAATTATTGATGGCTAACATTCCCTTTCTCTTGTCATTGCGAGCGAAGCAAAGCAATCTAATAAATCAAAAAGAAATTAGATTGCCACGCCTCCGCCAGCTGGCGGATCCTCGCAATGACAAAATAAGATTATTGATTTAAAAAATATAAAATATCTATGGAAAGTTTACATTCAAAAAAAATAACCAAGTCGTCACCACAAGTTGCCACTCAACAATTTTTAGATATTGCCGAAATAAAAGAAGATGTTATTGTTCTAAAAAACGGTTCTTTTAGGGGCGTTTTGGCTGTTTCTTCGATAAATTATGATTTAAAGTCATCCGAAGAACAAGACGCCATAATCAATCAATATCAGGGCTTTTTGAATTCCCTGGATTTTCCGATTCAAATCCTGATAAGTTCCAGAAAGCTCAATATAAATTCATATATTGAGTTTCTTGACGGCAAGGAGAAAGAGCAAACTAGCGAACTATTGCGACTTCAAACAGCCGAATATAGAAATTTTATCAAGCAGCTGGTAACCGTCTCCAATATAATGGATAAAAATTTCTACATCGTTTTGCCATTTTCCCCGATTGAAAATAAAAACAAGGGTTTTTTCGGCAATCTTTTTAATATCTTCAATCCCAAAAAGAATATTTCGCAAAAAAGAGAGGATTTCGAAACCTACAAGACACAGCTTTTTCAAAGAATGGATCATTTGGCAGCCGGACTTTCGGGACTGGGCATCAGAGTAACGCCGCTCAGAACGCAAGAATTAATCGAACTTCTCTATAACTCATATAACTCAAATGTTTTCAATTCTGAATCGCTGGGCAATGTCGAAGAAATAGATTTGCAATAAATTAAAAATTAGTTTTAAAAACTATGTTATTCGGAAACAAACAAAAAAAAGAAAGTGAAAAAGAAAAATCGGAAGTAATTTCGACTGAAAAAATTTATCAAGAAGGAGTTTCCAAACTTTTTGATTTGATCGCGCCCTCAGCCGTCAAAATCACTCCAAAATACATTCAAGTCGGAGAAACTTATGCGCAAACTCTTTTTGTAATTTCCTATCCAAGATATTTACACAGCACCTGGTTTTCTCCCATTATAAATATCGATATGCCAATGGACATTTCTATGTTCATTCATCCCATCGAGACTGCTTCATTGCTTAAAACACTTCGCAGAAGCGCCACGCAGCTTCAATCCCAAATTCATATTGAACAAAAAAAGGGGCTGGTCCGTGATCCGGCGTTAGAAACCGCCATGCAAGACATCGAGGAGCTCAGAGATAAGCTGCAGCAAGGAACAGAAAAATTTTTCCGCTTCGGTTTGTATGTAACCGTTTATGGAGAAAATGAGAAGGAGCTTGATAAACAATACAAGTTCATAACATCTATTTTGGAAGCTCAACTTGTGTATGTAAAACCGGCCATTTTCAAAACAGAACAGGGTTTCAATTCAACATTACCCCTTGCCAACGACGAACTTAACGTAGGCACAAATATGAACAGCGGTCCGCTTTCTACGACATTCCCCTTTGTTTCATCTACACTTTCTAGCAATGAAGGGATTCTTTACGGAATAAACAGACATAACAACAGTTTAATAATTTTTGATCGCTTTAAAATGGAAAATGGCAATATGGTGGTTTTTGCCAAGTCCGGAGCCGGAAAAAGCTACACGGTTAAACTTGAAGTTTTGCGTTCTTTGATGGTAGGAACAGACGTGATCATTATCGACCCGGAAAATGAATATAAGCATCTTTGTGAAACAGTTGGCGGAACTTTTATTAAAATCTCTTTAAATTCCAACAACCATCTTAACCCGTTTGATCTTCCAAAAATTCAGGAAGATGAAGATCCTGAAGATGTTTTGCGTAATAACATCGCCAATTTAATCGGACTCTTACATTTGATGCTTGGCAGCATCACACCAGAAGAAGATTCTATTCTAGACAGAGCCTTGCATGAAACTTATGCTATCAGGGACATTTCCGCTAAAACAAATTTCAACAATATCAGTAAAGAAGCTTTCCCGACCATGTCAGATCTTTATAATGTTCTTCGCAATATGGATGGTGCGGAAGATTTAGCAACCAGATTGGAAAAATATACCGAAGGAATTTTTTCCGGATTTCTCAATAATTCAACTAATATTAAAGTTGACAATCAAATGGTAGTTTTCAATATTCGCGATATGGAAGAAGATCTGCGTCCGATTGCTATGTATGTCGTTCTGCAATTTATTTGGAGCGAAATGAGAACCAACATGAAAAAGCGAATTGTTTTGGTGGATGAGGCCTGGATTATGATGAAATACGATGATGCTGCCTCATTTCTTTTCGGAATCGCCAAAAGATGTCGAAAATATTTTACCGGTCTCACAACAATTACTCAGGATGTTAATGACTTTTTGTCTTCCCGCTACGGAAAACCAATTGTAACAAACTCATCTATCCAATTATTACTCAAGCAATCACCAGCCGCCATTGAAACTATTATGGAAACATTTTATCTGACCGACCAAGAAAAATTTTTACTCTTGGAAAGCAATGTCGGAGAAGGAATTTTCTTCGCAGGAACAAAGCATGTTGCCATTAAAGTTGTTGCGTCTTACAGCGAAGATCAAATCATCACAACCGATCCGTCTCAATTATTGGAAATAGACAGAGCCAAAAAAGAATTGGCGGATTAAGAAGATCAAAATAATCTATATTTATTTTTCGAGTATGCTATCAGGGATTTTACAAAACATAAAAAAAGCCCACGAAAAGGCAAAAAAGACCCATCCTTTATCAAAATTTGTTGATCCATTTTTAGATGTTCTTGTTCCGTTAATTTTTATTTTGGCTTTACTTAAAGATTTTGCCGATATAACAATCGGCTCAATTCCGATCATAGGAGATTTTCTCAGTTCTTTTCTTTCCGTTTTATGTTCTATTTTTATTTTTCTCATAATGACTCTCTTGGGTGGACGACATTTTAGTTTTGCAATTAAAAGATCTCTCGTCATTCTGCTCGGTCTTCTTTTGGATAGTTTTCCTTTAATCAAATATTTACCCTTGGAAACAATGGTTGTTTTGATAAACTATTTATTGATTCTTAAAGAACGCATGAATGATTACAAGGAACGTAAACAAAAAGAAGCAGAAATAAATGAAATAAATCAATATGCTTATATCAATACCAAACAATCGGTTTAAAGAATTTTTCTCCGAATGGAAAGAATTGATTACAAGTTCTTCGGTAGCTTTGATATGCTTGATTCTGTTTTTGAACTTTCCGGTAAAGGGCGCCTTTCAGGAAATTTGCAAAGAATTATTTTTCTTTTTTGTTATCCCTGTTTTTTACATAAAAATTGTTCTCAGAAAAAACTTGAAAGATTTTGGTTTTAGATTGCCGCAAAAAAGAAATGACCTCATTTGGGGAATTGCAATATTTTGCATTTTAGCAATAGCCGGCGTTTGTTTGTCAAAAATACCAGGTTTTAATAAAAATTACACAATTCCTTATGGTTTTAGTGAAAATTTTTGGTTTTTTTTGCTTTATGAATTAGTATTTTTCAATTTATTGTTTTTATTGCAGGAAATATTTTTTAAAGGATTTGTTCTTTTTTCTTTTTCGGAAAAATTCAAAAGTTGGTCAATTTTAATTACGATGACTGTCTACTGTGTCGTCTTGCTTATAGAAAAAGATTTTGGTTGGCAAATGGCACCGCTTATTTTATTTTCTCTGGGAGGATCGATAATTGCCTATAAAAGTAAAAGTCTCTGGTTTTCTTATTTGATTGGAATGATTTTTGTAATTTCACTTGATTCTTTTTTAATTTATATCTCAAAATAATCTTATGAAAAGATTTTTTTCAATCATCCTAGTTTGTCTTTTTGTTTTTCCCTTGTTTTTCCCAATACAAAAAGTTCGAGCCCGTAGCAGCTTAAATACCGCAATTAACGCCCAAAGTATTCTTGATGATTTTACCGCCGACTATCTCGAAACAGGCAATTTCTCCGGCGAAACGGCATCTCCAAGAGTGGCCTTAGCCTTTAATCCAACCAATCCGGCAGAAGGAAATAGAATTCAAGCCATTGCCACTCCGTCAGATTTTGCAACTGTTAATTCAAAATTGTATTATACCTGGTTTTTAAAAAGAGATAATTGTCCGAGCGACAAATCAGCTTGCGATCTTAATAAAGATGGGCGAGTTAATATTGAAGACTATAAAATAGAAGCTGCCAGAACAATAGCTAATGGAGGATTCAACTGGCAATCTGCCAATTATTCAAAAAGGGATAAAAAAATAGTTTATGATATTGAGGGCAATAATTCCTTGGAAGATAAAGACAGTGACTCAGAAAGCGGTTATGATGCAAGTCTGGGCGGCGACGGACAGTCAGCTTCAAAGTGCTATGTGCATGATTTTGATAACGATACGAATCTAAAATTAAAAGATTGCTATCATCTCTTTCCAAATGACGGTATTTCCGGAGAAAAACTGGGAGACGGATCCTTTAGTCTTAAAGAAGAAAAATTTTGGCATACCGACCCAAACAACAAAGACACTGCCGCAACAGGCAACACTGATGAAGCCAATGTTATCGGACTTGGACAAGATTCTTTCACTTGGACATATGCATCAGGAGACAAAGTAGGCGTAGTTGTAGAAGGCGTTGCTACCGGAACCACTACCCATGTAATGTGGGCTTTACCAAAAAACAAATGCAATGTTGATGATTTTTGGGATGATGGCGATTTTGTCATGACAGTTTCCGATGTTAATGATTGTCTGGAAAAAAATATGTTATCAATAAGAGAAGGAAATGATTCTTCATCTTTAGTTTCCGATGAAAATGCCAATGAAAATAAAAATACATCCATAACTTATTTGCCAAAAAATCCTTTCAATGACCCCTCTGGAAAAAATCCGGAAAAAATTACATTCAGCGCTGCCGTTCTAGATGCCACCGACAATTCAAGAATATATTATAATTGGAAAATTTATGGAAGCAACGAAAAAGACCCCGCAGATTGGGGAGACCCCATTTTAAAATCAAGCCTACTTAACGCCAGCCCGAGCAGCGGCTTCGGTCTAGATAAATTTAGCTTTGATTTAGCTTTTCCGGCCCCCGCCCCCGGATATCTTATGGCTAGAATTACTCTTAGTGAAAACGATGAAGATGGGAACACAATTGTAACTTACAAAGAAATTACGGTTCCAATTACTTCAATTTCCAATTCAATAAGTATTCATTCTACTTCTGCCAATCCTGATTCTGTTCCGGGTGACATTCTCATTCTCGGAGAAGAGCGCTGTAAGGAAAATACGAGCAACGCCTGTTTGGTGGCAAAAAACGAAATTATAGGACTAGAAATTGATTCAACCAATTTGACTGATTTTTCTTGGCTAATTGATGACGAACCGCTATCTTATCCGGTATGTCCTCTTGCTGATTGCGCCTCCATTGAAAACAACCAGGCCTTTTTCCCGATCTTAAAAAACGAAGGGGAAACATACGCCATATCTGTTTCGGCTATAGATAAAAAAACCAAGGAAGTGATTAAAATCAATAGAACCTTTCAAGTAGCCCAACCCTACGCGCTTATAACTTCAAGCGATAAAACGACCTGTGTACCCGATCTTTTGGGTTATTTTGTAGATCTGGACAATAATCTCACGCCGGATTACAGCACTACTAGTTTCAAGGCTTTGCCGGGAGCAATCATTAATCTCAATTCCGGTTTAAGCGTTCCTGCTTTTTCTAATTTATTTTGGACAGTTGATACAGCCAAATTCAATAAAAACACGGCGAGCCAATATGGAATTACAATGGATGATTTCGGTAACATTTCTTTTCCCGCCAACACTGAAGTGGGAAGTTCTTTCGATGTAAGTCTTTCAACTTTCTACACCCAAAGTAATGATATTAAAAAAGTTCTAAACAAATATTGGGGCGTCGCACTAAATGATTTTTATGAAAAACAAATTGATGCTACAATTACAATTGAAGTAGCTTCTTGCATCAATTCTGTTGATGCGAAAAATGAGTTAGCACAAAAAAACAACGCAAGAAAGATTCTGGCAACTTTGGCAGCCAATGCTCCAGCTCAGTTTGTTTTTCTGGTAAAAATTGTTTTGATAAGTTGTTTGCTCTTGTTTTCAAGTTATTTTCTTTTATCGCTTTTCCCTAAAAAAGACGATGTTTATTAAAAAAATAAAAACCACATTTAAATTATTGCTTCTTTTGGTGATTTTTATCGCTCCTTTTTTGGTTTTGGCAGATGAGGCGCTCGTCCCAAAAACTGAAACCCTTAGTCCCTATGCAAAATCGGACAGCACGTCTGGATCATTTGATTATAGGATTATGGAGCAAATTCCAGGATTAGCGAAGGCAGGATCACAAATTGATTTTTATACATATGTTTCCTATGTTTATAAATTCGGGATTGGCGCGGTAGGCATTTGCGCCATGTTAATGATTATAATAGGAGGCTATATGTATATGGCAGCGGCTGGCAACAATGCGTCTATGGAAAATGCCAAAGGAGTAATCACAGATGCTGTCGTTGGTCTCATTCTGGCTTTCGCCTCTTATTTAATTCTTTATGTCATCAATCCAGATTTGGTTAGGATAAAAAAAATGGAGCCTATGCCAATATTGTCTCAAGAATATGGAACCTCCGGCGGAACAAAAAGCTCTCAGTGCGTACCAGACACCTCAAACGGATGCACAGCAACCGTATTGACGCCATATTTTGGGGATAATACCCTAAAAGCTTCGAGTATTTGCAAGGGAGAAAGCGGAGGATTATCTATACCAAGTGGAGTTGATAAGTGCCAACCAGGAGGAGAATCGGTTTCATGGGGATTATTTCAAATAAATATATCCAGTAATACAATCGGAGGACTGCCATGTCCAGACGCTTTTGACAAAGCTTATACATCCAAAAATCATAGCTGCAATATAATAGACAAAACTCTTTATGATAAATGCGTCGCAGCAGCAAAAAATCCAACAATCAACATACAAAAGGCTGTTGAACTTTCAAAAAAAGGTTCTACCTGGAGACAATGGGGATTTAACAGCAAGTGTAACTTCTAAAAAAATTTATGGAAAGAAAAAAACTTATAATAATATTGATAATAACGGTTATTTTTGTTTTTCTATTTATTTTAATATCAAAAATATCCTTTCAAAAAACGCCATCCGATACTCAAAATACATCCGTAAATAATTCCGCGTTGCCGGATAAAATGATAATCGAAACTTCCGAGGGATCGATAGAATTAATCAATCCGGAAAAAAATGCCGAGGAATATATCGATACGGAAAATACGTTAATAAAATCAACCCCTGATTATGAGATTTTTTATTTAAAATATGATCAAAAGGAGAGTTTTGCGATAAGTTTATTGGGAAAAAATTTTGAAGAATCAAGAAAACAATCGGAAGATGCGTTTTTAAAATTACTTGGAATTACTGAAGAACAGGCTTGTAAACTTGTTGTTTCTGAAAGTGTTCCCTATGGAACAAATGCTAGTTTGGCAGGAAAAGATTTTTCATTAAGTTTTTGCCAATCCCAAGATTCAAATTAATATTTTATGTCTCTGCTTAAAAAAATATTTATTACATCTTCAATATTGTTTTTGATTACTCTTTTTTTCGGAGGAATCTATTTTTTTGCATTTAAAAACGAAACTTCTTCTAATTCAAATACAACAGAAAATCAGCCAGCATCTTCAATAAAAAGCATTTCAACTGAAATACTTTCCAAAAAAACAATCCAAAACGACTTTTCCATAATCGCTCTTTCTGATGAGCCGGTTTTGGCTCCAGTTCTCATTAACAACGACTTAAATATAAAATATTATGCCAAAAATGACGGTAAGGTATATAAAATAGACCTCGAGGGTAAAAATAAACAAATACTATCTGATAAAGTTTTGATAGGACTTTCAGATGTTTTTTGGTCACCAGACAAAACAAAGGTGATAACCAAATTTAAAAATATTGAAGGACAAAGCCAATTTTATTTTTATGACTATGCAACATCCTCCAGCGCAGCATTGAATAGAAATATAGATACGGTCGTCTGGCGAAATAATACCAAAATAATCTATAAGCATTTTGATCCCAAAACTCGAAAAGGATCCCTAAACATTTCCGATCCGGACGGAAAAAATTGGACAAAACTAGCCGATGCTCAAATCAAATATCTTTCCATTGCTCCTGTTCCTATGTCAGGATTCATTTCTTTTTGGAATAAGCCTGACGCCAACATGGAAACAACTCTCAGCTCGGTTTCTGTTCTAGAAGGAGAAATTCAGACACTTTTTAAAGGAACATTTGGAACCGATTATCTTTGGAGCAATAATGGAAATTACATTTTAGCCAGCAGCTTAGACAAAAGGGGCGGGGCAAAAATCAATTTGTCTCTTTTGAACAACAAGGGCGAAAACAATAAGGAAATGCGTATTCCGACAATGGCTTATAAATGTGTCTGGTCAAAAGATAATCAGACTATTTATTACGCTTTGCCTAGCGGAATTTCAGATAATTTTGTGATGCCAAATGATTACATGGACGGTAAAATAAATACTACCGATACTTTTTGGAAAGTTAACATAGCTACTGGAGAAAAATCAAGAATAATCAGTCTAGATAAAATAAAGAATCAGTTTGATGCCATTAATCTTTTTCTTAATTCTGATGAAAGCGTTTTGTTTTTCATAAACCGTCTGGATGGAAAGCTTTATAAGATAATTTTATAAAAAATCTCTTATTTAACAGAAACCGAGTTTCGCCTTTCAGTGGCTTGGTTTTTTGTATTGCGATTTATTTTTCCCCTTTTATCATACCGAAATAAGCCAGCCAAAAAATTACCGCCAGATCATTTTTAAAGTAGGTTGTATCAAAAAGTCCGTGAATAATAATAACCAGCATTATTCCTAGCGCCATGAATTTCAGAGCGTTTTTTTGTTTTTCAAAAAAACGCTTGAAGAAAATTTCAAGCAAAACCAAGAAGCCTATAAGCCCAATTAAGCCAGAATAAAGCCAAAAAGCCAAAAATATATTATGTGGATGAGGAACTGCCCACTCCAAGAAAGGAGGATAAAATTTCTGATATTCCAAATATTTATTTTGAAAATTTCCCGGTCCGATACCCCACAAAAAATTATCCTGAATTAGCTTCTCTGATGTTTTCCAAATCATTATCCTGGAAGACAGAGAGGAACGACTGTCCAAAGAAACGATGCTGGTCGACTTTTCTGATCCAAATTCAAAAGTAAAAAAAGAAAATAAAATAAACAAAATTATTCCCATTGTAACGCCTCGTTTTCCATTTTTTGTTTCAATTAGAAAAAAAATAATCAAAATGGAAACTATAACTGCCGCCCAAGCAGCAAAAGAAAATGTCAAATAAAAAGAAGCTGCGATTAAAATAAGCGAACTGGCATAAAAAAACTTTTTTTCTCTAAAAAAAACAGTTCCGATTATGATTGCCGGAGAAAGATACATAGCCAGATAATTGGGAGAATTAAAAAATGATTGTAATCTTGCATCAAATGTCACCCACCCGCAAAACCAGTAGAATATGGCTATTATTGAAACAGCCAAAGCAGACAAATAAAAAAACTGGAATAATCTTCTTGTCTTCGCATTGTCCAAAACTTCGGAAGCAATAAAGATAAACATCAAGGGCACAAGAAACCAACCCTTGATT
Organism: uncultured Bdellovibrionales bacterium; assembly: GCA_964605365.1. Lineage (GTDB taxonomy): Bacteria > Patescibacteriota > Minisyncoccia > Moranbacterales > UBA2206 > CAZSCF01. The sequence goes on along the minus strand of CAZSCF010000002.1, from coordinate 18,529 downwards.
ATCCCTAAGCCCATTCGATAATTTGCATTCAGCAGCATGCCCACAAACAATCCGGTAAAAATCAAAACTAAAGGAAAAAAATATGTTTTATATTTTAACCAATCAACTCGTTCAAAAACAAATTTCTTGTCCAGAAGCCACCAAAAAAATCCAATAGCCACCATTGCTTCCCAAACATTGGTCGGAAGACCGAAAATATTTATTTTTATCAAATAAGTCGGCAACAAAAAAATGGAAAAACAGAGCCAATTTTCTAAAACAAACCATCGTAAACAACTTTTTTTGATTATATCAACACTCATTTGACTTAATATTATTAAAGCTAAGCAAAATCAAAAATAAAGTTAAAATGACAGGAGAATAAATTGCGGTTTCTGCCAAAGAATGTGCGGCAAAAACAATAATACCTATTGCTGGACCCAAAAACAAGACATCTTGATTGGCTTTTTTTATAAAAGATTTCCAAGAAAAAAACAACAGAAAAATCCAAATTAAGGCATTTATCAAGCCTGTTTCAGCAGCTATATCCAAATATGTATTATGAGCATAGTATGGTTCCCTGTAAGTTGCTGTAGGCTTTATTTCAAGAGAATAATTACCAACTCCAACGCCTAATAATGTATTGCTTTCAATTATTTTCAGCGTTTTTTGCCAAATTTCAATTCTTCCCTTGTTTGAACCTTCTTGGAAATTAAACATAGAGGCATATCTATCAGAAATCGGACCAGGAATTACCCATAATAGCAATCCAATGAAAACACATCCTGTCATAAGAAATATTTTAATCCTTGCACTAATTTTTCCCCAAAAGAAAAACAGCAAAAAAACCAGCCCACAAACAACACCCAGATATCCGCCGCGTGAAAAAGTTAAAAAATTACACAACAACAACACGCCCACGAATAAACATGGTAGTCTTTTCTTTTTCTCTATCAGCAAAAGACCTAGCGCCAATGACATACTTGCTCCTAAAAAAAATGAAAACATATGTGGGTCAGGAAAAGTGGCGGTAGCCCGAAAATACGTTTTATTCGAAACATTAACCAGCCAGCTAGGATTTTGCAAAACAGCCACAGAAAAAGTCTTTCCCAAAAATGGCACAGTTATGAAATCAGCCCAAAATTTATATACCCCTTCTAAACTGAAAATAAATTGGGAAAAAAATTGAATTATCCCCAAAATAGCCGCGGCAACGCCGCCCCAAACAAGCGCCTTAATAACATTGACCGCTTTTTCTCTGTTATCTATCAAATATGTAGCCACAAAATAAACCGGAAAAATAGAAAAAAGAAACATCAATTTTCGAATGGACCAATCGCTGTTTTCCGCTACAAAAAAAGAAAGCCCGTTTAAAAAAAGAAATGAAAAAATAAGCCCGGTTTGAACATTAAAAGGAATCTTTAGTTTATTATTTTTTAACCCGTCTGCTAAACAAAGAAATAAAAACAATAAAATAAAAATTCTACTTGACGCCAAATCAATTCCTTCCGTCGGATTAAGTGCTATCTGGAAAGGCAGTAAAATACAAAAAAATAAAAACAATTTATAAAGCACAGAAAAATTTTCCAATTAATTTAATTAAAGCCCATTCCCACTTTTGACAATGTTTTTTAAAATAATATTCTTGCGAAACATAATAATATTTTTTTTGGAGCCCCTTATCTTTAAAGCTTGCGCCATTTAAATGTTTCACTTTGAAATCCGGAAAATAAATAATTTTTTTTCCCTCTTTTTTAGCTCTTTCGCAAAGATCTACGTCCTCAAAATACATAAAAAAATTTTCATCAAATCCTCCAAGCTCTAAAAACAGCTCTCCTCTTATAAACATGGCTGTTGCCGCCACCCAACTAGCCTCGATCTTTTGGGACGTTTTCCAGATTTTTTTGCTTTTTTTAATCCCTAGATTGTTTTGCAAAAGATCCCAAAAATTTTTTCTTGTTCCGGCAATCCAGGGCTGAACTTGACCGAAAAAATCCGTTATGCAGCTACCAATAATACCTGTTTCTTTGTTTTTAAAAAACTCATTAAAAATATCCTGAAATTGCCTGGAAACTATCTCTGTATCTGGATTTAAAAGAAAAAAAATTTCTCCAGTAGCCATCTTGGCTCCCATATTAACCGCGCTGCCAAAGCCAATATTTTTGTTCTGTTCTATTATCTTGACTTCAGAAAATTTTTTTTCAACTTCCACTAAACAGCCTTTTTTATCATTGTTAATTATAATGATTTCGCAGTCGATATTTTTTAGAAGATCAAACAAAGACAAAAGAGAACGCAAAAGATTGTTCTCACTTTTGTAGTTTACGATAATAACAGATAATTTTTTGGCTGCCAAGATGCTCATTTTTTTCCGGATTTCTTCAAATTATTTTTAATATATAAATCCTGCTCTTAAAAGCCTTTTTTTGCTTTATCAAAATCAACGTAAGCTTTTTGTACCATTTCAGCAACATCTTTGTTGTTTTTCCTTTTTAAAACATCCTTCTTGTTTTTAAGCTTTCGAAGAAAAACATACGCAAAAACCCACCATCTTAAAAAAGCAGGTGTATTTTTTTTAAAAAAAAGAAGCCCGGAAAAAACCAACCAATAAATTTTATTTTTGTTGAGCTTTTCGCTTTCTTCGATATGATAAATCCAGCTGGAAGAAACAACTATGTTTTTAAATCCGGCTCGCGCCGCTCTTATGCTAAAGTCCGCATCCTCCCAATAAAGAAAAAAGTTTTCATCAAAAAGTCCGCTTTTTTTAAAAACTTCCGCCTTTATTAACATAGCACAGCCAGTTATGTATTCCGTTTCATAGTTTTCCTTTTTTTTAATATCTGTTTCATGCCAAGATTTCATTCTCAACCAATTGATTTTTCCTCCAGAAAACCACACATCCCTGGTAATTCCATTAAAAATCACCGGGCTCAAAATGCCAGCCAGGCTATTTTTTTCTCCTTCCTCTACGAGTTTTTTTAAAAAGTCTTTTTCAACGTCCGTATCATTATTTAAAACGAGCACGTATTCTGCCATCCTTTCAAGCGCAAAACGAATACCGACATTGTTTCCGGCAGAATATCCCAGATTTTCTTCATTTTTTATAAAACTGGCCTTAGAAAAAGTATTTTTGGCCATCTCAAAAGACCCGTCCGTAGAACCATTATCGACAATAACAACTTCAAAATTTGAATAATCAATCTTAAAAACACTGGTTAAGCATTTTTTGATTACATTTTTGCCATTATAGTTTAGGATTACAATAAAAACCTTAGGGCAATTATTCATATTTTTGAATTCCTTTTTTGCTAATTAGGCTAAGAATCTCAGAAGTTGTAACAACGCCAAAAATCCAAATAAAAATAAAGTACAAAATCGAGCTGCTCAAAATGAGCACAAAAAAATTAACGTCTTTAAAAATAAAAAGAAAAAGACTCATTAAAATGCCTGCTAAAAGAAGTTCTGAAAATTTTTCAATTTTTGGAAAATATTTAATTCTCATAAAAACCATCAGGGCTGTGAAAAAAACAACCACCAGCTCTGTTATAACAGACGCCCAGGCCGAAGCCAAATAAGAAAACTTGGGTATGTAAAAATAATTCAAAGAAATATTGACGACTGCAGCCAAAGATAAAATTAGCATCAGTTTTTTTTGTAAATTTCCAACAATCAAAATTATATTAAAAAAATGCCCAAAAAATATCAACGCTAAAGCAAAAACCAATATACGCAAAACAACTGCCGATTCTGAAAATCCCGAACCACTGATAACGCCGATTATGCCTTCCGAAAGAAAAAGAGTTCCAACAATTAAAGGAATAATTACTATTAGAAAAAATTTAAATGTCTTGTTGGCAACATCTTGAAATTCTTTTTTATTTAGAAATATATTTTTAGATAAAATAGGCATCACCAGCCCTACCACCATAGCCGGAAAAAACGTTATATTTTCTAGAACCTTGTAAGCCGCATTATAAATACCCACATCTGCGTTGCTCTTCATAAAAGAAAGCATCAGTGTGTCCATTTTGAAATAAAGAAAGGTAATAATTGCTACTGCTCCTAATGGCAAAGATTCCTTTAAAAAAGATTTCCAATAAGAAAAATCGAATTGTAATTTAAATTTAATATATTTTCTAGACCAAAAAAACACTATAAAAAAACTGACAATCATATAGCAGAGCAGGGAAGATATTATCCAAAGCAAACTTAATTTCAATTTTACCGATATTATAATAACAGCCACTTGAACAACTTTGCCCATAAGTTCGGCCAAAACCACCTTGTCCATAGCCAAATTTTTTTGGAAAACCCCGTTAAGCATTTGATAGGAGGAGGAAAATAAAAAGGAGAGTGCCACAATAAAAATGCCTTGCTTTACTATGGAAGGATAAGGCAAGAAAAAAATTATTGCTGGTGAAACAACTACCACCAACAAGGATGCGGCCAGTCTGAGAGAAAAAATGTTTCCGATTACCTTCTCTTCATCCGCACCTACCCTGGAAATTTCTCGTGTTGAAATATGATAAAGACCCAGATCAGCAATCGCCGTAAAAAAAGCTAAAAACGCCAACAAAGTTGCATAGTCACCAAAACCCTCTTTCCCTAAATATCTAGTAATAAATCCTATGGAAACCAAAGCCAAAACAGTCGCAAGCGCTTTTGAAACACTGCTAACAACAATATTGTAAGCTATTTTTTTGGCTACTGCCATAAATGTACCCTCTTAAAGAGAATTAGGTTAGGTTAGCCGGGCTAACTACGACCTTCCTGTTTTCTCCCTCTCCCATGCTCTCCGTTTTAATTTGAGCGTTTTTGCTTAATTCTAAATGGACGATTCTTCTCTCATATGGAGACATTGGACGGAGAACAACAGCCCTTCTTTCTTGTAGCGCCTGCTGAGCCATATCATTCGCCAGCCTTATTATCGAAGAGTTTTTTTCTTGGCGATACGAATTAACGTCCAAAAGGAAATTAATTCGTTGTTCTATTTTTTGTTTATTGATCAAAAGCCTGCCGATATGCTGGAGAGACTGGAGATTTACGCCATATTGCCCGATTAAAAAATTAGATTCTTTGGTTTTTATATTACAAACTAGTTTTTTTTCAGATTCCTCTTGTTCTTGGTTTTTAATTATTTCTACTTCGCAAGGAAAGCCCATTTTTACAACTAGCGCCTGAATGGTTTCTTTTGTTATTTCCTCATCCGATCGTTTTTGCTCATGGTTTTCCATAATTTTACTTATACCCCTATCCTATTTAGTTTAAATTCTTTGTTTCTTATAGAAACTCAAAATTCACTTATTACCACAAATTTGGCCAAAAAGGACACGAGATTGAAATTAACAGTTATTTTTATTCTGCCTTGTTTGCTTTTTCAGTATTTTTAGTTAAATAATATTGTTGAATTATCATAAAGCTAGTAGAAACCAACCAATAAAGAGCCAGGCCGGACGGAAACTTTATACCAATAAAAAGCGTTAGCAAGGGACCCAAATAAAGCATTTGCTTGGTCATAATTTCTGAAAAATCAGGCTGCTTATTGTTGTTTTCAGGCTGTTTTTTATCTTTCTTTTCTTCTTTTTTGGCCCCCATAAGCATTTTTGTTTGTATATATTGAGATCCGGCAGCCAATAAAATAAGCACCAACTGCGGCATATCCCTAAAAGAAAGATTGCCGATATTAAGAGTCGAGGAAAGATCAATTATGCCCAAGAATAACTTATTGATTTGTCCCGGATCAGGAACAAAAGCATAAAGAGAGCTTGCGTCAACCTTGAGTCCAGCATTAGAAATATTAAAAAGAACCCGATAAATAGCAATTAAAAAGACCAGTTGAATAATAAGAGGAAGGCAGCCAGAAAAAGGGTTTGTCTTATTTTCCTTGTAAAGTTCCAGTAAAGCCCGACTCTGTTTTTCCTTGTCATTTTTATATTTTTCCTGCACCTCTTTTATCTTTGGCTGAAGATCTTGCATTTTTTTCTGCGATTCTATTTGCTTTTTACTAAGAGGAATTAATAAAAATTTTATTATCAAAGTAACAATGATAATGGCTATACCAAAATCTTTCCAAGAAAAAACCGAGTAAACAAAAATTAATAAATTATATACGGGCAGATAAACAAAACTATTAAAAATTGCTGACATTTGTTTTTTCCTTTAATTAATTATTTTGGCTTTTTTAAGAGCTTTTTCGATGTTTTTTTGAAGCGTCTCATGGGTCGTTTCTGTTCTTTTTCTTGGGATAAAAACTAAATCTATGCCCAAAGATAACACCTCAACATTTTTTTGCAAAATAGTCCTTAATTGCCTTTTAATTCTATTTCTCTCGACTGCTTTTTTTGAAAATTTTCCACTCACCACAAAGCCAATGCGAGAATATTCCAGGTTATTTTTTACAAATCGAACAGTAATACCCTCATCAGAAAAAGTCTTTCCTTTTTTATAAACATTTTCAAATTCCTGTTTTTTTCTTAGTCTATTTTTTAATAAAAGCATTGTTTTAAAAAAATAATTTGGAACATTGTTATCTAACATTTAGAAGATTAAACAGTGGTCAGCTTTTTTCTGCCTTTTTGTCTTCTTCTTTTTAAAACATTTTTTCCATTAGATGTCTGGCTTTTTTTTCTAAAACCCTGCTTTTTCTTTCTTTTTGCGCTTTTAGGCTTATATGTTTGACTCATAAATTTTAATAAAAAAATTATTTTATGGTTTAATTTAACTAATTTAAAGCTTATCAACTATTGGTTAAATAGTCAATTATTTTTTGCTTTTAATTTTAGGCTTTTTTTGAGAATTTGAATTAAAAAATTAACACAAAAAAGGTCTGTCTAAAAAATCCATTATCAACAATTTATTAACATCTTTATCCACTTTATGCACTAGCTCTTATTTTCCGTTTTTGCTATACTTTTTATTACAATAGCTTTAATATTGTGTCACGCCAAGCTTGTTTTGTTTTTTAAAATAAGGTCTAGCTAAAAAATTTGAGATAAAAAAACAAAAGCAATTACCAATCAAGGCTTATTTAAGGCATTAAAGACAAAAGACACTTATATTGCTCTGGCTAACAAACTAACACTTCTTATTTTTATGCTCAATGAAGAACTTTGGCAAGCGGCTCTGGGGGAAATAGAGCTTTCTATTTCTAGAGCCAACTTCGTCACTTGGTTTAAAAATACCTGTATTCTGTCAAATAAAAATGGAGATGTTTGTATTGGCGTTCCTAATGGATTTGCGAAAGAATGGCTTGAAAATAAGTATAAACCCTATATTTTACGCGCATTACGCAATGTTCAAAATGACATAAAAAACGTTTCTTGTGCGATTCTTACCAATTCTCTTCTTTCCACAACCAAGGAGCCTCTGGTTGACGCTGTTTTACCTCCTTCAAAGAGCGGCTCAAGCAGCAATTATTTATCCAAAAACAAGGGGATAGTGGCTGAAATAAGCCAAGAAACCAATTTAAATCCAAAATATATTTTTGAAAACTTTATTGTTGGAGGCAGCAATGAATTAGCTCGAGCTGCTTGTTATGTTGTTTCTCAAAATCTTGGCAAGGTCTATAATCCCTTATTTATTTACGGGGGAGTGGGTCTGGGGAAAACCCATCTTTTACAATCTATTGGGAATGAAGTTTTGCAAAAAAACCCGAAAATAAAGGTAAAATATATTACTTCGGAAAGATTTACCGGAGAATTAATCGATTCTATAAAAAACCAAAAAATTAAGGAATTTAAAGAGCATTATCAAAAAATAGACCTTATAATTATTGATGATATACAATTTCTCTCAGGAAAAGAAAAAACCCAAGAAGAATTTTTTCATATCTTTAATCACCTTTACCAGCTAAACAAACAGATAGTTTTAAGTAGTGATAGACCACCAAAGGCCATTCCAACCCTTGAAGAAAGGCTTAGATCTCGCTTTGAAGGAGGAATGATCGCAGATGTCTCTCGAGCCGATTTTGAAACAAGAATGGCTATTTTAAGGAAAAAATCGGATGAACTGGGCCTTGAAATAGATTTAGCCGCACTCGAGTTTATCGCTTCAAATATTACCAATAACATTAGAGAGTTGGAGGGTGCCTTAAACAGGGTTTTTGTTTTGTCTCAGCTTTCCAATGAAAAAATAACCCCAGAATTTGTTTCTTCTTGCTTATCAGAGCTTGTTTCAAGCGGGAAAAGAAAAGGAATAACCCACAAACACATTTTTAAGCTTGTTTCTGATTTTTATGGCATTAATCAGGATGATTTAGTAATTAAAGGTAGAAAAAAAGAAATTGTTAGACCGCGTCAAATAGCCATTTATTTAATGAGAAGTGAGCTTAACTATTCCTATCCAGGAATAGGTGAAAAATTAGGAGGCAGAGATCACACAACCGCTATGCATGCATTTGAAAAAATAAAAAAAGAATTAGAATTTAATGAAAAACTTATTGAAGATATAGCCCACCTCAAAGAACAATTATATAAAATAGGTTAATAATAACTGGATAACCTGTATATAAATCTTATTATAACCTGGTACTTTATATATGTTTTTTTGTTAATTTATATTTAGGTTTTATTTTTTTTAAAAACACTTTCAATTAAACAACACAAAAATCATTTCTATTTTAATATATTATCCACTAATTATCCACACTAAATTTCCTTATTTTGCGCCCCATTTAATAATTATCTAGTTTTTTTCCTTTATTTAATAATAATAATTAAAAAAATATATTTATGAAATTAATTTGTACTAGAGATAATTTTAAAAAAGCTATCTTAAATTCAGAAAGAGTAGTTTCCAAGCAATCAACATTACCGATTCTAAATAATATTTTATTAGAATCTGATAAAAATAGTTTAAAAATATCAGCAACTAATTTAGAAATAGGAATTAGTTCTAAAATAGGCGCTAAAATAGAAAAAACAGGTAGTATTACCATTCCTGCTAAAATAATTAGTGGTTTTGTGAATAACTTGCCATCAGAAAAGGAAAATATAAGCATGGAAATTATAAATCAAGAATTAAAAATAAGCAGCGGACCATTAAAAGCTGTTATAAGGGGGCTTTCTGCAGAAGATTTTCCTTTAATTCCTTTTAAAAAGACAGTATTTTTATTTTCTATTCCTGTGGTTGATTTTAAAAATATACTTTTAAAAACATTGCCCTGTATAGCTTTTAATGAAATGAGACAAGAATTAACCGGTGTGAATGTTATTTTAACCGAAAAGGATGTTTTTTTTGCTGCTACAGACAGTTTTCGATTATCAGAAAGTAGATTTAAATTAAAAAATGAGAACATAAATAAAGAAGCTTACCCCGTTTTTATAAAAAAAATAAATAATATTATAATTCCAGCCGGCACACTGGTTGAGTTGCTTAGAATTGTTTCAGGGATGGATGGGGATATAATAATAACCATCGAAGATGGGCAGATTTTTTTTGAAATTAATGGGGTAAGAATAATATCGCGATTAATTAACGGTAAATATCCCGAATATAAACACATTATTCCGGAAAAATTTGGAACGAAAGCGGTTTTAGATAAAAATCTTGGCTTAGGAGCGGTTAAGATGGCAAATGTTTTTACACAGGGGAAGTCGGGTGAGATTTTTTTGGAAACCAACTTGACTGGAAAAAAAATAATAATTGGAGCAAAAAATTCAGAAGTTGGAGAGAATAGTTCGGAAATAGGGGCTGATATTATTGGCCAAAATCAGCGAGTTATTTTTAATCCAAGGTATTTATTAGACGGACTAAATTCAGCATCAAGTAAACAGGTGGCCATTCTTTTTAATAATGAAACATCACCGGTTGTTATAAAGGAGATAGATGAAAAAACCGGAGAAATTTTAGAGGATTATATTTATATAATGATGCCAATTAAAAATTAACAAGAGTTGTTTTTATAAAACGACCCAGTGTCGGCTTATATTTTCAAAAATTCTCTTATTAAATATGACCAAAAAAAATATATATGAACTAGCTATTATAGGGTCTGGTCCGGCAGGTCTTTCTGCTTCTGTTTATGCTTCTCGTTTTGGCATTAAACATGTTGTTTTGGGGGGCATTATGGGAGGCACAATTTCTGAGGCGCATAAGGTTGATAATTATTTAGGCATTGAGGATGTAAGTGGAATAGATATTTCTCAGAGATTTATGAAACATGCTAAAAAATATGGTACAGAAGTTATAATTGAGTCTGTAAAAACAATAACAAAAAAGAAAGACGGTCTTTTTGAAATTACCTTTGGTGAGAATAAAAAAATATTTTCCAGAACCATTTTATTGGCAACAGGAACCAGGCGGAAAAAAATTGGAATGAAAGGAGAAGAGATGTTTTTTGGAAAAGGCGTCTCGTATTGTGCTACTTGCGATGGGTTTTTTTATAAAAACAAAATTGTGGGAGTGGTTGGTGGTGCCAATAGTGCTGTTTCAGCCGCTGTTTATTTAGCAGAAATTGCTCAAAAGGTGTACCTAATTTACAGAAAAAATAAACTTCCAGCCGAAGAATATTGGGTTAAATTATTGAAAAAAAAGAAAAACATCGAAATACTTTATAATTTAAATGTGGTTGAAATTTTAGGAGAGAAAAAGGTGGAAAAAATTATATTAGACGGTGCATATAAGGGTAAGGGGGTGTTGTCTCTTGATGGACTATTCATTGAATGTGGATCAAACCCCAATATTGATTTTACAGAAGACCTGGGAATAAAAAAGGATGAAGGCGGCTTTATAAAAATTCAAAAAGATGGTGCAACCTCTGTTCCGGGAGTTTGGGCTGCTGGGGATATAACTGACGGGTCAAATAAATTTTCTCAGATAATTACGGCTGCCTCAGAAGGAGCTATAGCAGCCAAAGGTATTTATAATTATTTAAGAAAAAAATAAACAGGATGATAAAATCCTTTAAAAGTCTTATTGGGGATGAAAAAAAATATTTGACGAAAAAAATAACTCCAGAAAAAGAAACTGTTTTTTATGTGTTTAAGGAAATAGTACGAGAGAATTTTGGAAAGATTGGATCTGAAAAATTAATTTCAGATTATTTTTCCAAGGGGACGCTTTTTGTTCGAGCACAAAATTCAACTTGGTCTTCTGAGTTGTGGATAAATAGAAAGGGGATTCTCCGCCAGCTAAACAAAAAGTTAGGGGGGGATTTTGTAAAGGAAATAAAAATGAAATAAATCAATATTTGTTCTGTGGTAAGCCACAGGACACTGCTTCTTTGTTGTTATTGCTTGTTCAGAAATGAAAATAAGTTCGCGTTTTGTTTGCTTCGCTCAACAACAAAAAACAGAAAAACAAAAACCGGTGGCCCCGGTTTTTGTTGCAAAAGACTGTTTTAGCGGCTCGTATTAATTCTTATACTGTCAGACGAAGTGTTTCCATCATCATCTTCAACGGCAACTCTTATATCAATGGCATTGTCTCCTTCTGGGGTTAAATAATCATAAGCAAGAGAAGAATCTTTTGTTGTTGTTGTCTCGTTGCCGTTAATATAAAGTGTAATTTTTTTAATTCCTGCTTCAGCAGAAGCAGTTGCTTTAATGGGTATAATGCTGTCTGTCAACGTGGATCCATCATTTGGAGATGATATAAGAACAGAAGATCTGGCGATATTGGAGTCATCAGAAATGCAATCTTTTGAAGGAACGTTTTTCTTATTTAAATCCTTTTGATCTAGTGCCCATTTTTGAATAGATATTTCCCAGTTTTTAAATTGGGGGTCGCTTTCTGGGTTTTTTGGCTGGCTTCCGCGCGGATCGTCTTTATTGACATAATAAAGAATGGAATGTCCGACGAAAAACTTTTTTTCATCTGTTTTACTATCCGGGCAAGATGATGTGGCTAAGCAAAACTTGCCTTTTTTAATTTCGCAAACCTTTGTTTTTTTTATCGGTTCTATTTTCCCATCCAAAATATCTTTTCCTGTTTCTTCTTTTTCGTACTTAGGAAAGCTTTCTGCGGCATAGTTTTTAAGAACTTGATCCATAAAGGCTCTCCAAATAGGGGCGGCAACATAGGAGCCGTCAGCTCCTTTAGCCATAGGTGTGTTGTTGTTGTTTCCGGCCCAAACGCCTACAGCCAACGAGGGGGTGTATCCCATTGTCCATCCATCTCGCCATTCATTGGTGGTGCCGGTTTTAGCGGCGACTTGACGGTTATTAAAAGCCAGAGGGCCATTACTTCCAAAAACTGGAGCACGAAGGTCATTTGTGGACAGAACATAATCTAGCATAGAAACATATTTTTCTTCCACAACTCTCTTCCCGGGGTTATTCTTGTATTCTTCCAATACGTTTCCTTTAGCATCCGTTATTTTTAAAATAGCTGTTTTATTGCGAACTATTCCTCCAGCAGCCAATGTTGCAAAAGCATTTGTGTGATCAAGCAGTTTAACTTCTCCTCCGCCCAAAACTAAAGACAAGCCGAGGTCGGCGGGGTTATCAAGCGTTGTTATGCCCATATCTCTGGCTGTTTGAACAGAATCTTTTATGCCAGCCAAATAAAGTGTTTTGACGGCAGGAACATTAAGCGACATGGCCAGAGCATCTTTCATTTGCAAAAGGCCTTTATTTTTTTCATCATAGTTTTTAGGGTTGTATGTTTTTCCTTCGTCCGTTTCGAAATTTGTGTCTACATCCCAAATTTGTGTTTCTGGGGTGTAGCCCTTTTTAAAGGCCGTTAAATAAACATAGGGCTTAAAAGAAGATCCCGGTTGGCGGTTTCTGATAGCAACATTTACTTGTCCGTCGATCGTTTTGTCAAAATAATCTTTTGATCCAACCATTGATAATATTTGGCCCGTATTCGGATCAATGGCAACCAGCGATGCATTATTGGCGTTATATTTTTTTGTATTTAGCTCCGCGCCGTCCCTCACTACTTTTTCGGCAATCTGCTGTTTGTCCCAGTCAAGAGTTGTATAAACCTTTAGCCCATCTTGCTCAATAGCTTGCTCCCCATATGTTTTTTCTAAATATTCTTTTACATACATTACAAAATGAGGCGCATCAATTTTTTCTTTAAGGGGGCTTATTTTGTTTAAAACGTCTACATTTTTAAATTCATCAGCTTGCTCATTTGTTATATATCCCAAGTTGGCCATCTGTTTGAGAGCATATTCCTGTCGACCCTTCAAGGCGTCAGGATGCGATCCATTGGGAGAATAGTATGTCGGGGCTTGCGGGAGGGCCGCAAGCAAAGAGGCCTCATCTAAAGTTAGGTCCCGAGCATTTTTATTGAAAAATGTTTGAGAAGCCGCTTCTATTCCATAAGCATTTGATCCATAGGGGATTTGATTTAAATACATTTCCAATATCTCGTCTTTTGAGTATTTGGTTTCCAATTCTAGGGATAAAATCACCTCTTTAATTTTTCTGGAAAAGGTTTTTTCATCTGTGAGCATGGCCTTTTTTACAAATTGCTGGGTGATAGTAGATCCTCCTTGTGCTGTGCTCCTGCCAACAATATCTTTTAAGACGGCGCGGACAATAGAAGAAAACTTTATTCCATGATGAGAATAAAAATCTTGATCTTCTAATGCGATGGTGGCATATTTTACGCTATCAGGTATATCGCCAAAAGGAATAATGGTTCGCTTTTCTTCTCCGTGTACCTCATAAAGAATATGTTGTCCGGTGCGATCATATATTTTAGTTGATTCTGCAATAAAACGAGTGTTTACTTTGCCGGGAGACGGCAAATCTTTGTAAAAATAAATAAAAACGCCAAGAACAAAAACAAAAACTGCTAATCCGAAATAAGCAGCTAAAATCCCAAAAAACTTCCATTTGTTTGTTTTGGACGCCTTTTTTAGGTCTTTAAATGAGACAAAAATATGTTTCATGCTGATCAAGATATATTATAGTCCAAAAAGAACAAAAATCCAAGTGCTGCCGACAGGAGCGTTCGTGCTTCCTGTTTTTTTGGTTGTTTTATTAGACTACTTTGCAATTTTAACCATAAATCGGACAATGTCCTTAATTACGTTTCTGGTTTTGCCATGACTAGGATTATAGTGAATGTAAAGATCTGGTTTCGTATTAACTTCCAGTACGTAAAAAGATTGTTTTTCTGGGTCCTCGGACACATTCTCACAAATGACATCGATACCCAAAAGACTTCTTCCGACTACTTTGGAAACATGGACACAGACTTTTTCAATTTCTTTATTTACGAGATCGGTAACATCTTTTGTTTCTCCTCCTTCTGCCAAACAGGAACTTCTTTTTATATATACTTTTTTACCCCTGGATACGATGCTTTTTAAGGTAAGGCCTTTTTCTTTTAGAATTTGATCCAGTTTTTCATTAAAAGCGGTTTTTCTTTCTGTGGAGAGCTGCTTTTCTTTGATTAATTTTTCTATTGTTGAAATTCCATCCCCGACAACATAGGGAGGAATCATTTCCAGTGCTCCAATAATTTTGTTATTCAAAACCAGCAATCTGAATTCTTTGCCAAAAACCATCTGTTGGGCAATCATACTTCGGTACAGCGGTAATTGGGTCTCGATAGTCTTAATTGCCTCTTGATATGTTTGAATGAAGGGGAATATTCCTTTGCTGTTGGACCCTTGCGCATCTTTTATAATAATTGGATAAGCAAGTTTCTGTAATTTATTAATGGCAATTTTTTGGTCATAAGTTTTTTTATAAAAACTTTCTGTTTGGGGTGTGGGAATGTTATGTTCGCAAAATAATTTATGAGCCAGGTCCTTATATTTTCCCAAATTAACATTGATAAAAGAATCTCGCGTGATGGAAAGTTTTCTTTGAATCATGATTTTTTTCCCCAAAACATTAATATAAAAGCAACCTCTTTCAGGGACAAATTCTTCGATTGTGCCGCCCATGGCAAGTACTACCTTTTTTATAATAGGGGGATTTTTTATCATTTTTTTACGTCAATTAAAAATTTACCCAAATCTCTTTCTCCTATAAGCACGGGGTATTTAAGGCGAGAACGATCAATAAGGGTTGCCCTGGTTGGAATTCTTATGTTTTCTACAATGATGGTGATTGCTATCGTTGGTCGATATGTTGTTCCGTTTGCCGAATTAATAATGGCAGTACTGGTAATATGGGGGACGTTTTTAAAAATATTCCAACGCTCGACGCTACTTAATTGCTGAATGTCTTTGTAAGCACTTTTTATTTTTTGGTATTCTCTAACGGTATCTTCGAAACCTAATTGTTCTGCTAAGGAGGTATCGATAGATGTAAATCCTGCTCCCGTATCAATCTTGGCTTCGACTTCAATTTCTTTTTCGTTTTTTCCAAGTATTTTTATTTTTTCAATTGTGCCAATAACCTTTTTTCCCGAAATGTCTTCTAGTTCTTCTTCAATTTCTCCCCCAAAAAGATCTCGGCCCACGCGGACACCGCGCTCCAAAGATTTTATCTTAAGCCCAGCCACTCTTTCCAGTCTTTCTTTTAATCCAGACAAATTTGCCAACTGAATTGAAAGTCCCGGGCGAGCATTTAATTCCAAAACGACAGGCCCCTTTTCTTTGTCAATTGCTATGTCTACTCCCAAATATCCCAATCCAGATATTTCTTGCGCCTTAACAGCCAAAAATAAAATTTCCTTCCAATAAGGAATTCGCAATCCGCTGGCCGTGAGCCTTGAATCTGGCATTCTTTCGATTATTTTGTTTTTTCCTTGAATGGCAGTGGTAGTTACACCGGACGCCATATCGATTCCCAATCCAATAGCACCCTGTTGCAAATTGGCTTTTCCGCCAGACTCTTTAGTTGGAAGGCGAAGCATGGCCATAACAGGAACCTTGTTAAAAACAATAACTCGGATATCCGGAATGCCCTTAAAAGTATATGGCTTAAAAGATTTGCTCAGTTTTACTCTCTCTTCAAAAAAAGCAATATCGGGCGTGTTGGCCAGAGAAAAAGCCCCGTCCAAGATATTTTGAATATGATTCTTTAGGTCTTCTATGGTGACTCGTGAGCGATCAGCCTTGATCCACGTATCATCAGTACCTTTCTTTTTTCCGTAGACCACAACAATGCCCTCTCCGCCAAAACCACGATTTGGTTTTAAGGCAAAACTTTCCGGAAGTCTTGTCCAATCAAAAGTTTCCAATTCTTCTCGATTGCGTATTTTAAAAAGCAAAGAAGAAACGGCTATGCCATTTTTAGCTAAAAGTTTTTTGCTAAGAAGCTTGTTGTCGGCCAGTCTTTTGGCAGATTTTAAATTAAAAGGACGAATGTATCTGAGATTTCTGGCGTTCATTCCCAGAATTCCATTTCTTTTTTTTAAAAAATCAAACATAGGTGCAAAAGAAACATTAAAATAAATTACATTTTTTTCATTATTTCCTTGAAACGAAAATATTCAGAAATTCGGAGACCAGTCCATTTTCCTAAAATAATATTTATAGGAAGGGTAAAGAGCACGAGCCAGGGATAACACACTAAAAGCTGAATTAAAAGATGCCAGCTGGCAACAAAGTATCCGATAATAGAAATTAACAACGTTTCTATAGCCAAAACGACAGCAGTTTTATCGCCCTTTTCTATCTGAATAGCAATGAATTTTTCAACCAGAGTTATCATAATTAAAATGGGGAAAATTGAAACAGCCGCCAATCCGGTTCTTCTGAGGCTTCCCCCGAAAGCCAAAAGAATAAGCATGGCCGCAGCAACGACAGAAAGCATGATGGCTACACGCGGCAAATAAAGCAAGCGAAGGGATTTTAATAAAAGTCTGGCCAGCATTCCAACCAAAATTACAGAAATAAAAATGGCAATGCCATAGCGCAAGTCATGAGTTGCTAAGAAAGCAAAGGTAATAATAAGAGGAGTGTAGATACCAAAAGCTTTGATTCCTAAAACCTGGCGCAAAAAAACGATTAGAGTTGCGATAATAGGAAACATTAAAATGAGCACAACTGTTTCCAATGGCACTCCTTGATTTATAAGCAGATTAACTACCGGACTTATTTTTTCCATAAATTTGCAATTAATTGTTATTGAAAAGGATTCATTTTTCGACTATTAATGTGACACAGTGCTACGGCAATAGCATCGGCCGTATCATCCGGCTTGGGGATTGTTTTTAATTTCAAGACACTTTTAACCATTGTCTGTATCTGTTTCTTTTCAGCGCGACCATAACCAGTGATAGCTTGTTTTACCTGGAGGGGAGTGTAATTGAAAATATTAACATTTTTTTGCTTAAGTGTCAAGAGAATAGTGCCTCTGGCTTGCCCAACTTGTATAATAGTCTTCTTGTTTTTAAAAAAGAAAAGCTGCTCGATTGATGCTTCTTGTGGCCGATATTTTAAAATTATTTTTAAAAGATCATTGGAAATTTCCAAAAGACGGCTTTCTTCACTCCCTTCTTTTGCTGTAGAAATATGTCCGAAAGCTATGGGAGAAACGATTCCGTTTTTTTCTTCAAGAATAGCCCAACCTGTTGTAGCTGTGCCGGGATCAATGCCGAGAACTCTAAGAGTTTTTGAAAGCAGTTTGTTTTTTTGTTTATTCATTGCGATGTTTAAAAAGAAAGTTTATAATTTTCAAATTATCAATTTACAATTTTCATTGAATTTTTCATTTTTAAATTTTCAAACCAAGTATTAATTCTTGATTAGTGTGAATTGAAAATTAATTTTTGATAATTTATAGATTATCAAAAATTTCCTGTACGTCCTCTTGATCATCCAAAAGTTCCAAAAGTTTTTTGTAAGTAGATTGATCTTTGTTATTCAAAACAGTTTTTTGTAAAGGGATGTAAACCAAATTAGCACTTTCGATTTGCAAACTATCCTTTTCCAAGCTTTCTTTGACTTTTTGCAAAGCAGAAACTTCAGTATAAATATTCAAAAAATTATCGGAAAAACTTATATCTTCAGCGCCGGCTTCAATGGCTTTCATTTCTAGCTCCTCAGAGTTGTTTTTATTTTCAACAATAATTTCGCCAACTTGTTTGAAAAGAAAACCAACCGATCCTTCAGGAACCAACTTGCCTCCATTTTTAGTTAAAATTGTTCTAATTTCTCCAAAAGTCCGGTTTTTATTATCCGTAGCGGTCTTGATAAGCATCGCTACTTGTCCGGGATCACCTGCCTGCCGGACAGGCAGGTAGGCTTCATACATGACTTCTTGAATTTCAGCTTGTCCTTTGAGTTCGCCAGTGCCGCGCTTAATAGCATTTTCAATTTTATCCTTTGGCATATTCTCTCGGCGCGCTCGATCCATGGCTAGGCGCAGTTGAAAATTTGTTTCCGGATTGCCGCCACCATCGCGAGCTGCGATGGAAATCAGTTTTCCATGTTTGGTAAAAATCTGCGCCTTTTTGGCATCATTAATTCCTTTTCGGTGCTTTATTCCCGCCCAATGTGAATGTCCCGACATAACTTCATTAAACATGAAACATGGAACATAAAACAAAAATTTCCATAGTTTCTACTGTTGGTTATTTCTTGTAATATATTATTTTTCTATTCCCATCCTAACATCAGAACAATTTTGTTTCAAGAAAAGCCAATATATCAAATAGTTGCATATGCAAGAAAATGATATATTTTTTACTT
>CAZSCF010000001.1:147909-149983 GCA_964605365.1 uncultured Bdellovibrionales bacterium | reverse complement strand
TTTTATTCCCATCGATCTTGCTGTCCCGCCGATTATTTTCATCGCCCCATCAACATCATTGGCATTCAGATCCGGCAGTTTCCTTTCCGCGATTTCTTTTAATTTTTCCGAACTAATAGTACCGACTTTATTTTTCAGAGGATTTCCCGAGCCTTTTTCGATACCAGCTGCTTTGCGTAAAAGATCCGATGCTGGCGGAGTCTTCAGAACAAAAGTAAAACTCCTGTCTTCAAAAACAGTTATCTCGGCCGGGATAATATCTCCTGCTTTATCCTTGGTCGCCTCATTGAACTTAGAACAAAATTCCTGAATATTGAGCCCGTGTTGACCTAGTGCCGGACCAACTGGAGGCGCCGGATTAGCCTTCCCCGCTTCAATTTGTAATTTAATAATTGTCTTAATTTTCTTTGCCATTTTCGTCTACGAGGTACGAGTAGCTACGAAAATGAGCACCCCGCACCAATTCTATAATTTAATATTTTTTATTATATTCCAGCTAAGCCACAGGCGATTCCGCGAAGCAAATTTATTTTTATCAAAAAATAAATTTCGGAATTTGGTGCGGGATAGCCCACCTATATTTTATTAATCTGCAAGAAATCCAACTCTACTGGAGTTTCTCTTCCAAAAATAGAAACAAACACCTTTACTTTTCCTTTCTCCTCATCAACCTCATCAACTCTTCCATCAAACTCTTTAAATGGTCCGTCTGTTATTTTCACCGCATCTCCCGATTTTACATCAATCTTGTATTTCGGCTCGGCCACTCCCATTCGTTTTTTCAAAGCTTCAATTTCAAACGGATCAACCGGCGTTGGCGTTGTTCCAAGCCCGATAAATCCGGTCACATTTGGCGTATTCCTGACTACATACCAAGAAGCATCCGTAACAACCATTTCCACCAAAACGTAACCTGGATAAATTTTTTCTTCAACTACGGTTCGCTTTCCAGCCTTTATCTTTATTTTTTTTTCAATCGGAACCATCACATCAAAAATCAAATCTTGCATATCCATAGATTCGATTCTTTGTTTAAGATTTCTGGCCACATTATCTTCATACCCGCTGTAAGTATGAATAACATACCAAGCTCTTCCGTGATGTTGTGTCTGCTTTGCCATGTTTGTCTACGAGGTACGAGTAGCTACAAACATGAGCATCCCGCACCAATTCTAGAAATTTAATATTTGTTATATCTTAACTAAGCCGCAGGCGATTCTTTGGAACAAGTTAGCCATTTCATAAAAACTAACTTCGGAATTAGTGCGGGATAGCCCACATTTTTTATTTAATCAAAACAACTTTTAATAAATAATTAAAAAAATAATCCAAACTACCCAAAAAAGCGGCCACAGCAATACTGACCAAAATAACCGCTACGGTATAAATCGTAGTTTGTTTTTTGTTAGGCCAATTGACTTTCAAAAGTTCGGCCTTGGCCTCTCTAAAAAATTGCGCGATATTATTTTTTGTCATTTATCCTGTTAAATAAGATTTTGAATTTTGCTTGAAACAATCTTATTTTTTATTAATATAAATAACCATTCCACCCTTGTTAAAATTCTTTTATTCAAATCTTAATTTTGCAGAGCAAAATTATTTAACAGGGTAAATTTTTCTAAAAAAGCTAATTTTAAGCTTTTTTAAAAAGCCCCCCGAGGCTTTTTATTACATTAAAATATTACCCTATTCAAAAAACATTGTCAAATCTTTTTAAAGATGCTAGAATAATCTAAGTTTTTGGGCCTTTAGCTCAGTTTCCGCCAGAGGCGGACAGGGTCCGAGCGCCTCATTTAAAAAAACAAAAAGCAATCCGAATTTAGTTTGGGCCTTTAGCTCAGTTGGTAGAGCGCCTCGCTTGCACCGAGGAGGTCAGGAGTTCGAATCTCCTAGGGTCCACAAATCCAATCAAATATAATTGCAATTGACGATTTGTTGTTTTTTGTTTATAAAGAAAGGTAGCATGCTTACGGGCGTATAGCTCAGTTGGTTAGAGCGCGTCACTGATAATGACGAGGTCCCAAGTTCAAATCTTGGTACGCCCACATGTTTTTTACATACGTTCTAAAAAATA
>CAZSCF010000001.1:131098-147809 GCA_964605365.1 uncultured Bdellovibrionales bacterium | reverse complement strand
CCAGGCGGGTAATGTTCGCCTAGGCGAACCCAAGTTCAAATCTTGGTACGCCCACATGTTTTTTACATACGTTCTAAAAAATACAAAAAATAAAAGATATATAGGCAGTACAGAAGACTTAAAACAACGGCTTGTAATGCACAATGATGTAAATCCTGAAAAAGCTAAATTTCATAGAACAACCTATAAAAAGGGTCCATGGAGAGTTGTTTTAAAAAAAGAATTTAAGACAAGGTCAGAAGCATTGAAATTTGAAAAATTTTTAAAAACTGGTA
The DNA here is from genome assembly GCA_964605365.1 of uncultured Bdellovibrionales bacterium. Lineage (GTDB taxonomy): Bacteria > Patescibacteriota > Minisyncoccia > Moranbacterales > UBA2206 > CAZSCF01. The sequence continues at coordinate 147,534 of CAZSCF010000001.1, read as the reverse complement.
AGGGCAGAGGTTGGTTAGAGCGCGCCCGCCCAGGCGGGTAATGTTCGCCTAGGCGAACCCAAGTTCAAATCTTGGTACGCCCACCACGAAAAAAAATCCCAAGGGATTTTTTTTATTTTTCATTTCATTTTTTCTACTTCTTGAGCAAATTTTTCTCCTCTATCAAATTCATTGATAAACGTTCCGAAGCTGGCGGCGCCAGGAGAAAGCAAAACCACATCTCCGGGTACGGCAACGGATCTGGCAATCTCAACAGCCTTCTTCATAGATCCGACAACAGAAAATTCCTTCTTCTTTTCTTCGGGCAGTATTTCATTAATTTTTGCAATAATTTTATCACTGGCTTCTCCTTTCAAAAAAATTACACCGGCAACTTTCTTACATATGATTTTAGCCATTTCGGACATATCCAAATTTTTGTCTGATCCGCCGCAAATTAAAATAACCGACTCCTCAAACGAATTGATACCCGAAATAGCACTTTCTGGAGTTGTTGCTGCCGTATCATTGTAATATCGCACGCCATGAAACTCTCTAATAAATTCCAGCCTCTGCGCAGGAGCTTTTGTAAAATTTAAAATGGCTTTCCTTATTTTTTCAATTTTAATCCCTAAAACATAGGCCGCTCCAATGCCAGCCATTACATTGCCCCAATTGTGCTGCCCCTTTATTTTTATTTCTGAAGTATCCACTACTCTTTTTTCATCGATTCCATCATTTAGGTAAATTACTCCTTCATTTATATAGACAGCTCGACCACATTCAACTTTTTTATTTGAAAATCTTATAATTTGAGATTTGATTTCAGACAATATGTTCTTTATGGTGTCGTCATCCGCATTTATTATGCAAAAATCTTTTGCCTTTTGACTGGAAAAAATATATTTTTTATCCCCAACATACCCAGTCAATGTTTTATAATAATTAAGGTGATCAGGATAAATGTTGGTAAAAACAGCTATATGGGGGCTGGTATTATATCTTCCGAGGGCGCTGAGCCTCCAACTGGAAAGCTCGAAAACAACAATACTGTCTTTTTTGATTTCTTTCAGCTTATCCAAAACGGAAATCTTATCAACTCCGATCATAATTGCATTTTTCCCGGCCGTTTTTAAGATTTCATAAACCAAAGTTGCCGTAGTAGTTTTTCCTTTTGTTCCGGTAACACCTACAATTGTATTTTTACAAAGCTTAAAAAACAAACTGGAATCTATTTCTACCGGAATATTTTTATCCAAAGCCATCTTTATGTATTTATTATCCCACTGGGCAGCCGGATTTTTAACAACCATATCAACCCTGGTAAAATCTTCTATTCGATGCTGGCCCAAAACATATTCAATGTTTTTTAAATCTTTCAATTTTTCAATTGAAGTCGCCAGCTCCTCTTTGGACTTTATATCTGTAACAATAATTTTAGCTCCGGCTCCATGAAGAAAACGAACAGCGCCCAGGCCTCCACCCAAAAGACCCAAACCCATTATAGTTATTTTTTTGCCTTTCAGATCCTCTATCTTCATTTTTTTCCAAACTTAAAATAATTTATAATTTTAACCTTTTTTTAAAACCGCTCCGTTTCTAACTCCCAAATATACGCCGTCATTTAAGATTATCTTCCCATTAACCAAAACGGACTTCACTCCCTTGCTATATTGATAAGGATTTTCAGTTGTAGCGAAATCTCGAATTTCATCCCTATCAATAATAGTCAGGTCGGCAAAATATTTCTCTTTTATTTTCCCTCTTTTGTCGATTCCAAATCTTTCAGCCGGGAAACTTGTCATTTTTTGAATAGCCTTTTCCCAACCGATAATTTGTCGATCCAAAACATATTTATGCAAAATCCTTGGAAATGTCCCGAAACTTCTTGGATGCACGGTTTCGCCCGTTCTGGCATGTTCCAAATTATAACCAGCGCTATTGGAAGAAATAACCGACAACGGATCAGCTATAATTTTTTCGATATTTTCCTCATTTAAAACTTCCATTGAAACAATAACATGTCCCTCCGAAGCTGCTAAGATATCCAAAACAACTTCTTCAGCCTCCCTTCCTTGATCAATTGCACTTTCAGATACATCTCTTTTGGCCAAAGATTTGATAATGGGAGAAATAATTATTTTAATTTTTGAATAATCAAAACCGGATTTTTTCATATCCGCAACAATTTTTGAACGGATAATTGGATCTTTGATACGGCTAAGCATCATATGCCTTCCGCCCTCGGTAACCCAATCTGGCAATAGCGTATGCAAGACCGTTCCTGTGGCCGTATATGGGTAAACATCAAAGGTTATTAAAATGCCTTCTTCTCGGGCTTTTCTTAGAATCTCCAAAGCATCTTCCAGAAGAAGCCAATTTTTCTTTTCCATTACCTTGAAATGAGAGATATGAACTTTTGCTCCTGACTCCTTGGCGATATTTACAATCTCCCGAACTGAATCTAATATTTTATCTCTTTCGTTTCTAAGATGCAAAACAAAAACTCCATCATATTTTTTGACGATTTTTGCCATATCCACAAGCTCCTGAAATGTAGCCAATCTCGTATGCACATAGACCAAGCCGGCCGAAAGTCCGAACGCTCCTTCTTTCATGGAAGCCAGGAACAGATTTTCCATCATTTTTTTCTCTCTTGAGTCCGGATGCTTCGCCTGATTTTTAATTAAACTTCGACGAAGAGTTCCGTATCCAACCAACGTTCCAAAATTTACCGACAATTCTTTATCCTTAATAAAATTAAGAAATTCTTTAAGCTTCATCCAACTAAAAATGATTCTGCCCAAATTTACCCATTTTTGAATAGATTGGATTGATTTTTCATTTATGAGCGGAGCTAAAGACGAGCCACAATTTCCTCCAATAATGGTTGTAATCCCTTGATAAACAAGACTCTCGAGGTCGGGATTTAAAAATATTTGCCAATAAGTATCACTGTGATTATTTACATCCACAAAACCAGGACAAACCAAAAGACCATTGGCATCGATTTCAACTTTTCCTCTTTCATTTTGCAGTTGTCCAATTTTGGAAATTTTTTCCTCATTAATTCCAATATCGGCTCGATACATCGGCTCTCCTGTACCATCAATAACAATCCCGTTTTTTATTAAAACATCAAACATAAGCTATTGTTTATTTTTGATTTTATTTTTTTCTTTTTTATACTCATTTTAAATCAAACTAATTTTAATCATAATTTCAATTTTCTATATCTTAATCTCTTGCCATTTTTGTAAAAAAGAGAACCTAGTCTAAAAACAACCCGTCTGCTTTTAATTTTATTACTCTTTGGGCTTTTTAGCAAATAAAAAAACCTGCGTAATCCTGGTTATTTCACCAAAGTTATTGCATTTACATCAAATAATGCAAACACCAAATTTAACTTTAGACAATTTCGCTTTTAATTTTTGTTTCAGTTTATATGCATTGCAACTTGTCAACATTCCTCGATAGGAAAAATAGCAGGAAATGATTTTATTTTTTTGATTTTTGGATATTTTATCCGCTTTTAAAATTATTTTCCATTGATTAATTTTTTTGTGTATATTTTTTTTGATATTGTTTCTAAGATAAATGCGATAAGGCAAAACAACTCTTCCAAGAAAAACGACTCCGCGACTGAAATGTTGCAGATATATTTTTTTAGTATGCAGTTTAAGTAAAATATTTTTCCGCAAATAAGCATCCAATACGCAAAAAAGTGAAGCTAAAAATTTTTTATCCCGATGAATAAACAGCAAGTCGTCCACATAACGCCCGTAATGTTTGCAGCCAAGCTCATATTTCACAAAGTGATCCAGGTCGTTTAGGTAAAGATTAGCAAAAAGTTGGCTCGTCAGATTGCCGATCGGCAATCCCCTGTTTCTTTCAGAAAAAAACAGGCTTTTTGATTCAGGAAGTCCGATCCAGTCTTTTCTTTCCCCTTTTACAATACAGGTTTTTGTCGGATCATTAAAAATTACTTTTTCAATGAGCCAATAAACAAGAGCCTGATCAAAATTAATCTCAGATTCGAATTTTTTGAGTATATCTTTTATTTTTTTAAAAAGAATATTCTTATCAATAGCCATAAAATAGCCGGCGATATCGAGCTTTAAAGTGTAACAATCCTTTTTGTAATTTTCACTGCAAGCACGAATAAAACGATCTGCTCTTTTTACTCCATATGAGGTGCCTTTTCCCGCCCGGCAGGAATAACTGTCCGAAATAAAGATCCTCTCGCAAAAAGGATTAAGGTAATTGAAAATGAGATGATGAACGATCCGGTCGCGAAAATCGCCGGCAAATATTTCTCTTTTGACCGGAAAAAAAGAAATAAAACAAATACTCGGGGAAATTTCGTATTTTTTATTTAATATTTCATCGCGAAGTTTGAAAATTTCTCTTTCGTAATTCATCTCGAATTTTATGGCACTTTGCGTTTTTCTTTTGTTTTTTCTAGCATCAAAATATGCTTGAAACAAATCTGCCAATAATTTTGAAGACATTTTTTATTTTGTTTTTTAAAAACTTTTGTTTTTCAGCAAAAACGTCCCGAAAATATGGGACGTTTTGTATAAGCGAGTCCTTGAGGCACCGCACTGAAAAGCCGTTAGCCTTGGAATTGGTGTTCCGGTTAACAGTCGCGTTCCCTGAATTCAAATTCCGGTTCCAAGCGGACGATCCGGACTGAGACGATGACCAAAAGTTGGCGTTTGACAAGCGATTGTTGAAAGAACCATCCGTATTGCGGTTGCCAGCTAGCGCTAAAAATAATCGCTATCGCTCTTTGCTTTATACTTCAGCGCATAAAGCAAATGAAGTGCGGAAAAGGAGAAGTAGCATTTTTAAAACATAAATGCCAATATTGATAACATAAAGAAATATTCGTGTTTTAATGCTATAAAAAAATCAAACAACAGTAAATAAACTAATCAAAAAAATACTCCTTTTCCGCGCTTCTATTCCTGACTCCTGAATATTTTGCAATATATGAAGCCAGAGGATTATTGGACTTGCATCGGCGCGCTTACGCGTACCTTGGTAACGCGTAACTCCGGCCTTTTTTCAACTTTTCTTTTCCCAACCGGTTAATTGGCGACTGACAGATTCTATTTTTTCATTGAGAAAGACAAATTTTTTCAAATCAACTTGCCTGAGATCTTTCAGAAGCCGCAAAAAGAGACGGATTGTTTCTACATTTTCGCGCGCCGATTGTATTTTTTCTTTTCGACCCAAAAAACTGCTGTTGGCGCGATAGATATTGGTAATCATTTCCACGGTTTCCTTCTTAATGTTTTCGCCAAGCGTAAATTTATATTCCCTGGAAAAATTTTTGGTAAAACGAAATAATTCGACCAAAAGATCATAGCTGGCGCGATAGACTGACAGATTGTCGTATGTAGACATGAGTAGTTAATTTTTATTTATTTTTTTCCATCCGACGTAGTTATTAAAAAATCCTTAATAAATGGTTTTTTAATCAGTTATTTTATTTTTTTCATTGAATTTTTCTGAAAATTTTTACTTCTGCATTTGCCCCAAAGAGTCAAAGAGTCAAAGTCGCCTCATCGGCGACCCGCCTTTGGCGGGAGTCAATTATCCCGCTTCGCGGGATTAGTCCTTGAGGCACCGCACTGAAAAGCCGTAAGCCTTGGAATAGGTGGCCCGGTCAACAGTCGCGCTCCCTGAATTCAAATTCCGGCTCCAAGCGGACGATCCGGACTGAGACGATGACCAAAAGAGGGCGTACGACAAGCGATCGAGGAAAGAACCATCCGTACTGCGGCCGCCAGCTAGCGGAAAATTCATACCGGAACTGCCACCTGATTTTAATTTGGTGCCAGCCGTGGAACAATCCCACGCTCCATTTCTAGCAGCATTGCATGTTTGCCCTTCATCTTTTAAATAATTTTCCAAAGCATATTGCTCCGCATCGGTTGGAATATGCCAACCAGTAGGACAAATGCCTTGCGCGCTTTCGCTGGTCGAATATTGCATAGCCTCGTCCCAATGATATAATCCTCCGTCGGATGTGCAGTTAGATTCATTGTTGTCGTAACACCATTTTTCGATGGTTTCATTATTGGAAGGCATAGTTGACCCCGAAGCCAACATGGTTCCGACTTTTAGGTTTGAAGCCATCCAGCATTGTTGATCAATCAAAACAGTATTGTATGTATTACCATCGGCATCCATAACATCAGATGTGCCGCAAACAAAATCAGTTTCAATGCAAAGTCCGTTTTCACAACGCTTGTTAAAACCGCAAATTTCAGACGTATTTATATTTTCCCAATCACTGACTTGTCCGGAAGCCGAAACTTCTTTCTTTTTACAATAATAATCGCCTGATCGCCCTTCGCCTTCTGCGTATGTTGTGCCGGTAGCGGCATAAAATTGCGTATTTCCGTCCGGAAACTTTATGCCGTCCGTTCCGGATGTACCGCCGATTTCCAATTTGGCAGTTGGATTCGTCGTCCCAATGCCGACGTTGCCATTTTTGAAATATATGCCAGTTGTATTGGTTGGGCCTATCCATGATTCAATGGAAGTTTTTACATTTCCGGCTATTTCCAATGCCTGGGTCGGCGCGCTGATCCCGATTCCCAATCTCCCTTCAATTGCCACTATCCCGTCATCCAAGATTTCAGTAGAATACGTTGCGCCAAAAGTGGCTCCACCAATAACTGTCAGTTGAGATGTCGGATCATTCGTTCCGATACCGACTTTGCCGGTATTATTAACCGCTAAGGCCGGAAATATTCCATTGGAAGCGGAGACTTGAAAAGGATTCAGTAACGAAGAATTTCCTGTCGTAACATTCAGCAGAACTCCTGTTCCGGTGTTAGCGGCAGTATCTATGAGATTGAAAAGATTGGAATCTCCGGTAGCGGCTCCGTATGTCAAAGTTGTCGCATAACTCTGCATCGACAGAGAAAGATTAGCGATTGGAGCATTAAGTTGCGACCATAAAACATTTTGCCAAGCGACATTGTTTCCATCCGTTTGCAAAAATTTATTGGCATTGTCAGTTTGGCTCGGCAGTAAAGCGTTTCTGGCATTTTGAGCGGTGGTTTGCCCCGTTCCGCCGTTGGAAATGGAAACGGTCCCGGTTACATTTGACGAAGTGCCGGAAGCGTTTCCGGTTATATCGCCTGTCAAATCACCAAAAATACCTCCGCTTACTTCCAAATCATTTTGGATATAGACATCATTAATTCCGACAATTGTCGGCATACCACCCGTTCCGACATGCAACCCGGCCAATGGCCCCGTCGTCCCGATCCCCACATTCGTTCCATTTGTATAAATCACACTGTTGGTTAAACCAATTGCATCGGAAGCATGGTAAGGAATATATCCATCAGACAGTCCGGAAAGTTTTGTGGTAACAAAAGTTGGAGAAGAAGAAGTCAAAAGATTTTGATTAAGGGAAGAATCTCCGGATAAAGTCAGGGCATACGTATTCAAAGTCAAGGTGCCTGTGCCGGTCGTAAGAGTATTGCCATTGTAAGTTCCGGCAGTGATATTGCCATTGTTTACATCCACTATGAAATTAGTTCCGCCTACAGTCAGGTTGGCACCCAGGATATCGATGCCTGAGTTGGCATTGAGATTGCCGGCCAAAGTCAGTCCGCCGGTGGAATCAAAATCAGTATCGGCATTGCCGATATTGGTGATGATATGATTATCCATATTTACATCACCAGTCGGAGCGAAAGAACCGGAAACAGAACCATAGATAACTCCGTCTACCGTAAGGTTTTGAGCGAAACGAACATTACTGGAAAAATCCAAATAACCCTCTTCATTGTTGTAAGAGAGAGAATTTTCTTCTCCATCTTCACCGATAATGTGAAGAGAGTCAGAACCCAGATACAAATCCTTGAAACGATGGGTTTCAGAACCAAGCGTATAGACATCATCCGCATCGGGCAGAATACTCCCTCCCATCGTAAGTTTACCGAGGGTTAGATGGGTATTTTTATCTATATCTTCGCCTTGAATGGTTCCGTTTTTGATGGTTCGGGAAGTGATGGAATTGGAATCGATATTTGCGCTTTCAATGGCATGATAAGCTATTTCTTCCGCATCAATTGTTTTGGGCTTTATTTTCAAGACGCCTGTTTCGGTAACAACAAAATCGCCGCTGATATATTTGAATTTTTTAAATGAAGCGGTTGGATTTTCAATGGGAGAAAAAGAAAAAAGCGCCGAGGAACTTTTAGAAAAATCCGCGTCATTCGCTGTCGTTGAAATTATGCTATTTTGAATATTTGAATCATTCTGATTCCGATCCCCCTTAACTGTTAAAGTTTCATTAGCGCTTTTAATATCTCTTACTGGCTTGTTTGCTTCTAATGAATGGGAAGAGGAAAAGTCCGTCTGAGAAAAATATTTAAAAGAATAAACTCCACTCAAAAAAGCCAACAAAAAAAATATTACTGGAAAATTTGAAACGATAATTCTTTTTTTCTTGAAATACAAAAGAAGAACAAAAATAACAATGGAAGCTACTGCAAAAAACAGCATTTGTTTACATTATTTATTTTATTAACTGAAGTAAGTATATCATAAAATTTGAAGAAGAAGAAGAAGAAGTTATCCACAGCAATAAAATACAATATTTTATATAGAACTGCATCGTACGATATGTCTTTACACTTCAAAATAATTTTTTTTGTCTTGTATTTTTTTTACAAATCCATTAATTTTCTTTCTAATATCTTTTTTGATTGTTTCCCAATCTATTTGCTGAATCATTATTGGCATTGGCTCATTGTCTGCATCTGCAAAATAAACCAGACTTTTCAAAATATGTAATTTATTATAATTAATCTCCTCATATTTTTTCTCAAAAAATACAACCAATTCTTCCAGAGTATATCTCTTAAGAAGAAAAAATATATCAATAAAATCCTTTTTGCTGCCACGGGATGACATAGCATCAATTTTCATGGCCGCAATATCTCGCTCATCAGCCAAGTTTATTTTTCCCAATGTAACCGGGGGAAACATTAATTTATATTTATAACGCAAAAAACTAACTCGAACACCATCCAATACACCGTTGATTGTGCCATCTTCTTCACTGATAATTTGCAAGTTGCCAAGCTGAGATAGCTTCTCTTTTATTTTATTATTAGAAAAATCAGACTGGCAAAACCAATCCAGATCTATTGATTTTCTATGTCCAAAATGAATGGCTAGCGCTGTTCCACCTGCCAAATAAAAACCACCCACCAAATCGGTTTGGGCTATCTTTTCCAGAACCAACTTTGTTTCTTGACTGATTGATTCTTTAAACATTTACTTTGACTAAGATTAAAATATTGACACCAAAAAAACAACGATTTTCTATCAAGCGACTTGTTTTGCAACAAATTTTTTCTGATCTCATCACTTCCATAAACTTTTATCGCCCAACAAAAATCATATTCATCTCCAAATTCTAAAATTCTTTCAATAATAAATTTCTTATTTTTTTCAGGATCAATCTCGGCTATATCCCAAAAAAGACTTCTCTTTACTAAAGTTTTCATATGTCAATTATAGCATAAAACCAGCATAAAATCAACGCTTCGATTTATTTGGTTATATATTCTGCCATTTCTACCAAACGATTGGCATAACCCCATTCATTATCATACCAACCGACAACTTTGACTAAATTTTCATTGACCATCGTAAGCGACAAGTCGACAATCGAAGATTTGGGATCCCCCTTAAAATCCATAGAAACCAATTTTTCCTTTTCAACACCCATAATTCCATTAAGCCCATTTTGCGAAGCATTTTCAAAAGCTTCGTTTATCTCCTCAACACTAGCATTCTTTCGAATATTACAAATAAAATCTACAATGGAAACCACAGGAGTCGGAACGCGCAATGAAATCCCATCCAATTTTCCATCCAGATGTTTCATAACCTTTCCAACCGTCTTGGCTGCGCCCGTAGTCGTAGGAATGATATTTTGCCCAGCCGCTCTGGCCCTGCGCAAATCTCTATGCGGCAAATCCAAGAGTCTTTGATCGTTAGTATAAGAATGAGTAGTAGTCATAAATCCTTTATCTAAGCCAAAATTTTCATCCAAAACTTTGATTATCGGCGCCAAACAATTAGTGGTGCAAGATCCATTGGAAATAATATTTTCCCCGCCATACTCATTCTCATTGATTCCTAAAATATAAACAGGAGTATCGTCTTTGGCTGGAGCACTCATAATAACTTTCTTGGCTCCGGCTGTCAGATGCTTTCCTGCAGTTTCCTTATTATCAAAGACTCCGGTACATTCCAAAACAATGTCTACGCCCAACTCTTGCCACGGCAATTTTTCCGGATCGGTTTCGCTAAAATATTTTATTATCGTTCCATCAACCACAATTTCCGATTTTTCTTCATCTGCAAAAACTTCCCGTTCATATCTTCCGTAGCATGAATCATATTTCAAAAGATGTACGGCGGTTTTTATATCAGTCAAATCGTTAATGGCCACTATTTCCACATCCTCTTTTTCAAAAGCAATTTTAAATGCCGGACGACCAATCCTCCCAAAACCATTAATAGCTAATTTAATCATAATATTTATATAAAATTAAAAAATTATTTAATTGTAAACCCCCTTTGTCATTGCGAGCCTTGAAGAGGCGTGGCAATCCAATCTTAAAAATATTAGATTGCTTCGTCATTTCATTCCTCGCAATGACAAAAAAACTGAGTATCTACACTTTGCCCGCGCTGCCAAATAATTTCATTTTCTTTTTTACATTCTCCTTTACTGATTCACGCGCCTGACCAAGAATATTTCGAATATCAAAACCGGGTTCATGTTTTCCTCTAAAAAGACTACTTAGCGTGTTTATAAAAGTTAATCTGATATTGGTATCAACATTAAAGCAACTTACGCCCCTTTTAACGGCGTCAGTTGCCTTTCCATCTTCCCAATCAGACGCTCCATGAATAATGATAGGAATATTTACCAAACCGATAATTTTTTCCAATCTTTCCCAGTCCGGAGTTTCTCGTTCTTGAAAAAAGTCGTGCGCATTTCCAATTGCTACAGCTAGCGCATCGATGCCCGTATTTTCAACAAACTTTTTAGCCTGTTCTGGATCAGTCATATATTCGTCCCAATCAACATTACCCATTTTTTGTTCGCTAAGATATGGAACATTTCCCAATTCACCCTGAACGCTCACGCCTTTTTCATGACAAAAATCAACGACTTCCTTCGTAATCATAGCATTGTCTTCAAATTTTTTACGTGACCCATCATACATAACAGAATTAAAGCCGATGTCTACGGCTCTCTTGATTATTTCCATATTTTTTCCATGATCGAGATGAATTCCAACAGGAATATTTGGAGCGTAAAAATCAACCAAATTTTTCACCAAATTATATATACCACGACCTCCGGCATATTCCATTGTTTTCTCCGTAATTTGAATAATTACTGGAGAATTCATCTCTCTGGCCGCAGAAATTATGGCTTGTGTTGTCTCAAGGTTAACTGTGTTAAAAGCCCCAACAGCATATCCTCCTTCCTTGGCTTTAGTCAGAATTTCTTTAACTGATACAATCATAAAATTTATTTAGTTATCTTTTAATTATTTTTATTTGTCTAAAATTTCAGCTATTTTCACAAATTCGCGTGGCAACAAGCTTTCCCTACCCACTAAAACCCCGTCTAGATCAGGATTAAGGCAGACCTCTTCGACATTTTTGCAATTCACGCTTCCGCCATAAAGTATCGCTATATTTTTAATGTTTTTTGGTCCAAATATTTCAACCAGAATTTTTTTTATCAAAACTTTGGCTTCCATAATTTCATTGGCTGTCGGAATCAAATCGCTACCGACCGCCCAGACCGGCTCATAAACAAAAATTATTTTTTCCAGCTTGGCCCTGGATACATCCGCTAAGCACTCCCTAATTTGACTCTCAATGATTTGCATTGTCAATTCACTCTCTTTTTCCGTTTTTGTTTCTCCTAAACAAAGAATTGGCCTGATTCCATTCTTAAGAGCGGAAATTATTTTCAAATTTATCTCTTCGTTGTTTTCCAAAAAATACTTTCTTCTTTCACTATGGCCAAGAATGACAAAATCTGCGCCTAAATTTTTCAACATAATTGGAGAAATTTCTCCGGTATATGATCCTTTTTCTTCAGAAAACATGTTTTGAGCGCCTATCTTTATCCCTTTCTTTTTCCCTTTCCATTTCCCAAAAGCTTCCAGATGCACAAAAGGAGGGCAAAAAATGATTTCCGAATTTTTCAATTTATTCTTTCCTAATTCCTTTTCCATCGAATCTAAGTAGCGATCTCTTTCCGAAGGACTCATAATATTCATTTTTAGATTTGCAATTACATATTTCATATTTTTTTTATCTTAGCAATATTTCCGCCGTAGGCGGATCAGCCTCTGGCTGACATTTTTAGATTTGCAATTACATATTTCATATTTTATATTTTTTGAATTTATTTTCTGTTTTTTTATTCACGCTGGGAACAAAAACGTGTCAGGGCAGAAAATAAATTCAAAACTACTCAATAGAACGGGTTTTCATATGTCTTCTTACAAACCAAATTATTCCGATCAAAATTACTATTCCTATAACTAGGTCGAATTTGTGAAAATATACTCCCAAAGTATTCCAATTATCACCCAGTTTTTTTCCCACATAGGCCAGCAAGTAGCAAAATGGAAGAGAACCAAAAAACGTATAAATGACAAACTGCCAAAAATTCATTCGAGCAATTCCGGCCGGCAAAGAAATAAAAGTTCGAACTACCGGAAGCAGTCGAGAAATAAAAACCGCCGCATTTCCATATTTTTTAAAAAAATTATCAGCAATATTCAAATCATGATTGGTTATTAAAACATATTTTCCATATTTTTCCGCCATTGGCCTGCCACCGTAATACCCGACCCAATAAGCAATTGCTGATCCAATTACGCACCCGCCGGCACCGGCAACGGATACTCCCCACAAACCGAATCTCCCAGTGGAAACCAAATATCCTGAAAATGGCATGATAATTTCAGAAGGTAATGGCACGCAAGCGCTTTCAATAGCCATCATTAGAACTACCCCCGTATAGCCTAGTCCGTCAATTCCCCAAATAATAAACTTTGCCAGAATAGCAATTATTTCTGAAATCATAAATAATTTGTGACATTAAAATTTATTAAAAATTCCTCAAAAATTCAGCTGCTTTTTCTGGTTCAATAGTGGATATTTCAATTCCGGTTGAAAGCTCAAATCCTGCCCAAACAGATGTATGCGGAAGAATTTCAATGTGCCAATGATAATGCGGATAATCCTTTCCATCGCAAGGCGAAGTATGTAAATAAAAATTATATGACGGATTACCCAACGCTTCGCATATTTTATTTATCGAATTTTGCAAGGCTTCAGCTAAATCAATTTTTTGTTTATCGGTTATTCTTTCAAAATAAGGTTGGTGTTTTTTGGGAACTATCCATACTTCAAAAGCTGCGCGCGACGAAAACGGACAATAGGCCACAAACTCTTTATTTTCAAAAATAACTCTTTTTTGATTCTCGCACTCCCATTCGCTCATCACGCAATAAACACACTCCTTATTATTTTTGTAATAATTTTCCGCTCCATCCAACTCTCCTTTAATATATGGCGAGATTACCGGAATGGCTGCCAGTTGAGAATGCGGATGAGCTACAGAAGCACCGGCTTCTTTTCCATGATTGTGAAATATTTCAATAAAATTGACGCTCTTTTTATTCATCAAATCAATATAGCGATTTTGATAAGCATCAATTATTTCCGCAACTTCCAATATCTCTAAATTGGCGATTTGTTTTTTATGATCTCGCGTAACAATAAGTTCATGATAACCGACTCCGTCCATTCCGAAATACGGACCTTCTTCAAAATGTTTAATCGTCCTGCTTCGACTGAAAGCCGGATATTTATTGGGAAAAACCCTGAGACTCCAGTCTCCATTTCTTTTTTCATATATCAAAATATCCTTTTCCTGTTCGGTTTCTTCCGGATAGCAAAAAACGCAGACTTTATCTTCATTATTGATATCCACATCAATCCGATCTTCCTTATGAAGAACAAAATCTTCCGGTCTTTTGGCTCTTCCGGTCGCAATTACAACCCAATCACCCGTTACCAAGTCCTGTCTCAGCTCAGATATTTTTGATTGTTTTTTTATTTTCTCCATTTTTTTACCCCGTCAAATAAGATTTGAGCCTATTTTTTAAAAACATTTTGCCATAATGAGTTTTTAAATACTTTTCACGATGAGTGGCATCTTTTTGATTTAAGCAGGCTTCATAGTAAATAAGTTTCAATGGCCTCCTGTCTTTTGTGGAACCAACTGTTCCTTTTTGATGTTGCTCAAATCTTAATTTTAAATTTTTTGTATACCCCGTGTAAAACTTTTTATCCTTTAATGATTTTAGCACATACACATACTGCATATGATATTTAAAAAAATTTAAAATTATTTGACAGGGTGAATTTTGTATTTGCCCATAATCAATCTCCACTTAACCTGAAACAATTCCTTCAGTGTCTGAGCATAGCCCTTGATTCCCACTGTGCTTTGGCCCGAATCAATCCAAGTAACCGGAATTTCGATTATTTTATAGCCCATTCTTTTGCCCAAGGCCAGAATTTCAAAGTCGCCACCCCAACGAATGGCCTGCATTTGCGGAACTATTTTTTTTACAACCTCTTCTGAAAAAACTTTAAACCCGCATTGCGTATCCATTATCCCATAAAGTCCAAGCGTAAATTGAATTAAATAGTTTCCCATATCGCCCAAAAATTCCTTTACCCATGGTTGGTGCTTTTCAATATTGGATTGTTCCAAATCACGCGAACCAATTATAATATGTTCGCCTGCCTGCATATGTTCCCAAAATTTTTCCAGACTTTCAATAGGAGTCGCCCCATCAGCATCAGTAAAAAGACGGAATTGACCTCGCGCCTTCAAAAGACCCTCCTGCACAGAAAATAATTTTCCCTTGTTTTCCTTGCGATCAATCAGTACCAGGCTTGGCATATTGGGTTGATAATTTTTGATGACTTTGACCGTATCGTCTTTTGAACCATCATTTACAACTACCACTTCGTATGTGATATCCTTGTTTTCAAAATATTTTTTTATATCTTGCAAATGCTCCTTAATCCCCCTTCCTTTTCGACTAGCTTCATTATAGGCAGGGATAACAACAGACAGATATGGATTTTCCATTCTTTTTATTAGTTTAACCTTATTAAATTCACATTCAGATTATATCACAAAATCATGAAACATAAAACATGGAACGTACAACATATCCACCTATAAATATAGCCAGAAAATTAAGGAACAAAAAACCCTCTGGCAAGAAGGTCTTTTATATTTCACTGCTTTTATTTCGAGAATACAAGCTGACGTGTTTCATGTTTTATGCTTCATGCTTTATGATTTGTCCAGCCAATCCTGAAGAATTATCTTAGCTGCCTCTTGATCGTCTTTTCGGGCAATGTTTTTTTCGCCACGTTCCTTGATGTTGTCTTGAGCCATTTTGGTTGTGAACATTTCATTTTGATATTCAACCTCTACGCCCAATTTTTCTTTCAACACATTGCCTAATTTTTCTCCGGCATATTCCTCTTTTTCTTTATTTATGTAGGTTGGGATGCCGATTATTATTTTTCCGATTCCTTCTCTGGTAATTATTTCTGTCAATTTATTCAAAAGATTTTTGTCGTTTTGAATTATTCCATAGACAAAAGCAATTTTGGTTTCCGTATCCGCCAAAGCCAGGCCGACCTTGGATTCTCCAAAATCTATGGCCATTACAAGGCTTATTTCAGGCTCATTTTGACTATATATTGACTTTTTCATAATTTTATGCTATTATTCAATGTTACAAAAATAAACAAAAAATTTTAAAGGAGAAAAATCATGAAGAAGAAAAAACTGTTTTCGTTTTTATCCTGGCTGGTCGCATTTTATTCTTTCGTAGGCGGCCTTTTCCTTTCGGTATCTAACATTCAGGGATTGAGAGTCCCTGATGGCCACCCACTTGATTCGTGGTGGCTAATATTCTGTCTTCTCACTATTATTCCTTTTCTTTTTTGTTATCTGGCCATATTCATTAAACGGCCAGCAAAAAACAAAAAAAGAAAATGGATAAACGTTCGTCATTACGGAACCATCAGAAAATCACATGCATGATGGTTCATGGACCGGCGGTTCGCGCATAGCGCAGCCCCCGGTCTTTTTTTATTTATCTGCCATGTCATTGCGAGCCCCGAAGAGGCGTGGCAATCTAAATTTTAAAATTTCAACTCTTTAAATTCAGGATTTATACTTTCTATCAATTCAATTTTCTTTTTTCTTGATCCGGCTTTTATTTTCTTTTCAGCCATTAATGCGTATTCAATCATTTCGAATGCTTCAG
>CAZSCF010000001.1:73932-130998 GCA_964605365.1 uncultured Bdellovibrionales bacterium | reverse complement strand
GCTTTTATTTTCTTTTCAGCCATTAATGCGTATTCAATCATTTCGAATGCTTCAGCAAAAACTAATTTATTTACGTTATACTTTTTTGTAAAACCATCTATTTTTGAATTTTTATGCTCATTCATTCTTCTGAGTAAATTGCCAGTCACTCCCGTATATAAAACTGTGTTTGACTTGTTGGTTAATATATAAACCCAATATTGCCTGCTCATTTTTATTTTATATTAGATTGCTTCGTCATTTCATTCCTCGCAATGACAAATAAATCTAAACCGTCACTACCTCAACTCCACTCTCTGTAATAATAATTGTATTTTCATATTGCGCACTAAGACTTCCGTCTCTTGTCACAAAAACCCAACCGTCTTCACCCAGAATCGTATTGTGTTTGCCGGCATTGACCATCGGTTCGAGTGCCAGCGCCATTCCGGCTACCAACCTAATATCTTGATATTTTTTGTCATAATAATTTGGCACATAGGGATCTTCGTGCAATTCTTGTCCGATACCATGTCCAACTAAATTTCGAACTACCGAAAAGCCATGACTTTCCACATATTTTTGCACCGCTTTAGAATAGTCACTAAGCATTACTCCAGCTTTCAAATTTTTAATGCCAGCCCAGAAGCATCCTTCCGCCACATCAATCAATTCTTGCGCCTCTTGTGATATTTCTCCAACCGAAAAAGTTCTCGTCATATCCGTAAACATGCCTTCATATTTCATCCCGATATCAACCTTCAGAATATCCCCATTTTTCAAAATAACTTTTTCACTGGGAATCGCGTGCACAACTTCCGAGTTTATGGAAGTGCAAATGGTGGCCGGAAACGGATTTCCGGTTTCTGCGCCATAACCCTTAAAAGCCGGCACTCCTCCACTAGCAAAAACAAGCTCTTCGGCAAGCTTGTCCAATGTTTTTGTGTCTGTTCCCGAAACAACCTTTTCTCCAATTTTGTCCATTATGCCGGCCAAAATTTTGCCTCCTTTGCGCATTATTTCTATTTCTTTTTGTGATTTTATGCTAATCATAAATATTTTTAAATGAGTCTATTTCTTTGGAAATATCTGCAAAAACTTCCGGTACAGTCTGTTCGCCATTTATTTCAACCAAAATTCCTTTTTCTTTGTATAAATTCAAAACTGGTTGGGTTTCCCGAGCGAAAATTTCCAGTCTTTTTTTAATACCTTCGGAAGTATCGTCTGTTCGTTGCATAATTCCTCCACCGCAAACCGGACATGTATTTTTTTCTTCCTGAATGTCAACCCCCATAATTAAAACTTTATGACATTTTTCACAAATCCATCTCCTGGAGATTCTTTTTATCGACTCTTTCTCTGAAATTTTGATGGAAAAAACCTTGTCCAATTTTCTTCCAAATTCCTGCAAGGCTTCTTCTATATATTCGGCTTGATCCATAGTCCGCGGAACTCCGTCCAGGACAACTCCCTGCTCTCTTGAAAGAGAATTTAAGTGAAAATGCAAAACCTCCTTCAAAATTCGGCTGGGCACCAGTGTCTTAGTTACATTTTGAATATTATAAATTTCCCTACCAAGAGGAGTATCGTTTTTGGCAACTGCCCGCAGAGTTTTGCCCATATCAACATGCCATAGATTATATTTTTGCGCCACCATTTCCGACTGAGTCCCTTTGCCAGAACCTTGTGGACCCAAAATCACTATATTCATTATTTTTTTTCGCAAAACGATTAAAATCCTTCGTAATCCCTCATCATCAACTGGCTTTCAATTTGTTTGATTGTTTCAATTACAACCGAAACCACAATCAAAAGCCCAGTACCGCCGATACTGATTGAATCAATATTGGTAAAACCTTTAACAATGAAAGGCAAAATTGCAATCGCTCCTAAAAATAAAGCTCCGGAAAGAATTATCCTATTCATTATCCTATAAAGATACTCGGCTGTATTGCCCCCCGGTCTGATACCTGGAATATATCCGCCTTGTTTTTGCAGACTTTCAGCAATTTTGTTTGGATCGAATACGACAGCCGTATAAAAATATGTAAATGCTACCACTAATATAAAGTAGAGCGATCCGTAAAACCATTGGTTTTGGAAAATATTTCCAACAGTTTTAGCCAGATTTGCAACCGTTGGATTTGAAACATTAGCCAAAAAATTGGCAATCATCCCCGGAAAAAGCATGATTGACATGGCAAAAATAATAGGAATAACTCCGGCTTGATTAACTCTCAAGGGAAGATGCGATGTTGTTCCTCCATACATCCGATTGCCCCTGATTCTTTTAGCATAAGAAACCGGAATATTTCTCTGCCCTTCAGTTATAAAAACAATACTGGCAATCGCAACAACTATCACGACTAAAAGGCTGCTATAAAGAAAAATCTGGGACGAATCGCCGGTTGTAAAAATTCTTGAAAGAGCCGAAGGAAGACCAGCCACAATTCCAGCAAAAATTATCAAAGAAACCCCATTGCCAATTTTCTTTTCCGTAATAAGCTCGCCTAGCCACATCAAAAATATCGTACCGGCAACCGCCACAATAATAATCGAAAACATACCAAAAGAATCGATGTCGCCGAGTATTTGCTGCGAACGCAAAAGAGACACCATCCCAAAAGTTTGCATGGCCGCCAAAGGAACTGTGAGCCAACGCGTCCATTGATTGAATTTTTGCCTACCAGCCTCACCTTCCTCTTTGTAAATCTGCTCCAAACGAGGAACAATCATGGTTAAAAGCTGCATAATGATGGAAGATGTGATATATGGACCGACGCCCAGCATCACAATGGAAATGCTGCTAAGTCCTCCGCCAGAAAAAAGATTTAAAAGTCCAAAAAACTGATTGCCTTCAAAAAATCGGATTAGCTGTTCCTGATTTACTCCCGGCAACGGGATATTGGCCGCCAATCTGAAAATAATCAATAATCCCAGGATAAAAAATATTTTATTCCTTAGTTCTTTGATTTTGAATATTTGAATTATTTTATCCATACTATAAAATTATATACGATATTTCTTTTGAGAACAAAGGGCACTTTCATATGTGCCCTCTTTTTTATTTGCCTTCTTTTTTGGACGTTACCTTCCCGCCAGTTTTTTCAATTGAAGTCTTAGCTGAAAAACTGAGAAAAATATCCGGACCTACATTGAATTTATGCTTAAGATTTGCCTGGCCCAAGATTTTTATCTTACCTTTAGCCTCAATAGCATTTATAAGTCCTGATTTTTTCAATGATTCTTTGCTAATTTCTTCTCCATCCTTGAATTTCTTTTCCAGTTTTTCTATTTTAACTACAGTTGTTCTTTTACTAAGAGATTTAAATCCTTTGGCTTTTTTCAAGTGATCAATCAAGGTCGATCTCCCACCTTCAAAAAGAGGATCGATATGTGCTCCCGATCTGGCTTTTTGTCCCTTGTTTCCTTTGCCACAATAAGTGCCTTTCTTTCCTCCTCTGCCTATTTGCTGTTTCTTCTTTTTTCCTTTATTTGGTTTTAATGTATTGATTTGCATAAAATAATTAATGGTTAGTTTTTAGCCTCCATCCTCTCTTTTCTTGTTTTGGAAAAAGCAAATTGAGACAAAGCTTCAATTGTTGCCCTGGCAACATTCAATTTATTCGAAGTTCCAAGCGATTTAGCCACAATATCCCTGATACCAGCCAAATCAACAACCGCCCGAATTGCGCCTCCGGCAATTATTCCTCTTCCTTCTTTGGCCGGCTTAAGAATAATTTTAGCGCTGCCTTTTTTATGATTTACATCATGAAAAATCGTATTTTTATTAAATGTAATGGCAATCATATTTTTGTTGGCATCGTCGTAGGCTTTTTTAATTGCATCAGAAACATCGGAACCTTTTCCCACTCCAACTCCCACTTTGCCTTTTCGATTACCGATAACCAAAGTCGCTCTAAATCTGAAACGTCTGCCGCCCTTAACAACACGGGCAACTCTCGCCAAATCCAAAAGTTTCTGTTCAAATTCAGGTTTTTCTCTTTTAGCTCTAAATTTTTTATCTCGTGCCATAAACTAAATTATTAAATAGTTATATTGTTAAAATTGTTAATAAAATAATAGCAATTCAGCAATTTGACAATTTAACAATTAAATTTAACTATTTCCAAATGATCTATTGTTATTTCAAATACCTTTCGATATTATTTTACATTTAAACTTCTAAAACTTAAGTCCGCCTTCCCTGGCTCCTTCGGCTAAGGCCTTGACCTTGCCATGATATTTGTAGCCAGCTCTGTCAAAAACAACCTTCTCAATCTTTTTTTCCAAACACTTTTTAGCCAAAAAAATTCCAATTTTTTTCGCTCCTTCCGGATCATCTTTGACTTTGACCATTTTTGAGTTAGCCGCAACCAAAGTTTTTCCCGTCTCATCATCAATAACTTGAATCCAAATTTCTTTCAAACTCTTAAAGACAGAAAGGCGCGGAATGTTGCTCGTCCCTTTGATCTTGGCTCTTATTCTCTTTTTTCTTTGCAGTCTTGATTTGTTTCTACTTAACATATTTTTGAAATCTGAAATTTATAATTTGAATCTTTTAAAAATTTATTGGATTGCATATTTGAATTACAGAACTTTTTATTTAGCAGCCTTCTTGCCGACTTTTCTTCTGACATACTCGCCGACATATCTGAATCCTTTTCCTTTATACGGTTCGGCTTTTTTAAGCGCTCTGATATCTGCCGCAAATTGTCCTATTTTTTGCTTGTCGATTCCGGAAATTATCAACACATTCGCCTCTTCAATTTTGGCCTCAATTCCTTCCGGAACAATAACTTCAACCGGATGAGAAAAACCTAAAGCTAAATTAATTTTTTTTCCCTGAACAGCCATACGATAGCCAACTCCCTGAAGCTCCAATTTCTTTTCGTATCCTTTAGTTACGCCTGTAATGAGATTATTCGCAAGCGATCTGGTCAAGCCCCAAAGAGCGGGAGCTTTTTTTGAATTCCTGATTTTATTTATGGAAATTTCCTTATCTTTGATTTCCAAGTCTATCTCATCATAAACAGCCAGATCCAAAGAACCCTTTGGTCCTTTGACGCTAAAGAGCTTATTATGATATTTTATTTCGACACCTTCCGGTATGGATATTATTTTTTTTCCTATTCTAGACATAATATTTTTATCATAAAATATAGAACAGAAACATGAAACGGTATTTTTTATATTGTAGATTCTATGTGTTACGTGTTCTATGTTCTATGTTATGTGTTACATGAATTTTACCAAACTTCACAAATATATTCCCCCCCCAAACCACTTTTTTTAGCTTCAGCATTTGTCATAACACCCTTAGACGTAGAAATAATGCCGACGCCATAACTATTTTTCACTCCCCTTATATCCTTATTGCCGACATATATTCTTTGCCCTTCTTTGCTTATTCTTTTTATATCCTTAATGGCCGGAATCTTTTTGGTCCTGGAGATAAAATGATATTTCAAAACAATTTTTATTTTCTCAAAATTTCCGACTCTTTCCTTAAGAACGCTTTCAATAAAACCTTCTTTTTCCAAAATTTTACCAATAGAAAACTTCAAATTGGATGCGCTGAAAGTCACATCCTTTTTCTCGGCCCTTTGGGCGTTTCTTATTCTGGTTAACATTTCTGCTATTGGGTCAATCATAATATTATTTATCTCTAATTTACACTAATTTTATCACTAATTATCTTAAAACATTTCTGTTTTTACCAACTTGATTTTTTAACTCCGGGGATTTGATTTGTGCTGGCTAATTCCCTGAAACAAATCCTGCAAATATCAAATTTCCTCATATATCCATGTTTTCTTCCACAACGCCAACATCTCCTGACAATTCTGGATGAAAATTTCGGTTTTTTTAGTGATCTTGCCACCACGGATAATTTTGCCATATATTTCTTAAAACTTGAAACTTTTTATTAAAAACTTAATTTGCGTATTTTGGATTGCAGGTCATAAAACTCGCATCTTATTCACCCACCTTCATTGGAAATTTTAACGCCTTAAACAATTCCAATCCTTCTTTATGATTCCTGGCAGTCGTAACAATATTAACCTGTAAACTAAAAATCGTTCTTACATTTTCCGGAAGAATTTCAGGAAAAATCATATGTTCTTTTATTCCTAAATTAAAATTTCCATTTTCGTCAACAGATGATTCCTTTATGCCTTGAAAATCCTTTATGCGAGGAACGGCCGCACCTACAAACTTTTCAATAAAATCCCATTTTCTTTTTCCTCTTAGGGTTGTCTTTATACCTACCTCCAAACCTTCTCTGATTTTAAACCCGGCAATAGACTTCTTGGCTCTAGTCAAAACAGGCTTCTGTCCGGTTATTAATTGCATGGAATCAACCAATTCTTTAATCGCATTGGCATCTTTCAAAAACTTCCCCGTTCCAACATTAACAACTACCCTGTCGATTCTGGGTACCTGCAAATCATTCGAAAAACCAAAAAGTTTTTTTAGTTTTGGAATCGCTTCTTTATTGTATTTGTCTTTAATGCTCATATTCTCTATTTTAATTCTCAGCTTTTGGTTTTTAGCTTAGAAAATTATATTACAAGCTACCAACCATAAACTACCAACTAATTTATTTCCGCTTGACATTTTTTACAAAATCTAAATTTATTTTTTTCAACCAGTTTATAGCCTACTCGAGTATCCTTCCCGCATTTAGGACAAACCAGAATTGCATTGGAAATATTAATCTTTCCTGGAATCTCTATTCTTTGTCCTTTTTCTCCCTCTCTTCTGGGTTTCATATGCTTTTTTCGTAAATTCAGACCCTCTATTATGATTTTTTCTTCCACCGGAAAAACATGCAAAACTTTGCCTGTTTTACCGCTATCTTTCCCGGATATAATTTTAACCTGATCGTTTTTTCTAATTTTCATAATTTTAGAGGTTTTTTATTTAGTCTTTCTGTTTGCCAGCTATAACACTTCCGGAGCTAAAGAAATTATTTTGCTATAACCCCTTTCTCTTATTTCTCTCGCAATCGGACCAAAAACTCTGGTTCCTTTGGGATCTTTTCCTTCCAAAATAACTGCCGCATTCTCATCAAAACGAATATATGAACCGTCTTTTCTGCGTAATTCTTTTTTTTGTCTTACGATAACAGCTTTAACGATATCTCCTTTTTTTACCATACCTCTCGGCACCGCATTCTTCACCGAAGCCACAACAATATCTCCAATACCAGCATAGCGCCTTCTGGTTCCTCCGAGCACCTTGAAACATTCTATTATTTTCGCGCCTGTATTATCGGCAACTTTTAATCTTGTTTCTGCCTGTATCATGCGATTTTTCTTGCGAATGGCACGAGTGACTATAAACATTAGCATCTCGCACAAATTCGCTATTTAAATTCTCTATTATTTATTATTTAAGTCGTTAGACCTTATAAAACCTTGTATTTTTTGTTTTACTGTAAGGTCGGCATGGAACAATTTCAACAGCATCTCCGATTTTATATTTACCTTCTTCGTCATGAACCTTATATTTCTTGGTCGATTTATACTTTTTCTTATACTTGGAATGAGTTTTAAAAATATCCACAGCTACAACGATGGTCTTGCTCATTTTGTCGCTTACGACAACACCCTTTTTCTTTATGATTGTTCTTTTCTTCTCCATTTATTTTGATTCATTGATTAAGGTTAAAATGCGAGCAACATCTTTTCTGTTATTTTTTAAATCCCTAACATTCTTAATTTGTTTTGAAGCAATTTCAAACCTGAGCCTTCTGACAGTTTCTTCTCTTTCAATCAAAAGCTTCTTTAATTCCTCTTTATTTTTTTCTCTAAGTTCTTTTATCTTAGTCATAAGGTTAAATTACATCTTCTCCTTTTTCTACAAATTTGGTTTTAACATTTAATTTGTGCGCAGCCAATCTCATCGCTTCCTTGGCCACTTCTCTTTTGACTCCATCCATCTCAAATAACACTCTTCCGGATTTAACTACTGACACGAAATGATCCGGCGTTCCCTTTCCTTTACCCATTGGAGTTTCATCTCCTTTTTTGGTCATTGCCTTATCAGGGAATATTCTTATCCAAATCTTTCCGCCTCTCTGGGTATATCTCGTCATTGCACGCCTGGCAGCTTCGATTTGTCTGGCTGAAACCAGATTAGTTTCAATGGACTTCAGTCCGAAACTTCCAAAACTAATCAAATTGCCACGATTGGCTTTTCCTTTTAATCTGCCGCCGCGATGCGGTTTTCTAAATTTTACTTTCCTTGGCATTAACATATTTTTCTTGAAACCTGAAACTTATAACTTGAAATTTTTTATTTATTCGATTGCAAATTTCAAATTGCGAGTTACGAGATATTATTTTTCAAATACTTCACCTTTATACAACCAGACTTTCACTCCGATAGTTCCATATGTCGTATAAGCGGTTGCTCTGGAAAAATCAATATTAGCTCGAAGTGTATGCAAAGGCAATGTTCCTTTGGAAACCCATTCCAGCTTGGACATTTCCGCCCCTCCCAGCCTGCCTGAAACTTGAATTTTTATTCCTTTGGTTCCGCCTTCTTTGGCTGATTGATCAAGCATTGTTTTAATTACCCTTCTGAATGGCATTCTTTTTTCCAGTTGTTCTGCAATGCTTTGGGCAATTAATTGTGAATTTTCCATAAAATTCTTAATCTCCTGAATTTCAACGTTCAACTCAACTTTTTTTCCGGCAAAAAAATTCTTTTTGATATATTTATTGATATCTTCAACTCCGCTTCCGCCTCTTCCGATCAAAACTCCGGGTCTAGCTGTTTTGATTATGACCTTCACCTTTGAAGCCGATCTTTCGATCTCAACATCGGCAATAGCAGAAGTTTTCCACTTCTTCATAATATCCTCGCGCAAACCTATATCTTGTCTTAGATTTTCGCGAAATTCTTTTTTACTAAACCATCTTGATCTCCAGGTACTTGTTATTCCGGTTCGGAGACCAGTTGGATTGACTTTGTGTCCCATGAATTTTATATATATTTAACTTAAATTCCTCAATCCGCCAATTAGCGAACTCGGGATGATGCTACGCATCACATTGATTTTCTTCTAAATATTCTACTGGTTAAACTACTCTTGGTTTCACTGCTTTGTTTAATCTTTCCTGGTTCTTTCTTTTTTTCCGTACCTTTAGTTAAAACATCGTCTTCACTTTTCAAAATCATATCTTTATCTTCCTGTTTTTTTTCAGCTTCTTTTTCCTGTTTCTTTTTGGCTTCCAATCTTTTTTGCTTTTCTTTTTCCATTTCTTCCTTAGTTTTTCGGCCTTTGCCTTCAACTCTTTCTTCCAAAATTATTTCTATCCATGATGTTCTTTTGAGAATTGTCGACGCCCTGCCAAATGCTCTCGGCATCCATCTTTTGAGCGTAGCACCAGCTCCGACTTTTGCGCTGTAAACATACAAATTATCTCTATCTAGACCAAAATTGTTTTCGGCATTGTTAATAGCACTTTCCAAAAGTTTTTTCATGACAGGATTGCTTTTTTTTACTTGTGCATCCAGTTGATAAAGCGCCTCTGACACATCCATGCCCTTGATAAAATTAGCAACTAATCTTACTTTTCTGGGTGAGGTTCTTAAATTTTTCAATTTTGCGGATACTTGCATATTTTTCTTAATGAAACTTGAAATATTATTTCTTTGTGGCAGCTGCCTTAGCCGCTTTAGATGAATCGATTTCTTTCTGTTTGGCCGCCATTTCTATTTCTTTTTGAATCTTGCCTCCATGTCTCACGAATTTTCTAGTTAAAGAAAATTCTCCAAGCCTATGACCGACCATTTCCTCTGTCACAAAAACTGAAATGAAATCCTTTCCATTGTGCACACCGAAAGTAAATCCGATCATTTCAGGAGAAATCATGGAAGCGCGCGACCAAGTCTTAATAACCGATCTGTCTTCGGGCTTTCTGTTCTGAATTTTTTTTAATAATCTTTCGTCCACATAAGGACCACTCTTAAGGCTTCTAGCCATATTTTTCAATTATAATAATTTTTATACTTAATGCTCTAAGCTCGTTTCCGTCTATTGAATTTCTAATTTCTAATTTCTAATTTCTAATCAAATCCCAATTTTTTAATGACTAATGACTAAATTTTTAGGCATTGGACATTGGGGCATTAGGCATTGATTAGAAATTAGGTCAATTAGGATTTAGAAATTACTTCCTCTTCTGTCTTCGTTTGATTATAAATTTATTACTATATTTTTTCTTCTTGCGGGTCTTCTTTCCAAGAGCCGGTTTTCCCCAGGGAGTTTTCGGATGTTTAAGACCAACTCCTTGGCGACCCTCTCCTCCCCCGTGCGGATGATCAACTGGATTCATCGCGCTACCGCGAACACCAGGACGAACGCCCATATGTCTTTTTCTTCCGGCCTTTCCAATTGTAATCGCATTATGCTCAAAATTACTGACTTTACCCACTGTAGCATAGCATTCATTATTTACCAATCGAATTTCTCCCGAAGCCAACTTTAATTGAGCATTCTTCTCGTCAACTGCCATCAAAATGACCCCGGATCCAGCGCTTCTGGCAAATTGACCGCCCTTGCCCCTGAACATTTCAACATTGGATACGATCGTTCCGATTGGAATATTTTTAACCATCATTCGATTGCCTGTTTTCACCGGAGCATTAGCTTCGCAAATAATTTTATCACCGGCCTTTAAACCTTCTGTAGCTAAAATATATCTTTTTTCTCCGCTTGGATAGCAAACCAAAGCAATAAAACTACTGCGATTGGGATCTTTTTCGATCGCCATAATCTTGCCTGGCATACCCAGAATGTCCTGCTTGAAATCAATAATTCTAAATCTTCGTTTATTTCCTCCACCTTGATGTCGTACGGATATTTTTCCATTTGATCTCCCCGCCTTACTTTTTTTAGGGGCCAATAAAGATTTTTCAGGTTTTCCCTTGGTTAAAATATCCGATTTCACAATCGACATATTCCTTCTGCCAGCATTATTTTTTCGATAAACTTTTATTGCCATCTTATCGGTTCTTAGTTTTTGGTTAGTAGTTTTTAGATCGTAGTTTTTGGTTTTTAGCCTATAGATTTTCTACAAACTACCAACTAAAAACTACAAACTAGTTTATTTCTTTTCTTCAAACAAATCTATTTTATCCCCTTCTTTTAATGTAAGAATAGCTTTTTTAAAGCCAGCTTTCCAGCCAGGGGTACGACCATAATTTTTAAATTTTCTAGGAATTTTGACAGTATTAACGGCCACAACTTTAACTTTATATAAATTCTCAATAGCGGAAACTATCTGCTTTTTGGTTGCTTTAGGCGCAACCACAAAAACATATTTATTCAATTCCATTAAAGCGGTTGCAGCTTCAGTTATCCACGGCTTTATCAAAACTCTGGAGGCTGAATTGTTATTCTTTGTATTTGACATATATTTTCAGCTATTTTTTCTTATTAGCGTATTTCTTCTCTATAAATTTTACCGATTCTTTGGATAAAACAACATTTTTATGATTCAAAATATCCAAAACGTTTAAATTTTCTGACAGAATACAGGTCGTTTTCTTTAAGTTTCTGGCAGCCAACACCATCTCTTTTTCTTTGGCATAAAAACTTATCAGAGCACTCCCTTTTATTTTCAAATTTTTCAAAACTTCCGACATTTTTTTCGTCTTTTTTTCTTTCAAATCAAAATTTTCCAGCACAAACATTTCGTTATCGCGAAATTTTCCGCTAAGAGCCAATGCAATAGCCTTGGAATTCATTTTTTTATTGATCTTTTTCTTATAATTTCTGGCGTTTGTCGGTCCAAAAGCAATTCCTCCGCCTCTCCAAGTGGGAGTTCTGACTGATCCGACTCTGGCTCTTCCGGTACCTTTTTGTCTCCATGGCTTGATTCCTGATCCGGCCCTTTCGCCCCTATTTTTCGTATCAGCTAAAACTTGTCTTTTATTGGCCATCAAAGAAACAAAAACTTGATGCAATAAGGTATCATTTTCAGATAGGCCAAAGACACTATCAGACAATTCCAATTTTTCAACTTCTTTACCTTCTAAATTGTATACGGATATCTTGGCCATATCATTCTTCTAAAACTTGGATTTTTAAAAAATTATCAGCTGCAAGTTTTAACTTGCAAATTATAAAAATTACTCTTTTACGATTTCCACTATTCTACCAGCAACTCCAGGAACAGCGCCTTTTAATCCCAATATATTTTTTTCCTTGTCCATATAGACAATTTTGATATTCTTGGAGGTTGCTCTTTTGCCGCCCATTCTTCCAGCCATTCTTTTTCCTTTAACCACATGTTCCGGAAAACCCGAACCGATTGAGCCCGGTGCGCGAAGATCATGTTTATGTCCGTGAGACTTTGGAGCGCCTTTAAAGCCATGTCTTTTAACTACACCTTGAAACCCTTTAGCCTTGGTTATTCCGCTAATTTTAACTTTCTCGCCTATTTTAAAAACATCAATCTTAACCTCATCGCCTATTTTCAGCGCCTCCTCTTCGGAACGTTCTATTCTGAATTCTCTTTTGTATACTCTTTTTTTTGTTTTAGGTATTTCTATCTGAACAGCCGAATAGCCATTTTTTTCTTCGGTTCGCAAAAGAGATACTTTTGAAAAACATTCAACCAGCGTCACATTTAGCGCTTCTTTATCTTCCGTATAAATAGTCGTCATGCCTATTTTTTTTCCCAGTATAAATGTCATTTTGTCTGAACTAATAATTTATTTAATATGCTAAAAGCAAATTTATTTCTTGCAATCAAATCACAATGCAAACAAGAAACAAAAAAAACCGGCTTTTTTCCCCTAAGCCAGCCCCAATCCGCCAACCGGCGAATCAATCGTATTCTGGCTAGTTGAGTATCCTGCATCCTTGTGGTGCGGGACTTTAACTAGATCAACTCTAATTCTTATATTACATTTTTATTTCTATGTCAACTCCGGCCGGCAAATCAAGGTTAGTTAGACTATCAATTGTTTTTGGAGTTGGATTAACAATATCAATCAATCTTTTGTGCATTCGCATCTCATATTGATCACGGGCATCTTTATAAACAAAAGTGGATCTGTTAACGGTAAATTTTCTTATTTCCGTTGGCAAAGGAACGGGTCCGGAAACGCTAGCTCCAGTCCTTTCTGCTGTTTCTACGATTTGCCTGGCTGTCTGATCGATAATTTTATGATCATAAGCCTTGATCTTTATCCTTATTCTTGATTTTACATCTTCTTCTTTTTTCATTCTTCTGATTTTTAATGTGAACCCCGCGCCAAAAATTTGTTTTTTTACGGCTTTGGATAATTCCCCAGGGTTTAAACAGGTTTAATCATTGCGCACCTTATTTATCTTCTAAAAAATTCTAGTGCGGAATGGATATCACCTATTCCTTGATTAATAATTTAATGTTTTTAAACTTTGTTTTATAAAGTTCCCCATTTCAAGGGGAACTTAAAAAGCAAACTTTATTTGGTAATTTTAGTTGCTACTCCCGCGCCGACTGTTCTTCCTCCTTCTCGAATAGCAAATCTCATGCCTTCTTCCATAGCTACCGGAGCAATCAATTTAATATTAAGATTAACGGTATCCCCAGGCATAACCATTTCTGTTCCTTCCGGCAAAATCACTTCGCCTGTTACATCGGTTGTTCTGATATAGAATTGAGGTTTGTAGCCCTTGAAAAACGGAGTATGTCTTCCACCTTCTTCTTTGGTTAAAATATATACCTCGCCTTCAAATTCAGTATGAGGAGTAATTGATCCCGGCTTAGCCAAGACTTGTCCTCTTTCTACTTCCTCTTTTTTGGTTCCGCGAAGCAATACCCCGGCGTTATCTCCGGCCTGACCACTGTCTAACGACTTGTTAAACATTTCGATTCCGGTAACAGTTGTTTTTTGGGTAGCTTTCAAACCGACAATTTCAACTTCTTCTCCAACCTTAACCGTTCCTCTCTCAATTCTTCCGGTTACAACCGTCCCGCGACCTTCAATTGAAAAGATATCTTCAATCGGCATCAAAAACGTTTTTTCAGTTTCTCGGACTGGTTGAGGAATTTTAGCATCTAAAGCGGCAATAAGATCTATGATTGGTTTAGCATCTTCCTCTTCGGCTGATTTGGCATTCAAGGCCTTAAGAGCCGACCCCTTTATTACAGTCGCGTTGTCGCCATCAAACTCATATTTGGTCAAAAGTTCTCTAACTTCAGCTTCTACCAATTCAACTAATTCCGGATCATCAACCATATCAACTTTGTTCAGAAAAACTACAATTTCAGGAACTCCAACCTGATGAGCCAAAAGAATATGTTCTCTGGTTTGCGGCATAGGACCGTCGGTCGCAGCCACAACCAAAACAGCTCCGTCCATCTGAGCGGCGCCTGTGATCATATTTTTAATATAATCGGTATGTCCCGGACAATCCACATGAGCATAATGTCTGGCCTCTGATTCATATTCGCAGTGAGCGGTTGCAATAGTGATACCGCGCTCCTTTTCTTCAGGAGCCTTATCAATCTCATCTACACCTTTTTCCTTGGCTTGTCCTTTAAAAGATAACACATGAAGAATCGCCGCGGTTAAAGTAGTTTTTCCATGATCAACGTGTCCGATTGTTCCGACATTGACATGGGGTTTTGTTCTCTCAAATTTTTCTGCTGCCATAAATTTGTTTAATTATTTATTTACTTAATTATTTATTAATTATTTAAGCCCAGACTCCTGCAAATCTTAGCTTAAACAAAAAAATTCGTAGTCTTTTTATTCTAATACAGAATCTTTATTTTGGCAACCCCAAACAAAATTTTGGCTCTCTGAAGCCAAAATTCAAAAATATTCAGTTCGCTTTTTCATAAATAACCTCTTCTGAACTATTTTTTTCAATCTCATCCAAAATAATGGAATCCACCTTTTCCTCTTCCTGCGCCGATTTCCAGATTGCAATATCATTGTTGATTTTATCAACCAATTCCTGTTTTGTCAAATTTCCGACCTCTCCGTGCCTGATTTTTTTGAATTCTCTCAAAGCCAGAATTACAAAATAGCTTTCTCCGTCTTTCACAACTGCCTTTCCGCCCAAAAGTTCCAACGCTTCTTTTAATTTTTTATCTAACATATTTCCCCTTAAAAAATATTATTAATACTTAGAAATAATAACGCAAAAAAAACGCAGTGTCAAATTATTTTTCTCTTGTTCTGTCATTGCGAGTCCCGAAGGGGCGTGGCAATCTAATTTTTTATTTTATTAGATTGCTTCGCTTCGCTCGCAATGACATAAAAATCAAAAAACCGCCCAATTGGACAGTTATTTTATTTGCTGCGCAAATCAATCAACTCAGCAGCAACAACAGGCACCTCTTTGATGAAAAACTTTTTTACATCCTTCCAGCTCGCTTTGAAACTAATATCGGGATCAGGATCACTTTCGGCATCTTCAAAATAAACAAGGCTTTTCAAGATGTGGTGGTAATCATGAGCAACGGAGGGATATTGAATTTTTAATTTCCTTATTAAATTTTCCAGCGATTCCATATTTTGCGCATACCAATAGATATCAAAGAAATCTCTTTTGCGTCCGCGCTGAGAAACAGCAATAATTTTCATGATGGCAATATCATGAGGTTGTAAAATTTCAATTGTGCCATAAGGCACTTTTTTTTGTTTTGGTATGAAGAACGGATATGCAATAAAACTTATTTTTGCTCCAAACAGTTCTCCGTAGATGGTATTTTCTTGATTTATATTTACTTTCCAATCCTTATTGTCCGCAAAATGATTCAGTAATTCAATGCTGTTGAATTCTTTTTTTTGTGTAAAAAAATCCAAATCTACCGAACGACGATGGCCAACTTGCAAGGCCAAGGCCGTACCGCCGGCCAAATACCAATCTGACTTGCATAGCCACTCCTGTTTGGATAAAAAAATCAAGGCCTTTTGGGTCTCTGTCGGCAACATATCAAAACAAAGTTTTAGTTGTTTTTTAGAATTAATTTCCATAGAGTTTTTGTTCTAGGTTGCAATACCCTTGAACTGTGAACTGTTTTTTTCAAGGCCGATTTGCCATAGAAATTCCAAAGCCAGCTCACTTCTTTGTCGTTACCAAAATCCAAAACTCGCTCAATGATGTATTGAGCATTCTTTTTTGGTTCAATTTTATCGGGATTAACATCCCAAAATAATGCTTGTCTGAATTTCATAATATAATTCTAGCATAAAACCAACCAAAAATCAAACAAAAAAACCGCCCGCTTGGACAGTTTCTGTAAGAAAAATAAAATTTTCAATACTTCGCTAAAATTTTCCCTTCAAATATACATCCACTTCTTTTTCAAAAAAAGTTTTTATTTCATCCAATGAAAATACTTCAGCCAATTGCGTTTCTTTGATCTCAGCTTCTGAGATGTCCGCTGTATACACAAGCTGCGCTAAAAATAGTTTCTCACTGAACAATTCCCCATAAACAACTTTTGATTCTCGTATGATGTCGCCAATGCTTGCAATTCCCTTTTTCATAATCACATACAAATCAACATAATCGCGCCATGCGTTTCTCCTGTTGAGAGCATATGCTTTGGCCAAAGCCACGCCAAAAGGAGAAAGGATTTCTATGGGAGATTCGGGAATTTCAAGCACATACTTCTTCAAATCAAACGGATAGAAAATGAAGGATATTTTAATATCATCCTCAACAAAAAAAGTAAACTCATCCCCATTATTAACGACCGTTTCTTTTATTTCTATTTCCTTTGCGATTTTTCCCGAAAATGTGGCTGAAATTTCTTTATCGCAAAAAATATCAAAGTCATAGGAAACCCGATGTCCAAGTTGAAGCGCCAGAGCTGTTCCGCCCGACAAACACCCGATTGCTTTAAAAGCGGAAAGTTTTTGAAAAACGGACTTTCTTTTTTCATCAAGAATTTCGAGGTAAAGTTTTTCCATAAATATTTTTTATATATTGATCGCTATTTTTCACTTTTGATCCAAGCACATATTCAAAAAAGTGAAATACTGAAGGCGCATATATTCCTCTAATTGGTTTTTCAAATTCCTGCTTAATGGTTTCTCTGCCATATTCATGAAAAAGATTCTGCACATCCTCCATTGACCCCAAAGCAAGCGTTTGATGGATAATCAGGTTTTGGTCTTTTTGCAAATCCAAGCCATCCCCTCTTTTTTTCAGAAACCAAAAAAGCTTATTGAATTTCAATTTATATTTGTTCATATGTTTAATTCTAGCATAAAATCAACCGAAAATCAAACAAAAAAACCGCCTCCGCCAGCTGGCGGATTGGACAGTTTTCAAAAAATATTTGTCATTGGAAATTTGTCATTTGTCATTCAACGTTTAGCTCCATCTGGTCAGATTGGCTTCCGATTGTTCAACTGGAACTTCCATGATAAAACGTGAGCCTTTGTTGACGCCATCAGACTCAATCCAAATCTTTCCGCCATTAGCCTCAATCATGCTTCTGCCGACATAAAGTCCCAGACCCGTTCCTCCGGTATTCAAGCGGCTGACATCTTTGCCTCTGGAAAATTTGGAAAACAAATATGGAATTTCTTCGGCCGGAACACCGATTCCGGTATCCGCCACAATCACCCGCACCGATCCTTTCCCGTTGACATTTTCAATTTTGCAATTTGGAGCAAAAACCCTTTCCAATCTTACAGTCACGCCTCCTTTGGGCGTATATTTAATGGCATTATCGATCAAATTAGAAAGAACCTCTCTGACCTTGGCGGAATCAACGAAAACATCAGGCAAAGCATCTTCCGGCGCTTTAAAATCGAGATACAACGACGCATCTCTAGCTTTAAAAGAAAAAGTATCAACAAGCTCCCTACAAAGATCTGTCAAATTACAAGAATTGAAACGAAATTCCATGCGACCGGATTCAATGCGGGAAATATTGAGCAAATCCTCCACTAAAGCAATCAGTCTTTCATTGCTGGTATACACTTTTCCCAAAACATCCATTTGTTTTTGATCCAATTTTCCGTATGTTCCTTCCGTAAGCAAAGAAATGAATCCTTTGATAGCCGTAAGCGGAGTGCGGAGTTGATGCGAGGCAATGGAAATGAATTCGGATTTGGCATTATCCAATTTTCGCAGCTGATCATTGGCCTCAGCCAACTTGTCAGACATTCTTTGTAGTTCTTCCTTTCTTTGAACTTCCGCCTTGACCGATCTGATTAAAAATATTCCAATGCCTCCAACCAATGCCAAAGTAATCGCAACCAGAATTCTGTTAGTATTACTTTGAACGAAAAAGAATTGCGAACCGACCAAAACAACCAAACTGACAACCAAAGCCTGCGCCCCAATCATCTTAATATCAAAAGCTTTGTATTTGACAATAAGGTAAGCCAATACTCCCATGAAAAAAGTCATACCAAAAAGTCCATATTGCTCAATTTCAAAAGCCTTATTGTATCCATTTTCCGCTAAATAGCTTGCTAGGGATCCAGTAATAAGATACGAAGACAAGAATAATCCTATTCCTACAATTAACAATAAAATTTGTTTCTTAAAATCCGTTTTTTCTTTTTTATATTTATATATTCCATAAATAAGAACCGCTAAGGAAACCGTAAGGTCAAAAGCATACAAATAATATAGGAATGTATTTCCGCTAGTAGCCTCACAATTTATCATGTCAAAGCTAACAACATTTTTTGCATGAAAAATTATTAATGGCAAAATTAAAATAACCCAAACCAGCTTAAACGCAATATTTACATCTTTTTTATTTATAAAGACATAAACAAAATAAAAGGAAAGTAAAAAAATCATTGAGTCTAGCATTCCAAAAAATGATCCGACAAGCATTATGACCCTACTATCAACACTAGTCCAAGCTATTAAATTTAAAGCTAGCCATAAGGTAAATACTATAGAGATAGAGAATAAAATTTTGCTTAGCAAGTCCCTATTTTTAAAGAAAACAAAAAAACTCAACAGTAAAGCAACAATTGCAGTAGGAATATGCGAATAATACAGTAGATTAGGAATTTCTATATAACAGTTCTCGACATTGTTAATAAAATTAAAATCCATACTTATTATTTAAAATTATTTATTTATATTTACAATGCAATATTTTTAAAGCTTAATCCGTGTTTTTTTGCGAATTCAATAATATGCCTGTTTATTCTAGCCGGATAACACCACCAAAAAAAATCCTCCTTTACATCTTGTTTATCCGGGTAGGATCTAACAATTAGAGGATACACTCCAAACTTTTCTTTTATTCTATTAATTTCAGGGATCATAATATCATCGGCAAAATATTTTTGTTTGTCATCTCCTTCGCTAAGATTTTCAAATAAAACACCATGAGCAACAAAATGTAGCAAAAAATAATAGTAATATTTTTTAGCACTTCCAAAACTGTGAAACCATTTTGAATTTTCCATAAAATTTACACTGAGACCAGAAGCCTCAAAAAGATTCCGATGAAAGTTTGTTAATCTTTCTCCGTTTTTCAAAACACATTCCCCTAGCTTCTTTTTTTCATTTGCATGAAAGTCCATAATGTCAACCATCGCTTTCGTGCCATCTTCTAGCACCACTCTCAACCTTCCCAATCCTTTTTTTTCGTCATTAATATGAGTAAAAATATCTTCGTGATATTCTATTGCTACCGGTTCCGTATTTATATATTTTGCGGAATAAAAGAAAAATTCAAAACCATTATCCGCCGGACATATTTGACGAAAAACAACTGACTTAGGACTATCTGCGAAAACAGACATAAATTTATCGCCCAATTCATTTTCAATTTTCTTTTTCAGCTCAGTATTGTTCCAGCGTTTTTCGACTTCATCTCTTGCTTCATCAAGAGAAACATGAAGATTATTGTTTTTTTCATTCATGTTTTTTATTTTATCACAAACTCACAAAAAATAAAAGGATTCAATTTTTCTATTTTCCTACATTTTCCAAAAAATATACATCAGAACCGCACAGAATATTGCAGCCAAGACAATAAGGGTCAGATTTGAATAGAAGAAAATAAATCCAAGAAAAATCAAAGTCCAAACAACAACGGTATAGTGATTTGTAATTACAATCGGAAATTCAAATAATTCCTTACGGATTATAGCAAAAGCAATTAAGGAAACAAAGAAAAGATTACCGATAATGAAATGCGGCGTATTATCAATATATGACCCCAATGAGAAACTTATTCTGTAAATTTCTTCGGATAATATGTTCCATATTGCGAAAAACCAAATGGCCGGAATTAATATTTTTATCTGAAAAGGAACAAGAATATTACAATTGAAATTATTACATTTTTTTATTAAAATATAGGTTGCCCAAGAAGCATAAAATATCTCAAAAAAATAAAGATACAAGCCTATAAACAAGCTGTGAGAGTAATCACAGTTTTCCGGATTAAAAACCGCGAGATTGTACTTTGAAAAAGCTAGAAACGGCAAAATAATATACGGAATGGCAAAAAGTATTTTTTGTTTAAAAGTAATTTTCGTTCTGGTTAGATAATATGCAAAATAAACAAAAAACAAATAAGTAAGATCCGACATCAGAGATAGCTGCACAAAAAACTTATTCCAAAACGCATCTTTAATCGTCCACTGCCCAAAAACATCTGCAACCCACAGGGCTAGGATAAAAATAAAATAAAAAGCATTCCGATTGGATGCTTCTTTGGGATTTCTGATAAGAATAAGAATAGCGGTCAACAAACACAAAACAAAAACCGCGATATGGGAATAGTAGACATAAATTGGCGTATCAAATTGGCACATATGCTTGTTCCTTGTCCTTCTGATCTATTTTAACATAAATTCAGAAAATGGAAAAATCACATTTTTCAAAAAATGTTTATGAGAAATCTGGCAAATGAAAACCACTGACCTTTGCGATCAGTGGTTTTGAGCTGTCTATCAATGTTTATAGAAGCCCTTAAGCGGAATTTCGAATTCCAGACAGAGTTTTTTCACCTCATTCTCGATGTCATCCCAGTATCCCTTTCCGAACTTGGATCTGTATATTTCGGTAAGATGCGGGTAGTTTTTT
Source organism: uncultured Bdellovibrionales bacterium (assembly GCA_964605365.1). Classification (GTDB taxonomy): domain Bacteria; phylum Patescibacteriota; class Minisyncoccia; order Moranbacterales; family UBA2206; genus CAZSCF01. The sequence goes on along the minus strand of CAZSCF010000001.1, from coordinate 109,970 downwards.
TGAATAACACTAACCACTTCGTCCCAATTGCCACATCGAGTGTTTATGCTCTCTGCCATCAGAAAATCTACTTTCCCTTTCAGTTTTGAAAAGATCGGTCGAAGCTCGGTGATGCCGGGCAGTATCGGACCAATAAAAGCATACGTTTTGATTCCTGAATCATAAAGCAGTTTCAGCGCATCCAATCTTCTCTGCGGAATTGAACCGAGAGGCTCAATCTTTTTTGATGCATCCGCATCGAGGGTGGTAACGGTAAGACCCACCTCACAATCGCTAAACTGCCTCAAGAGATCGATGTCCCTTGTTACCAAATCCGACTTGGTCAAAACAGAAATTGGAAAATCATATTTCAGAAGCACTTTAAGAATTGCCCTCGTTATCTTGTAATTTCTTTCAATCGGCTGATATGCATCTGTAACACTTCCTAGAAGCACAGCACCTTTTTTCGGATGACGAGACAATTCTTTTTCCAGAACTTCCGATGCATTGATTTTTACATCAACGAATTTTCCCCACCCCTCATCGTGACCGGTAAATCGCTTCATGAATCTGGCATAGCAGTAGACACAACTATGCATGCATCCGACATACGGATTTATGCAATAGTCCGCTTCCGGCAATTTGCTTTTCGTCAGCACACCCTTGCATTGCACCGTTTTAATTGACATGTTGTTCACCATACCTTTTAATTTGGGAAATTATCCTGCAAGATTCAGCTCTGTTTCCATAACCGTTTTCTCTGGCGTTTTTAAGAATGTCGTCCAGATTATCTTCAGGAAGTTTTCCCAGTTCAAATTCTTTGAAAGGAATGCACTTATCATGCAATGCCCAAGCACAGGCCACTACCTTGCCATCAGGGAGAATGCCAATAGAATCAATTGCCGCATGACATTTCTTGTTTCCTTCTAAAACCTCGAGTGAGTGTTGGAAGACAATCTTTGTATAACCGTTGAATTTCCTTAAGACATTAACCGCTTCCAAGTAATCATGGTCTGATGGCATCGACTGAGCGAATTTCATCGCACGACCTACAGGACAGAATTTTATTACACTCCATTCCCGTACGCCGTTATTGCATAACCATCCGTAGATCTCCTCGAGATTTTGACGAAATATCGAGTACTGATGCAAGGTTGTTACCGCTCTGACATTGATTCCGACATCCGTGCACTTTTTGAGCATTATCGCGGACGAAGCATTGTATCCTCTTGGACGAAATGGATTCCGATATTCAAATACATTATCCAGTGTAAGCTCGATAGCGTCAATACTCTTTAATATCTCAACTCTTTCATGGTTGATATATCCGCTACCTGTCATGCTAACACTGATGTTTTGAGGTGGCAACAATGTTACGGCTCGCCTCACTATTTCGAAATCATCATCGTAATAAAGCGGATCTCCTCCGGAAAAATCAATTCTGAAATTCCTTTCAGCCAGAATTTCTAGAACTTTCATTTTACCTTCGAAGCTCAATTCTTCCCCTGCTCTTTTTTGCGATTCTTTAACTACATTTTTGTTGTCACCATTGACATAAACAGCAGAAACGCAACAAATAGCACAATTCCAAGGACAAGCTTTTGTTAAATTCCATATTGCGTCCATTTTCCATTCCTCCTTGTTTGATTTTGCCGTGCCTCATTGGCGTGGCTTAATGCAATTGGAATTGAGGAAATGTCTGTTTTATTTCAGCAGTTCATCGAATATCTCAGGATAATCCCTGCGAAGAACAGCCAGCCATCTCCCTGCCTTTGCCTTTTCAGCGTCATCCATCTCCGAGAAGATCATTTCATAAGCGGCCGATGGACTACTGCTCTCCTTAACAAGATTGATAACCCGTTCGTCGTCAAGGATGAGTTTACATCGTGCCTTAATTTCCTCTGCGGATCTTTTCATAAATTATTCCTCCTTTTTTTCATTTTTTAAGTTACTGAGAAACCCCTGTCTTCAAGGCAAAGTTTACTAGCATAGACAAAGACAGAGCTAACAAATTATCCTACCAAAATTGTTGATTTTTGTCAACGTTGTGGTACATTTAAAGCATAGCAATTGATAAGACATTTATGTATCATAAAATTCATGGGGTTCGTGCTTTAATTTATTTCAAAAACAAACTTTTAATATTAAAAAGATCCGAAATAGATGGAGACAATTCCGGTCTGTGGGATTTGCCCGGAGGTGCTATTGAAAATAATGAAGATGTTTTTACCGCAATAAAAAGAGAAGTCCTTGAAGAAACTGGAATAAAATCATCCGCAATTTCCATCAAGGACTTACATGGTTTGTTCTTGGGCAAACTGAATGGAAAAAAATTATCCATTTTGTTTTTTTCTTGCAAATCCAAAACCCAAAAAGTAAAGTTAAGTCCGGAGCATTCCGAGTATCTCTGGATTGATCCAAAAAAAATATCAACATACAAACCGGGAATAACCATAAAGGCAATCAGACAATTTCTACTTCATGAGTGATTTCATTTCACTGTAAATTAGATTTTTAACTTTGTTTGATTCACGGCTTCCGTCAATCACCTTGAAATTCAATTCCTTCGCCAAAGTCAGATACGTTAGTCTGACTTTTTTGAGTCTCTCCATGGAATACGGAGAAATGTAGCTTTTTCTTCCCCGAACTCTGTCCTGATATTCTTCCGGAGAAATGTCGATGTACAAAGTGAGATCGGGTTTAGGAAGAAAATCCACCACTTTTTCTATCCATTCTCTGTCTAATCCATCGGAGATTCCATAGACAATTAATGAATAGATATAGCGGTCAAAAATGACAATCTCGCCTTTTTCCCAAGCTTTCTTCATATACAAATCCCAATATTCCGCCAGCATCGTGGAAAACAACAAGATCTTAAGCTGAGCGGAGAATAATCCGTCTTGAAAATGTTTCTGGATTATTTTGTATATTGGCAATGAATAATTCGAAGTAGCTTCGGCATCAACACCTTCCTTTCTGAACATATGAATAATTTTTTTGCACTGAGTGCTTTTCCCAGAGTTATCGATTCCTTCAAAAGCGATTATATATCCTTTCTTTTTCATTATTCTATCCTCCTGTTAATAAACACGGCCAGAGGATTTTCCCCCGGCCGTTTCAGAATTTCTACTTTTGGGATGGCAATACCGAAAGCCTATCCCGATCCATGTACGTGTTGACCACCTTGCTCTTGAGATCATAAGACCCAATCTCTCCAGGTCGCTTGTACCCGACAGCGCAAAGTTCTTTCACAATATTGCCTGTTATCATCTTGATTTCCTCGTTTGTAATATAATCGAACTTTAATCCGATTTGATCAGGCATCGTATCAATCGAAAAACTCTCCAGAAGCCGTTGCTTTTCGAACGACATTCCATAAAGCTCTGGGTTATTCCAATACGGAGTTCCGGGCATCGGAATGAAATGATGAACGGTTATTTCATCGGGTTCCAGATCCAACATCACATCCAGCGATTTCATCTGTTCCGCATAATCGCCAAAGGGAAGTCCTATCATCCATCCGGTCTTCACTCTGATTCCAAACTCTTTGCAAACCCTCACTGCTTCCCTCATCTGAGTGATGTTTATTCTTTTATGCATTGCGTCCTGAATCTTGTCCGACCCGCTTTCTATCCCGAAAGAAACCACTTTGCATCCAGCCTGGCTGATTTTTTCGGCAACTTCCCGATTTATCGTGTCTACCCGGGAATTTACCGACCAAGTGATATTGTAACCGCTCTGATTTATATGTTCACATATTTTCATCAGCCTTTCATGTTTCAGGGTGAAAGTATCATCGATAAATACCATGTTGGTATAACCATAATCTTCGACCACCCTTTTTATTTCAGCAAAAACCCTTTCGGCTGAATGGAATCTTGCCTGTTGTCCCCAGATTGTTTTGGATGCGCAATACTGACAACCGAACGGACAACCTCTTGATGTAAGCAGGGGGTATTGGCTATACTTCGATGAATCGAAAAACTCAAACGCCGGCATTGGTAGATCATCAATTTCTTTTTCAAATTCGACAGGATTGTTTTTCAATTCTCCTGAAGACGAATCGAAGTAGGACAATCCGGGAATACCATCAAGAGATAAGCCGTTGTCATTGAATCCTTCCACCATTCTGGCAAACGAACGTTCTCCCTCGCTTCTCACAACAACATCAACACCACAGCTTAGTACTTGTTCAGCTTCCACTGTCGCATGTGCTCCTCCTGCCACTATGATAGAAGTCGGAGAAGCTTGTCTAATCTCACTAATCAACTTCTTTGCGAATACGAAATCAACGGAAAAAACACTAATGCCTATGACATCTGGCTGATCTTTCTGAATCTTTTCTATCAGTCCATCATCCACCAGCATGTCAAAAACTTCGAGATCACACTTTCCTTTCAGAACGGATACCAGATAGGCAATGCCCATCGGGATCTGTCTAAAAGCATACACGTTTCTTCTTGAAGGATTCAGACATTTTATCAAAAGCACTTTCTTATCGATCGACATAATAAATCCTCCTTTTCTTGCTGCGCCGTTTTGGCTTAGCTTGTTTTGGTAGGCAAATTATGAATAATTGCCCTGTATTTCATTTTTAAAAAACTATCTTCACCTCATTTTTCTTTTAATCAAATTAAGCAGAAAACAGGGAGCCTGTCAACTTTCTTTTATTTTAAAGAGTTATGCGAAACAATGAATGATTTTTTATAATAATAGCAAAGAAAATACATTAAATAAGCTTTTCTATATCCTCCCTCATTTCTTAAGCATCCTTCAAGCCTCTTGGATAAATTCCATTTTTATATAAAAATATAATCCAGTTTAAAGTTTTTTCTTCTCAATCAAATACCCATTCCAATAATCCAAACATTCTTCGTCTTCGATTGGAACAAGAGGAACAATAAGCGGTTTGCATCCCAAGACATCGGTAATCTTTTTACAATTATCAATGATTATGCCATTAGTAAAATCCTCTTCTTTACCTTTTGCATGAAAATTTTCAAAAAGTATTCCATGACACATGAAAAATAAAAGGAAATTTTCATAATATTGATGCGGACCATTTCTTTTATTTTGTTTAGAAAACCATTCGAAATCATCAAATGTTTCAATTTCTGAATCATACAAAGAAAGCATCCTGTGATGAAAGTCTGTTAATTTCTCACCCCAAAATGTATTTATATCACAAAGTTTTTTGCCATCAGAGTTCATCATGTCTATGACTCTGACAATATTTTTTTCTTCATCTCTCTTTCCTCGTTTATTCTTATAGAAGGATAGCTTGCCTAAAGACACTTTGTCAAAATTTTTAGTACAAAATTTATCCTCAAATCCTTCAAGCCCGACAGGCCTCAACCCTGAATTTTTAGCCAGATCTAAAAAATAAAAAAACTCTTGATTGGGAGTCATGATATTGCGCGACAAAACCGCCCTAGGTTCTTTTTTAAATGGTTTTGGTACATTTCCACCTAAAAGTTTTTCCACTTTCTTGCGGAACACTTTATCATTCCAGCGGCGCCAAACTTCTTTTTTCGCCACTGATAAAGGCGTATAGATTTCTTCTATATTAAATTTGCCAGTTTTCTTTTTTGCAATTTTTTTATTATCCATAATTCTGCTCAACAAGAAAAAGTAAGAGTTTTTATCTTTACTTTATTATGCGACTAAACTTGATTTTTTGCAACAAAAAAGGGCTTAGATTTAGAGAAATCTAGGCCCTCATTTTTTAAGGCTACTTAGTAATTCAATTATATCCTCGTAGCCAGACCAATACACAGCCGTCCATAGCAATGCATGTATCATAGTAATGACCAACAATGCTATTATCATTCGGAAACGAGTTTTCAACTCATCTCTGAAAAATAAGACAGTATAGTCCGGTCCAGACCAGAAAGATGCCAGAGTTGTCTCATAGATGAATACTATAACTCCAGCAATCTTTGAGTTGGCAAGGATAACATTCGCCATTCTACGATATGACCGTCCCAATGTCATATCACGTCCAGTTTTTTCATAAATGGACACAAATGTCACAGCAGATGGTAAGTCAATGACTATCCACAATGCCACAACAGTACCCAGATATGAGAAATCTAAATTTTTTGCTGCTACCACTAGGCCGAAGCTCAATATGGCTAAACCATAATCAAGCATAGTATAGAAAACCCTCTTAGCAATTGCAGCAACCGTTTTTTCCGTTTTTTCTTCTGCATTATCATCCTTTCTTATATCCAGAAAGGCATCAGACGCAGAATCAAAAATTTCTCGATAGACAATCGACATCAGTGTAATTATCGCTGCTGCCGGAATGCCGTACCTTAACCCGCCAAAGTTTCTGGAAATAAACCAGGTAACCGCAAAAAACAACAAAGTAAATTTGACGATTAGCCAAGGCTCTCTCCAAGCGAATGCCGCGACTGTCGCGGCAAAACTCTTGAACCGCTTCATCGCGACACCTCCTCTTCGATTTTTTAGGTACTATCAGCCATTATTAAGACTGATTTGTAATTATACACCCAAACAGCCATCTTGTCAAAGGTATGTACAAGATGAATACATAGGTGACACTTTGCTGAATTCCATGGGCGTTCGGTAAGCCAGGGCCGCATGGGGTCTATGATAATTGTTTTCAATGAGCCATTCGGTCAGTTTCCGGTTAAAGATCTCGGGATCGGAATGGAAGTTGCCTAATTGAATGAATTCTTCCTGGAGAGTCCGATTAAACCGTTCGTTGTTGGGATTGTCTTTGGGCGTCCTCACTCGGGAATAGTATTGCTCAATTTTGAGTTTCCTACAAGCAGCCTTAAAACACTTTTCAAACTCGCTGCCGTTGTCATGACCGATTCTTGGGATTTTACCATCTAGCAGGAAATGCAACCGATAGAGAAAATCCTCACCATTAGTGGAACTTTTGTTGGTGTACATACGAGCATAGGCAACCTTGCCATATTTATCCACGGCCGTAAAGATGTATCTTTTCAAACTATTCCAGTGGATAGTTACCGTGTCCAAACAAATGATGTAGCCGGTCTTTTTTTGGTACCATTTCAACTTGTCCAGATTGAGTTCGGTAATCCGCTTCTTCTTCTGTGCCCTGAGCCTCCTGCGCTGTATTCTGGCCGTTTTAACCGGATTGTAATACAACTTGTAGACCCCTATCACTCGCTGAACTTTCCAGGAGGATATTTTTTCTCCATAGGTAGCCCGGTAAATTGCTTGGAGTTTCATCTTGCCATAGCGGATATATTTTTTTCGAAGTTGGATAATACGCTGCTCTTCAATTAAAGTGATTTCTCTTTGACGCACTTTTTGCGGCGCCCGGGATTTGTCTTCCAGTCGGTACAGGCTGTAGAGATTGTCTCGTTCAAATTCCCCAAACCATTTGTAGAAAGTTTTTCTGGCAATACCGTAGCGCCGAGCGATTTGGGTAACATTGGAACCATCATAGTAGCTAATGATCCATTCCAGCCGGAGTTTGGCTTCCCGAGAGAGCTTAAAGGAATTAGCTACCCGTCGCCAACGCTCATGCTCATTAAGCAGCTTTAACGGCTTGGTGGCAAAAAACCAGGAGAGCATGTGGGAATTATTCATTGGAGATAGTTTTAGGTAAATTAACTAGAAATTCTAGCAAAATCTCTCAATTTTGCCAGATTAATAGTGTTACCTATGTATCTCATCTTCCGCAGAAAAAAGCCAACAAATGGCTTATTTGCGAGATTTTAATAAATTAATGCCCTATTTGAGGCAAGAAAAAAGCCTGGGATAGAGCCTACCTGAAAAACATTTTACCCTCCACATCTTCCAAGAAATACACATCCAAAATAGTACGGATTTAAAATTCCACGCTTTTTATATACTTCATAAAAAGTGTTACTTTTTTGGAATCTTCAGCATTGAATAAAAACTGCTCGACATCTTCGGCCAATTCCTTAAAGTTAACCTTGCCGTCAAGAGTAAGCATCTTATCCTTCAATTCATGCTCGTTCTTGATCTTTAGCTTAAGTTGAAGATAATCATAATTCGGCTTTGATTTAGAAAGCAAAAACACCATATCAAAAAAATCCCTGCCCTTTAAGGCTTTGCGATTAAAAATAGCAAAGATCTTTTGCGACAAAATTATGTCTAATGGAGTAACATTTATCTCCGTAAAGACATCGAATTTATTAAGGATAACTTTTCCCGGTTCATAAATAAATCCATGCGGCACAGTATCAAGTTGGATAAGAATCTTTTCCTCTGCATAACCCGAAAGGCCGCTGTCAAAAAGCAATCTTGGAATTCGGACATAACAACGATAAGCACCTTTATAAACATTCTTTATTTCTACTTCATAACCTTCCAATTCCAATTGTTTTTTCACTACTAATGATATTTCGTTGAATTCTTTTTCTTTAAGACCAAAATTATCAAAATCCAGATCTTCTGAAAATCTTGTATTGTTATGGACAATGCGCAAAGCCGTACCACCCAAAAACGAAAGTTTGTTGGCATACTGCGAATTGAAAATAATTTGCAAAATTTTGTATTGCAAATACTCACGCAATAAATTGCGCTTAAATTTTTTGATATTTTCAGGATAATATTTTTCGATTTCTTGCAGGCTAAGCATTGATGTATTTAATAAATCTGTTAACTCTTTTTTCCAGCGCCTTATTATTAAACTGCACCAGATAACTCATGAGTTTTTTCATGTCTACCTTTTCTCGAAAAATATCTCTGTTGATTCGAAGTTCTTCAAATTCTCCTTCTATTTTGAGCTTTGAATTTATATGAAAATAATCAAGAATCGCTTTTTCAATTTCCGCTATTTTAAAATTATGGTTTTTATAATTAACCAATTGATAGCCAAACATCAGTTCGGGCTTAATCTGACGATAGCTGAACTGACCCACTGGAGAGATAAGCTTGTATGACTTTCTGGATGTAACTGAAGTAACACCATAAACGCTTTCCGGAATAAGACCATGATGAGATAAAGCCATTTCCAATGAAATGTAAGATGGATCAAAAATTTTGTTGGCAACAATAAACAAGGCGGATTCGTTAATTTCCAAATCAGAAAAAATATAGTAGCCCTTGGTTACCTTTTTGATGTAGCCCTTTTTCTGCCATTCGCTCAATCTTTGCTTATGAAAGCCCGAATCAACTTTCAAAATATCATTGACAGAAAACACCATAAACGCCCCTAGATTGTCCTTTATTTCCAAATATTGCATATTTTTTCCGTATTGTTCCTATAAAACGGAACTATATGGATTATATTAACATATGTCTCAAGCGTATGTCAAATATTTATCATACAAGATGAGTGCATAGGAGACAAGACAAGCTTACGCCTTTTTGGCTAAAGTATTTTAGCCAAATAATCCCCTTTTCAAGGCAAAATAAAAAGCCTGGGATAGAGCCCGTTAGAAAAAATTTTAGATGAATGCGTTCAGTTTTACTATAATTTAATCTTCTCTGCTACATAATCCACATCCTTATCCCCTCTGCCGGAAAGATTTATTATGATTGTTTTTCCTTTGAGTTTTGGAGCTATTTTCATGGCATACGCCACAGCATGAGAACTTTCAAGCGCCGGTATGATGCCTTCAATTTTTGAAAGTTCTTGAAATGCATTCAAGGCCTCCTTGTCGTTTGCGGTGGCATATTCCACCCTGCCGGAATCCTTCAGATGTGAATGGTTTGGCCCAACTCCAGGATAATCCAATCCGGATGCAATTGAGTGAACTGGCAATGGTTCACCTTTTTTGTCTTGCAAGAGATAGGTGAACATTCCGTGCAGTGTCCCCGGTTTTCCGAGTGTGAGCGTGGCCGCATTATCACCCGGTTTGAAACTTTTTCCGCCCGGCTCCACTCCGATCATTTTGACTTTTTTGTCTTCCAAAAATTCATAAAATAATCCCATAGCGTTGGAACCTCCGCCCACACAGGCGATCAAATAATCCGGCAATCTTTTTTCTTGCTCCAGGATTTGTTTTTTTGTTTCCTTGCCGATGATAGACTGGAAATCTCGCACCATCATCGGATATGGATGAGGACCAACCACTGAACCGATTCCAAAAAAAGTATTTTTATAATCTTTGAGATAGGCACCAAACGCGCTGTCCACTGCATCCTTGAGGCATCTTCCTCCACTTTTAACTTCGACTACTTTTGCGCCTAGCAATTTCATTCTAATCACATTTGGATGCTGCTTGGCCACATCAATCGCTCCCATATGGATTTCGCATTTCAGTCCCATAAGCGCGGCGGCTGTCGCCAAAGCTACACCGTGTTGTCCGGCTCCGGTTTCAGCAATGAGTTTCTTTTTGCCCATACGCTTAGCCAAAAGCGCCTCGCCCAAACAATGATTGATCTTATGTGCACCGGTATGATTCAGATCTTCACGTTTCAGATATATTTTAGCTCCACCTAATTTTTTACTTAGGTTTTTAGCAAAATACAGCGGCGAAGGACGACCAACATAATTCTTGAGCAAATCATTATATTCCTCAATAAACTTTTTATCTTTCTTGGCTTCTTCATAGGCCAGAGCCACTTCATCCAAAGCAACTTTCAATTCTTCGGGAACAAATTGACCACCATATTTCCCAAAGAAACCTTTCCTATTGGGTTGATTTTTTAAATTTTTCATATTTTTTTACCCCGTGGAATCCCGCTTAAGCGGGGCGTTATAGGCATATTCAACGGGGTGAAATTAATAAATTAAAGCGCATTAAAAACTTGCTGCGCCAGAATTCCGTACAACGATTTTGAAAATAGTAATGCTTTAGACAATTTTTCATAAACAAAAAAAACAGCCCGGAGATTGGGCGGTGTTATAGGATCAATATTGTTCCTTAAAATAAACTAAAAACCCTGCCCGATCTACCGGACAGCTTGCCAAGCTATAATTTGTAATCTCTCAGTTCTCATATTTGAAGAATAGCACTGATTGAAATAAAGTCAATAAAACCCCGCCCGAAATCATATTCAGACAGGGTTTTTGTGTTATGGAACACAGCAAGGATTGATTCGTCTTAAATTAAACAATTCATCGCTCGAAAGCCAACCATAGCCGAAATAGAATTCAACCTCCTCTTTTTCTCTATTTTTTATCCGATAATATTTTCCATTAATCTCCATTACATTTACCTCCAATAATGTACGATAAAAACATGTCGATTTTGTATTGCCTTTTTTGTCTTTTTTGTGACATGCACCTGCGCTAATTGGTAAAACCACAATAAGTAACTGATTTTTTTCGCAATTTAAAGTGATATTTACTACCTTAAGATAATCGCCACTTATTTCTCCCTTAAGCCATCGCATTCCCCTGCTTTTGCTATACAAAACAACCACGCCTTTTTCAATGGTTTCCAGAAGCGTCTCTTTGGTCATTGAAGCGCCGAAAAGAACGTCCCTTGTGATACAGTTCTGCAAAATCACATCAATCAAAAAACCATCCCGTTTAAACTCTATGCCTTTAATCATCCTTTTGTTGAATACTTTCCACTGACCTTCCATAATTTTTCTCCTTTCTCCTTTCTGATTTTTTTGCATTAAAGGTTATCGTTTTTCGTATTCCCTATTAAATTTTCAAAGAACAAAAAACCCTTCTTTCTCGGAAGGGATTGAGCATAATAAAAAAATTAAAAAAATTATCTAATCATAACCAATTCCTTCTGAGAAGAGTTTTGATGATGAAGTTTATTTAAAGCCATTTTATATCCCCCTTTGCCATTTTTGAGCCAATCAGAAATACGAGCAATGGTCCTGGTACTGAGACCTGTTTCTTTTTGAATTTCTGGATAGGATATTTTTTCCGATAACATTTGAGCCGTTTTCCAGCGATTTCCAAATTCAATAATTTCCTTTTCTGTTAAAAGATCACGCAAAAAAGCCCTGGCTTCTTTTTTGTTTTCTAGAGCCAAAATTACTTCAACTAATTCTTTAGTTTTTTGATTGTTCCACTTTTCCATATAATTAAATACACTTTACTATAGTAAAGTGTAGCATGAATAAAAAATATGTCAAGTATATTAGAAAATAACTAGATTTAAACATGAAAGCTCCTTTTGAGATATACTAAAGCGTCAACTTTTAAATAACGCTATAGATATACCAAAAGAGAAACAAATAACCTTTTATTAAAGGAAGGAAATTGAGGCCTGGCTTAGAATAAAAAAAGGGGGGAAATTGATTTATTAAATACTCTAAAAAATCGCTTTTTTATTGCATTTTGTTGAATGAATGCCTTACTTAAAACAAAAAACGGCTTACATGAAGCAGTTTTTTATAGAAATGTGTAATAAGCTTTTACGCGAGCTTGGAAAAAACCAATCGTTCAACTTTCAAAAGTCTTTTTTCCAATTTATCAAAATCATCTTTATCAACTTTTTCCGACAATTTATGTTTAATCGTTGTTACATCGTCTTGCAGTCTGTCAACTTTACCTTCCAGGGAATCAAATCTGGTTTCCATAGAATCAAATCTGGTTTCCATGGAATCAAATCTGGTTTCCATGGAATCAAATCTGGTTTCCAGGGAATCAACTTTACCTTCCATGGAATCAAATCTGGTTTCCATAGAATCAAATCTGGTTTCCAGGGAATCAACTTTACCTTCCATGGAATCCAGTCTGTCAACTATCCCACTCTGTCCTTCCGCAATAAGCCGTATGCCATCATTCATATTCTCCAACATAGACATAACTTCGCCGGATTTGTATGTCTGCTCTATTTCTTTTTTTTGATTACCTTTTCTCATATTCGGTATTATAGCACTTCAAAAAACTTGGTCAAATCAAACAGTGGAGTACTTAAATATTTTTCCCCCCTATCTGGCAAGAGCACCACAATTTTTCCGCTTTTCATTTTTTTAGCTTCTTCGATGGTTGCATACATGGCCGCACCACTGCTCATGCCAACAAATATCCCCTCTTGCAATGCCAACTGTCTGGTGGTTTCATGTGCCTGCTCGTCATTTACTGTAATTTTTTTATCTAATTTGGTTTCATCATATATTTCAGGCATGATAGCTTCGTTCATATTTTTCAGACCGGCAATTTTATGACCGAACTGCGGTTCTACGCCTATAATTTTTATATTTTTATCGTATTCTCTTAATCTTTTGCTGATGCCCATCAATGTTCCGGATGTTCCCATACCTGCTACAAACATATTTATATCAGGCAAAGATCTAATAATTTCTTCTCCCGTACCTTCATAATGAGCCAACGGATTATTGGGATTGCTAAATTGATCAGGCATCCAATAAAGATTTGGATTAGAATCATATATTTCATGCGCTCTGATAATTGCACCGTCAGTACCTTTAGTCGAATCGGTTTCCATTACTTCTGCGCCCAAAGCTTTTAACATCTTTTTTCTTTCCTTGCTCATATCTGCCGCCATAGTCAAAATAATTTTATAGCCTTTTACCGCAGCAACCATAGCAAGACCGATGCCGGTATTACCGGAAGTAGGTTCGATAATAATTTTATCATGCGTCAATTCTCCGCTTTTCTCCGCAGCCAATACCATAGCCAAAGCAATTCTGTCCTTGGCAGAACCGCCAGGATTTTGACCCTCCAGTTTTGCGTATATAGAAACTTTTTTATTTGGATTGATTTTATTTATTTTTACCAGCGGCGTATTACCTATTGTTTCAAGAATATTTTGATATAACATAATTTTATTGATAAACAATTAAAAAACTCGGAATCAGTTCCCGAGAGTTTTAGAGATAAGATAATCGAATAAACTTTTTTTACTTCAAACGACAATAATCAACTCTCAGGAAAATGGAGCTCTTACAACAACAGACTGGAATTGAGTTATTATTTGTCATTCTCATATGATTATTTCAAGCATATAGATATAAAAGCAACCTGTCAAGAATTTTTAGACTATCTTCTTAATTTCCTTCAGAAATTCGGCAAGAAGTTTGTTTTCCGGAACACTTTTGATAACCTTGCCTTTTGCAAAAATTGCACCACATTTTTTACCGCCAGCAATGCCGATATCAGCCTCGCGCGCTTCATCGGGGCCATTGACCACACAGCCCATTACTGCTACCTTTATTGGCTTTTCAATGCCAATTAAAAATTTTTCTACTTTTTCAGCCATATTAATAAGATCAATCTCTGTTCGACCGCAAGTTGGACAAGCAATAAGCTCCGGTCCATATTTTCTGGATCCGACCGCATTCAGAATTGCAAAACCAGCTTTTACTTCTTCGCAAGGATCAGCTGTCAAAGAAACGCGAATTGTTGCCCCAATTCCCTCGTTCAAAAGTATACCAATTCCAATCGCATTTTTAATTGTACCCATATAAGAGGTTCCGGCATGAGTGACTCCCAGATGCAACGGATAATCAACTTTTTTGGCCAGCATCTTGTATGCCTCGACTAATTGCGGCACATCGCTGAATTTGATGGAAATCAAAATATCGCGAAATTTCAAATCTTCCAAAATTTTCACATGACACAGAGCCGATTCAACAGCTGCCTTGGGTGTTAGCCCATATTTTTTTTGTAAATCTTTTTCCAGTGATCCAACGTTGATTCCGATTCGAATCGGAATTTTTTTGGCTTTGCAAGCTTTCACAACAGCCTGAACTTTTTCCTTGGAACCAATATTGCCCGGATTAATCCTAATCTTGTCAATGCCCTGTCTTACGCATTCTAGTGCTAACAAATAATCAAAATGAATATCCGCCACCAATGGAATGTGAATTCCTTTTTTTATTTTTCCGATAGCCTTGGCTGCTTTCATATCCGGCACAGCCACTCGAACAATTTCGCATCCGGCTTTTTCCAGAGCTAAAATTTGCTTGATAGTTGCTTTAGCATCACGCGTATCAGTCGTGCACATGGATTGCACTCGGACAGGATTATTGCCGCCCAAAAGATAGGGTCCGACCTTAACCACTTTGGATTCATATCTTTTCATAGATATTTCTTAAATTACTTCACTTAAATTCTATCTCTATTTATAGGAAAAATAAAGAACAAGAAAAGGCCCGTTTGGCAGGGCCTTTTGGTTCGTTTTTTTATTCCGTTGGCTGAGATTCTTCAACCGGAAAAACTGGTCTTTCGCTGGATGTATCTTCAATACTTTCCTCTGTTGTATCTTCTGCTTCGTCGGCATTCTCAACGTCTCCTTCTTCAACTGCGCAATCCTCTGTCTCTGAATCACAAGCAACTTCTTCACAGTCATCTTCTTCGCACTCTTCGCTATCTTCTTCCGGATTATCAATAGTATATTGAACGGGATCATTACATTCAGCTCCTTGTTCTTCCTTGTTTGTCTCGTCGCAAAAAATCACGCCACAATCTTCTTCTTCCTCCGGGCAAGACAAGGCATCGCATTCTTCATCGTTGGGATCACAAAGTGGAATATTAAAAGCTTTTCTGTTGACGATTTGATAATACCAAATGTCATTTTCCGGATCACCCGTGCAAGCCTCTCCTTCCACCGTTGAATCTGGATCACATTCCCAAATAAAACATTTTTCCGCATAAGGATCGCAATCAGTCTGCGCAGAAACAATATAATCTTTTTTTACTACTATACGATAGTAAGTGGCGCAAATTGATCCAATAATTAGCAGAAAAAATACAATAAAAAATATTTTGTTTTTGTTGTCCATAGCACTTATCATTGCGAGCCCCGATTTATCGGGACATGGCAATCTAATTTTTAATTCAGATTACTTCGCCTGCCTGCCGGCAGACAGGTCACTACATTCTTCGTAATGACATCTGGGTAAATTCTATCACATTTTTACAAAATAAAAAAACAGCCTCAACTTAATTGGGGCTGTTTCGCTTTAAAAGACTATTTTTTGTTTCCCATTATTTCTTCAGCCATAGCCTTGGGAACTTCACTATAATGATCGAATTCCATTACATAACTGGCTCTTCCCTGAGTCATTGAGCGTAACTGAGTTGCATATCCAAACATCGAAGCCAGCGGTGCTTCAGCATCAATTACTTTTACCCTGGCATTGCCTTCACCGCGATCGCTCATTTCCTTGATCATTCCTCGCTTGGAATTAATATCTCCCACTACATCGCCCATAAACTGTTCGGGAGTAATAACATTCACTCTCATAATCGGCTCCATAATAATCGGATTAGCACGTCTTACTGCTTCTTTAAGAGCCATTGATCCAGCAATTTTGAAAGCCGCTTCTGAAGAATCCACTTCATGAAAAGATCCGTCATACAGAGTTGCTTTAATGCCAACCAATGGATAGCCAGCCAAAACACCGTTATCCATCGCTTCCTTGATTCCTTTTTCAACCGGAGTAATATATTCCTGAGGAATAACACCACCTTTGATTTGATTGACAAACTCAAAATCCTTACCTTCTTCGCCCGGCTCAACCTTAATCCAAACATGACCATATTGACCACGTCCTCCTGATTGCCTGATATATTTCCCTTCTGCTTGAGATTCAGTTTTAATCGTTTCACGATAAGCCACCTGCGGTTGACCGATATTAGCCTCTACTTTAAATTCTCTTTTCATTCGATCAACAATAATATCCAAATGCAATTCTCCCATCCCGGAAAGAATAACCTGCCCGCTTTCCTCATCGGTTTTAATGCGTAAGGTAGGATCTTCTTCGGCCAGTTTTCTGAGAGCCATGCCCATTTTTTCTTGATCAGCTTTTGTTTTCGGCTCAACAGCAATAGAAATAACCGGTTCAGGAAAAGTAATGGATTCCAAAATAACAGGATGATCAACATCACAAAGAGTATCTCCGGTAGTAGTGCCTTTAAGACCCACTAACGCGCCGATTCCTCCTGCATAAATCTCCTGGATTTCCTCCCTATGGTTGGAATGCATTCTAAGAATTCTGCCGATTCTTTCTTTTTCATTTTTGGTTGAATTCAAAACATATGATCCTGCTTTAAGCGTACCGGAATAAACACGGAAAAACGTCAATTGTCCGACAAAAGGATCAGTAGCCACTTTGAAAGCCAGTGCCGAAAAATGAGCATTATCGTCCGCTTTCACCTCTATCTTTTTTTCCTTGTCATTAACAGTCATTCCCTCCAAAGCAGGCACATCTATTGGAGACGGCAAATAATCAACTACTCCATCCAAAACCAGTTGCACACCCTTATTGCGAAGGGCCGTTCCGGTAAATACGGGAACTAAAGTTGTTGCAATTGTACCGACACGCAAAGCCTTTTTAAGCTCCGCTTCCGTTATTTCTTCTCCATTTAAATATTTTTCAGTCAAAACTTCGTCAGTTTCAGCTACCTTTTCAACCATTTTTTCTCTCCATTCCTTGGCCTTATCTGAAAGATTCGCCGGAATTTCTCCTTCAATCACCCTTTCTCCCATTTCACCTTCAAAAGTATAGGCTTTCATTTTTATCAAATCGATCACGCCGCTAAAATCTCCTCTTTCGCCAATTGGAATTTGCACTGCCACGGCATTAGGCGTGAGTCTGTTCCAAATCGTTTCGAGCGCCTTGAAAAAATCAGCACCTTCTTTATCAATCTTATTTATGAAACACATTCTGGGTACATTATATTTGTCGGCTTGCCTCCAAACTGTTTCTGATTGCGGCTCCACTCCCTCTTTGCCATCAAAAACAACAACACCGCCGTCCAAGACACGCATTGATCTTTCAACTTCAACCGTAAAATCAACATGGCCGGGAGTATCGATAATATTAATCTGATAATCCTTCCAAAAACAAGTTGTAGCAGCACTAGTAATAGTGATGCCTCGTTCTCTTTCCTGTTCCATCCAATCCATTACTGCCGCTCCTTCGTGCACTTCCCCAATTTTATGGGTAATTCCCGTATAAAACAAAACACGCTCCGTCGTAGTAGTTTTTCCGGCATCAATATGAGCGATAATTCCAATATTTCTATATTTATCTATTGAATATTCTCTGGCCATTTTTATTTTTCATTAAACACAGCTTTATTCTCTATGTTATATGTTGTAGTTACGTGTTATACAATTTATGCGAAGTGTGCAAAAGCCTTATTGGCCTCAGCCATTCGATGGACATCTTCTCTTTTTTTCATAGCTGCACCAATTTTATTCGAAGCGTCAATAAGCTCATCGGCCAATTTTTCGGCTGTTTTTTTCCCTTTCTTCTTACGAACTACATCTTTTATCCAACGGATAGCCAGCGTCGTCCTTCTGTCACCTGAAACAGGAATTGGAATTTGGTAGTTAGCCCCTCCGACTCTTCTTGATTTCAATTCCACCAAAGGAGAAACGTTTTTTAACGCTTGTTCAAAAACATTCAATCCTCCTTTTTTAGTTCTTTCATGAATAATATCAAAAGCGCCATAAAGAATGCCTTCAGCGGAAGACCTCTTGCCTTTAAGCATGATGCTGTTTATAAATTTACTGACCAAAAAATTATTATATCTTTGGTCCGGCTTTAAATTTTTCTTAAAGATTCTTTTTCGTCTTGGCATACAAAATACATAAAGTTATTTATTACTCGGCTTTCTTTTCTCTCTTGGCTCCGTACAGACTGCGACCTCTTTTTCTTTTAGCAACTCCGGCACAGTCCATCACGCCTCTCACAACATGATATCTGACGCCTGGCAAATCTTTTACTCTGCCTCCGCGTAAAACTACAATTGAATGTTCCTGCAAATTATGTCCGATACCAGGTATATAGGCCGTGACTTCCATTCCATTGGTGAGTTTAACTCTGGCAATTTTTCGCAAGGCCGAGTTAGGCTTCTTGGGTGTAGTTGTGCCCACTTTCAGGCAGACGCCTCGCTTGTAAGGACTAGATGTTTCAACCGGTCTGTTTTTCAAAGTATTGAAAACATTCTTAAAAGCCGGGGTCTTCGTTTTTTTGCTTGTCCTTTTTCTTGGATTTTTCTTAAGTTGATTGATCGTTGGCATGAGAATTAAAATCTATATAATTAATATAATTAAAAAGCGCCAGTCAGCCCAGCAGAGTAATAATAAAGGATATCGCTCAAGGTGTCAAATCCCCGTTAAAACATCCAATTAATGGCCTAATCTGAATTCAAATTAAACAGTTAGACTGAAAAATACTGACCAAAAGAGATTTAAAAGAAAGCTAAATGGACCGGGAAGCATAATGATCAACATGATTAACAAAATAAAGCCAAATTGCTCCAAGATAGCTATGGTTTCCATACGGATTGGTATTATGGAAAACAAAAGTTTAGAACCATCAAGCGGTGGGATAGGAATAAGATTAAAAACAGCCAGAAGTACATTCCAAAAAATTATCATAGCTAAAAAAACAAAAAAAATCGCGCCCCATGATCCGGAAATAACCAAAGACAACGATTCCCAATTACTTTCGAAACGTATATTGTTAATAATATCAATTTTGGCGATCATTGGCAGAGGAAGAATTTTGGCTAAAATAGCCGCCATTACCGCTATACAGATATTAGAAGCTGGTCCAGCCAGTGCTACTAAAGCCGGTCCCCATTTCTGATCTTTTAAATTATAAGGATTATATGGAACAGGCTTGGCTCCGCCAAAAGCAAATCTGCCCCCGCTAAGCACAAGCATCAGAAACGGCACAACCACTGTCATCCAAGGATCAATATGTTTCAAAGGATTGGCAGTAATTCTTCCTGCATATTCTGCCGTCTTGTCGCCCAGCCACCCAGCCATAACACCATGAGAAACCTCATGCAAAATAATTGAATATATCAGAATAAAAAAATAAAGAATTATCAAAATAATTTCGCTTAGCATATTTCTTTCTTGCCAATTACTAATTTATATGTTAACTTAAGTTTTGTAATAAATCAACATCATAGAACACATAACATATAACATGAAACATGCCTGATTGATAGACAGGGAACAAATCTGTTTTAATCCATGTTATATGCTGCATGTTTCATGTTTCATGAGTATGAGTAAAGTCTGCGAAGTTTGTGGAAGAAAACCCGGAAGCGGAAATTCAAGAAGCCATTCCAATATTGCGACATTAAGAACTTTCGGTATCAATCTTCAGAAAAAAAAGATTAACGGAGAAAGAAAAAGAGCTTGCACCAAATGCATCAAAACAGTCAGCAAAGTGAAATAAATAAAATCCCCTGTGTGGGGATTTTTTATTGCATCTTTAAGTTTTTGAGTTTTTCCATTTTGACACGTTTTTATCCCCAGCGTGAATAAAAACTCAATATTGTCCTCGCTCTTTATCCCGATAAATCGGGATAAAACCCTGCCCGCTCGGACAATAATGGTCAAAATAAAAAAACTCAAAAACTTATTTTATTTTGCCAGATCCTTTTCTTAGGATTTTTATTTTTCCGTTTTTTATTTCAACCAAAGTTGAAGGTAAGTTGTTTTTTATCCGGCCTGAGACATAGAAATCAACTTTATCGCCAAAATATTTTTTGGCTTCAGTAATATTTTGCGCCGGCTCTTCCCCTTCCGGATTAGCGCTAGGCGCAACTAACGGTCCTGTTTTTTTAATTAAATTTTTCAGGAATTTTTTCTCGGGCAAACGAAAAGCTATTGATTTTACGCCCCTGTGAAGATAATCAAATCTTTTATTTGAACAATTAAAAATTACACTCACCTTGCCTGGCCAGTTTTTTTGTAAAAATATTTCAGAATTTTTATCTATTGCGATATTAAAACTTGATAAATCCTTTATAGAACTTATGAGAATAATAAAAGGTTTTTGCGTCTTTCTTTTCTTAATTTTATATATTCTTTCAACCGCTTTCCGGGAAAAAACACTGCCGACCAAACCAAAAAGCGTGTCCGTTGGCAAAACGCCAATTCCACCTTTTTTGATTATTTCAATAAGTTTTTTGTCGTTAATTTTCATATTGATAACTATAGCGTTTTATTAAAATTTGGCAAACAAAAAACCTACTCGACACCTTAAAGTCTTTCGGTTTTTCAAAATAAGCAAACTTCATTTATTCCAATATTCCATCCAAATTCACATCATACAGAATACTTTCTTGAATCAACCTGTATTCCAAAATTTCTTCCGACTTAAACCAAATTGGAATTTCTTTTTCCGCTTCTTCAGTATTTCCAGAAGCATGAATTAAATTTCTAACGCTGCGTCTATCCGTATCGGCCATAGCATAAGTATCCAAAGTAAAATCACCTCTGATAGTACCCATATCTGAAGTTAGCGGCTCTGTTCCGCCGGTAATCTTTCTGACCAGTGCTGCCGCTTGATTACCTTGCCAAATCATCGCAACAACCGGACCAGAACTCAAATATTTAGCGTTGCTCATCATAACTGCTTTACCATTTTCCATATTGGTAGCAAAAGGAGATTGTAGGCCCTTTTTTTCATACGATTCCCTGGCTTTTCGTCCGACTTCTTCGAGCCATGCATCACCGCCAACTTCATAATAATGCTTGATGGCCATTTCTTCATTTGGTATTAACATTTTTAAAGCTGCCAGCTTTAAGCCGACTTGCTCATAGCGCTTGATAATTTCTCCGATTAAAGTTCTCTGCACTCCGTCCGGCTTGATAATCACTAATGTTCTCTCTTTGCTTGGATGATTTTCCATAAAATTTTAAAAAATTATTAATTTAATTAAATTTAACACAAAACCCCTTAGTTAGCAATCAATCGACATCCATCGGAAAAATTTGGACATTCATAAATAATATCCCCCTTTGTGTCAGTTCGAAAAATATTAATTTTTTTATTTTTAAGTCTTTCCAGTATTTCCGGAGCCGGATGTCCATAGCGATTATTTTTTCCAACAGAAATCACGGCATCCTGCGGATTAACTTTGTCCAAAAACTCCTGGCTGGTCGAATATTTTGAACCATGGTGTCCGATTTTCAGAATATCAGCAGATAAATCAATATTTCTAGAAATCATTTCCGTTTCTTTTTCGCTTGGTAAATCGCCGATAAATAAAAATTTTTGATTACTTGCAAGCAATTTGGAAACTATGCTGCTTGAATTTGTTTCTTTCGATACAGCCGCATTTTTATCTTCAAAACTTAGCACCTCCAGCTCATTTTTTTCGTTCAGCTTTATTTTTGTCCCATATGTTCCCTTGATCTTGGAGATATTTTTTTCTTTGATCAAACTTTGCAGTTTAGCATAAACCGCGGAATCACTTTGGACGTCCGTTTCAATAATGGCATCGACCTTATAGTTTTGCAAAACATCCACCAGTCCTTCAATATGATCGATGTCCGGATGAGTAATAAGAATAACTTCTATTTCTCTGTCCCAGAAAGGCACATATGTTCCCAGCTTTTCCATGATTGTTCTTCCGCTTGGTCCTCCATCAATCAAGATTTGATTCTTTCCCTGACTTATCAAAATCGCATCCCCTTGTCCGACATTCAAAAAATTGACAGTCAAAAAATTCTGATTAGATTTAAAAATAATCACAGCAAAAATAATCACTAAAACCAAAAGCAAACTTATTCCGCCGTAGATTATTTTTCTTCTTGTCATTTTTACATTTTAAATCAAAACTCTTTTGTTTCAAAATTATTCTTTTGTTTTTTTGGAATTATAAATTATCAAAAATAAAATTGCATACCAAGTTATCATCCCGATCCAGGAAAAATTTTTAATTTCAATAGATGAAAATTTGAGACCGGCTAAAAAATTAATAATTTCAACTTCATATTTAAGTAATAAAAACACCAGCCAAGACAATATTTTTCCTGCAATTGGCAAGATAAAGCTGAGAGTAATCGCTAAAAAACCAACGAGCATTGTAATGGGAATTATCGGTAAAACCAACAAATTGGCTAGGGGAGAAATCAATGAAAGTTTTTCGAAATTAAACAAAATTATCGGAATAACAAAAATTTGGGCCGAAATGCTCAAAAAAATAATTTCACTCAGGCCTCCAATTTTTTGATTTTTTATGGAATATTTTTCCGCAATCGGATAGAAATAAACAATTCCTAAGGTCGCTAAAAAGGATAATTGAAAGCCAACGTCCCACCTGAAAAGCAACGGATTTAAAAAAAGCATAATAACGGCCGCGAAAACAATCGCATTTTGCGAATTACCTATTCGACCATTTTTCATTCCCCAAAGCAAAATTGTTCCCATCACGCCTGCCCGAACAGCCGACGAAGGAAAACCGACTATGAAAACAAAAAGGACAATTCCCGCGATTGCAAACCAAAATGCCTGATTTCTCCAAAGACCCAAAAAAATCCCCAAAAGTATCAGATATTCAGCGATAATTGTTACATTATAGCCTGAAACTGCTACAATATGCGTCATTCCGGTTCGAGAAAAATTATCGTTAACCGATTGTGGCAAATCTTCAGTTCCGCCCAAAAGCAAACCAGCCAAAAGCCCGGACTGAGGCGACGGCAAAAGATCATTCATATTCTGTTTGAATTTGTTCTTAATTTTTAAGACCCAGCTAAAAAAATTATCATTTTTGTTTTTTCCCACAATTTCTACCTTGGGACTTTTACAAAGATAAAAAATTCCATCTTTGGCCAAATACATCCGATAATCGAAAGAACCTTCCTTGTTTTTGGGAATTTCCAAAACACAATCAATTTTTAGCCTGTCCCGATAAGTATATTCCGGAAAGGCCGAAGCGGTTAGCAGAATTTTTTGTTCTTTAAGGTTTTTTTCGTCCTGTAATTCAAGAATAATATTTTGCATTCTGTCTTTTTTTTGCGGTTCCCTAAGCACAACCGCGATACCGGAAATTTTTTTTCCGTCCTGATCTAAATTTTCTATTTTTTCAAACCTGTCTTCCGTTATCCAAACTCCACCAAGAAAAAACAAGAGGCAAAAACCGATCAGCGTAATCGGTTTAGTTTTATAAAAGACAAAAAGAACCATTAAAACAAAAGCTAAGAAGATAAGCAAAGAAGACTTTTCTAAAGTTTGAGGATAAAAAAATGAGCTTAGAAATATTCCTGCAATAAAGCTCAGAGAAAAAAATAAAAAAAATTTGGATTTACTCCACACTAGCTTAGCGCTTTAAAAAAATTATCTTCTGATCAGATTGGCGCAAAGTTTATCAAATAATGTCAATTATTTTTGTTTTAGCAGTTTTTCCGCCAACGATATTTACGCGGCTTTTTGAAACATCAAAATATTCCGCCAAAATTTTTCGCAGCATCTCATTGGCCTTGTTATCAATCGGTGGCGATGTTACCCAAGCTTCATATTCATTCTCGGAAGTTTTCACAACTTTATTTTGTGAAGTCTTGGGATGAATTTTTACATAAATCCTCATTTATTTGCGCTACTTTCTTATTTCGACTTTTCCAAAATTCTTTTCAATTCTTTTTTTAATTTTATTCAAATCTATTTTTTTACCTTTGGTTTTTTTCTTGATTTCAGGATCCAGTGTTTTCCCTTCTTGATATTCCTGCAAAAAATATTTTTTTGAACCCTCGAGCCAAGCAGCAATTTCATCAAAATCTTTTTCTGTATGAAACCCCGGCACAACGGTCGTGCGAAATTCGTATGACAAACCGCTATTTTTTATAAGCTCAACGCTTAATTTTATTCTTTCTATGTCAATTTTTGCTCCGGCCGTCCGGGAATATTTTTTAAGAGAATTTTTAATATCCATAGCGATATAATCAACGATTTTTTGATCAATAATATTTTTCAAAATATCCGGACGCGCACCATTAGAATCAAGTTTAACCAAAAAACCCATTTTTTTTATTTTTTTGATAAAATCTACCAGGTCTTTTTGAATAATTGGTTCGCCACCTGTTATACAAACTCCTTCCAGTTTTCCTTTTCTTTTTTTGAGAAAATCAAAAAATTCCTTTTCCATTTGATTATAAACCGCTAATTGCGGACCGGAAACCAATTGCGGATTATGGCAAAAGGGACAGCGAAAATTACAGCCAACAGTAAAAACTGTCGTGGCTATTTTGCCAGGATAATCAATAAGCGTCATTCGCTGGTAACCGCCTATAATCATTTTTTTATGAATCGGGGTAATATTTTTCATTATGAAAAATATTACCCCGCTATCTTTTTTATATTACATTTTTGCTCTTATCTTGGCTTTTTTACAACAAATTCCTTTCTATCCTTAAACTCTGCCTGCTTGCCACCATTCCATTGCTGAATTGGACGAATATAGCCAACCACACGAGAGTATACTTCCGTTTTTTGTTCTATCACGCATTTAGGACAATTATGGTGCTCACCAGGCAAGTATCCGTGTACCGGACAAATACTAAAAGTTGGAGTCAAAGTAAAATATGGCAGAGAATAATTTTCGGCAATTTTGCGAACAAGCTTTTTGGTAGATTCCAAGTCAATTATCCTTTCTCCCAAAAACCCATGCAGAACTGTTCCACCTGTATACTTGGTTTGCATTTTTTCTTGAAGATCCAGGGCTTCAAAAATATCATCCGTATATCCAACCGGGAGTTGCGAAGAATTTGTATAATAGGGTTCGGCTTTTTCTCTTTTGACTTTTTCGTCATTAGCAAAAATAATGTTGGAATATTTTTTTCTATCAAGTCTGGCTAGACGATAGGATGTTCCTTCGGCCGGAGTAGCTTCCAAATTAAACAAATTGCCTGTTTCCTCCTGATATCCGACAATTTTTTCTCGCATATATGTAAGTATTTCTTCGGATAGTTTTTGACCAGCTTTGGTAGTAATGTCCACTCCCAAAAGATTGAGCAGAGCTTCGTTCATTCCCAAAATTCCTATGGTAGAAAAATGGTTATTCCAATACTTGCCTCGACGCATTTTTATGGAATCTAAATAAAATTTTGTATACGGGTAAAGTCCCTTTTCAGTCAGACCTTCGATTAATTTTCTTTTTGTTTCCAAGCTTTCTTTGGCCAAATCCATCAAATGATCCAATTTCTGGAAAAATTCTTTTTTATTTTTAGATAAATAGCCTATGCGAGGTAAATTAATCGTCACTACTCCGATTGATCCCGTCATCGGATTAGCACCAAAAAGTCCTCCTCCGCGTTTGTGAAGTTCGCGATTATCCAATCTTAGGCGACAACACATTGAACGCGCGTCTTCCGGATCCATATCGGAATTAATAAAGTTAGCAAAATAGGGAATCCCATATTTGGCTGTCATTTCCCAAATCGGATTATATCTTTCATCGTTCCAATTAAATTTTTTTCCAATGTTGTAAGTCGGGATAGGGAAAGTAAAAATTCTGCCATTAGAGTCGCCTTCACTCATCACTTCGGCAAAAGCCCTGTTGATCATATTCATCTCTTCCTGAAAATCAGCGTAAGTTTCTTTTTTGGCTACTCCGCCAATAATAACAGCTTCTTTGGCTAAAGTTTTCGGAGGAGTAATATCCAAAGTAATATTAGAAAATGGAGTTTGAAAACCAACTCGAGTTGAGACATTCATATTAAAGACGAATGACTGAATACCTTGCTTTACTTCCTCAAAACTTAATTTGTCAGCACGCACAAAAGGAGCCAGCAATGTATCGAAGTTTGAAAAAGCCTGAGCGCCGGCAACTTCTCCTTGCAAGGTATAAATAAAATTAACCATTTGCCCCAAGGCACTGCCAAAATGTTTGGCCGGTTTGCAGGACACCTTTCCGGATACGCCTGTAAAACCCCGACGCAACAAATCCTGTAAATCCCAACCACAACAATAAGCGGCTACTAGCTGTAAATCATGAATATGAAAATCACCTTCCTCGTGCGCATCACGAATAGCCTTGGAATAAACTCGATTCATCCAATATTTTGCGCTTACTACCGAAGAAATATAATTATTTAGTCCTTGCAAAGAATAAGCCATATTAGCGTTCTCTTTGACTTTCCAATCAATTTCCTGAATGTATTTATCCACTAAATTTACCGCTTCTTTCAATGATTCTTCGGTCTCTCTTATTTTTCTGTGTTGTTCCCGATAAAGAATGTAGGCTTTGGCTGTTTCGTCAAAATCCAAAATCATCAAAACTCTTTCCACCAAATCCTGAACTTCTTCAATTTGAGGAATATAACCTTTTTTATAATTTTTATTTAAAAGTCGTATTATTTTTTCCGTAACTTTTTTTGCATCCTTTAAAGAACCTTCTCCCGTTGCTTCTAGCGCTTTTTGAACAGCTTTGACAATTTTATTCTTGTCGAAAGTAGCAATTTGTCCGCTTCTCTTTATAATCTTGGTTATCCTGTTCCTGAAACCAACCTTGCCGGAAGACTTCTTGCTCGCTTTTCCCCTATTTTCTTTCTTTTTTTGTTTTGCCATGATTGTCTACAAGCGAAGCGCGCAGGAACAAACATGAGCATCCCTGCACCAATTCGCTATCGAATTTATATTTAATTATCAACTTAAGCCGTCAGGCGAATTCGCATTAAAAATTTTACACTGCCACAAAACTTTACTGGAATTGGTGCGGGATAGCCATTATTTACTTCTATTGAAACTTTCGCTGGGGTCGCCATGCAATTATAAAATTTATTCGTTTTCCAACATATCCAATTCTTTTTTAAAACTTTCTATGCTGCCAAATGATTTATAGACACTGGCAAAGCGCACATAGGCAACTTCATCCAAATTTTTCAGTTTTTTGAGAATTATTTTTCCGATTTCCCTGGTAGTCACTTCCGGTTTTTCCAGGCTCCTGATTGCATATTCGATTTCCCTCATCAATTTGGCAACTTTTTCTTCTGAGATCGGGCGTTTTTCAAGCGCTTTTTTTATCCCGGCTTCGATTTTACTTTTATCATATTCAACCCGGGAGCCGTCTTTTTTTAAAATAGTTACATTCAAAAGCTCGACTTCTTCATAAGTACTAAAACGCAAGCTGCACTTTAGACACTCTCTGCGCCTGCGAGTAATTTTCCCATCATTGGTTTCTCGGGAATCAACGACTTTAGTTTCGGAATTATTGCAGAAAGGACAATTCATAAAATATGGTTAAAACTATTATTTTAAATATTTATACTATATGTAGTGTATAACAATATCATTATACCACAACATAAAAATCCGCCAAGCCCCTGTCAAATAGCGGATTTCTAAGCCAAAATATTGAGTTATCCACAACCTCACAATACTACAAACTCACATATGTTACTGGCAAGACCTTTCGAAAGATTCCGGCTATCAAAATTGTATCGGATTCATCAAGATAAATCGGTTGATGAACCGTATTAGTTGAATTGGGAAAAAGTCCGATGATACCATGCTTAAGTTTTTTATATCTTTTGATAGTTGCCATACCATTAATAACAGCTACTACAATTTTGCCTTCAAAATCACGATCTGTTTCACACTTTTCAAAAACTACATAATCACCGTCATTAATTTCATCCTTGTCCATTGAATCACCCAAAGCCTTAACAGCAAAGAGTTTGGCTGGATTTTTTTCGCGAAAAAGACTTTTGGAAATTTGCAGATATCCATCCACATTGCCTTCGGCATAGGACAAAGCTTCTCCACAAGAAGCCAGGCCATACATCGGAATAGAAAAAATATTTTCCCAATTGGCATAGTTTTCATTTTCCACCAAAAATATTTTTCGATCTTCATCCCTTTTTAGTAAATCCTTTTTCTCCAATGATTCGATAACTTGAACTGTGCCTTTGAGACTGCCAACCTTCACGCCTCTATCTTGCAAATATTTATGCAAAGCATAGGTCGTGGGATTCTTTTTTTCTTTTTCGATTATTTCCCTGATCGTTTCCAAAATGGTATTTTGTTTTTGTGTTAACTCTTCCATATGTTTACCTGTCCCGTTAAATTTCTTAAAGAATATATTTAACCGGGATTTTATTGATTACAATGATATTCTATCACTACCAATATCACTGTCAACACCCCGTCCTGTGGATAACTTTTATCGCCTTGCTTACCCCGTGGAATTTATTCTTTACGAGGTAGATAAGTTTTTTTAATCCTTATTTCAGCCCCGATAAGCAATCGCAAGGTTTTTTACGAAGAATTATTTTTTGCTCGGCCAGAGTATTTATAAAAACTTTCTGGCTGCCTTTGCCAGTAGCCAGTTTTTTATTCAGTGAAGAATAATGACGATAACCGCGCCGTAAAAATTCTTCCACTAAAGATTCATGTCTCTGATAAAGTGCCTTTTGTTTTCCGACCCAACGCAAAGTTTCCGGATGACGCGAATAGCCTCCTTTTTCTTTATGTTTAGTCAAGATATTCCAAAGCCCATGCAATTCTCTATGCTCGGCCAATAAATGTTTTCTGCAAAGATGTTTTGGATGTATGTCCCAAACCCGCATAATGGTTGTTATAAAAGCATATTTATTTTCTCCCTAGAACAGACAATATATTTTATATTACAACTATTCTTATGTCTAAATTTTCCTACCTAAAAGATTTTCTCAGTCGAGGACCGTCCTCGACTGGGTTTCATTTATTTTCTATTGCTAAATAAACTTCTCTATAAATCCAATTTAAAAACGGCCAGAAAGCAAAAAGCAAAAATGCTACAAGAACATTATGTCCAATGTCAAAATTACATATTGTAATACTTGTTTCTCTTATAGTTTTTAAAAAACTAATCAATTTTTCGCTAAAAAATATATTTGTAAAACCTAAGAATATAAGCAACCAAAACATATCAATCACTATATTATATCTGTATTTATTCCAATATTTCAATAATCGATTTTTATTTTCTATTTCAGAAAGAACTTCCCCTACTAGCAATCCATTCTCTGTGACATTATATGAATCCTCAACTTTATCATTTTTCACTAAATATCCCCTCCACATTAAATTTCCAACTATTTGATCATCAAGGTTTCCGACATATTCAGGATAAACATTTTTAACCCAATCAATGACCATCTTTTTATTTGGACACGCATTTAAAAATTGATGTCCTCGACCATACGCAACAACTAAAAATGCAGCCTCGTATTTCCATAAGCTCTTATATTTAGAAAGACCCTGTCCACTTCTTATATGTTGATATATATCCAGTTTCTTTAAAAATCTTGACGGGAAACCTAAGTTCATATTTTTTATTTATTCCAACCAAATTTAAATGTTAAATAATTTATGCACAAGCCCACAATTATTGGAACTACTATTATAAAAATTGCCCCACTTATCAGCTTATGCTGCCATGCTAATTTTAACAATTTCCATATTACATCTTTAAATATTGATACGAGTATTTTCTCAGTCGAGGACCGTCCTCGACTGGACTTCTATAAATTTATTGACCGTTGCTTTTGGGCGACCCTTTGGTTCGGAAAGTACCTTATCATCACCAAATAAACTCAACTGGGTATTCGCAATCGGTGATGGCTTATAGCTCGTAGCAATAAGCCGTTTGAGTCCGAGCGCTTTAAAATTAGCCGCAAAATATTTGAAAAAATTACTCTCAAACGGATCATCACAATTACAATAAACAGCTTTGTCTTTAAATTGCTCTTTGTAATGCATGAGCTCTTTCTCAATATCAACCAACTGAGTATAAAACTCGTCTTTTTTAGCCTTGTTGGCTTTATGTAAGTTTTTATTGGAAGACTTTGTTGCCATCAACTTATTTTACCTTATTTAAAGCAAATTTTTCAAGGTTATCCACAGGGGCTTGAAAAAACTTGTCAAGTGTGCTAGTATTGTTGCATAGAAGTAATTCCTCCTGCGTTGAAATACCGTAAGGCGTTTCGTTAAAGCAGGGGGTTTTCTTTTATGAAAATAATAACTTTTCTTCTATAATTTTATCCTTTATATCTTCATAATACTCGTAATCCCCTTTTTCATATTTTCTAAAAATCGCCCAGCTTACAAAATCTACAGCCTGCAAACATTTTTCAGTATGCGAAGGTTTGATTCTGATTTCAATTTTTCCGTTATTCCCTCTTTTGATTAAATTATCTTTTAAATATTTCTCGAAATTCTCTCTGATAAATTTACTTGTATCTTTTTGGTCAATATATAGGCTTATTGGCTCATCTGTTCTGATGAGCCTTTTGTTATATAGACGATCCAGCAAGATATTGGCCGTATAGTTGTAAAGATAATTTTTTTGATTTTGCAGATCTATGTATACCTTTTTCTTGTTTAAAACTATGCAAAATATCTTTAGATCTTCCAGTCCGGATAATTTTTTAAGCATTCTGTGCTTTGTAACAGAATTAGCATGATACGCGTGTAATTCTTTAAGTTTATATTTTTTCTTGAGTCCCTTCCTAATGTTTTTTATGACTTTTTCAATTTTTTTGTGGTTATTTGTAAGCACAATCGTAAAAAGAAACCACTTGCTAGATTTTGGTTTGAATCCTAAATCCCCACTTTCATCTAAAAATATGTATGCCACAAAATTCTTTTATCCATAAAAATTTATATCTCCATTCTACACCCAAACCGCTTCTTAGTAAAAAGAAGAGAGGGATAATTAAAGCTCAATTATCCCTCTTAGCCTTTTTGCTTTTTGTAGACTTCGGTGCAGATTTCTGCACTTAAAACAATGAATTCTTCCGCCAGTGCCCTTGTTAATTCAGGGCGATAGCCTCGCATAGTTAGATAAAGCATGGCGCTCATCCTGAAAGCAATGGCTTCGCTGACGTCCATTTGGACCGGAAAATATTCTTCATTTTCCGCCTGCGCTTTTTTAAGCTCTTCCACGTTTATTGTCCACATACCATCCTCCTTTTTAATACTTCTAAAAAAGCAAACATATGGAAGATGTTTGCTTTTAATCTGTTTTACGTCCTATGCTTCTATTTCCCCATCTTCCTTCTGATAAAAGCTGGGATTTCAAGTTCGTCATCATCTTCCAAGTCTTTTGAATCATTGATAGCGGAAATTCGACGCGGCGGAACTTTTTCTTCAATAATCATCTTGGTTTCCATTTTTTTGGATGGAAATGTTATTCTGGGTGATTCCTTCTCTTCATCTTCTTTTTTGGTCGAATCTTCCTTGACAATACGTGACAGTTTTTCAACTGGAGATTCTTTTACCGCATCAACATCAAATCCAGTTGCTACAACCGTTACTTGAACCTCGCCTTTTTTTATAGATTCGTCCACAACCGCTCCAAATATTACTTTTGCATTCGGATCGATAGATTCTGTGATTATATTAGCCGCTTCATTAATTTCTAGCATTGTCAAATCATTGGAACCACTTACGTTAAATAGCACTCCTTTGGCACCATCAATTGAAAGCTCCAGCAATGGACTGTTAATCGCAGCTTTGGCGGCATCGGCCGCTCTATTTTCTCCATTACCTAAACCGATTCCCATCAAAGCACTGCCGCTGTTAGACATAATGGCCTTTACATCGGCAAAATCCACATTAACCACTCCCGGTTTAGTTATGAGATCGGAGATACCCTGCACGCCCTGACGCAAAACATCATCCACAATCTTGAATGAGTTAAGCAAAGTTGTTTTTTTATCAATAATTTGCAAAAGTTTATCATTTGGAATAGTAATCAAGGAATCAACTCTTTCTCTTAAATTCTCCAGTCCCTCATCGGCAATAGCCCTTCTTTGAGCTCCTTCAAAAGCAAACGGTTTAGTTACAACCGCCACAGTCAAACAGCCAAGCTCCTTGGCAGTCTCAGCTACAATCGGAGCTGCGCCTGTTCCGGTTCCACCACCTAATCCGCAAGTTACAAAAACCATATCAGCCCCTTTTAAGACCTCCTGAATTTCATCACGGTTTTCTTCGGCCGCCTGTCTTCCGACATCGGGATTCATTCCTGCGCCCAAACCTTTGGTAAGATTTTTTCCAATGTGAACCTTTTCTGCTGCTTTATTTTGATGCAAGTCCTGCGCATCAGTATTGATCGCTACAAACTCAACACCCTTAAGTTTGGTTTCGATCATTCGGCTAATTGCATTACCACCGGAACCACCGACACCAATAACTTTTATTCTTGCAAATGTTTCTACTGGAGGTTTTATTTCTGCCATATTTTTATATGTAATTCGGGACACCCGAATCAATCAACATAAAATAAATAATTGAAATTAAAAACTAAAAATAAGTTTGATTCTTCCCCTGAAAATAGATTTTCTTTAGTAAACCCCGACACTCACAAAAGTTCGTGAAATATTGGGATAAAATTATTTTTTCTACTTTTTTCTTTTACCCTTACACTAAAAGTATTGTGAGTGAGGGGGTAAATAAATCTAGCACATCATCTTAAGATGTGTCAAATATGTTTTAATATTTTATTTTTGGTATTTATTTTAAGCTAATATTTTGCTTTATTTAGGGCAAAAACTTTTCAAACCATCCTTTCATATTGCCGACTACCGAACCAATATTGCCTGGAATATTTCCTATTATTTTATTTTTTGAAAAGCTTACTTTTCTGGAGAAAGAGGCACTCTCCAATCCCCATAAAATTAGTCCGACCGAAGTTACAAAAGACGGATCATCTACTTTATCGACAAGTCCGCCAAGCTGTACAGGAAATCCTGTTTGGGCCGGCAATGCCAAAATATCTTTTGCTAAATCAACTGCGCCAGGAATTTTTGCCGTTCCTCCAGTCAAGACTACTCCGGCAGGAAGAAGTTTTTCCCGACCAATTGATTTGAGTTCCTTATTAACCATAGAAAAAATTTCTTCAAGTCGAGCCTCGATTATTTCAGCCACATGTTGACGCGAAACAATCCCTTCCTCGTTTGATTCTATTTCCGACAAATTTATATCTTCTTTTTTGCTTATTTCCTTGGGAAGAGCGCTGCCGAATTCAAGCTTGACTTTTTCTGCCACATCAATGGAAGTTCGCAAACCAATGGCAATATCATTGGTAATATGACTGCCGCCAATCGGCAAAACAACCGTATGCAACAGCTCATTTTCTTCAAAGACAATTACAGATGTAGTGCCGCCGCCAATATCTATCAAAACTACTCCCAATTCTTTCTGTCTTTTTGTGAGCGTAGCCTTGGCTGCGGCCAGAGGAGAAAGAATAAAATCATCCAGATCAATTCCGGATTGTTCGAGACACTTGGATAAATTTTTAATAAAAGGCGATGACCCCTCAACAATCATGGCATCCACTTCCAGCCTTACCCCGTTCATTCCCAGCGGATCTTTTATATCTTTTTGATCATCCAGGGAATAATTTCTAGGTATTACATGAATAATTTCCTTATTAGCCGGAATTGAAATGGCTTGGGCGGCATTGATAACCCTGGTAACATCATCGTCCACGACTTCCCCATCAGCCCTGCCAACAGCTACAACACCTTTCGAATCCTGAGAACTAATATGGGATCCGCCAAGACTTACTATGGCATGCGAAACTTTCTTGCCGGAATTTAGTTCAGCTTTCTCCACTGATTCACAAATAGATCTGGTAGCCTCATCAAGATCGACTACCGCCCCTTTTCTAATTCCGAATGAAGGCGATACGCCAACTCCGATTATTCTTGGATTTTCTTCTTCGGGAAAAACTTGAGCAATAATAGTTCTTACATTTGAAGATCCAACATCAACTCCGATAATTATATCTCCTTTTGACATGATTTAAGTTTAAAAACTAAATTTATAACTCTTCTAATATTATAATAAAAAATTGTTCGACGCAATTCAAGAAATAAACAGTTATATCGCTCCCCAGCCCTGGACTTTCGAGATGAAATACGGCATAAAAATTATCAGTCCCAAAATAATTGTTAGCAATGACATCATAAGAACGCTGGCTGCCATCAAATCTTTCACCAGCTTCGCGTAAGGATGAATTTTTGGCTTTAGAATATCTATCACTCTTTCCATAGCCGTATTCAGGAGTTCCATAATTAAAACTGCCATAATAACCACAAACAATATGACAGCTTCGCCTCTGGTAACATTAAAATATATCATTGCTATGATTACCAATATCGCAACAATTAATTCATTTTGAAAATTCTTTTCATTACGAATAGCGTACGACAACCCCCTGAAAGCATATCGCAGACTTTGAGTAAATCGCTTCATTCTTTCCATTTTTTTTCGCCCTGTTAAATCCGCTCGGCGTAATTTTGCTTTTGCAAAAATATTTAACGGGGTAAATTTTTAGCTATTTTATCCCGCACCTTCTTTGCGCTTGCACGTCGTGCAAAATTGGCCAAAGGCTTCGCGTAAAGAAGGTGAGGGATTTTATTTTGAATCGCAAACATTTTTTTGCCGTGGTCCATTCCCAACAAATGCAACACGCCATGCGAAATAACTCTAATAGACTCCTCCTTTAAATCGAGTTGCTCTTTCCTTGAATATTCCTTTATATCATCATAGCACAAAATCAGCTCTCCTAAAAACAAATTCTTTTCGTCCGACTTCTTTATTTCTTTTTCACTTTCATATTCGGCAAAAGACAAGATGTCGGTTGTCAAATTTATCTTGCGATATTGCTTGTTTATGGCTTTCATTTCGTCTTTCCCGACCAAGGCCAGACTCAAAGAAATATTTTTCTTCTGCAAAAAGTCCCAATCAATTTCTTGAAGTGTTTTCTCAATAATTTTTTTCAGAAAAGTTTTCGTTAGAGGACTTTTGCTTTTATTGTTAATTTCCAAATTAAGTTTCATTCGCTCTGTTGAATAAGATTTGAATTGCTTCACACAAAAGAAATTCAACTTATTTGAATAAAAATTTACATATCTTTCATAATTTACCTTGTTTTATCAAATCTTAATTTCGTTTTCGCAAAATTATTTAACAGGATAAATTTATTCTTCAAAGGTCATCCTCTTATAGACCGCTCTGGTCGCTTCCACATCTCTTTTGCAATACTCGCAAATTTCTTCGGATTTGCCGGCTTTATAGAAATCAAAAACCTGTGAACCATCAATACCATTTTTGGGGGTCGGAATACCCAAAGCCAAGGCAATGTGCTCTAGACCGATATTGCTATTGGCCCACTTCACCCATTCCTTCATCGTGTCATAAATCGGATAATTGCGATAACGTGCAAAATTAAGTTCATAAGCCGGCTTAACCCTGTTTATAATGGAACGCTGATAAATAAAACGCAAATCGAAATCCATTACATTGTGCCCGATAAATTGCACGCCATAATCTTTCCATTGTCCATTGCCTGACGGCATACTAATTGAATCCGCAATCTCCCAAAACTTTTTAAGCATTCCGGCTTCATCTTCATCACCATTTAAAACTTCTACCGGATCATCGTCAATTGCATAGGCAAT
>CAZSCF010000001.1:72337-73832 GCA_964605365.1 uncultured Bdellovibrionales bacterium | reverse complement strand
ACATTTATTAATCCAATTCCTGGCATCTTTCAGTTCATATGGATAAGGAATGGCTGCGGTATTACGAGAAATAGTTTTGTCATTGATATTTTTGACAATATCCAGCTCATCACTTTTTTGAATGGTTCGCAAGATAAATCGTTTATTTTCTGAAAGTATCATAAAAACGTAATTTAGGTTATTCAACTACATTTTAAGCTGAAAAACTGGTTTAAGCAAACAAAAAATGACAGAGGAAAGATAAGACACATATCCGACTGCGCACATTCCGACACGCTGTCATCCTTCAAAAGATCATGATTGACAATGACGTACCGCTTGCCTGTTTTTCTAAAAAAACTGGCTACATTATTGGGATTATCTTCGCCTTCAAAATGTTTCTTGGCTTTTTTATTTAACACTGTTCGGTCCTCCTTTTATTTTATTGTCAAAAAAATTTTTTATTTCCTGGTTTCCATTCTACAATTTTTCCGGCTTCAATTTCAATCTTTTCGGCCTGACGAAGATTTCTGATTTGCTTTTCATTAAGAATAGGAATGTGTTTTATTTCTGATAAATATTCAGGTATATAGTAAATATCATCCTTGGTTGTCATCCAGCCCTTCTTGTCGAATCGCTTAAGATTAATCGGTCGAGAGAAACTTCGCAAACTCTTTTTACCTTTGTCATTGAAGTATTCATGAAAATAACTCATAGCTAATTCTCGAATGGAATTATAAATCGGTTCTCTGTAGCGAAGTACAGCATGGTTAGTTTTTGATATTGCTCCCCATTTTCCATCTTTTTTAAAAACTGCCACTACATGATCGAAATCATTCCGATTAGCCACAAGATCTAAAAGCAATGGAGGATAACCATTGACTCGCAATGCCAGGGCCGCCAAAATCGCACCTTCCGTACAGTGGCAAATTCTTTTTTCCAGAACCGACATAGGCGAAAGGAAAGAATCCCCCTCTTTCTCAAAGTTTATTGACATCTTATTCAAAAAATCCTGAATCTTTTGTGGAGTATTCAGCTTTTTCAAAATTTTCAATTCTTTTTTGCCCAATCCAAACATTTTTTGGCTTTATTGTGCTTTTTATTATACATCAAAATAGAGTTTTCACAAAAAAAACGCCTTGAAGCCAAGGCGTTTTTTGATGGCTAATTTTGCCTAAACTATTTTTTCCCAAGGCAAATCTTTTTTCCCAAAATGTCCGTAGGCTGCCGTAGGTTGAAATATCGGTTTTCGCAATCCCAGTTTTTCTATGATGGACGCAGGACGAAAATCAAACTTATCTTTCAACAGTTCTCCGAGATTTTCTCCTTTTTCATTGATAGCTTCCACCATTAAAGGTTCCGCCTTACCAATGGCATAAGCCACCGAAACCAAGCATTCTTTAGCCAATCCTTGGGCAACTAAATTTTTAGCTACATAACGCGCCATATAGGCTGCACTACGATCAACTTTGGTTGCGTCTTTTCCGGAAAATGCTCCGCCCCCATGCGGCACCAA
>CAZSCF010000001.1:56773-72237 GCA_964605365.1 uncultured Bdellovibrionales bacterium | reverse complement strand
ATTTTTTCGAAGTTCTTCAAGTTTTTTGGCCAGAGCATGAACTTTCACCACCGCTTCCGGTAAAAATTCTTCCGTTTCATTAGTAGCATAACCATACATAATTCCCTGATCGCCCGCACCGCCCGTGTCCACTCCCTGCGCAATATCTGGAGATTGAGTTACAATTTTGACAATAACATCCAGATTATGATCATAT
Source organism: uncultured Bdellovibrionales bacterium (assembly GCA_964605365.1). Classification (GTDB taxonomy): domain Bacteria; phylum Patescibacteriota; class Minisyncoccia; order Moranbacterales; family UBA2206; genus CAZSCF01. The sequence goes on along the minus strand of CAZSCF010000001.1, from coordinate 72,041 downwards.
CCTATTGAAGCGTAAACGTCTCTGGCAATTTTTTCATAATCAACTTTAGCTTTGGTCGTAACTTCCCCGCCAATTACAAGTGTACCATGCCCGCCAAAACTTTCGACGGCCACTCTGCTCATCGGATCCTGCTTGAGGCAAGCATCCAAAATAGCATCTGAAATTTGATCACACACTTTGTCCGGATGTCCGGATGTTACACTTTCAACTGTATAATTTTTTGGTTTATAGAACATACTTTTTATTTTTTTAACAATTAAAAAATCTCTTTCCAAGAAAAGAGACAAAATAAAATCGACCTTTATCTCTCTTCTAATATTGCTAAATGCATATTGAAGCTGGAATTAGCACCTTTATAAAGCAGTCAGCTTTAAGGTTGCCGATGGATCATCGGGCCAGTACCCTCTCCACACTCTGGATAAACTAATGTTCAATTTTAACTTTCTAATTATATAATGATTTCAAAAAGATGTAAACACTCTTTGTGCAAAAAGGGCCAGGAAGATTCCTAGCCTTGTTCGTTGGAGCTATTTTTTAATTTTTCTACCTTTGCCGTACCTGGCTTCCTTGTATTTTGGATCGGCTTTTTTGGATTGAATTTCACTGACCCTTTCTTGAAGCCTTGCTATGCATACTTCTATTATCCTCTTCCCTCTTTGTGCATTGTATGTCAGATGCGCAGCTTCAATAATATTATCTGCCAGTGCTTTTGCAAATGCATCAACCCTTGTTTTCTTTTCCATGTCTCCCTCCTTTTGCATTGAATCTATTAAAAAAGAACAAAAAAAAATACCCCTACTGGGGTACGTCTATTTTTATTAAAATTGATTTAAATTTTTTCTTCAAATTTTTGGGTTGTTATTTGATTCTTAGATTATTATATTCTTACTAAAATATTCGTCAAGCCAAACAAAAAACACCCTTTAAAGGTGTTTTTTGATGAAAGATTTTTATTATAATTCTTCTTCCACAATTTTCTTAACTAGGTTTCCATCCGTTTGGCCTTTTAACTTCGACATTGCCATGCCCATAACCTTGCCCATTTCCGCTTTGGAAGTCGCGCCCACAGTAGTAATAACTTCTTTTACGACTTCGCGAACTTTGTCTTCGCTAAGTTGCTCGGGCATATAGACAGACAACACTTCGATTTCCTTTTTTTCTTTTTCGGCCAAATCCGCCCTGCCCCCGGTTTCATATTGAGCAGCACTATCACGTCTTTGCTTGATGGCCCGCGCAATAACTTCGATAATTTCTTCATCTGTGAGTCCTTTTTCTTTTTTCATTTTTTCAATTTCAGTATTTTTAATCATTGAGTCAAGCATACGCAAAGCGTCCTTCTTCAAAACATTGCCTTCCTTCATGGCTACTTTAATATCTTCAATTATTTTTTGTCTAAGCGACATAAAATTATTTTTCTTTTTTAATTAGTTTCTTTTTGACGTTCTTAAATTCTTCTTCGTCAAACTTGCCCATTTTTTTAAGTCGATCAACGATTTTCTTAACCTTTACTTTATACATTGCGCCTTCTCTTTTTTCTCTTTTACTCTTTTCTTCAGTACGAAATCTTGATCGTCTGGCCTGCACCAAAACACCGCTTTGTTGAACGCGGCGACCGAATCTTCTGATTAAACTCTCAGAAGTTTCCCTGTCTTTCTTTTTTACTTCAATCATAAAAAAACCTCCTCTCTAAAACCCCGCACTAACCTTGCACAGCACTAAGTGCTAAATGGCCTATGGCCAGTGCAAAGTTAGTGCGGAGTAAATAATGCTACTTTTTTAAACTTCTATTTTACGTGTGAATATTGTTTTCATGATAAACCACAACATTATCCACTTTCAATTTTTTCTTAATTAAATCAACTAACTTGCCGATACTGGCAATTTCTTGCACTCCGGTTTTCATATTTTTAATGATAACCGTTTCGTCTAAAGCTTCTTTTTGCCCTAAAATCAAGGTGATTTCCACGCCCAATTTATCAGCCGCTCTGAGTTGCGATTTGAGGCTGCCTCGTCCAAAACTTTCCGCCACAAGAATGCCGTTCTTTTCCAAGTCAGAAAAAAGTCGCAAACTTTTTTTCTTGGCCAGTTCTCCCAGCTGCGCCAAAAAAACTTTTGGACGCGGGGTTTTATACGGCTTAGCTTGAATCCTTTTCATTTCGATAATAAGTCTTTCAACTCCCAAAGCAAAGCCGACAGCAGGAGTATCTTCTCCGCCAAGCGATTTTATCAAGCCGTCATATCGGCCACCGCCACCCAAAGAAAATTTTCTGCCTTCTTCTTGACCGGACCAAATTTCGAAAACAGTTTTCGTGTAATAATCCAGACCGCGAACTAATTGCGGATTAATAGTATAAGGCAAATCCAATTCATCCAGATATTCCAAAAGATTTTTGAAGTGAGTTCGGCAATCTTCACATAAGTGATCAATAGACTGTGGAGCTGTTACGGTTACTTGCATACACTTATCTTCCTTACAATCTAAAATTCTGAGCGGATTAATTTCCAGCCTTCTTTTACAATCTTGGCATAATTTATTTCTGCGTGATTCAAAATAACTTACCAAAAGTTCACGATATTCTTTACGACAATCCGGACAACCGATGGAATTTACTTGGACTTGGGCGAATTTAATTCCCAAGCTTTGAATTACGCGGAAAGCCATTTGAATCATTTGTGCATCCAGGATAGCATCCTGCTCACCGAAAGCATCGTAGTTAATTTGATAATGTTCCCGATATCTTCCTTCTTGTGGTCGGTCATAACGATAAACAGGACCTGTTGAGAAAAGTTTTACAGGCTTAGACCAAACATTCATTCCGTGCTGAATAAATGCCCTGGCAATCCCAGCTGTCATCTCCGGCCTGAGCGCCACCTTATCATTCCCGCGCGTAACAAAATTATACATTTCCTTTTCCACAATATCAGTTCCATCTCCAATTCCTCGCACAAACAAATTAGCATATTCGACAATTGGAGTATCAATTCTAACGTAGCCATAATCTCTGGCCAATTTTTCCGAAGCCTTGCGTGCTTGTTCCCAAAACGGCTGATCTTCCGGCAAAATATCTTTCATCCCCCTTAATGTTTGCAATAAAATCGGCTCAATTTGACTGGTTTCTTTCTTGACTTTATTCTTTTTTCGCACATTCGTTTTTTTCTTGCTTGATTTGCTTGCCGCTTTCTTAGCCAACTTCCTTTTATTTTTTAAAGATTTAAATATAGCCATATAATAATTAATTGAAAAAGATTAAAACGTTTTTATATTGTTTAGCGGCCAAGCGCGAAACACCACTTTCCCTACAATATCAGATTTGTTAACCGGTCCCCAGAACCTTGAATCAGAACTGAACATCCTATTGTCTCCCATTACAAAGTATTCATCCTCTTTGAGCGTCAAAGTCAAATCTCCAAAAGTTCTTTCCGTTGAGGAAAGATACTGATCTTCATCTAAAATGAACCCTTCCGCATTTTCTTCATTAAAAATTTTAACTTGATTATTTTTAACTTCAATCTTTTCTCCCGGCAACCCAATCACTCTTTTGATAAAAAATTGACTACGATTTTTGGGATATCTAAAAACCGTCACATCATTACGAGAAAGATCTTTAAATGGACTTATGGTAAAAAAATTTCTGTTAGCTATTCCTATTTTAGTTTCCTTGTACCCAAATTCATTTATAATCAAATACTGACTATCTTCAAAGTTTGGTTCCATTGAGGCTCCCTGAACAAAAAACGGCTGGAATAAAACAGTTCTAACGGGAATAATTATGATAAAAGCCAGAAAAAATATTTTCAAAAGCTCCAGAATAAAGCTTCCTACTCCATAATAGCCTTCTTTTTTGTAATTATTGTCTGTCCGTGTCATTAAAATAAAAAAATATACAGCCCTATTTTACCAAATAATTACTGCTTTGACAAGAGCAAATTGGCGTTATTTTAAGCCAAATTTTGACTTGCATCTTTTAAATTGTTAGTATTGAAGCAAGCATATGATGGACATAAAGAGAACAAAACCTAAAAATAGTCAACCCCAGTCTCCTTTTCCAGAAAAACAGTTTGACTTTAATAGTTTTCCGGAAGGAAAACAAAATCAATCTTTTCATTCTTTGAAAAAGAAGCTTTCCTTAAAAAAAATCATATTTTGGTTTTTTTTGATTGTTGCGTTCCTAGGAATTCTATATGGAACGTTTGTAATTTCAAAAATATATTTCGTCAGCAATGAGATAAGCTTATCAAGCAAGAAATCTTCCTTTTTGGGAATCATAAAGTCTTTAACCAGGCCGGATCCGATTTTAGATCTTAAGGGCATGGATACCGGACGCATAAATATTCTCTTGTTGGGTATTGCCGGCAAAGGCAAGCCGGGACAAAATCTGACAGATACTATCGTGATTCTCAGTCTTAATACCAAAACCAACCAAGTGGCCATGCTTTCCATTCCACGTGATCTTTTTGTAGAAGTCCCTGATGCTCACTTTTGGACCAAAATAAACGCGGTCTACCAATATGGCATCCGTTCTTTTTCAAAAGATGAAAGCAATCAGATTAATCCCCTTCTTGAAGTTACAAAAGAATTAACGACTCTAGATATTAATTATTATGCGGTTTTGAATTTTGACGGTTTCCAAAAAATGGTTGACGCTATTGGTGGAATAAACATTATCAGTGAAAAAGATTTCTATGATACGACTTATCCCGGTCCAAATTATAGCTATGAGACTTTTGAACTTAAAAAGGGATTTCACCAGATGGATGGAGCCACCGCGCTTAAATATGCTCGCGAAAGGCATAGCGATCCCGAAGGTGATTTTGGTCGCGCCAAAAGACAACAACAAGTTATGCAATCTTTCAAAAACAAATTTTTTTCCATTGGAACTTTTTTAAATGTTTTTGCGCTGAATAATTTTTTGAATGCCCTGGGAGATAATTTTAAAACAAATGCAAGTACCGATGAAATAGGCAGTTTATTGGAGCTTTCCAAAAAATTAGACACGCAAAATATTAATAACGTAGTTTTGGACGCCTGGAATAAGGACAGTCTTTTGAAAATCTCTCGCGATATCCGGAAAAACATTGGCGCCTCAGCTTTGGTTCCGCGAGTAGGAAATTACAGCGAAATCCATGAGCTAGCGCAAAATATTTTTAATCTTAACGAAATCAAAAGAAAAAGAGATGAGATTGCCAAAGAAAACGCATCAATCATTTTAATAAATCAAAGCGAAGACTTTGCTCTAACAGAAAAAATCAGAAAACTTCTAACTGTCAACCTTGATTATAAAAATATTCAAATAAAAAACATTCCAAGTAAAATCTTGGCTGAAAAAACTATTGCCTATGACCTTAGCCAGGGCACAAGACCTTTTACACTGGACGAATTGGTAAAAAAATTACCCGCCTCGGTTTCTTATGACATTCCGGAAGATATCAAAAAACTCTCATCTTCACCTCAAAAAACATCATCTGCCACCAAGGAAAAGGATGAATCCGCCAATTTGCCTATCGTTATCGTGCTTGGAAAAGATTTAGTTGAAATATATAATATAGAAGAGGGAACTATTGAAGATTTAGAAAGTTCCAGAGATAATGAAGAAATGCTTAATTTAAAGAAATAACTTTGTCATTGCGAGCATAGCGAAGCAATCTAAGAAAATAATTTTAGAATTAGATTGCCACGGTCGCTACGCTCCCTCGCAATGACAATTTATATCATTATGAAAATTATTATCGGCCTTGGTAATCCAGGAGAAAAATATATTGGCACTCGCCATAATGCCGGTTTTGAGTTTTTGGATAAATTGCAAAAAGAATGGAATTTTCCCGAATTTGAACTCAACAAAAAATTTAACGCCGAGATCTCAGTAAAAAAATCTCAAATCTCAGATCTCAAATTTCAAATCTTACTGATAAAGCCGCAAACTTTTATGAATCTTTCCGGAGAATCCGTAAAAAATATTTTAAATTTTTATAAATTATCCCCTGATAACATTTTGGTAATTCACGACGACAAAGACATTCCGCTTGGAGAATATCGCGCTGCTTCTGATTCATCTTCTGCTGGACACAATGGCGTGCAAAATATTATTGACCAAATCGGTACGCAAAAATTCAAACGTATTAGAATAGGCACTGGTATTAAATCAGATACCCAAACAGACTTGTCCGCTGGAGCTTTAGCGAAGGCGGAAATTTTTGTTCTGCAAAAATTTTCAAATAAAGAAAAGGAAATAATCGAAAAAGTTTTCGAAGAAATCATAAAAGAAATTAAAAACTTTTCATAGCCTCATCTATATCTTCGAAGCGCATCAACACGCATTATTCTGATATTCTAGATGTTAGAATTTTTTTAGTAAAATCTGCAAAAAAACGGGCGGGATTCTGTGGAACTCCGCCCGCCGTTTAATTATCTTTTTTTCATAGAAACGCTGCTGGATACGGTAATAAATCCTCCCACAATTACCATGATAATTGCGTAAAAGAGAGGGAAAGATTCAAGCCCAATCCACAAGGATAGCCCTAGACAAGCAACAGTAATCCCTGCAAAAATTCCGAGATTATTATCCATTTTTCATCCCTCCTTTTTATTGGTTTTCAGGATTCCATTCGTAAGTGATATCCGCATGTGAATTATCACATTTGAATACACTCGCTTCTACTGACAAAAGTAAGGAGGGTCTTTTGTTTTTCGAACTTACGAATGGAATTCTGAAAACCAAAATGCTCGGCTTTCAACATAACAAAAGAATATAGCAAAATACGAGTTTTTTGTCAATCCCTGAAAATATTGATATAGTACAAAAGAAATATGAAATATTTAAATGCTTTAAACAAAATAGAAGGAATCGGAGCACAAAAACTCAGGCTCTTGATGACATTTTTTGACAGCGCCGAAGCCGCTTGGAAAGCAAGCTTACAAGATTTAAAAGAAAGTGGCATCGGCAACGTAGCTTCGGAAAAAATTATTGAACAAAAAAGAAATATTGACCCGGATGCAGAATGGGAAAAAATGCAAAAAGAAAATATTCGCCTAATTGATTGGAAAAGTCCCGATTACCCAGTCTTACTGCGTGAAATCAATAATCCTCCATACATACTATATACCAAGGGAGATTTGGATCTAAACAGCGCGCCTATTATTTCCGTTGTCGGATCAAGAAAATATACGGCCTATGGATCACAAGTAGCGGAAAATTTTTCTCGGGAATTGGCGCGCGCCGGAATTATCATTGCCAGTGGTATGGCTATTGGTATCGATTCTTTTGCTCATCGCGGAGCCTTGGATGCTGGCGGAAGAACAATCGCCGTTCTGGCTGATAGTTTGGATGACGAGCATTTGCATCCGCGCATAAACTTCAACATGTCTAGAGAAATTATGGAAAATGGATTGCTTGTCAGTGAATATCCAATTCCGACCCAATCGCTCCCCTCTCTTTTTCCGGCTCGCAACAGAATCGTTGCCGGACTTTCCATGGGAACAATCGTCATTGAAGCCGGAGAAAAGAGCGGCTCGCTTATTACCGCCACTTTGACGCTGGATTTCAATCGAGAAGTCTTCGCTGTTCCCGGTCCGATTTTCTCGCCTCAATCTTTTGGCACTAACGATTTGATTAAAAAAGGCGCCAAAATCGTAACTTCTGTCAAGGACATTTTAGAGGAATTAAATCTGGAAAAAATAGAAAAAAATAATCAAAATTTTTTGAAAATTCCGGAAAACAAAGAAGAAGAAGTTTTGCTAAAAATTTTATCAGCTGATCCGCTTCACATTGACAATATCGCAAAAATATCTAAACTAGGAACAGCCAACACGCTTTCAGCGCTTTCCATGATGGAGCTTAAAGGATGGGCAAAAAATATTGGCGGACAAAATTACATAATCATATAACATACAGCATAAAACATGAAACAAACTATTTTTCTGTTCCATGTTCCATGTTCCATGTTCCATGAAATTAGTTATCGTCGAATCCCCCACTAAGGCCAAAACTATTTCCAAATTTTTGGGAAAAAATTATAGCGTAAAGTCCAGCTATGGACATATGCGCGATTTGCCAACCAAAAAAATGGGTATTGATATTGAAAATAATTTTGAGCCCGAATATATTATTCCGGCAAAATCCCAGGACAGGGTTGAAGATCTCAAAAAATTAGCCCAAAAATCAGAAGAAGTGATTTTAGCAACTGACGAGGATCGCGAGGGAGAAGCCATCGCCTGGCATTTGGCCGAGGCGTTGAACCTTGATAAAAAAGAATTGCCCAAAAGAATTGTTTTTCATGAAATAACCAAAACTGCTATTGAAAAAGCTTTGGATAATCCAAGAAGTATTAATTTAAGTTTGGTTGATGCGCAACAAGCCAGGCGCGTACTTGATCGTTTGGTAGGTTATGAGTTATCCCCTTTTCTTTGGAAAAAAGTCAGGCGCGGCCTCAGTGCTGGACGCGTTCAATCTGTGGCTTTGCGTTTAATTGTAGAAAAGGAAAGAGAGATCCAAAATTTCAAACCCGATGAATATTGGGCTATCGAAGCTAAACTTGAAACCAAAAAAGCAGAAAGATTTGGAACCAAACTTTCTAAAGAAAATGGCAAGACCGTTGGCAAGCTCGGCATAAAAAACAATGAACAAGCCAAAAAAATTGTTGATTTTTTGGAAAAAGCCAACTATAAAGCCGATAAGATTATTCGAAAAGAGTTGCAAAAAAATCCTCTACCGCCATATATTACTTCCACTCTTCAGCAGGATGCTATTAGCAAATTAGGATATTCCGCCAAGCAAACAATGATGATTGCCCAACAACTTTACGAGGGAATATCTTTAGGCAAAGGTGGTCCGGTCGGTCTTATTACATATATGAGAACCGACAGTTTCAATCTTTCTATCGAATCTTTGATCTCCGCCAAAAAAATCATTGATAAAAAATTCGGACAAAATTATTCTTTGGAAAGCCCCCGCTTTTTCAAAACCAAATCCAAGGGTGCACAAGAAGCTCATGAAGCTATTCGTCCAAGCAATCCGGAAAATGACCCCGAATCCATCAAAGAATACTTGGATCCAAAGCAATATCGCCTCTATAAGCTAATCTGGCAAAGAATGATTGCTTCTCAAATGGCTCCGGCCGTAATGAATTCCATAATTTGCGATATTGACGCTTCTCAGGAAAAATCGAAAGAAAATTATACTTTACGCGCCATCGGCTCAACCATAAAATTTGATGGATATCTGAAAATTTACGCAAACAAATCACCGGTTGCGGAAAACTTGTTACCAGAGATAAAAGAAAAAGATGTTTTAAATTTGATTAAAGTTGTTTCCGAACAAAAATTTACTCAGCCACCGACTCGTTACAGCGAAGCTACTTTGGTTAAAATTTTGGAAGAATTTGGAATCGGGAGGCCTTCAACTTACGCTCCAACAATTTCCACTATCATTGAAAGAAAATATGTTTCCAAAGATGAAAATAAAAGACTTTTTCCGGAAGAAATTGGTTTTCTGGTTTCCGATCTTCTGGTGGAGCATTTCAGTAATATTGTGGATTATAAATTTACTGCCAAAATGGAAGAAGATCTGGACGAGATCGCAGACGGAAAAAAAGAATGGGTTCCGGTTATTCGAGATTTTTATGAACCTTTTCATAAAAATTTATTGACCAAAACCAAAACTATCAAAAAAGAAGATTTTCAAGAAAAGTTAAACAAAAGTTGTCCGGAATGCGGCGGGGATTTGATTATAAAACTTGGTCGATTTGGAAAGTTTATTGCTTGCTCAAATTATCCTAATTGTCGCTATACCGAAAAAACCGATACTGAAAAAAAGGTTGACGAAGAAAATTCCGGAGAAATTTGTGAAAAATGCGGCGCGCCAATGGTTGTAAAAAGAGGAAGATTTGGAACTTTTTTGGGCTGTTCAAAGTATCCGGAATGCAAAAATATCAAGAAAATCGAAAAAAAAACAGGCATTCAATGTCCTAAATGCGGCAAAGGAGATATTGTTGAAAGAAAATCCAAACGCGGCCGACTTTTTTTCGGTTGCAATGCTTATCCTAATTGCGATTTTGCTATGTGGAACAAACCTACTGGCAACAAATGTCCAAAATGTAACTCTCTTTTGACTTTTGCTGCCAAAGGTAAAGAAAAATGTTCCAATAAAGAATGTAATTATGCAACCTAAAATTATTGCCTCGCCCAGCGAGGCGTTTTTAATCATTTTTTCTTTTTCTTCTCGAGCAAGTCTTGTTTTTTGACTTTTCCTAAATTATACTAAGAATTGAAGAGAATAGAATATTATGAATATAATTACAATCGAAGATGTTTTGAATAATTTGAGATCTGAAAAAACCCCCGAAAGAGAAAAACGTATCAGGGACGCTTTTGAATTTGCCCAAAAAGCCCATTTGAACCAGAAAAGAAAATCCGGAGAAGACTATATTCAACATTCTCTTTATACCGCTTTAAATGTGGCTAAACTCGGAATGAGATCCAGAACCATTGCCGCTGCTCTTTTGCACGATGTTCCGGAAGACACGGAAGTCACCCTGGAAGAAATAGCTACTAATTTCGGGGAGGAAATATCCTTTATCGTAAATGGTGTTACCAAGTTGGGCAGAATAAGATTGAAAGAAACCAAGGAAGAGCTTTATATTGAAAATTTGCGTCGAATGTTCTTGGCCATGGCTTCGGATATCAGAGTTGTTATTATTAAGTTGGCTGATCGGCTGCATAATATGGAGACGCTGGATGCGCTCCCGTTTCAAAAACAAAAAACTATCGCTATGGAAACAATGGAAGTTTATGTTCCAATTGCCAATCGACTGGGAATTGGAGACATAAAGTTGAAATTGGAAGATTTGGCATTTAAACATCTTGACCCAGAAAACTACAAGGAAATTAAAGAGCTGGAAGAGAAAGAATACAAATTAAGAAAAAACAATATTGAACGGGTTATTTCCACTCTCAAAAAGGAATTGAACAAAGAAAACATAAAAGTGCTGGAAATTTACGGAAGAAATAAGGCCGTCTATCGTCTTTACCAAAAACTCAAAACTCATGATATGGATATAAATAAAATATACGATCTAGCTGGTATTCGAATTATTGTTTCAGATATTGCCTCTTGTTACGAAACTTTAGGAGTAGTACATCGAAAATACCGACCTATGATAGGACGAATAAAAGATTACATCTCTCTTCCTAAACCTAATGGATACCAATCCATCCATACAACAATTTTTGCTCCGGAAGGAAAATTTTTGGAAATACAAATCCGCTCAAAAAAAATGCACGATGAAGTAGAGTTTGGAATTGCTTCTCACTGGATTTACAGTGAGAATAAAAAAGATTGGAAAAATTTTTTTACAAAAAAAGAATCCGGTATACCAAAAGAAACATTTGCATGGATAGAACAATTAAAAAATTGGCAGATGGAATTGGGGAAAAATAATGATGAATTTATCGAAACATTAAAATTTGATTTTTTTAAAAATCATATTTTTGCTTTTACTCCCATGGGAGACGTTATCGATCTTCCAGAAGATGCCACTCCTATAGATTTTGCCTATAGGATTCACAGCGAGATTGGCAATAGAACCATTGGCTCCAAGGCAAACGGCAAGATGGTCCCCCTGGATTACAAAATAAAAAATGGCGAGGTTATAGAGATCATAACGTCGAAAGAAAGAAAAAAGCCCAACCGTGATTGGCTGAGATTTGTAGTTACATCCGACGCTAAGAGTCATATTCGCAGAATACTTAAGAAAGATTAGTCATCTTAATTTTAATCTATACAAAACCTTTTTAAATATTTTTTCCGGATATTTTTTGCAACAAACCGCTCAATTCTTCCTTGGAATAATAATCGACAACGATTTTTCCCCCTTCTTTTGACCTTGATATTTTGACTTTTGTTCCCAAAAAATTACTTAATTGATCTTCAATTTCTTTTATTTCAGGATCTATATTGAGAATTCTTTTATGAGTTTTAACTGAAACTTCCTTGGTCTTTTCTTCAGTCTGACGAACATTCATGCCATTTTTTAATATTAATTCGAAGAGGGCTCTTTGTTTTTCTGGATTTTCAATAGCTAAAATTGCTTTAGCGTGACCTTCATTGATTTTACCTTCCATTAGCGCCTTTTGAATTTCCACAGGAAGTTTTAACAATCTTATTTTATTAGCTACAACACTACGACTTTTGCCGACCTTCGAGGCAATTTCTTCCTGATTCAAATCAAAATCCTGGGCTAATTTTAAATATGATTTAGCTTCTTCCACAGGATTTAAATCGTGCCTTTGAATATTTTCTATAATTGCCAATTCTAATTTTTGTTGCTCAGAAACCTCTTTTACGATTACTGGCACAGTTTTGAGGCCCGCCAATTTAGCCGCTTCAAAACGCCTTTCTCCCGCAATTATTTCAAATTGACCCTCTTTAAAAGAAACTGTGATCGGCTGAATTATACCATGCTCCTTAATGGAAGCAGCCAGATCTTCCAGTTTTTCTTGATCAAAATTATTTCTAGGTTGATGCGGATTAGGAATAATTTTAATAATATCAATTTCTTGAATACTGTTTTTTTCATCTCTTATTGGCTCTTTTTGTATGTTTCCGGAAGCCGAAACGTTTCCAAAATAATTAAAGCTTCTGTCTGGCTCAGTTATTTTTTTTGGTGGAATCAAAGAAGAAAGTCCTCTGCCCAATCCATAGTTTTTTGACATAACTTAAATTGTTATATTGTTAAATTGTTAAATGGCTAAAAAATTAAAACATAAACAATTTAGCAATATGACAATTTAGCAATTTATTTAGACCGTAAATTTTCTTTGATTATTTTTTTTATCCATCTCGATTATTTCTCTGGCCAAATTCTTATAGGCTCTGGCACCTTTAGAAAGAGAATCAAAACCCAAAATTGTTTTTCCGAAACCAGGCGCCTCGGCCAAACGAACACTTCTCGGAATAATGCTATCAAAAACATGTCCTGGAAAATGATCTTGAATTTCTTTGACGACTTGGCGCGCTAAACGGTTACGCTTATCATACATCGTAAGCAACGCTCCCATAATTTTAAGTTCCGGTTGTAGATTTTCTTTAACCAAATTAATCGTATTCAAAAGCTGGCTCAAGCCTTCAAGAGCAAAATATTCGGTTTGAACAGGAATAATAACCTCGTCGCTTGCCACCAGTCCGTTGATAGTTAAAAGTCCTAAACTTGGCGGGGAATCAATAATAATATAATCATAATTAGTTCTAATCTCCCTTAAAACATTATACAGTCTAAATTCACGATTATCTAGATGCACCATTTCAATGCCAGCCCCAGCCAAGTCTTGAGAAGACGGAATAATATCATGCCCCATTGTCTCCGTTTTAAGAATAATCTTGCTGGGATGTTCTCCTAAAATCATTGAGTGATACAAACTTTTTTTCGGCATTCTTATATCTATACCCAATCCTGACGAAGCATTGCCTTGCGGATCTAGGTCGACAAGCAAAACAAATTTTCCAGCTGAAGCCAGATAAGTTGCCAAATTGATAGCCGAAGTGGTTTTGCCTACTCCGCCTTTTTGATTGATAAGAGATATTATTTTCGCCACAAATTAAATTGTTAAATTGTTACATTGTTAAATTGCCTCGAGACAAAATAAAAAAAGTAACAATTTAGACGTTTGACCATTTAGCCATTTAATTATACTACATTGACAAGAGCCTTACAATTTTTTATGCTATGAAAGCACTGTAATTATGCCGCTGTGGCGGAATCCCAGCACCAAGTTCGAGGCGAACTATGGTGCGGGACAAGCTGGCAGGCTCAAAATTTATAAATAAATATGCCGCTGTGGCGGAACTGGCAGACGCGCACGACCTGCCTGCCGGCAGGCAGGCTCAAAATCGTGAGACACCAGCATGTATTTTACATATGCTATAAAAAGCAAAAATAAAAATTATATTTACGTAGGAATTTCAAATAACCCAGAAAGACGCATAGAACAACACAATTTAGGTTATAATAGAACAACTAAAGCTTATCGTCCTTTTAACATTTTGTTAATTGAAAAATATAAAGACAGAATAGACGCAAGGCAAAGAGAAATATATTTAAAATCTGGTTGTGGAAAAGAATATTTAAAAAGTATTAAATAAATATGCCGCTGTGGCGGAACTGGCAGACGCGCACGACTCAAAATCGTGTGGGGGTAACTCCATATCGGTTCGACTCCGATCAGCGGCACAAAATCAAGCACGCTTGTCCGCCTTTGGCGGAACTCAAAATCGTGTGGGGGTAACTCCATATCGGTTCGACTCCGATCAGCGGCACAAAATCAAGCACGCTTGTCCGCCTTTGGCGGAACTCAAAATCGTGTGGGGGTAACTCCATATCGGTTCGACTCCCTGCCTACCGGCAGGCAGGCGATCAGCGGCACAAAATCAAAAATCCCTTAAATGGGATTTTTTGTTTTAAAAAAGATTATTTTTTGCTAGCCAGATAAACATTTTCCAATAGGCAGGCAATAGTCACCGGACCAACACCGCCGGGAACGGGTGAAATGAAAGATGCTTTTTGAGAAACTGCCTCGAAATCAACATCACCAAAAGTTTTGCCATTTTTTTTGACTATCCCCCCATCCACAACAATTACACCCCTTTTCATCATTTCACCTTTAATTAAGTTAATTTTACCCACAGCCGAAATAACAATATCCGCTTTTTGAATTTTATTTATTTCTCTCTTTATTTCTTTGGACAAAATATATTCGCTTTTCATTTTTTTTCTTGCTAAAGATTTTTTCATTGTCTCGCCAAAAATTTTTGAATTAGCAATAATTATGGCTTTCTTGTTTTTCAAATTTGTTCCGCTAGATTCAATCATTTTGATAATGGCCCCCGGAAAAACAGGTTGAAGAGCCGCATTTTTTTCCTGAGCAGAAAAACCATCCACGTCCTTCAGTAAGGAAATTGAATTGATAATTTTTTGTGTCTGAAATTTTTTTGGCAAGGGAAGTTGAACAATGATACCATTTATTTTTTTATCTGAGTTTAGCTCTTTTATTTTTCTTATTATACTCTTTTCTAAAGCATCCTTCTTAAATTCGAACTTGTAAAAATTTATACCGACTTTTTTGGCGGCTTTTTCTTTCAGATTGACATATATTTTTGAAGCTGGATCATCTCCTACTAAAATAACTGCCAAACCTGGCTTGGTTTTTTGCTGATTTATTTTTTTCTTGATACTTTCAAGAATTTTGTCTGAAATTTTTTTTCCTTCAAGCAGCTTCATT
>CAZSCF010000001.1:39444-56673 GCA_964605365.1 uncultured Bdellovibrionales bacterium | reverse complement strand
CTTGATACTTTCAAGAATTTTGTCTGAAATTTTTTTTCCTTCAAGCAGCTTCATTGATTCTGTGTCTGTCATTCCGGCCTCCGAGCCGGAATCTAAATTCAAATTAGATCCTGAAACAAGTTCAGGATGACAACTCTGAATTATTTTAAAAAATAAAAACTAATAATTAACACAGCTAGTGCCAAGCGATACCAGAAAAATGGTGCATATCCGACTTTTTGCACAAAACGCAACATGTATTTAATTGCCAAATATCCACTTACGGCTGCTACCACAATACCCAGGATTATCGAAAGCGATATTCCATTTTCAAACAATTGAGGAACTTTCAAAATGGCTGCCCCAAAAATTATCGGGGTAGAGAGCAAAAAGGAAAATCTAGCCGCTTGTTCTCGAGACAATCCCAAGGATAATCCGGCTATCATTGTAGCGCCGCTACGTGATACTCCGGGAATAATTGCCACAGCTTGCGAAAGTCCAATGATAATCGCGTCCTTAATGCTTGTGTGATTTATATCTTTTCTATGTTTGGAATATTTGTCCGCTAGATATAAAACCAAACCGACAATGCTTAGTGTTCCAGCCACAAGCAGTGGGCTGCGAAAAAAATGCTCGGCATAATCATCCAGCAGAAACCCAAAAATTGCCCCTGGCACAGAAGCAATAACAAGTAACCAAAGAAGCTGAGGAGGATATTTCTCGGAATTTGAAATTTTAAATTTGAAATTTGAAATTTCTTGAAACGCCAATTTCAAAATTATTATCCAGTCTCGCCAAAAAAATATCACCACCGCAATTAATGTTCCAATGTGCAAAGCCACATCAAAAGCTAAGCCAGGATCAGACCAGCCAAAAAAATATGGCGCCAAAATCAGATGCGCCGTTGAAGAAATGGGCAGAAATTCCCCTAGGCCTTGTACGATTCCCAAAATTATTGATTGAAAAACATCCATTGGTATTATGTTGAATTTTATCTTGACACATAACAAGTATAGAGGTAGATTAAAGAAAAATCAAAAGGAGGAATAAAATATGCTACAAGGAGCAATTTCCAGTTCCAGCGAGTCAAGAGAATCTCTTCTAACTCGTATGTTTAAAGCATTTTTTGACTTCTTGACCTCTCACCGCCCCACGCACATTTGCGATGGTGGCAACGATGGAATATGTGTGCAGTGTCAGATTGACACTGCAAGAAAATGTGGAGACTAAAAAATGAACGGATTGCTCTTCAGGGGCAGGGACATGTCCTTGCCTCTTATTTTTTTCCAATCAACAAAATATTTTTTTCATTAAAAACCTCGCATTTTTCTACTTTAAATCCAGCTTCGCTAAAAAGTTTTTTAAGCTCTCTTTTTGTGAAAGCATGATGAAACCTTTGAAATTTATTCCCATCATTATCTGAAAATGAGATATAACAGTCATTCCAATCCAAACTACTTTTTCCGGTTAGTTTATTGAACCAATTTTTTACAATATTTTTAATATATTTTTTCTGCCTGCCTCGTGTCGACGAGTGGTCTCCATGAGTCGAGACGGGCCACAAATTCCAAACTGTTATAATAATATACCCATCTTTTTTCGTGATTCTGTATAATTCCCTAACGACATCTTCACGATATTTTTGAGATGGAAAATGATGAAAAACCGCAATAGAATAAACCGCATTGAAAGAATTATCAGAAAATGGTAATCCCCACACTAATTTTTCTTTTCGATTATATTTTTTTCCATAATCTTGAAAGTTATCATTAACATTGTTATAATTCATCCTAATAATATTAGTATGGGACAAGCTCCCAGAACTGGATATTTTTTGAAAACTATTGGCCATTTCTGGATATTTTCCCTTGGCAATATCCACTAATTTTTCTGAGATGTCTACTCCTGTATAATCAATATTTTTGCCGGAAAACAGCTCAAGCAAGCGTCCATTTCCACAGCCAAAATCCAAGATCTTACCTCCATCTTGCGCATAATCGGCAATAAATTCCAGTCCGCGCCAAAAATATTTCCGCGTTTGGGAAAATTTATTTGCCATCCTGTCATATCCCCTCTCGATTTCTTCTATAATTTTATTAATATTTTCATCATTCATGCATAAATCCTACGACAATTTTGTTAAACTGGCAATTAAAAACTTTTTAAAAAATAAAGATGACTTTTCTATTTTAAAAAAAGAGTTAGCCGGTAAATTGAAATTAAAAATGCCCACCAATGCCGATTTACGCGGTCATTATGAGGAAATGATCAAAAAAAGAAAAATTAAAAGAAATTTACCCTTTGAAAAAGCCTTGATTAGTCGCCGAATCAGAACCGAGTCCGGAGTAGCCATCGTAGCCGTATTGACCAAATCTTTTCCTTGCCCGGGTCAATGCATTTACTGTCCAACCGAAAAAGACATGCCCAAAAGCTATCTTTCCGATGAGCCGGCTGTAATGCGTGCCATCAATTCCAAATTTGATCCATATCATCAAGTACAAAGTCGCCTTGAAGCTCTCAAGCTCAATGGACATGAGACTGATAAAATCGAACTTATTGTGATGGGCGGAACTTTTTCATATTTGCCGAAAGATTATCAAAAGAAATTTATTGCCGAATGTTTTAGAGCAGCAAATGATTATTCAAAATGTCATCCTGAGTTTATTTCAGGATCTAACCATGAGATGCTGAAACAAGTTCAGCATGACAATCTATTTAAAGAGCAAAAAAGGAATGAGAAAGCCAAACACAGAATTGTTGGATTAACTTTGGAAACACGTCCAGATTTTATCGACAAGAAAGAAATTGTCAATTTCCGTGAGCTGGGTTGCACCAGAGTTGAACTTGGAGTGCAAAGTATTTTTAATGATGTTCTGGAAAAAAATAAGCGTGGACACAGTGTGCAAGAAACAATTCGCGCTACAAAACTGCTCAAAGACGCCGGACTTAAAATTAATTATCACATCATGCCAGGACTCTATGGCTCTAATCTAAAAAAAGATTACTTAATGTTTAAAAAAATATTTGACAATCCGGATTTTCAACCGGACATGTTAAAAATTTATCCGACCGTAGTCATCAAAAATAGCTTACTATATAAAATTTGGAAACAAGGAAAATACAAAGCTTTGAACGATAAGAGATTTGAAAAGTTTGTCATAGAAATAAAAAATAAAATTATTCCGCCCTACGTTCGCATTGCCAGATTAGTGCGTGATGTTCCGACTACCCATATTTTAGCCGGACCCAAAATTTCCAATATGCGGCAAATTGTATCTCAAAAATCCACTTGCCCCTGTATTCGCTGCCGTGAAGTTCGCACTAATTATGAGATAAAAGAGAAAATAATTTTAGACAGGATTGATTATGCGGCTTCCGATGGCCGGGAAATTTTTTTGCAATATGTTTCTCCAGACAAAAAAAAGCTGTTTGCTCTTTTGCGTCTGCGTTTAACTTCGCAGAAAAAAGCCATTATCCGCGAAGTTCATACTTATGGAAAATTGGCTAAGATAAGCCAAAAAGATAAAAAAACACCTCAGCACATTGGATTGGGTAAAAAATTAATCGCTGAAGCCGAAAAAACTGCCAAAAAAGAATTTGGCTGCTCGGAAATTTCTGTAATTTCCGGCATTGGAGTCAGAAACTATTATCGAAAACTTGGATACAGACTAAAAGACACTTATATGGTAAAATGTTTTTAGTTAAATATTATAAAAAAATGAAAATAAAAAACGAAAAAATAAAACTTAGAACTGCAACCACTTTGGATTTTATTGATATCACGGATAAAATCCAACAAAAAATAAAAAAGGCTGGTATCAAAAACGGCATCGTCAACATTCAAAGCCTGCATACAACCATGGCCGTTATTGTCAATGAAGCCGAGCCATTGCTCATTATGGACATGAAAAAACTTTTAGAAAAATTGGCACCACGAACATACAAATATATGCACGATAATTTTGAAATAAGAACAGTTAACATGTGTGATGGTGAATGCAAAAACGGACATTCGCACAGCAAGGCAATCCATTTACCAACTTCAGCCATAATGAATATTTTTGAAAGTAAATTGCAACTTGGAAAATGGCAGAGAGTTTTTGCAGTTGAATTAGACAGATCTCGTCCCCGTGAAATCGCCTTACAGATTATGGGAAAATAAAGTTAGTGCGCGGCTAGCTGCCCACAAGCGCCTTGGATATCCTGTCCAAGGCTTTTTCTTATGGTTACATTAATGTCATTCTGTTTCAAACAATTCCTAAAAGCGATTGTTTTATTTTCGGAAGACGCCTTGAAATCCTTAATTTCAACCGAGCTAAATTCGGGAGCCGCATTATACGATATTAAATTAACATGCAAAAGATAAACGTGACCAACAGATTTTAAGTACTCACTGAGCTTCTTGGCATCCTGCAAACTATCGTTTAAGTTTTCAAACATAATATATTCAATAAAAATTTTGCGCTTATTTTTGGAAAAATATTTTTTAAGAGTTTTTTTTATTTCCGCCATATCATGTTTTTTGTTAACCGGCATATATTTCGATCGCCTTTTATCATCAGGAAAATGCAACGAAACGGCCAAATTCATTTGGGGAAAAGCAGCCTGAAATTTTTCCATGCCATCTGGAATACCAGAAGTCGAAACAGAAATCGACCTGGAACCGAAACCGAAAAGATCCGGATTAATCAAATCTTTCAGACTTTTTTTGACATTTTCCCAGTTTAAAAATGGTTCCCCCATTCCCATGAAAACCAGATTTGAGATTTGAGCCTTGGAATTTGTTTTTTTCAGATACTGGCGCCAAAATAAAATTTGATCAGTTATTTCCTCAGCCGTTAAGTTTCTTTCGAATCCTTCTTGCCCGGTAGCGCAAAAGGTGCAGCCCATCGGACAACCGACTTGGCAAGAAATGCAAACTGTCCATTTATTTTTACCGGAAAAAAGCAACACGGTTTCAATGAAATTTTCTTTGTCATTCCGGACTTGGTCCGGAATCTTTTTATTAGATCCTGAAACCTTGCCTACCGGCAGGCAGGTAAATTCAGGATGACATTCTGTCAATTTCAACAAAGTTTTTTTTGACTGTCCATCTTTGGATTCTAAAATTTTTTCAATCTCAAATGGCAAAATTTCTACTTCCTTTTCTAGAATTTCCCGCAAATTTTTTGGCAAAGTGGATATTTCCGACCAAGCGGAAGCGCCGTCCTGATAGATGGCTTTTAAAATTTGTTTCAGTCGAAACTTGGGTTGATTATTTTCTTCTAGAATCTTTTCTAATTTAATAAAATCCATTTATATGAAATATAAAAACCCGCTAATAATCACCATTATTGCAACAAAAACTATCGAAAGCCAACCAAAAAATTTCACCCACAAAGGATGAGTTTCCTTGCCCATTATTTTCGCATCATTTCCGATTACCATAATTGCTATCAAAAGCGGCAAAGCAATGATTCCGTTTATGAAAGCCGCATAATAAAGAGCCAACATCGGATTGACACCAAGAAAATTTAAAAGCATTCCCGCGATTATAGAGCCGGCGATTATCAAATAAAAACATTTAGCTTTGGAAAACTTAAGTTCCAACCCTTCTTTCATATTTAAAAGTTCACAAAAAGCATAAGCTCCCGATCCAGCTAAAACTGGAACAGCCAAAAGCCCAGTACCGATAATTCCCATTGCAAAAAACAAAAAAGCGAATTGCCCGCCCAAGGGCCTCAGTGCCAAAGCTGCTTGTTCGGCTGATTCAATATTGGTAATGCCATTATTAAAAAGTACTTCAGCCGTAGTCAGAACAATAAAGAAAAAAACGACGTTGGCTAAAATCATACCGAAACCTACATCGGTTTTCATTTTTTCAATCCGCTTGTGAATAGAACATCTCTTCAGCTTTGAATTTAAAATCATTTTTCCTTCTTCAACTTCCTCCGAAGCTTGCCAGAAAAAAAGATAAGGAGTAATACTGGTACCAAAAACCGCAATAATAGCAAAGATATATTCCTGACTAAATTTTATTTGCGGCACGAAAGCTTCTTTAAAAATATCCAGCCAACTAGGATTAACAATAAAGCCCGTTATAATGTAGGCTAAAACTGAAATTGTGAGCCATTTGAGAATTCTAACGTAAATGTGATATCCAAAAAATGTTTCTGTGAAAATTATCAACAAAGAAAAAAATACCAGCCCCAAATAAAAATCAATACCCGAAATCATTTTAAGTGAGGCTGCCATGGCGCCTAAATCCGCTCCGATATTAATAACATTGGCAACAATAAGCAACATAACAATCACAAAAACTATTTTCTTCGTATAGCGCTTAAGTAGCACCTTTGTTAAACCTTTATTAGTAACAATCCCAATGCGAGCACAAATTTCTTGCACGGCAAACATAATTGGTAAAAGCCAAACAGCTGTCCACAGGATGGATAAACCAAATTTAGCCCCCACAGCCGAATAGGTCCCAATACCGGAAGGGTCGTCATCTGAAGCTCCAGTAATAAGGCCTGGACCAAGAGACTTAAAAAATAAAGAGATTTTTTTGCGAGGATTTTTCAAGACTTCCTTAATTTTCAACACTTCCGACTCGGCAATTCGAACTGTACCATCCAGTGCTTTTTCGGCCTTAACTTCGCCCCAGATGAGTAATTTTTTGGCTACAATAAGCGGTATTCCGACTTCACAGCGAAATTCGGAGATAGTAAAAAATGCCTTTTTTTCATTCTTGATTTCAGGAATACTGTTATTATTTTCCATTGTTTGTTTTTATTATTTTTAAGGCTTGTTTCAAATTATTGATTTCAAAATCGGCAATCGGACAAGACAGATTACAATATGACCCAGTCCGTCTTTTCATATATAAAGTTTTTATGTGCATCCTGTTTCTTTTATTTTTTTTCAAATTATCAGGACAATCATCAATGAAAAATATTTTCTCATTTTTTTTAAAATTCTTTTCTTTGGCTGTTTTAAAAATTATATCCATTTTATTTTCAACGCTTATTATAATCTTTCCAAAAAATTTATCCACTCCAGAATTTTTAATTTTTCCTCTTTGAAAATTACGATTACCAAAACTGAGGATAAAAAGCTCGTCAGGATTAAATTTTCCCAAAAAATGAATTGCATCCGGAAAAACAAATTTTTTTAAATCACCATAAAAATTCTTCAGATTTCTTTCTATTTTTTTACGATTTATTTTTTCTATTTTCTCCAGTTTATTTATATGCTTCTTTGGGCTGTATGCCGTATTTTTTTTTGTTGTAGTTGAAGAGAATATATTGAAGGTACTATCATAATTAAAAATACTTACCCCGCTTTTGACAAACACTTTTTTGAGAGATTTTCGAAATTTGATTGAATCGAATATCACTCCGTCAAAATCAACAAAGATTTTCATATTATTTTTTTAATAATATTTTCATATTCTCCCAATTCCAAAATCATCATTAAAATTTTAGCTAATTTATCGCTATCATGCCGAATAAAAGATCTCTCTTTGGCTAAAATATCAGCCTGACTATATATTGGCTTTTTAGTACTCAAGATATCAGAACGAATAATTTTATATTTTCTTTTTAATTTTTTATTGTTTTTCATTTCAACCAAAAGCTCGCGCTGATTTGCATATTTCTTAATCAATTTTTCATTTGGCTTATTGGTATTGAAAGTTACAAAATCAATTCGTTCTTTTCCAATATATCCATTTATAGAATTGACGTAATTCTCCAAGCTAAAATTTTCCGTCTGACCTTTTTTGTTAACCAAATTACAATTTAAAACTACTTTGGCTTTTGATTTTATGATAGCTCTCGATATACCCTTAACCAAAAAGTTTGGCACCAAACTACAATAAAAATTACCTGGACCAATTATAATCAAATCAGCTTCTAAAATTTTTTGGATAGCCTTTTTATTGGCTTTGGCAGAGGGCGATAAATATATTCTTTTTATTCCTCTTTTCTCAATTTCAAAACTATGATTTATCTCATTTTCTCCGTTAAGTACTTTTCCATTTTTAAGTTCAATAAAAAGATTGGTATCCCTGTCAGTTACCGGCACCACTTCGCCTTTTACACTTAACAAAACTGATGCCCTTTCTATTCCTTTTAAAAAATTTCCACTTATTTTTTCCAATGCCGAAAGAAAGAGGTTACCAAAATTGTGCCCTTTTAGACCTCCTTCCTCAAAACGATAATTCATAAGATCCCTAAGTTCTTTTGGGGACTCAGAAAGCGCCACTAAACATTGCCTGACGTCTCCAGGCGGTAAAACTCCAAGTTCATCACGAAGTACTCCGGTCGATCCGCCATCATCAGCCATGGAAACAATCGCACAAATATTTATCGGATATTTTTTGATTCCGGAAAGCAAGGTAAAGCTGCCCGTTCCTCCTCCAATTGTAACAACATTTTTAACTCTCAAGTTATCTGTATTAAAAAATTTAATTAAATTCAAATATTGATTTTTTTCTTTTTTGTTTTTGGCTTTTTCAATTTTTTCAAGGTTTTTTCTTTTTCAATTCTAATGCCAAATCTATGCAATATATTTTCCGCTTTTTCAAGATCTTCTGGCTTTCCAATTGGACACCATATTTTTGCTTTTTCACATTTTATCGGACAATCCTTGGCCATTTTGGCCAACGTTTGCGGCAGACCAAATTCTCCGCCACCAATATTTACTAAATCATATTTAAAAAAATCTTTATTCAAAACATAGGCTCCTGTATTAGCCAGATTACTTTGGGGACGCTTTGGCTTTTCAATAATTTCAAGCACGTTTCCACGTCTGTCAGTTTTTACAATCCCAAATCTACTTGGATCATCTACAGGACAAGCCAGAACGGACAATTTATGTTTGAGCATTTTTTTAATGTCTTGCTTGTGATACAAATCATCTCCCATAAGAACCAAAAATTTGTCTTTTAATATGCTTTTAACCAAATACAAAGCTCCACCAGTTCCATTTAACTTTTCTTGGATAACATAAGTAATTTTTCGACCCTTATAATTATTTTTAAAATGATTCATTATCTGTTCCCGATAATATCCGACCACAAAAATTAATTCTTTAATTTCGCTCGGCAAAGCATCAATTTTGTATTCCAAGACCGGACGTCCCTTAATTTTAAGCATCGGCTTGGCATTATTTTTCGTCAGATTATTCATTCTTTTTCCCCTCCCTGCGGCCAAAATAACTGCTTGCATATGATTTTTTTAGACTTCTTAGCTTACTTACAGCCTAACAAATTTTGCTTGTTTTCGCAATATTTGCATAATAATGAATAAAAGGTATACTAGATATTAATTTGCGGAAAAGATTCGACAAAATATAATTTTAGAGGCTTATTGCAAAAAATATAAAACAGAGTTTTTTTCATATCAATACCGGCTCTAAAATTATATTTTGTCGGACAATTTCAGTTTATAATTATGCAAAAAAATACCAAAAAAATTAAAGTTGCTGTCGGCATGAGCGGAGGTGTCGATTCAACCATGACCGCACTACTTCTCAAAAAGCAGGGTTTTGATGTTGTCGGATTGACAATGAAAATTTGGAATGATGAATTTCAATTTAAATCAATCGGCAAAGGCTGCTTTGGTCCAGGCGCTCAGAAAAATATTCTGGATGCACAAAAAGCAGCCAAGAAAATTGGCATCCCTCATTACGTAATTGATCTATCTCAAGAATTCAAAAAAATTGTTCTCGAATATTTTCAAGAAGAATATCAAAAAGGAAAAACGCCCAATCCCTGTATAATTTGCAATGCTCAAATTAAATTTGGTTTATTTATAGATAAAGCCATAAAAAGCGGGATTGATTTTGATTATTTTGCCACCGGACATTATGCCAACATTCAATTTGATAAAAAAAATAAATTTTATTCCCTGACAAGAGGCCAAGGCAAAAGCAAAGATCAGTCATATTTTCTCTACCGCCTAACTCAAAAGCAACTTAATAAAATCATGTTTCCACTGGGAAAAATGACCAAGGAAAAAATAAAAAAGATGGCTCGCCAAAATGATCTCACAAATTATGCCGAAAAAAAAGAAAGTCAGAATTTTATCGCTTGCAAAGATTATTCTTCTGTTTTGCCAGTGGGAATTTCTGGCAAAGTCGTTGATTTGCAAGGCAAAATTATTGGCACACATAAAGGCATTGCTTCCTACACTATCGGACAAAGAAACCTTAATCTTGGAGGACTAAAAGAGCCGTATTATGTAGTGAAGATTGATGCCAAGAAAAATATCATCACAGCTGCGCCAAAAAAATATTTGTATTCAGATAGAGTTAAGGTTACCAATATAAATTGGATTGTACCACTGAAATATATAGAGAAAAACAACATCCAAGTTAAAATTCGTTACGGCTCCCCTTTGGTAGATGCAACTTTCATCAAAAAAAGTGCAAAAACTGCTTCCCTTAAATTCAAAAAGCCACAACTGGCCATCACACCCGGTCAATCTATTGTCTTCTACGACGGCAAAACAGTTATAGGCGGAGGAATAATTCAAAAATAAAAAATCAAAAATAAATTTTGATTTTTTAATCCCAATTATTACAAACCTTTCCCCTTTTTGGCTCTATCTATAAAGAATGCGCTCTTTTCTTTTTGCAATTTTTTTAATATTTCTCTGGCTTCCCTCTGATCATTTTCGTTATTTCCTTTTGTTGGCAGGATAATCATTTTTTCTTCTTTATCAACTGAAACATTGAATTTTGGAACATCCGCTTTTGTTTCTTCCGATTTTTTTTCTTCTATTGGCGACTTTTCAGATCCAGCTTTCCTTTTCAAAATTATTTTTCCTCCTAAAGTTTGCATTCTTTCGCCAAAAAAATTTTCGTTCATTTTTTTGAAATCAAGTTAATTAATATGGTCGGGATGCCGAGAATCGAACTCGGTCTACATAAACCTTCACCCCTCACCAATTTTCCTGGTCGGACTGCTGGGAATTGAACCCAGTCTACATGAACCCGAATCATGTGTACTACCGGTATACTACAGTCCGTTAAAATTGGTTAAGGGGCGGGTCATGTGTACTGCCGATATACTACATCCCGATATTTTGGTGCGAGGCGTGTCATGCACCTGGCCTGTCGGTAGACAGGTAATACCACTATACCACACCCGTTATTTTCTTTATATCACAATGCTAAGCAATCTTCCTTTCACAAAAACAATCTTTTTTGGCTCTTTGTCTTCCAGCCACTTTTGGATATTAGCATCGGCTAATGCCAGCTTCTTGGCTTCTTCTTCGGAAATATCAGAAACCACAGAAAACTTTCCGCGAACTTTGCCATTGATCTGTACCACCATTTCTACCGCTTCCCCTTTAATTAAATTCTCATCATATTCCGGCCATTTTTCTTTAAATATTGATTCATTGTGTCCCAATCTTTCCCAAAGCTCTTCGGCTATATGCGGAGCGAATGGAGAAAATAATATTAAATATTTTTTAAAATCATTTATACCAATCAGCGTCAATCTCGAGCTTTCTTCCCCACTTATTAAAATATTATTATCATCTCCTTGATCAATCTTAAAAAATGAATTTCTAAGAATCATGAGTTGGCTTACTGCTGTATTAAATCTAAAATTTTCAATGTCTTCTGTAACTTTTTTGATAGTTTTATTTAGAAGCACACTCATTTCCTTGGCAGTGGTACCGATTTGACCATTAGTCCATTTTTTAAACCATTCATCGCCAAACCTTTCCTTTGGAGCAATAACATATTCCCAAACCCTTTCCAAAAATCTTGAAATACCAACAATTCCTCGTGTATTCCAAGGCTTCATATCTTCGAGAGGTCCCATAAACATTTCAAACATGCGTAGGGCATCAGCGCCATATTGCTCAACTACTTCGTCAGGATTAATAACATTGCCCAAAGATTTTGACATTTTATTGCCATCTTCAGCCAAAATTATACCTTGGTGACGTAATTTTAAAAACGGCTCATCAAAATCAATATACCCCAAACGATGCAAAAATTTGGTAAAAAATCTTGAGTATAAGAGATGCAAAACCGTATGTTCCGCCCCCCCGACATACAAATCGACCGGCAACCATTTTTCAAGCATTTCTTTCGAGGCAAATTCTTTTTCATTTTTCGGATCGGCATATCTGAAATAATACCAGGACGAACAAACAAAGGTATCCATAGTATCTGATTCCCTGCGCGCTTTAGCTCCACATTTGGGACATTTTACATTATGGAATTTTTCTGATTTTACCAAAGGAGATTCTCCGGTTGGCATAAAATCAACATCATCAGGCAGCATCACCGGCAAATTTTCTTCCGACTCCGGAACTTCGCCACATTTTTCGCAATATATTATCGGAATTGGAGCTCCCCAATATCTTTGGCGTGAAACCAACCAATCTCGCATTTTATAATTAATTTTCTTCTGGCCTAAATTATTTTTTTCTAACCAATCAGCCATCTTTTCACGCGCTTTTGAGGAAGTTAAATCATTATATTCGCTGGAATTTACTAAAATTCCATCTTCGGCAAAAGCTTTCTTTTCATTGTCATTGCGAGAAGCCAAAGGCGACGTGGCAATCTCCTGATCAGATTGCTTCACTCCGCTCGCAATGACGAATTTAATCGGCAAATTATATTTCTTTGCAAATTCATAATCTCTTTCATCATGTGCCGGCACCGCCATTACTGCCCCAGTTCCGTAATGTCCCAGAACAAAATCGGAAGCAAAAAGTGGAATTTCCTCCTTAGTAAAAGGATTAACAACTTTCACGCCCTTGATTTCCACGCCGGTTTTTTCTTTTGTTTCAGAAATTCTTTGCAGTTCGGATTTCTTTTTTGATTCAGTAATATATTTTTCAACTTCATCCCAATTTTCAATTTGTGATTTCAATTTCTGCAACAAATTGTGCTCTGGTGCAATCAAGGCGAAAGTACAACCAAAAATAGTATCGAGTCTGGTTGTGTAAACTTTTAATTTCAATTCAGAATTTGAAATTGGAAATTCAACTTCCGCGCCTTCACTTTTTCCAATCCAATTTCTTTGTCCGGCCTTAGTGCTTTCCGGCCAATCGATCTTATCTAAGCCATCTAGGAGTCCGGAAGTATTTTCGTTTTTTTCGATAAAATCTGTTATTTTAAAATACCACTGCTCTAAGTCTTTTTGAATGACTGGATTTTTGCAACGTTCACAAATACCTCCTTCGGCTTGTTCATTAGCTAAAACAGTCTGGCAAGAATCGCACCAATTAACTTTACCTTTAGACTTATAAGCTAAACCATTTTTATAGAGCAAAAGAAAAAACCATTGTGTCCATTTATAATACCCCGAATCAGCTGAACAGACTTCGCGCGACCAGTCATAAGAAAACCCCATTCTCTGCATTTGGCCTTTGAAGGTTTCAATGGCTTTATTGGTTGTTTCCATTGGATGAATTTTGGTTTTGATGGCATAATTTTCTGCTGGCAACCCAAAAGCATCCCAGCCTTGCGGATGAAGAACATTCGCGCCCTTCATTCTAAAATATCTGGAAATAATATCGGTGGCCGTATAACTTTCCACATGTCCGACGTGCAAACCATCTCCGGACGGATAAGGAAACATATCCAAAATGTATTTTTTAGGCCTATTATCGCTATCTTTAGCCAAAAAAAGATCTGGATTTTCTGCCCACTTTTCCTGCCATTTGGCTTCTATTTCTTTGTGATCATACTTTTCCATATACCTTTATCCTAGCTTAAAACTGCTTTTTTTTCAAGACAAAACGAAAGACCCATTTAGATTGTGTCTTTCGTTGAAAGTACCTAAATCCGCGATGGGTCTGAAACCGCATCAGACTATGCCCGGTTTGATTTCGACTCTGACTGATCCCTGACTGCTCCCAGTTATTTTCAGATAACAAATAACTCTATCAGCAGAACGTCTGAAATCAATACGCAACATAGCCCTTATTTTTTGAATTGCTTCCTTGCTGCTTGTAAACTCTTTTCCCTGCAAATAATTAAAGGCAGAAAAAAAGTCTCCACTTTTGCAATAAATGACATGCGCATCCAAAAACATTTCATTTTCCCCCTTTCTTTGAAAATCAAACAATTAAAACAAACTTTATATTATCGCCATTGTCAATTAATTTGGCATACACCAAAATAATCTCTTTGTCTGGATATTTCAATGAGAGTTTTTTCTTAGCTTTATTTAATTCTCTCGTATGAAATTCTTGTTCTTCTTCCCTGTCTTTTCCAAACTTTGCTGAGCCACCATAAGCGCCACAATCCTCATGATTAACAATTATTATTTTTTGCACATGATGCAATCTGACCGGAACATCAATACATTGGTCAGCCGCATCTCCATCTACGCTTTCATTGATCATCTTGGCCGCTCCCGGCAAAGACGGAAAATCAAAACTTTTTATATTCAGTTCATTTTCTACAAATTCCATTGTTTCTTTCCAAAAACGAAAATCAATGCAGCTTAAAACAACGGCTTCACAAGAATGAATATTTTTAAATTTAAATTTTGTTTGCATAAAAAATTATTGTTCAACTTTAGAAGACATGACTTTATTTCTGCCGGTTACTTTGGATGCATAGAGAAAATAGTCAGCCTTTTCTACGATCTTTTTAAAAATACCCTTGGAACTTTTTCCTCTTTCTTCTGCCATCAAATCCCCTGTTCCGGAACAGCCGATACTGACTGTTATTTTTACCTCCTTCTGTTCTCCATTTTTATCAGTTACAATAGTTACTTTTTCTTCCAAATTTTTTCTTATTCTTTCAGCAATTTCTTTGGCTTTTTTGATATTAATATCGGGTAAAAAAATTAGGAACTCTTCTCCACCATAGCGACAAGGCAGATCACTTAATCTTATTAATTTTTTAATGCTTTTGGATACTTCTTTTAAAACTTCATCACCTGCTGAATGCCCAAAAGCATCATTGACTTTTTTGAAGTAGTCGATATCCAACATTAATACCGAGCATTCTCTTTTACTTCTCATTTCCAAATTAATGAAATTCGGAATATTTTGATCTATAAAGGTGCGATTATAAAAACCAGTTAAGATATCCAGGGTTGATCTTTTCTGTGTCTCTAAAATTTCCAAATCTTTATCAGATACCTTATCTGCTATTTCATTTAATCTTTCGCCGCTTAATCCGTCTTTTTTCAATTCCGTTCTTATTTCATCTTCTTTTTCTGCTAAAATTTTAACAGAGTCAGTATAATGATCATCCGTATCTCGCAGCTCATTCACTCTTTTTCTTTTTTCTTTTATTGCATCCATTTCCGCCTGATTTTTTAATGAATTTTCAAAATTCATAAATTTAAACTTAGCTCTTTATTTTTGAATGGTGCTTTTTAGCCACTTTAATACGAGCAGCAGCCCTTTCAATTGCTGCGACTACTAACGCATAATCCGTTTCATTTGTTGCAATTTTCTGCTTCATAACACTTTCAGCCCTCTTTCTGGCTTCTTCTGCTCGCGCCAAATCTATTTCTTCAGCTCTTTCAGCCGTATCAGCCAAGACAATCATTTCATTCTTGTTAAACTCGACAAAACCTCCAGAAATTGAAAGGCAAATTTCCTTTCCTTCTTTCTTGAGTATAATTTCTCCGGATTTTAAAGAAGCTATGTATGATGTATGATTCGGCAAAATCGTCACATCCCCATTTGCAACAGGAAGTGTCGCCTGTTCAATCTCCTCTTGAAAAACTGTACGCTCGGGAGTAACAACTTTTAATTTTATTCGTAAACCCATAAGAAATTTACATTTTTTAATTTACAATTTTCAATGAATTTTCAATTTTTCAATTAATTTAGCTAGCTGGTGAATTGAAAATTTAGTCATTGTAAATTTAATGTAACTTGATCATTGATTATTGAAAATTACGAAATCAAAAAGTTACTTCTTGATCTCTAAGATCGAGCCTTTCATATAAAATTCCTGTTCCGGTACGCTATCCATTTCTCCGTCAAGTATCATCTTAAATCCTTTAATTGTATCTTTTAGTTTAACATACTTTCCACTCGTTCCGGTAAATTGTTCGGCCACAAAGAAAGGTTGGGACAAAAATTTCTGAATTTTTCTAGCACGAGAAACCGCAATCTTGTCTTCATCGGAAAGTTCTTCCATACCCAAAATGGCAATAATATCCTGAAGATCTTTATATCTTTGTAAAACTTTTTGTACACCACGAGCAACCTGATAATGTTCTTCTCCAACGATTTTTGGATCAAGAATAGTCGAACTGGAATCCAAAGGATCAACAGCCGGATAGATTCCAAGTTCTGAAAGATTTCGGGAAAGTACTACGGTCGAATCCAGATGACCAAAAGTTGTAGCCGGCGCCGGATCGGTTAAATCATCAGCTGGAACATAAATCGCCTGCACAGAAGTTATGGAACCGTTTTTAGTGGAAGTAATTCTTTCCTGAAGTCGCCCCATCTCTTCCGCCAAAGTCGGTTGATAACCCACCGCCGAAGGAATGCGCCCCAAAAGCGCTGAAACTTCCGAACCGGCTTGAGTAAAACGAAAAATATTGTCAATAAATAAAAGCACGTCTTTGTTTTCTTCGTCACGAAAATATTCCGCCATAGTGAGCGCAGAGAGAGCTACTCTTTGACGAGATCCTGGCGGCTCATTCATTTGCCCGAAAACCAAAGCTGTTTTACTTAATACACCCGTTCCCTTCATTTCATGATAGAGATCATTACCTTCGCGCGTTCTTTCGCCGACTCCGGCAAAGATAGAATAACCTCCATGTTCCTGGGCAATATTTCTGATAAGTTCTTGAATGACAACAGTCTTGCCTACTCCCGCTCCCCCAAAAAGTCCGACTTTGCCTCCTTTGACAAAAGGACAAATCAAATCGATAACTTTTATTCCCGTTTCAAAAATTTCCGCCTGCGTCGATTGATCTTCAAATTTAGGAGCATCCCTGTGAATGGGAAGATTTTTTTTAGCTAGCACCTTTTCTTCGATACCATCAATCGTTTCTCCCAACAAATTAAACATACGACCCAAAACGCCTTCTCCAACAGGTACGGAAATTGGAGCGCCGGTCGCCGCAACTTCCATGCCACGACGCAATCCGTCGGTTGCACCCATAGCTACCGCTCGCACTTTACTGCCGCCCAAATGCTGCGCCGTTTCCAAAACTAGCTTCTCGTTTTTATCAAGAGTGATTTCCAATGCGTCATAAATTGCCGGCAATTTGCCGGAAAATTCTACATCCACAACCGGACCGATTACTTGTGATATTTT
>CAZSCF010000001.1:25011-39344 GCA_964605365.1 uncultured Bdellovibrionales bacterium | reverse complement strand
GCTGCCATACCGGCAGAAATTTCTGAAATTTCTTGCGTAATTTTTGATTGTCTTATTTGGTTATACGCCAACGTCAAATCCCCTGCCATTTCATTGGCTGCATCAGTCGCGTTTCTCATCGCCATCATTCGCGCTGCTTCTTTGGAAGCGTTAGCTTCCAACATTGCATGATAAATCTGCATCTCAATAAGACGCGGAAAAATAGACTTCAAAACACTTTTTGGATAAGGCTCAATTTTATATTCCATAGCCGGCTCGTTCAATCCGTATTCTCTGGCCAAAACATCCATTTCTGCAATTTGTTTTTCCAAATCTATTTTGGAAATTGGTAAAATTTGTCTTACGCGAGTTTCTTGTTTAAGTGTAGAAATATAATCGGTGTAAAAAATAACCACCTTATCATATTTTGCTCCATCATATTCGTCAATTACGATTTTAGCAATTGCTCTGGCATCGATTGCGCGTGGAACAAACATCGATTCAGGGAAAGAAGCAATGATTTCTTTTTTCATTTTTTTAATCATGTTTTCTCCTTTTCGTCCGATTGTAATAAAATCAATCTTAAGTTTATCATTCGGAACAGAAGATATTATTTTTTTCTCCCCAACTCTATTTATTTTTAATTTTTCCGGATTTGTTATTTCGTCTTTAACTTTTTTATAAATCTGAGAATTAAACGATCCGCAAAGCCCTCTATTCGATGTCACCAAAATCGCTAAAACGTTTTTTACTTCTCTTACAGCCAAAAGTCCCCCATGATTCTTTTCAAAAACCCTGGCTAAATTTGTTAGAATGCTCCAGGCGCTACGCGCGTACTCCCTAACTTGCAACACGCCTTGAACAGCCCTTCTCATTTTAGCGGCTGATACCATCTCCATCGCCCGAGTAATTTTTCCGGTATTTTTAATAGATTTTATTCTCCTCCTGATGTCTTTGCCACTGGCCATATGTCATGAAACATGAAGCATGAAACATATAACAATCCTGTTTCATGTTTTATGTTGTGTGTTTTATGAATTTTGATATGTTTCTTTAAATTCTGTAATTATTTTTTCCAATTTCTTTACAATTTCCTCCGTTAATTCTTTTTTCTTGCCAAGCTCTTGCATAAAATCTTTTTGCTGCGTATTCATATACTTATGAAAATCGTTCTCCCAATTTTTAACTTTTTCCACTATGACATCATCCAAAAACCCGTTGGAAAGTGCATATAAAACAGCTATTTGATTTTCTACCGGCATCGGTTCATATTGGTCTTGTTTTAAGATTTCCACCGTTCTTTTGCCTCTTTCAATTTGCTTGCGAGTCGCCTCGTCCAAATCGGATCCGAATTGAGCGAAAGCTTCCAATTCACGAAACTGCGCCAAATCCAATCTGAGCTTTCCGGCAACCTTTTTCATACCTTTGGTTTGTGCAGCTGATCCGACACGAGAAACAGAGAGACCGACATTTAATGCCGGACGAATACCTTTATAGAAAGAGTCTGATTCCAGATAAATCTGGCCATCCGTAATAGAAATGACATTGGTTGGAATATAGGCGGAAACGTCACCGGCTTGCGTTTCAATGACAGGCAAAGCAGTAATCGAACCTCCGCCAAATTTTTCATCCAGACGCGCCGACCTTTCCAAAAGCTTGGAATGCAAATAAAAAATATCACCGGGATAAGCCTCACGTCCTGGCGGCCTTTTCAAAATCAAGGAAATCTGACGGTAAGCCCAAGCATGTTTACTAAGATCGTCGTAAATAATCAGAACATCTTTACCCTTATCCATAAAATATTCTCCCATTGCGCAACCGGCATAGGGCGCAATATAGGAAAGGGCCGCTGAATCGGAAGCACCGGCAACAACCATAATCGTATGTTCCATTGCGCCATGCTTTTCCAGCTCCGCTTTAATTCTGGCAACTTTTGATTCTTTTTGCCCGATAGCCACATAAATACAAATTAAATTCTGTCCCTTTTGGTTGATAATCGTATCGACAGCAATAGCCGTTTTTCCAACTTGACGATCGCCAATAATAAGCTCACGTTGTCCTCGACCAATTGGAATAAGCGCATCAATAGCCTTAATTCCAGTCTGTACGGGTACAGTTACGCCTTTTCGGGTAATAACTCCGGGCGCAATTTTTTCCACCGGATAAAACTTTTCAGAAATAATTTTACCCTTTCCATCACGCGCTTCGCCAAGCGGACCAACAACTCTGCCAACCAGATCTTCTCCGACAGGTACAGAAAGAATTTTTCCAGTCGACTTTACTGTATCGCCTTCCTTGATTTTTTCGGCTTTTCCTAAAATCATGGCACCGACCTGATCATCCTCCAAATTAAGAGCCACACCATAAATTTCATCGGGAAATTCCAACATTTCACTAGCCATTACATCAGAAAGTCCGGAAATTTTAGCCACCCCGTCCCCAACCTCGATAACTGTTCCTATTTTTTCTGTCACCGTTTTAACCTCAAAATTTTCAATTTGTTTTTTTAATTCATCAATTATATAGTCTTTGTTCATAATATTAACTTTTAGGCCTCAGCTTTTCAGCTTGTCTGCCGATAAAGACAGACTTTCCAGCCAATTATCAATTATATAAATTTAAAAAAAATGACAAAAAAATTATTTTTCCAAGCTTGTTTTTAGATTTCGCAATTGCCTTAACACGCTTCCATCTAAAATTTCATCCCCAACCTTAATGATTATGCCACCCATTATCTTTTCATCCACAATATTATTCAAAATCACCTTTTTAACCGGATATTTTTTTTCAATAAATTTCTCAATACTTTTTAGGATTTTTTCGTTTAGTTTTTCCATACTGACAATTTCAACTTTTGCAATTCCATTTTCTTTGTTCCAAATTTCTTCAAATTTTTTGGATATCTTGGGGAATAATTTCACCTGCCTGTTTTTGGATAAAATTGCAACAAAATTGGACACGACATCAGCAATCTCTTTTTGAGATTTTTCCTTAGTCGCAGCATATAAACTTTTAGCATATTGATTAACCGTAATTTTCATTATTTTATCGCTTTTTCTATTAATTCTTTATCCTTATTTTGATCTATTTTCTCATCAATAATTTTTTCTGTCGCCCTTATTACCAATTCGGCGATTTTTGATTTAATTTCTTTGACAGCCTTGTTTTTTTCCTGTTCAATTTGCACCTTGGCTTCTTCTAATATTTTATCAGACTGATTTTTTGCGGAAATTTCAATATCCTTGGCGCTTTGAATTGCCGTTTCTTCGGCTTTTTTAATGATAATCTGCGCCTCTTTTTTGGCTTCTGTCACAATCTTTTTTTCCTTTTCAGAAATTTCCACCAATTTATTTTTGGCTTCTTCAGCATCTTTTAGACCCTTTTCAATTTTTTTTGTTCTGTTATCAAGAACTTTAAACACCGGCTTATAGGCAAACTTATACAAAATAAAAAGCAAAATAAGAAAGTTTACTATTTGAGCGATTAAAAGTTTTACGTTTATTCCCAGATTATTTAACAGTTCCATAAAGTTAATTATTAAAACTTAAGTTTTTGTTTAAAATTTTCTCTTTGAAAAAGAGGGATTAAGGGAGATTTTTAATTTGGTTCGTTTCCTTTGAAACAATAAAAATCCCTCCCTAACCCTCCCCTTACAAAAAGGAGAGGACAGTTCTAGACAAATTTGATGATAAGAGCTACGACCAACGCATAAATAGCGATGGCTTCCGTGAAAGCAATCGCCAAAATCATTGCGGTTTGAACTTTGGAAGTTGCTTCCGGATTTCTTCCAATTGCTTCCATGGCCTTAGCAGCCAATGTTCCGATACCAATGCCCGGTCCAATAGCTCCGACACCGATAGCAATTGCTGCAGCTAAAGATTTCATTGCTTCTGTGTTATTAGCAATTCCTTCGACCGCAGCCTTTGTTTCTTCTATTGCCATAATTTTTTGATTAATTCGTCAGCCCACATGGCATTTATGGTCGCTAACAAACTAATTTTAAATTAGTTATTTATAAATTAATGATGTTCTGTTACTGCCATTTTTAAAAATACCAGAGTTAACATTGAAAAAACCAATGCCTGAATAAAACCCACAAATAGCTCCATCATCAAAAAAGGCAGAGGAATGAAATATGGAACAAGGTTTAACATTACGATAAGCAAAACTTCTCCGGCAAAAATATTCCCGAAAAGACGAAAAGAGAATGAGATTATTTTAGCCACTTCGCTGACAATTTCCAAAACTCCAACAAATGTTCCCAGGAAATATGGTTTTTTAAAGGGGCTAACAAAAAATTTTCCACCATATTTTAAAATACCGATTGTCGTAATACCCATAAATTGGACCGTAAAAACAGAAACAAGCGCAATAGCCAGAGTCACGTTCAGATCGGCCGAAGCGCTTCTTAAAAATGGGACCAAAACTGTTTTGCCGTGAATTTCTTCATTTAGCCCAATGGTTCCAAGCCCGGGAATAAGTTCCACCCAATTAGACAGGATAACAAAGATAAAAATAGTCATGACTAACGGAAAAAATTTCTTGCTCTGTTCCCTATCCTGTGTAACACCGTCGATCAAATTCAAAAAAGCCTCCAAAACATATTCAATAACATTCTGAAAGCCTCCGGGAACAAGTTTTAATTTGCTTTTAAGTATGAACGAAGAAACGATAATAAAAAGACTCAAAAATAGGGTCACCAAAAGCGTATTTGTTATAGAAAAACTTCCGATGTGAAATATTGGTTCTGCTGCTAATGAAATTTCCATTTTTTTATTGTTTTATGACCCAATACCCAAACAGGCATACTTTTCCACTTTTTTATTATTTTATTATTTAAAATAATAACGCTAGTCAGAAAAGACCCGTTTTTTAACTTTTTATTCTTTATTTATTATATCCAATGTCTTCTTATAAACCAAATAAGAAGAAATAATGATTGAAAAAAGTATTCCGGTTAAGACCAGCCACGGAGAAGTATCAAATTTCTTATCCAAAAACCTGCCTCCGACTGCCAATATCACCAAAGGAACAGCAATGGCGTAACCCAGCTCCCAAGCTAATGAAACGGCTGACCAAGAATTTTCATTTTTATTCTTATTTTTTTCCCTCATCTTAGTATTTAATTATCTCCTATGATTTTAAAAAAGTCAACTTTGTTAAAATTTTTGGAAATTTTTTGTCAATAAAAGATTATATTTTGAACAGTTTTTGGGCATTTTGGGTTGTCATTTCAGCCACTTTTTCTGGAGATATATCCTTTATTTTAGCAATTTTTTGCGCTACATATTCCACATAAGCCGGCTCATTGCGTTCGCCCTTGAAAGGAATCGGCGTAAGGTACGGGCAATCAGTTTCAACAATTATTCTTTCCATTGGCAACTCTTTTATCAGTCTATCGAAACTTTCAGAATAAGTAATGACTCCATTGAGACCGATATAATATCCGAGTTTAATAAATTTATTGGCCGTCTTGTATCCGCCAACAAAACTGTGAATAACCCCTCTTTTTTTCACAGGATTATTTTTTAAAATTTCAAAAAGATCATCGTAAGCATCCCAGCAATGAATAATCACGGGTTTTTCCAATTCGTTGGCCAGATTTATAAATCCCGCCAAAATTTCTTTCTGTTTATTTTTTAATTTTTCAATATTATCTCCGTCCTCAAAGTGATGATAGTCTAATCCGACTTCTCCGATAGCCACCACTTCCCTATTTTTTCCAAGTTCCAGGTATTTTTCAAAATCAGCATCTTCTCCGTTCGTTTTTATTTCCTTTTCCGCCAGTTCTTCATCATCTTTATATGAAAATTTTCCTTTGCGAAGATGTACCGGATGTGTTCCAATGGCTGCCCATATCTGACCGGGATATTTTCTGGCATATTCTATCGCCCGAACGCTGGTAGTATATTGCGAACCAACATTGATAAAAAAGATGCTTCTTGCAAAAGCTCTTTTCGCCACTTCGTCTGCATCCTCGCGAAATGCATTGAAATTTATATGAGCATGAGTGTCGATTAACATAGAACATGGAACATAAAACATAAAACAATGACTGTTTTGTGTTTCATATTTTATGTTTTTATTCTTTGAAAAAGCGGTTCAACTTGTTTAGTTTCCAGAGCTTTTTTTATTTTTTCGGAAGTTTCAGGCAAAAATGGAATCAGGAGTTGAGATATAAGAAAAATATCTGAGAGTAATTTTTGCATTACTTCCTGGAATTTTTCAGGATTATTTTTTTGTAATTCCCAAGGTTTATTATCTTCGATAAATTTATTGTCTTCCTTGATTATACCCCAAATATAATCCAAGGCGCCATTCAATTCCAATTTATCTATAAATTTAGAAATTTGATCATTGGTCATTGAAAATTCATTGGAAATTGGAAATTTGAAACTAGTCATTGAACTTAATTTCACGGTACGTGAAATTAAATTTCCTATTCCATTCGCCAAATCGGCGTTATATTTTTCCGTCATCCATTCCCAATTAATATCCACATCGTCACTAAAACTGCCTAAACTTAACAATATATAGCGCGTGCCATCGATACCAAATTTTTCCACCATTTCATAAGGAGAAATTACATTGCCTAAAGATTTACTCATTTTTTGCCCATTACTGGTCAAAAAACTATTAACAAAAACTTGCTTGGATGGAGGCAAATCAACCGCCATCAACATGGCTTGCCACATAGCTGATTGTTGCCGCAAATTATCCTTGCCGGCCACCTGAATCCCCGGCCACCAAGCACCAAACTTTTCCAAATCATCCGGCCAGCCGATTGCCGAAATATAATTAACCAAAGCGTCAAACCAAACATAAATTACGTGATTTTCATCATCCGGCACCGGAACGCCCCAAGGCATTTTTTCTTTCAAGCGGGAAATAGAAAAATCTTCCAGTCCCATAGCTACAAAACTTTTAATTTCATTAAATCTGTGTACCGGTGTTACAAATCCTGGATTTTTTTCGTATAAATCCAAAAGTTGCCGTTGAAAATCAGAGAATTTAAAAAAATAATTTTCTTCCTCTCTTATTTCTATTTCCCGGTTGGGATGCAAGATGCATTTACCATCAACCAATTCCGATTCGGTTTTTTCCAGCTCGCAACCTATGCAATATTTAGTTTTGTAATTTTTTTTGTAAATATAACCGTTGGCCTTAGATTGTTTCCAAAATTCCTGGGCTGCCAGAATATGCTGTTTGTCAGTCGTACGAATAAAATTATCAAAGCTCAAGTTAAGAACATTTTTCAACTCCTTAAATTTTACTACTTGTTGATCGCAATAGGCTTGCGTATCCATGCCCAGCTCTTTGGCACGTTCATAAATTTTGGCCCCATGCTCATCCGTACCGACATTAAAAAACACTTCATGACCGGATTGTCTTTGAAATCGCGCCCAAGCATCCGCCCGCACAACTTCCCACGCATAACCGATATGCGGCTCGGCATTTACATACGGTAAAGTAGTTGTAATATATTTCTTCATATTTAATACACAATTATTGTTATTTCTCCTTTTATTTTATCCTTATTTTTTTGAAAATATTCCAAGGCTTCATTGATATTTCCCCTGACAATTTCTTCAAACATTTTGGTCAGTTCGCGTCCCAAAATTATTTTTTTCTCAGGAGCAAAATTTCTAAGCATCTCCAAATTTTTGACAAGTCTGTAGGGAGATTCATAATAGATAACCGGCAATTTTGTTTCAGATATTTTTCTGAAAAATGTTTCCCGACCTTTTTTGTGCGGCGGAAATCCCAAAAAAACAAATCTCTGCATATCAATACCGGAAACACTGACTAAGGTCGCAAGTGCGGAAACTCCGGGAATTGGAATGACCACGATTCCATCATTTATTGCCTCGGCTACCAATTGATTGCCCGGATCGGAAATACCCGGTGTTCCAGCATCTGTTACCAGGGCTACGTTTTCCCCTTCCTTAAGTTTCAGAATTATTTTATCCAATTTCACGGTTTTGGAATGCTGATGAAAAGAAATAAGCGGTTTTTCTATCTTATAATGAAAAAGTATTTTTTTTGTATGCCGA
This sequence comes from uncultured Bdellovibrionales bacterium, assembly GCA_964605365.1. Lineage (GTDB taxonomy): Bacteria > Patescibacteriota > Minisyncoccia > Moranbacterales > UBA2206 > CAZSCF01. The sequence goes on along the minus strand of CAZSCF010000001.1, from coordinate 31,311 downwards.
GTATCTTCGCAAGCAATTAAATCAACCTTTTTTAAAGTTTCAATCGCTCGCAAAGTTATATCCGCTAAATTACCAATTGGTGTAGCGACAATGTATAATATTCCTGCAGCCATATGTTTATTAAATATTTTTTGTTTAAACACTTTCCTTGGTTGCCATCATATCCTCAATGACCACATTTATCCCGGTTGCAATCGGTATAGCCAAAATAGCGCCCAATACTCCGCCCAATTTAAGTCCTATCAGAAGAGACAGAATTACCACAATCGGATTAAGGCCGACGGCTTTTCGCATCACTTGCGGGATTATTATTTGCGACTCTATCTGTTGCGAAACGGTATAGAGAATAATTGTTAAAAGCCCTTTCCATGGAGAAATCAAAAACCCGAAAAAGATGCCGGGAATAGCCGAAATAATCGGACCGAAAAAAGGAACGATTTCCATTACACCGGCAAAAAGAGCCAAAATGAAAGCATAAGGAATGCCCAACAATGAAAGCCAAATAAAATCCAAAACAAAAATAATCAACATTACTATAAGCTGGCCCTGCATCCATTTGCCAATTTTATTTTTTATTCTAATCACCAAGGAAGTTGCATATTCTTCGTGCTTCTTCGGCACAATTGCCACAATAAAGTTTTTTATACCGTCTTCCCTGATAGTCATATAAAAAGCTAACGCAAAAACGATAACAATCGATATAAAACCGGAAAAAACGTTAACGGTTGTTGTGAAAATTTTTTCCGAAAGCGTTGGCAAATCGCCGTTCGTATTATTCGAAAAATTTTGAGAATTAAGATCTACATCTAATTTCCGAATCTGAAAATAATTCTTGGTTCCCTCGGTAAAATTATTAATGGTTTGCGAGTATTCCGGAATTCTTTTATACAGATCTTTGAATTGCTCGGTTAAATAAGGAGCAATAAAAAAAGAAGATAATCCGATAAAACCTAAAATAAAAAAATAAATTATTAAAACTCCGACACCACGAGAAATTTTTTTTCTTTGCATCCAGTTCACTAGCGGTTCAATAAGAGCCACAATTAAAATAGCTGCGAAAAGCAAAGCGACAACATCCCTTACCATATACAAAAACCACAGAGCCAGCAAAATTAAAATGGTTCTGAAGATTATCCCGGTTGAAATTTCAACAGTATTTTTCTCCAACATAAGTTTAAAGTTATCATCTCGAGCTTGTCGAAAGATCTGGTTGTATTTCTCGACTTTGCTTAGCTTTGCTCGAAATAACACTAAAAAACTACAATTTTAATAATCTCCCTATTTTTTCGTTATCCTTGTGCGGACCAATTACCGCCAAATTAAGTTTTTTACTTTGAAATATATCCTTAGCTACTCTTAATATATCAGACGTTTTAACTTTATCAATATGCGCAAAAATTTCTTCAATCTTCATTATTTTTTTCTTGCGCAATTCTTGATTAATGAAAAACATCGCCACCTCATCTGAAGCTTCCAGACCCATAAGACTCTTGCCCTTTAGATAATCTTTGGCTTTCTTAAGCTCTTTTTCTGACACTAACTCTGTGGATATTTTTTTATATTCTTTTAATATAACTTCTATGGCCTGTTTCAGGTTCTTATGCTCTACTCCGGCATTAACGGCAAAGAAGCCGCAGTCTTTGAAACTTTCTATATTAGCCCTTACATAATACGCCAATCCTCTTCTTTCTCTCACCTCAATAAAAAGACGACTGGACATATTGCCTCCCAAAATTACTGACAAGACTGACAAAGCAAAACGATCTTTGTGATTTTCGTCATATGCTCTTAAGCCTAGGGCGAGATGGGTTTGATCGGTTTTTTTAAATTTTATTCTGAGTTCAGGTTTTTTTTGGTTTTCTTTGATTTTTTTCACCTCAACTTTTTTATCTTGAGGCATAATTGAAAAATATTTTTGAATTTGTGTTTTTATTTTCTTCTCGTCAAATTTTCCGGCTACACAGACAACCGTATCATTAGCTACATAGAATTTTTTAATATATTGCAGAAAATCTTTTCGTTGGAAGTTTTGAATGGTTTTTTTATTGCCTATTATTTCGCGTCCCAAAGAATTTCCCGAATACAAAAGACCTTCAAAAACATCCCAGACGCTTTGCACTGGAGTATCCTCATACATATTCAATTCCTGAATAATTGTGCCTTTCTCCCTTTCTATTTCTTCCGCGTCTATTTTAGAATTCAAATACATATCAGATACGACATCTAACGCCAAATCAAGATGTTTAGCATCCACTTTCACATAATACCCGGTTGAATCCTTGGAAGTAAAGGCATTATACTCTCCGCCCACCGCATCCAATTCTTCAGAAATTGAAAGCGCTGTTGGTCGCTTGATTGTTCCTTTGAACATCATATGCTCGATAAAATGCGAGAGTCCGGCTTCCTTGTCAGATTCATAACGTGAACCGACACCTACCATAATTACAACAGTAGCCGTTTGGGTTTCTTTCATCGGAACAGTCAAAATTCTCAATCCGTTTCCAAGTTTTGTTTTTTTATAGTTCACCCTGTTAAATAAGATTTGAACCTCTTTCAGATAAAAATCTTATGCATAATTATAAATTAAAAAAATATTCGCTTGGTATCCCTGCTTAAAATTTCCAATCTTAATCTAAAAATTTTTAGATTATTTAACAGGGTGAGTGATTTTATTTTTTCTTTATCCTTGAATATCTTATGAGCCCGGAACAAGGTATAATTTCAATGCCTTTTCTTTCCAGCTCGTCCAAAAACAAATTCATTCCGATAGAATCAGAAGAAATATGCCCGGCAATTACCACATTGATATGGGCTTTTTTTGCCGCTTTTACATGCTCTTCGCTTTGATGCATGGCGATAATCGTACCTACACCGGCATTGGCCATTTTCTCATAAATCTTCGGACTTCCTTCTGTTCCTCCGGTAATTTCAGTTAAGGCAATCTTCCCCACTCTGGCATCCTCATTTCCGACAAAAAGAACCGGACCAAACCCCAACCTGGCCGCTTCTTTATATTCCGGAATTTCCAAAAGAGATCTTAAGACATCGCTAACATATTCCGGCTTGTCTTTTTTTAATTTATTTTCAACAAATTTAGCCACTAAATTATCCCCCGGCGTATGTACATTCATCAAATTTATTTCCAAAAGCTTGGCCGTATCAACAACCTTAAAATGATTTATGGGATTAACTCCGCGACTCACTTCTTCGATGCGAACCTTAAGCAGACTTTCGGCAACATTTATCGGCACGCCATACTGGGCTAAAACATCGGCTTGCAAATTCATCACATCATGAAGATCTGCCAAACCTTTGCCTATCGGATGATGACCGATTACCAAATCTATTTTTTTCTTTGGATTTTTATCGTTCAAATGCCGGGCAATCATAAGTTCGGCGCTATCAATGTCGATTCCGGCCATAACTCGTTTAATGTTTTTTTGCCCGTTATCCAAATGAATTCTCGAATCCAGATAAGGATTCACAAATTTTTCTTTGTCAAATATTTCTTTTTTTTCCTTATCCAGCTTTTCATATTTTTCTTTTACTCTTTTTAATTGTTTTTCAATTTGAACCTTGGAACGGAAATCATTTTCGATTCCCAAATTAATTGCCAACTTGAAAATTTCTCGAACATTCATAGCTTTAGTTGTTAAATTTATTTTTTAAATAATTTTCCAGTTCTTCAATTTTTATTCTTTCTTGTTCCATTGTGTCTCTGTCGCGAACTGTGACAGCGCCGTCTTCCAAAGTTTCAAAATCAACTGTCACACAATACGGTGTTCCAATTTCATCTTGGCGACGATATCTTTTTCCCACATTTCCATTATCATCAAACTCGCACATATATTCTATTTTCAGCTTGTCATAAATTTCTCTAGCCTTAGCTACCAATTCTGGTTTATTTTTCATCAGCGGAAAAACCGCCACCTTAATCGGAGCTAATTTTTTATCCAGTTCCAATACCGTCCTGATTTCACCACCAGCTTCTTCTTCTGTATAAGCATCACAAAGTACCGCTAGAAATATTCTGGCTACTCCAACCGAAGACTCGATGATATGCGGCGTATATTTTTCATTCATCACCGGATCGGTATAAATCAGGTCTTGACCGGAAAATTTGGAATGTTGCGTTAAATCATAATCACCTCTGGCATGTATGCCTTCCAATTCCGAAAAACCGAAAGGAAAATTATATTCAATATCAAAGGCCTCTTTGGCATAAAAAACCAAATTTTCGTGTTTATGCCACTTCAAATTTTTTTCTTTTAAACCGAGGTTTTGATAAAATTTCCAGCGATATTCTTTTAATTTTTCATATTCATTCATTTCTGCTTCAGGTTTTACAAAGTATTGCATTTCCATTTGTTCAAACTCGCGAGTACGAAAAATGAATTGGCGCGCAGTAATTTCATTTCTAAAAGCTTTACCGATTTGCGCTATTCCAAAAGGAACTTTTACACGAACAGAATCCAAAACATTCTTGTAATTAACATATATGCCCTGACAAGTTTCTCCACGCAAGTATATCGGACTTTTAGTCCAATCCTCCGTAAAATTTCCTAAATTTGATTTAACCAATAAATTAAACTTTTTAACATCAGTCCAGTCGTTTTTTTTGCAATCCGGACATTTTATTTTTAATTTGTTTTCGGAAAATATTCTATTAATTTCTTCTTCACTCATTTTTTCATCGGCTTTTATTCCGATATTTTCCAAAAGATGATCAACTCTCAGTCTTGAATGACAGGCTTTGCATTCAGCCAACGGATCAGAGAAGCCACCCACATGACCCGAAGCTTCCCAAATTTTGGGGCTCATAAAAATAGCGCTGTCCAAACCAACAATGTCCTCTCTCATTTGAACCATATATTTCCACCATTCTTTCTTGATATTATTGGCCAGTTCCGTTCCATAAGGACCAAAATCATAAACTGCTGAAAATCCCCCATAGATTTCTGATGATGGATAAACAAAGCCTCTTCTTTTGCAAAGAGAAACAATTTTTTCCATTAAGCTTGATTCTTGCATAAATTTTTTATCTCGAGTATAGTCGAGATTATTTTAAAATAATATAACATTAAGATTTCAATTCAGATAATAGCAAAAATAGCTGAACTATATCTTTTTTAGTTAAATCTTGATAATGACCGAAGTTTTTAACAACCAGATGTGCTTCAGGATATATGCTAATTGCCCTATCGGATAATCTGTAGTTTACCTCTTGAGGTCTGTTTTTTATCAAGTCAGGAGATCTTTGTTGTATTCTTTTTTCTCTTAATTCATCCGGGCTATAAACTGCAATAATCAAGGAATGTTCAAGCGAATCTGGCGGTATGACATTCTTTTTATTATCAATAATAGCATTATTTCCTGAGAAAATTGGGATTCTATTTTTATCAACATCCAGAAAACCATACTGCTCTTCGCGACCTTCTTCCATTTTTCTTGTCCAATGAAAATCAATGTCCCCACGACGAACCATTTCTTCGAACTCAATAGCCGTTACAAATTGATTTTCAACAAGATTATCATTGACTCTTTGCGGTCTAGTGATAACCCTTTTTGGAATTTGGAAAAGCTGAGAAAGTGCTTTGTCGGACTTCATTGCGTTCCTAAGTATATTAACAAGGGTAGTTTTTCCAACAAGAGAAGAACCAACAAAAATTATATTGGAAATTTGTTTAAGTTTTTCAAGATTATTAGTTCGTAATCTTATACTGCTTAAATCTTTTGATTTTATCAAATTAGCAAGATTAATCCCCTCTTCTTTGATGGTAGCGTTTATATCTTTTTCTGGTCGGTATAAAAATCTTGTCAATGCCACAACACTTCTTTCTTCTGAAAATTTTTCTGGCATTAAAACAAGTTCTTTGATTTCTTTTTCACTAAACCAAACTGCTTCAATATTTTCCCCTATCTCTAGCCTTTGTTCTCCTCCCTGAATTTTATCTACAGAAGCAGTAAAATAATGCAAATCCCATTCTACCGTAGCCCCCAATTTTGAAGTTGAATAATAGTCCAACATATCTGGAGCAAAACCTGTTTCCTCTTTCGCTTCTTTAAGCGCTGCTTGTTTTGCTTTTTCTATAATATCCTCTTTTTTTTGTTTAGATTCATTGAATTCATCCAAAGAGTCAAAAACTTTTCCACCAGGCAGACGATAATCAAATTTTGAAAGCTCTCGTCGAAATTCCCGCGTAAGCAAAATATTGCCTTGTCCATCTGTTATGATCAGTCTCACACCAGGACTTCTGCGCACCTTTTCAAATTCAAAACTTTTTCCATCTATTTCTACCG
>CAZSCF010000001.1:20366-24911 GCA_964605365.1 uncultured Bdellovibrionales bacterium | reverse complement strand
CCAGGACTTCTGCGCACCTTTTCAAATTCAAAACTTTTTCCATCTATTTCTACCGACTCTGCAATCACCTCAAACAGTTTTCCCTTGAATATTATTTCTTCTTTGTCAACAATTTTATCTTTATTTTCTTCAACATATGGTTTGTATTTTTCCATATAACAATTGACATTATCAAAAAATTAACTCATTTATTTTCCAATTTTTCTTTTAGCAATGATACGATTTGCTTTCGCATAACCAAATCAGATCCTTCTCCTACGATTCCCGTAAATTGGACTTTTAGAACTTTTTCTAACATTTTTTTCATTTGATCATTCGCAACAATAAAAAAGTTTTTACATTTTTTAAGTTCAATTATGTTCAAAAAAATTAAATCCAAGTTCATAATAATCTTTATTTTTTCAAGTATACGCACGATTTCTGCACTTCTCTTATCAATTACTTCTTTCGCTCCTATTATTTCTAATTGTGCAATACCAATTTTCTTGTTGCCTAATATAAAAACTGCAAAATCGTTCTCAATTTGTTCAGATAGTTTATTGCCAGAAAGATCTGACTTCGCAATAAAAACCTCTTTCCAAAAACTTTTAGGAAGTTTTGCGATTTTATTAAGCCATCTAGCTGCTTTTCTATCTCGCTTAGTAACATTACTTCCTTTAAAATTAAGGGTATTTGAAATTATCGCTCCACAAGCAAGTATTGCTGACTCTTTTGATATTTTAACATTATTTTGCATAAATTTTTCCACAATAATGGTAGCTGCAGCACCGACTAATTCTATTTGCACCTTGGCTTTAAAAAATTTATCTGCTTCATGAACTTTTCGATGATCTATAATCTCAATTACATTTCCTGGCAATAGTTTTCTTTTCAGCCCATCGAGAGCACTTACATCAACCAGTATGATTTTGTTAAAACTATTTGCAGTATCTATATATTTAGGACGCATAAAGCCGAAACGATTAAAAATATATTCTGTTTCGTCATTTATTCTCCCCATAATTCTTACGACGACCTTCTTGCCCATTTTTTGCATAAATTCGGCATAAGCAAATGCGCTTGCAACGCCATCGAGATCTGGATTTACATAGCTTGTTATTAAAATAGGTTTCATAATTTTTTTAAATTGTAGGCTCAAGAAGAATCTCTGCCTACCGATAGACATAAAAAAAGCAGTCTTGACAATTTACTTCCCTGAACCATCGCGGGTGTGGACCTAGGCGGAATCGAACCGCCGTTTCGACAATGCGAATGTCGCGTTATACCACTAGACCATAGGCCCGATTTAACCATAGAACTTAGGTAAAATATATTTTTTGAGACTTATTGCATTAGAATAAAGTTTTCTTCATATCAATACCGGCTCAAAAAATATATTTTACCGAAATTGCCTAACAGGTTTTACAAATATTTTCTATTCCTTAATTCCTTCGGCAGATATTCTTGGTCCAAACTATCTTCCAAAGGAGTATATTTGTATCCCTCGCCGTATTTCAAATCTTTCATCAGTTTGGTTGGGGCGTTTCGAATATGAAGTGGCACCGGCAGATTTCCAAGGTCTTCTACATCTTTTTTAGCTTTATTATAGGCAAAATAAGCAGCTACACTTTTTTTGCTCTTGGCCAAATAAATTACACATTGCGTCAAATGAACATTACATTCAGGATAACCCAGTTTATGGCAAGCGTCAAAAACCGTATTGGCCAAAAGCAGAGCGGTATTATTGGCCAAACCGATATCTTCAGAAGCAAAACGCACTAATCTTCTGGCAATATACAAAGGGTCTTCCCCGCCCTCGATCATTCTGGCTAGCCAATATATTGCCGCATCCGCATCACCGCCACGCATGGATTTATGCAAAGCTGAAATAATATTGTAATGCTCTTCGCCGTTTTTATCGTAAAGCAAATGTGATTTTTGCAGAATTTTTTTGATTGTCTCTCGTGTCACTTCTTCGTTCTGACCCAAACAGGCTTCTAAAGTATTGAGTGCCATACGCGCATCACCGTTAGAAAAACGCGCAATCATTTTTAAGACGTCCTTTTTAATTTTTTTTCTTATCTTTTGCAATGCCCTTTTTAAAATTTTTTCAATATCTTCTTGCGAAAGTTTTTGCAAAACGAAGACACGCGCCCGCGAAAGCAGAGCGGAAATAACTTCAAAACTTGGATTTTCAGTAGTGGCTCCAATCAAAGTTATCGTCCCGTTTTCCACGTATGGCAGCAGCGCATCTTGCTGAGCCTTGTTCCAACGATGAATTTCATCAATAAAAAGAATTGTTTTGTATCCGATTTTTTTCTTTTCTTTGGCTTGTTCAATTATTTTCATCAAATCTTTTTTCCCGCTGGAAACTCCGCTAAGACTCAAAAAATCCGATTTGGTTTCCTTGGCAATAATAAAAGCCAGGGTGGTTTTACCGCTTCCCGGAGGACCCCAAAAAATCAGTGACGGCACATTGTCATTTTTGATAACTTGTCGAAGAAATGATTTTTCTCCCAAAAGTTCATCTTGACCAAAAACTTCCTCGAGATTTTGAGGTCTGACATTGTCAGCTAAAGGCGTATTTTTGATACTCATTAAGCCTATTTTAAGACAAAAAAAGTATTTTGGCAAAATAAAAAATGCTTACCCGATTTCCGCAATAAAAGCCGGACTCTTTTGATTTTTCTTGCTTTTTATTTTCTTAAATCATTTATCAAATCCAAATAGAATTTAAGATTGTGCATAGCCGCTAATCGCATAGCCAGAGGCTCCTTTTTGGAAAACAGATAGCGCAAATAACTGCAGGAATAATTTTGGCAAAGTTCGCAATTACAATTTTCATCTACCGGTGAAAAATCTTTTTTGAATTTTTCATTGTTGATGTTAATTGTTGTATAAAAACTTTTGTCATTGCGAGAAGTCTTGAATTTATTGAGAGACGACGCGGCAATCTCTTTTTTATTAGATTGCTTCACTTCGTTCGCAATGACATTTTTATTTTTCCTAATAAAAAGTCTCCCATGTCTTCCTTCTCTTGTTGGAATTACACAATCAAACATATCCCATCCCATATCTACACAACGAACTATATCTTCCGGCATTCCAATTCCCAAAGCAAAACGCAAAGCATTTTTTGGAATTAGTTTGGCGGTAAAACGTAAAACTTCTTCTAAAAAATTTCCATTCGCATCCACATGTCTTGCGCCAAATCCAAACCCGTCCCAATTTAAAGCCGGTCCGCCTTTAGCAGAAAAACCAATTTCAATTAATCCCTCCACACATCTTTTTCTTAAATCCAAATACTCACCGCCTTGAATAACACAAAAAATTAACGGCCTATTTTCGTTTTTTATTTTTCTGATTTTTATTTGTTTTTTATACTCGATCATGCAACGTTCAGCCCAAGTCAAAGTTCTTTCGACAGCTTTGGCTATTTTTTCTTTGCTATATGAATTCGGCGGCGGATCGTCCAGGCACACTATCATATCCACGCCTAAATCAAATTGGATTTGAATAGATTTTTCCGGAGTAATTTCATGTTTGGAGCCGTCAATTGAAGAATGGAAAACAACTCCCTTATCCGTTATTTTTCCCATTTCGGGATTTTTGTGAATGAGAGAAAAAACTTGATATCCCCCACTATCCGAAAGCAAGGGTTTATCCCAATTCATAAATTTGTGAATGCCTCCTGCTTTTTTAATCATTCCCATTCCCGGCTGAAGATATAGATGATAAGTATTAATAACCAATGGACCGTTGTCGATTTTTTCTAAATCATCTTTTCCCAAAGATCTGACAAATCCATAAGTCGCATCAGGCATAAAAAACGGAGAATTGATTTCTCCGCTCTTTGTTTTTAAAACACCGATGCGTTTTTCGCCAATTGTTTCCTTGATTTCAAACATACAAAAAACACTTTTTGATTATTTCGTTATTGCGCCGGCTGAACCTTATACCCCAAACTTATCGTCGGATCTTCAGTTAAATAGGTTGTTTTTTCTTTTCCATTTGTCTCTAGGCTCTGTCCGGTAAACAAATCTTTGGCTGAAAATTTTGTCGGACCGATCAATTGCGCCTCATTAGATACCTGTCCCGGAAGAGGAGTTAATTTTATTTGAAAGGCAACTTCTTTGGGAGCGGAATTAATTCCCGTACCCGCTGAAATATCTCCGATATTCCAAGTCAGAGTATTATTTCTTTCATTGTAAACCAGATTGGAATTGTCCGGATTTATTTTTCCGGTCATGGAAACATTAGTTGGGAGAACCGCCGTTATGTTAGCATCCATAACATCATTCAAAACATTGATAGCTGTCCAATAAATAGTATAGGTTGTTTCTTTTCCAACTACCGGAGGAATAGGACCGGAATTTGCAATAGAATCACTCGTATAAAGTCCGCGTGTTTCCAAAACCAATTTTGAATTAAGCCTAACATCTATTTGATTGCCGGATATTACTTTGTTTTCTTTTAAAGGAGAATTTATTTCCGCATTATCTATCCGCGCCAAACTTGAAAAAACAAAATTTTTATCCAATGCGCTATTAATAGGAATAATATCTT
>CAZSCF010000001.1:4914-20266 GCA_964605365.1 uncultured Bdellovibrionales bacterium | reverse complement strand
AAACTTGAAAAAACAAAATTTTTATCCAATGCGCTATTAATAGGAATAATATCTTTTACTCTTATCCTGAATTTTATCGAACCGCCCTCTCCACCACCAAGGCTGGCTAATTTGGGATTGTCAGCCGCTTTCCAAGTGATCATTTTTTTATCATTATCAAAATATCCCCCTTTTCCTAAGTCCAAAGTCGTATAATCCAATATCGGACTGTCTATTTTTTCCGTAACAATCAAATCTTTAGCCGTTTCATTGGTAGTATTTTTAAACTGTATTTCGTAATCTAAAATCTCTCCGGTGTTTATGTTTATAGAATCGGCAGATCCGTTGATAGTTTGAACGATTGCCAGAGAAGGATATGTAATTTTAGTTTCAGCTTTCGCTTCATTGTAGCTTAAAAATTGCCCTTCATCGATGATGCCCACATAAGCGATTGCTGTTTTTATTTCATCGTTTTGACCGGTCATTTTTCCATTTACTATTATTTTTCCTTCTTGCCCAGCCGAGAGATAACCGACATACCAGATATTATCTCCCTCAGAAATAGCCGGAGCTGATTTGGAATAACTGAAGCCATTGGGATAATCCGCCTTTATACGTACCATTTCAAAATCTTCGTTTCCGGTATTTTTGTAGCTAATCGCGTATTCAACCATATCCCCGTTGGCAACAACTTGTGGAGCCAAAACCTCCAAAGCGATTGGTACAGTTACGGCGTTTATCCCGTATTGGGTTTTGGTAAGAAAAACACTATTTATGACAGAAGGAGTGTACGATAATTCTGCTTTCAAATAAATCAAATTGCTATTGGGATTATATGTACGCGCATTGAAAATAATTTTTCCTTCACCTTTTCCCTTGATAGTTCCCAGATAATAAGTTCCCGTTGTAGGTCCATCTTCCTTAAAATTGGGATTTTCTTCCGGACGAAAATTTTCCGGATAATTTAATCTCAAGGTGACATTGCGCAGTTCCGCTCGATTATTGTTTTTATAGGCGATTTCATAAGCTACCAGTTTACCGCTTTTTATTTCGTCCATTCCCTGAATAGTCAGCACTACTCGACCCTGGTCGAATGAACTTTGTCTGATTTTATAAATAGTCGCGATCAAAATAACTACCAAAAGGAAAATTCCGCCGATAATTGCTCCTTTTTTTATCAATTCTTTTCTTTTTCGATAAATTTCTTCCGGATCATCCCATTTATCTTCATTTCCCGAAGAAAGTTTTTTGCCCGACTGATCACTGCCGGACAAAGATGAGCGCGCATCAAATTCGCTTTCTGCGTGCTGATAAAGATTTTTGTCTTCTTCTTTTTTGTATAATTTATTTTTTATTTCCGCCAAAGACATATTTTTGTTTTTAAATGATTTTAATTTAAGTTATTTGTTTGTTCGATAATATCAATATTTTACCATAAAAACTGCTGCCGCGCTAGATTGTTTGTCCGAAAATCCAATGCAAGAAATCGGAAAAGATTTTTTTTATTCTGTTCACGTCTTTATTCGAAGAACTTAATTTAACAAGACCAGAAAGATTATTTTTTAAAAATAAACGGATAAATTTTATTGATTCGTCATCAATCTTAATTTTATTATTTTTTTGGGAAGCACAACCGGCACATAAAACTCCCCCGCTTTCAGCGCTAAAAAAATTCTCTTTTGAAATCAATTTTTTGTTGCATTTGACACATTTTTTAGCTTCCACCTGATATCCCATTTCACTTAAAAATTTAAATAAAAATCCCAATGTTACAATTTCTTTTTTTATTCCATTTTCAGAATCGTCTTTTGCCGACAGACCATTCATAACCTCCAAATATTCCAGCAACAAATTATATGTTTTTTCATCCCGTTCCTGATCAGAAATTATTTTTTCAAAGATCTTAAAAGCATAGAAAATTTGTTGCAAGGATTCCAAATCTGATTTCGTATAGAAAAAATTATTATTTACTATCGCTCCGGTTATCTTCCCCAGTCCTCTGGTTTTGGCCAGAAAAATTTCAGCTGACGTGATTGGTTCCAAAAAACCGGCCAGTTTGGCTTTTGGCAAACGCACGCTTTTGGCCATAACTCTAATTTTTCCCATTTCCAAAGTATAAATCGTATAAATGCGATCTGTTTCGCCCACATCTTTTTTATTCAAAATAATGCCGTGATATTTATATTCCATACGCTTATTATATGGTCAAACGGCTTTATTGTTAAATGGCAAAAATAAAAGACTTCGCAAAAAAACGAGGTCCTTTATTAAATTCAAAAAACAAATCCGGATTTCAACAAATTTAGGCCTTTCTTACTTGAATTTTCAATTTTCTTCCATCAATAGAAAATTCTTTTTCCAGATCAGCCTCGATTACTTCTGATTTTATTCCATTAGCCAAAACTTCTCTCTCAATCATTTCGCCAAATTTTTCAAAGACCTGTGGCATTCCAGAATAGCTGACAATTATCCTGTTGTCAACCTCATAACCTGCAGTTTTGCGCATTTCCTGGATGAAACGAATAATTTCTCTCGCCTGACCTTCGAGCTTCAGATCTTCGGTAATTTCGGTGTCTAAAATCATTTCTTCCTCTTTTTCGCAATTCATCAACATTTCCTTCACATTTAATTCTTCTTTTATAATATCCAAAACTTCATTCGAAAATCGAAAATCGAAAATTGAAAATTTATTCAGCGGTTGTCGAACTTTTATACCCGCTTTGGCTCTAAGTTGCAGTCCATCACTTATAATTTTTCTGGCTCGTTCCATTTCCCTATTTAATTTTTCATCAATAAAACTTTCATCCGCCACCGGAAAATCAGCCAAATGCACAGAACAATTATTGCCATCCTGAGCGTAGCGTAGCGAAGTCGAAGGATCTAATTTTATTTTCAGATTGGATTCCTCGACAGACTCGGAATGACAATTTGTGAGGTTCCTATATATTTCCTCTGCAATAAACGGACAGAATGGCGCCATCAATTTGGATAATTCCACCAAAACATAGTACAGGGTTTGATAGGCCTGGTTTTTGTCATCATCATCTTCACTCTTCCAGAATCGCTTGCGACTTCTACGAATATACCAATTAGAAAGATTGTCGATAAATTTCTCAATGGCATAAGCCGAATTATACATATCATAATTTTCCAACTTCTCGTCCACACTTTTTATCAAAATATTCAACTCAGAAATTATCCATCTGTCCAATAAATTCGTTGGGCTTTTTACTTTTGACTTTAAACTTTCGACTTTAAACTTGTCTATATTGGCATACATCACGAAAAAATAATATGAATTCCAAAGCATACGAAATACCCTATTCATAATATCCTTGATGCTTTTAACATCAAATTTCTTTGTCATGCCCGGTTGGTTGACTGTGAAAAGGAAATACCTGAGCATATCGGCTGAATATTCATTCATAATTTGCATCGGATCAACGATATTGCCCTTGGATTTACTCATTTTTTTGCCTTGCGCATCCACAATATGACCCAAGCAAATAACATTCTTAAAAGCTCTACCTTCAGGAACTTTTCCCGCCTTAAAAAGAAGATTGGCAACAGCATGCAAAGTATAAAACCAGCCGCGTGTCTGATCAATAGCTTCGGAAATAAAATCGGCTGGGAAATATTTTCCACTTTCTACTTTTTTCTTATCTTCTTCGGTAGCATTGTTAGGATAATTAAATTGCGCCAGAGGCATTGAACCACTATCAAACCAGACATCCAAAACTTCCGGTGTCCTGGTCATTTCTTTGCCGCAAACACATTTAATTTTTACATCATCAATAAAGGGCTTATGCAAATCATCCAGTTTTTGCCCAGATAATTCTTCCAGTTCTTTTTGCGATTCAATCACTTTTATTTCACCGCATTCACACTGCCAAAGAGGTAGAGGTGTTCCCCAATAACGCTCACGAGAAATTGCCCAGTCTTTAATGCCACGCAACCATTCACCAAAACGACCTTCTTTAATATATTCCGGAATCCAGATAATGTTTTCATTATTTTTTACCATATCATTGGCAAATTCGCTCATGCGAATAAACCAGGATGGTTTGGCATAGTAAACAAGCGGGGTATTGCAGCGCCAGCAAAAAGGATATTCATGTTCATATAATTCATCTTGAAAAAATAGTCCTCGTTTTTTCAAATCTTCCACAATCAATTCATCTACTTCAAATTTTCCAGTCCCGTCTTTCTTCTTGACCGGAATACCCTTGCCAGGCACATCAGCAATCATTTTTCCCTCCTCATCAACTGTCAAAATTGTTGGCAAATCATTTTCTTTGCCGACATTGGCATCGTCTTCCCCAAAAGCCGGAGCGATATGCACAATGCCCGTTCCATCTGTCGTAGTTACAAAATCACCGGAGATAACATAATATGCTTTTTTATTTTCTTTATTTTCGACAACATAAAGCGGTTCGTATTCAAAGCCCAGCAAATTTTGACCCTTTATTTCTTCAACAATTTCATATTCTTCATTTTCAAAAATATCCACCATTCTATCTTTAGCTAAAATATAAAAAGTACTGTCATGCTGAACTTGTTTCAGCATCTCACCATTAGATCCCGAAGCAAGTTCGGGATGACATTTTATTTTTACATATTCGATATCTTTCCCGACTGCCAATGCTACATTTCCCGGCAATGTCCAGGGGGTTGTCGTCCAAGCTAAAAAATATGTATTGTCATCAATGTCCTTTTCTGGATTTGGCTTGGCTTTGAATTTTATGTAAACAGAATTATCTTTGACTGTCTGATAGCCTTGCGCCACTTCATGCGAAGAAAGCGCCGTACCACAGCGATAGCAATAAGGAATAACTTTATGCCCTTTATAAACCATGCTTTCTCCGTCTTTATTTTTTAATTTAAAAATCTGCGCGATCACCCACCAAACTGATTCAATGTATTTATTTTCATAAGTTACATACGGGTTTTGCATATCCACCCAGTAACCCATACGTCGCGTTAATTTTTCCCAAAGATCTTTGTATTCCCAAACGGATTCTTTGCATTTTTTGTTAAATTCAATAATACTTTGACGTTTGTCTCCCGGAACAATATTTTCAATATCCTGCTTATTTTTGAGTCCCAAAACTTTTTCCACTTGCAATTCAACCGGCAGTCCGTGCGTATCCCAACCGGCTTTTCTTTCAACGCGAAAACCTTTCATAGTTTTGTACCTAGGCACAATATCCTTAAAAGCTCGCGCTAAAACATGATGCAAGCCCGGAGTACCATTGGCTGTCGGCGGACCTTCATAAAAGATAAAAGACTTGTCGGTTGAATTTTTTTCTACCGATTTTTCAAATATATTATTTTCATCCCAAAATTTCAGAATCTCTTCTTCCATTTGGGCAAAGTTTTGTTTGGGGTTTACTTTTTTAAACATATGCTTCTACGAAATTACAAAATTATTACAAAAATACAAATATACAAAAACTTACTATTTAATATTAAGAATGCGCTTAAATTTTACACCATTGCTTGTAATGTTAGCTAATATGGCTAGTTTTAAATTCGATGTTTTTAGATACTGGATTACTTGTGTAATATTATTCTTTGTATAGTAATCTCCTTGTTTTAATTCCACAATAATTTTATCCTCAACAAGAAAATCAAATTTATAGACTCCTATTATTTCACCTTTATACACTAGCTTATATGGTATTTGTCTAACATATTTTATTCTTCTTTCGGCAAATTCTTTTGCAATCGCATCCTCATAATATCTTTCTTTAAAGCCATATCCTAACTCCTTAAATACTTCAAAAATAGAACCAACAATATTATAACTTAAATCCTTATAAATAACTTTGTCCATTTTGTATTTTTGTAATTATGTATTTTTTTGTATTTATGTAGGTAATATAATAAAAACCTTATACAAAAAATGCATAAGGACGCTTCGGGCGTGGTACCACCTTAATTTAGTTGGTAGTTTTTGGTTGGTGGTTTGTAGAAAATTCTAAAAACTAAAAACTAAAAACTAAAAACTCTCTTTAACAGCTTTTACGGGCTTACCCGACGAGGTCTATTTTAATATTTGTCATTCTGAACTTGATTCAGAATCTAGATTCCGGCTCGGAGGCTGGAATGACATATACCATTTCTTCTCGCAGCTTGTCCTGTTTAATTCTGCGAAGCAGACTATTTATACAGGACGACGGAGTGATTTCTCCTTCATTGCCTTTACAATTTTCTTGTATTTACTATAACTTAAACGAACCAAAAAATCAAATTTTATCCCAATTAAAGTTCCACGGATCGGTTTTGCGACTGGATGCAATTTGATTGTGACCTAAGGTATATTTTATTTTGTACCTATCTTTAATGTCTGCAATCAATTTCTTGAGCGAAGCATATTGCGCCGAACTGGGACTATCGGATTTTGTTGTCATAATTTCAATGCCAATGGAAAAATTATTGACACCCGTTCGACCATCCGGAACCCTGCTTTCTCCCGCGTGATAAGCTATGTTTTTTTCTGCCACCAATTTATAGATATTGCCTTTTCGATCAATAACATAATGCGGTGAAACTCCATAATCCTTATATTCCTGTAATAATTTTTTAAAATCATACTCATCACCGCCCAAAGCATTGTATGAAGAATGAATGATAATCGTATCAATTTTTCGATTAGAAGAGCTTTCAAATCCCCAACTTACAAGATTATTTTTTATCTTGATTTCAGATTGTTCCTCTTTTTCTTTGGACGTATTTTTTTCGGCAGTTTCGTTTTCAGGCTTATCAACTGTTTCTTTATTTGAAATATTATCCGTTGCGTTATTTTCAATGACCGTCATTTCTTCTTCAGCTTCATTTTCTGACGCAATATTTTGCGTCGTTTTTTCTTCGTATTGAAAAACTACTTTAGTTTTCTTGCTTTTGAAAGCGAAAAATAAAAAAATGGCAACAGTTATCGCCGCCAATAAAATAATACCTATTGCCAATTTTATATTTTTCATCTACTTTAAAATATTTTTATTTTGATTATAAAATTCCCAAGCTATCCTGATTTCTTTTTGCATTCCGGGAATAAAATCAATTTCCGATAAATTATTAATTGACTGCCACTTCCATTGTGAAAATTCTTTTTCGTTTATTCGCGGACTTTGTCCATTCAAATACCCGTCAAAAAAACAAATGAATTTAACTCCGGGTATCTTTTTTTGCTCTAAATCTTCTACGGATATTTCATAAACTCCAAAAACAATAACCCTGGCGATAGAAACGCCCAATTCATCTTCCATTTGCCTTTTGATAGCCTCTTGGAAATTTTCTCCGGCAAAAACTTGCCCTCCGCCACATTCCCATTTTCCCGGAAAAAGATTTCTGTCTTCTCTCCTTTTGGCAATCAAAACTTCAATGTCTGTTTCCGTTTCACGAAAACAGATGCCGGCAACATGTGTTTCAATTAAATGTCTTTTTTCTTCCCTGGTCATTATTTAAAAATTTATTTTAAACTTTCATAAACTTCCAAAGTTTCTTTGGCGCATTTTTCCCAATTAAATTTTTCGAGTTGTTTTTTCCCTCTTTCCTTGAGTGTATTGCGAAGATTTTCATTTTTAGCCAATT
Organism: uncultured Bdellovibrionales bacterium; assembly: GCA_964605365.1. Classification (GTDB taxonomy): domain Bacteria; phylum Patescibacteriota; class Minisyncoccia; order Moranbacterales; family UBA2206; genus CAZSCF01. Next base: position 12,694 of record CAZSCF010000001.1, on the reverse strand, counting down.
TCATCATATTGTCAGCAATCTCCAAAACATCCATTGGGTTCACCAAAATAGCCGCGTCTCCGGCAATTTCAGAGACAGAAGAAATATTGGAAGCAATGACAGGAGTTTCGGTTGCAAAAGCCTCCAAGATTGTCGAACCAAAACCTTCGTAAAGCGAGGGCAAAACAAAAAATTCCGCATTTCGAAAAAGCGGGACCAATTCATCTCCAATTACATATCCGGTAAAAACAACGCTTTTGTTTATACCTAAATCTCGAGCAATTTGTCTATATTCATTGGCCAGCCAACCTCTTTTCCCCGCCAAAACAAGCTTGTAGTCACAATAAATTTTTTCTTGTTTTAAATTATTTTTAAAAATCTTGAATGCCTCAAAAAGTCTGACAATATTTTTTACCGGTTCAAGCGTACCTAAAAAAAGAATGTATTTGCTTCCTATATCATATTTATCGAGAATTATCTCCTTGTCTGTTTTTTCATATTTCGAAAAAAGTCGTTCATCAAAACCGCTGTGTATAACCCTTATTTTTTCCTCCGTATACTTAAATTTTTCCATAATATCTTTTTTTACCGAGTCGGATGCTGCAATAATTTTATCTGCCTTGTCAACCATCAAATTCAATAAAGTGATTGACTTGATCCTTGCAACTTTGGGCAAAACTTCAGGAATTTTCAAAGCTATCAGATCATTGATCGTTACGATTACTTTGCCGTTATAGCCGGCAGGAATCCGATTTATATGCGAAGGACTGTGCAAAACATCCAGTTTTTCTTTATTTAAGGTGGCTACTCCTAAAATTTCATTGTATACGCCGGGAAGATATTTTTTATAATCGGAAAAAGGATAAAACCTTATCTTAACATTGGGACGGGAAAACTTTTTGATATCCTTTTCTCTTACATGAAAATCAAAAAACAAAACGTATTCGTTTTTTTTATCTATTTCTAAAAGATGACGGATCAACTGATAGGTATAGTGACCGACCCCGATCGCATCGCCTTTTTCCGGATTAAGAATTGTTCTGGCATCGATTCCGATACGCATAAAATTATAAAGGACCTCATGGGGGCTCAATAGCTTTAAACCAAAGGTCCTACATTTTTTCCGGCGCCCCAACACCAATTAAATTTAATGTTTCTCCTAATACTATTTTAGCAGCTTTTATGACTTCCAGTCTAGCCCGAGTCATCCCCAAATTATCCTCATCCAGAACCTGACAAGCATTGTAAAAAGAATGGAATTTGTCTGCCAATTTTATTGCATATTGCGGTAATTTTTGCACTGCATAGATTTCGGTAATTTCTTCAACAAGTTCCGGAAATTTATTCAGCTCCTTGAACAAATCCAATTCCCTTTCATGCGTAAGCAATTCAAAATTTATATCCTCTGTAACTGGTTTCCCAGTTATTGTTTCTTCCGCTTTTTGGATGATACTGCACATTCGGGCGTGCGCATATTGAACATAAAAAACCGGATTTTTTTGTGAATGTTCTTCGGCCAAATCCAAATCAAAGTTCATATGAGTATCCGGCGAATACATCAAAAAGAAAAATCTGACTACGTCATGTCCCACCTTATTGATCAGCTCATCAATGTAAATAACATTGCCGGCGCGCTTGCTCATTCTAGCCTCTTTTCCATTTTTCATTAAACGAACAAGTTGAACAATAATAAATTTTATTTTTTCCTTGGAGAATCCAAGAGCTTCGGCCGCCGCCTTGAAGCGATTTATATAACCATGATGATCAGCTCCCCAAATCTCAATGATTTGATCGAAACCTCTTTCGATTTTATTTAAAATATATCCACAATCGGAAGCAAAATATGTCTTTTGTCCATTACTCTTTACCAGTACCCTGTCCTTATCATCGCCAAATTCGGTTGTTTTAAGCCATAAAGCACCCTCTGATTCATAAGTTAACTTTTTTTCTTTCAAAATATTTAAGGCGCGTTCATCATATTTTTCATCTTGTATTTCCCTTTCACTAGCCCAATTATCAAAACTTATCTGCATTTTTCCTTGTATTGTCGGAATTATAAGAGTATCTAATATTGTACCGCTGGCATCTATACCAACAAGTTTAATGCTTTGCGTTTTATCAACATCTATCTTGTCCAGATATTCTCCTGAATATACTCCTAAACCATCTTTTTTTATGCTATGCCCTAATTTTTCAATCTGTTCGCCCGCATCATTAACATAATATTCATTGACAACCTCAAATCCGGCTTTTCGCAAAATCCGGGAAAGCGCATCGCCATAAAATCCGCCGCGTCCATTTCCCAAATGCAAAGGTCCGGTCGGATTGGCAGATATGAATTCGTTGTTAATTTTTATGCCTTTTCCGATTTCACTTTTACCAAAATCATTTCCAATATCGTTTATTTCTACAATTTTATTTTGTAAATATTTTTTGGACAAATAAAAATTAATATACCCCGGCACCGCCACTTCAATTTTCTCAAATGCAAAAATCCCCCTTAATCCCCCTTTTTCAAAGGGGGGAATTTTACTCTCTCCCTTTTCTAAAGAGAGAGTTGGAGAGGGATTTTTATCAATATCGGCAATTTGACCATTCAACAATTCAGCAATTTGATTTGCTATCTCCATCGGATTTTTTCCAATTTTCTTGGCTAAAATCATAGCGATATTTGAAGTATAGTCGCCAAATTTATCTTCTTTAGGATAATCAATAATAATTTCAGGTATCTCAAAATCACCCAAGCCGACTTCTCTTTGGAGCTTTAGAATGGCATTTTTTAGGATTTTTGCGATTTGTTTTTTCATAATCTAATTTTAGCTTAAACTAAATAAAAAATAAAGTCCTAGATTTTTTGTCATTGCGAGCAAAGCGAAGCAATCTAATTAGATTGCCACGTCGTCTCTCGTTAAAACTCGAGACTCCTCGCAATGACATTTCATGTTTGTATTTTAATGATTCACTTGCTAAACTTTAAATATGGCCAATTCAGTCTACAACAAAAGAGCGCATTTCGATTATGAAATTTCGGATAAATACGAGGCGGGTTTGGTTTTGACCGGACAAGAAGTAAAATCGGTCAAAACCGGGCATATCAGCATTAAAGAAAGCTTTGTTACTGTCAAGGGCAACGAATTATATCTAACTAACGCCAATATTCCGCTTTACCAACATGCTGGAAAGATTGCCAGCTACGAGCCAACCAGACCTAGAAAGATTTTATTAAAAAAGTCAGAAATTAAGCGTTTAATAGGAAAAGTGCGCACAGAAGGCTTGACATTGGTGCCAATTTCCATATATACTAAAAAGCGTCTATTAAAGCTAGAATTCGGTATAGGCAAAGGAAAAAAGAAAACAGATAAAAGGCAAACCATCTCCAAAAGAGAAGATGAAAGAAGGATGCAAAGAGCTCTGCGAAACTAAACGGGGATGCTTGGCATCGACAGGTTGTACATTTATAATAAGCAAGTCGAGAATGATAATGGCTCGTTAAAATCTTATCAAAATTATAAGTGCAAACTTATTTTCAAAAGCAAAGTCAGTATTAGCGCAAGCTTTTACTTCAAATTTTGCGATGTCTTTGGCTTAATTGCCAAAGACCATCGAGCTGTCAACTTCCAATAGACAGATTTCGGTGTTATAAATTGGAATAGTCGGTCATATTTTTTCTTGAATCTGATCGGCAAAATCAATCAAGAATAGACTGAAAAATTTTTGTTTGTTCATTATCTTCAGTCAAATCAATAAACAAACTAAGCTTGTAGAATATTATTTATTAACAATACTGGACGCGAGTTCGATTCTCGCCATCTCCACATTTTAACCATTTAACAATAAATTTATAAGAAGAGGACCAATAAAAAGAACTTTTGCAAAAAAAGTTCAAAGAGAAAAAATAAACGAACAGATACGCGCTGTTCAGATTCGCGTCATTGATGAATCAGGAGCCCAACTGGGCATTATGTCACCCGGAGAAGCATTGGAAATGGCTCGCGACAGAGAAATGGACCTGGTAGAAGTTTCGCCTTTGGCCACTCCGCCAGTTTGCCGCATAATGGACTATGGAAAATTTCAATACCAACATTCAAAATCCACTAAGGTCAAAACGAAAAAGATAGATATGAAGGAGTTACGCATAGGATTTCGAACGGATGTGCATGATCTGGAGATAAGACAGAAGCAGGCCGTAAAATTTTTAGGAAAAGGTGACAAGGTAAAAATAGAAATCAGGCTTAAAGGAAGAGAAAAAATGCATAGAGACAAAGCCAGAGAAAGTTTGGAAAATTTTATTAAATCAATCTCTTTTGAGTATAAAATTGAGCAAGAAATAAAACCTTTTCCAGGAGGTTTTAATGTCATATTAATGCCATAATGTATCGTTGTTGCATCGCTTTCTTGTTTCATTGTTTAAAAAATTTATACAATAATAGAACAATGCAACAATTTAACAATGCAACAATTTAATTTATATGCCAAAGCTAAAAACTAAAAAAGCTGCCGCCAAGAAAGTAAAAATTACCAAAAAAAAGAAAGTTATTCGCAGAAAATGCGGTCAGAATCATTATAATTCCAAAGAAACCGGAAATACCGGAAGAGAAAAAAAAAGCGAAATCAGACTTTTTAAGTCTGACGAAGCCAACTATCTGAAAAGAGGTTTGCCTTACGCTTAAATCTAATTGCTAAATTGTCTTTTGCCTGCCGGCAGGCAGGTTAAATTGTTAAAAATTTGCAAAGACAGCCATTTAGCCATTTAACAATTTAACCATTTAATATTATGACAAGAATTAAACGCGGGGTTGCCGCTGCAAAAAGAAGAAAAAATTTACTGGAAGATGCCAAGGGCTATCGCTGGAAGAGAAAAAATCTTTATCGAACTGCCAAGCAGGCAGTAATTAAGGCCGGCTCATATGCTTTTCGGGACAGAAGAACCAAAAAAAGAACGATGAGAAGACTTTGGATTACGCGACTCAATATTGCAGTACGAAATTTTGGAATAAAATACAGTCAACTTATAAAAATCATGACTGACAAAAAAATTGAAATTGATCGCAAGGTTCTTTCCCAGATGGCCATGGAAAATCCGGAAACATTTGCAAAATTTATGGAAAAAATTAACCCCAACACCAAAATATAGCATTTGCTGTATTTGCATATTCTATTTATTACTCCTTATTTTTATAAAAATTTTGGTGTAGGGGTAAAATAACCAAAACTCTTCAAAAAAACATCCCGAAGAAAATGGGGATGTTTTTTTATTTGATCTTAAGTAAATACCCTGAGCGTTAGCTCAGCAAAGTTCCATTTTTTTGTTATATCCAAGCAACAAACAAACCGGTAAGTTATTTTTTCTTTCCGAAAACCTCCTTGGAAAGACGAAAGAGTCCGTAAATAGGCAACCAAATCCAAAGAACTTTACGCAACCATTTATCTAAAAACTTATTAAAATTTCCGGTTGCAAGCATATCTATAAAAAAATATACCAGAAAAACAAAGATTATGATTAAACTAATATAAATGACCATACATTTTAATTAACTTATGAAATCCTAATAACGCAAATATCGATTGGCAACAACCGTATTTTACCACAATTATGCATCATTCCAAAACAATCATCGCTTTTCTTCCTTTTTCGATATCCTTTTTTTTGCCTGTAAAATCATGGATAGCATTAAAAAGCGTATTTATATCATATTTATATCTCTCCCCCCTTTTTGTCCCAGGATCGTTGGTAATTATATTATTTCCTTCATAGCCGATTAAAACCAAATTATGATAAAGCGGTCCGGGCGCAGTAAAATTCGGATTGCCCAATAACCTTCCGGCAGCCGGAACAATAATAGGATTGCCTCGAGATAAATATTTTTTTAAATCATCCTTATTGAAATCATAAATCACTTTCATCTTCAACCCATTTCGTGGATGGCCATAAAAATCAGAATACAATTTTGCTGTTTGCTCCGCATTGCCATCCTTATAGTCGCCATAATTTTTGATTTGAAATTTCACCAAATTTTTAATTTCATCTTCAGCGATTTGCGGTAAAAGATTTTTTTTATCCAAAAAATATTTAACCATAATAACGGAGGCTTCTTCACAAGCCTCTTCGTGCATTTCGTCCCACTTGCCAAATGGCGCCTGCGACGTAAACGGCACATCAATCAAAAAACTATCCGGGATGTTCTCTTGTCGATCTGATTCTTCATTTCCCTTCAAATTATTCTTCGTATCATTTTTTTCCATTTCGACTATTGTCTCATCTTCATTTCGTACACTCGAAACTTCCTTCATATCCGTATTTTCCGTTTTGCTTTCTTTTTTCAAAAAAACAAAAAAACCAAACATTATCAACAGAATTACCAAGACAAAAATTTTAAAATATTTTCCAAACATTATTTAAAAACAAGCAACATTTAAAAAAACGATATGTAATTAGGAATTTATTTATTTTTTGCAAATTCCTCCTTGGCAGCTTCCCAAATTTCAGGATTATTTTGATTTACTTTTACCCAATACCACCATTCAACTCCCCAAACATATATTTCAGGAAAGCCTACTTTTTTAGCAAAATTAATATTATCCACCAATCGAGTTTTATTCATTGAGGCAAATTGTTGTTCCAGGGGAGCGCTGGTTGTCCATCCCATTATCCAAGGCTCGCCCTGTAATTCGATTACGATATCATTTTTCTGTCCGGTAAATATTCTGGCTAACCAATATTTGAAATGAAAGAATCTTGGTCCGATTGGATAGTCATAATATCCTATATTTTTATTCCAAACATAACGATACATGGTCGTACCAAAAACATCCGCCCTTTTGGCTGCCGAAACCCAAAGACTCAGTTCTCCGCTGTCAGTCACGATAATCTTTCTGGTTGGGTCCTTGGATCGAACCAAGGCAATTTCCATATCCAACAAATCGGTATCGAGTTTCGGACATATTCCAAATTTCAAAAACGGCTCATTTTCCACTTGCCAAAATTTTATTTCCGGACGATTTTTGTATCGCTCCACCGCCACATCGATAAAACGTAATAATTCTTTTTTTCTTAGCTGATCATTTTTTCCGGCCCATTCGGGAATGGCACATTCCGGCCAACGCGGAACTTTTTGTCCGATCACTAGAATAATTTCCGCATTTCTTTTGGCCGCTTCGTTCAGCTGCCAATCAACAGCTGTAAAATCATATTTTCCCTTTTCATTTTCAACCAAGTCCCAATATACGGGAATTCTGATTTTTCTGGCGCCCAAATCATCCAGCGTGGCAATAAAAGCTTCCTTCCAGTCGAGCCCGATATCTTGCGCATAGCGATAAGAAAAAGTCACACCCAATTGGGCATCATTATTCATCTTATCGACAGGAAAATTAAAATATGCCAAAAGCAACGCAATTGAAATGACCACAAATATAATAATCCAGCCTGCTATCTTTAATATTTTTTTTAATATACGCATTATTTTTATTTTATTTTTTATAATTATTAAGATAACGAATTTTTTATTTATATTTTATGTTTGCCCTGATGGTTTTGTAATTATTTTTTATTTTGACCATTATTGTCCGAGCGGGCAGGGTTTTGCGCCGATAAGACTCAAAGAGCGAGGACAATTCTGAGTTTTTATTCACGCTGGGAATAAAAACGTGTCGAAATAAAAAATAATTACAAATCTACTTTTTGCTAAAAAAATTATTTTACCGAAATCAAAACTATGCCGACCACAATAACGCAAATAGCCAACGATTTGTGAAAAATATTTTTCCGATCTGTTTTTTCCTGAAAAATAGATGGGAATTTAAA
>CAZSCF010000001.1:0-4814 GCA_964605365.1 uncultured Bdellovibrionales bacterium | reverse complement strand
ATATAACATAATTGGTTTAAATAAGATTTACACGTTTGCCGCAGAATTATCGACAAATTGACCTGCTAATGAAATTTCAATAAATTACAGTAGACCGGCAAAAAACTATTTTGAATCATAGCAACTTCATATAAGAATTCAAGACAAACGTGTAAGTCCTTTTAGGTTTTCTTTGATTATTTCCTTATAAAAATAAAAACTTTTCCTCGGTTTGCGTTCCAATGTTTTATAATCAATCTCTACCAGCCCAAAGCGCGGTTCATAGCCGTATAGCCATTCATAATTATCCAAAAGAGACCAATAATTGTAGCCCTTCACATTTATGCCTTTATCTAAGGCTTTTTTAACATAATGCAGATGTTCTTGAATAAACTTTATTCTTTCTTCATCATCAATATTCGGACCAGTAGGAATTCCGTTTTCAGTGATAAAGATCGGCAATTTAAATTTTTCGCCAGCCTCTTTAAGCACAAAATATATGCCTTCCGGATAAGATATCCATTTCATTGCATTTTTTCCATCCTCTTCGATTGTAAATCCGAAATATACTTGATTGCGAGCATCCATTTTGATGTTTTTCCAATCAAATTTTATCTTGCCCAAACGATAATAATCAATTCCGACATAATCCTGAAAATCTTTTATTTTTTTACCCAACAAATCTATCCGATACCATTGCGCCACTTTGTTGATCGCATTCAATAGAACTCCGAATCCTTCCGATTCATACCAGTTATAAAGATAGGTTATGCCGACTTCTGCCTGCGGCTTTATTTCATGAATTATTTTGTAGACTTCCTTATGCGCTATTGCAACATACCTGACGGCTCTTAAAAATTTAAACGGATTTTTGAATCCGGGCGGAAAGGAACCGGCCAGATATCCCATACCCAACGGCACCATGGGTTCGTTAAAAGTAACAAAAATATCGATAAGATCACCGAGTTCTCTGACAATTTTTTCCGCATATCTGCGGAATATTTTTATTGAAGTTTTTTTGTGAAACCCGTATTTTTTTTGAAACCAAACCGGACTGGTCCAGTGCCACAAAGTAACTTGCGTTTTTATTCCCCTATTTTTTAAATCAAGCAAAATTTCCCTGTATTTATCGAGGACTTCTTCTGAAAAAATCCCCTCTTCTGGTTCAATGCGCGACCACTCCAAAGACAAACGAAAAGTATTAACTCCCAATTCAGAAAGCAATTCATGATCACTTTTCCATCTGTTCCAATAATCGCAAGCTTTGCCTGATTTATGCTTGGTTTTTCCTCTCTGCTCCCATTTCCACCAATCGCTGTTGCTATTATCTCCTTCGATCTGATAGGAGGCTGTGGCTACTCCCCACAAAAAATCTTTTGGAAATTTATTATTCATAGCCTCATTTTACACTATTTACACCAAAAAAGCTAAATAAAAACCCGCTTACTTTCAAACCAAACGTTTGATTTTTGCGGGTTCTTATAAAATTCTTTTTATCTCAAGATTTTGACGTAAAAACATATATTTCCAATCCATATGTCATACGCCACTCCCATGATGGGATTGAACTTTCTTACGTCCGCTACCGATCTCTCGGTAAAATCCCAGGCTGCAAATATCCCCCAAATTTGCAATGCTGACATTTCAATCCCTCCTCTCCTTTTTTCTTATCGATAATTATAACACGTGATCCGTCTTTTTGCATAATAACAAAACAGGTCTTCATTGAAAAATATGAGAAGTTTTTTAATTTAATTTTCGATAATAATAATCTACATCTGCTATCCATTTATTGACCGCTGCCGGATTATCCCAGGAACAATCAGATCCGCATTTCCAAACTACCATTTCGGAAGGCGTATCAATGTTTTGAGCCAGGAGCCTTTCTATTCTTCCTCCCACTTCCTTCACGGCTTGTTCCGGCGAATCAAAACACGAATAACCGGAATCAGTTTGGTTATAACTTCCGCGATAGCCCCAGTAATTATAACAATCGCGACCTTCTTTTTGCGGAGAATATGTTCCCCATTTACTCTCCTTGTTTCCAATTGCCACAAGATAAGCGGCAACTTTCTTATCCTCTTGATAAATAAAAGAAAGCATTTTTTCTATCGGATGTCCGGCTACCAGCTTTTCGGCCAGTGCTTTTTCCCTGCTTTGTTGATTTTTATTTTTTTGATTTTTTATTTCATCGCAAATGCTGTTTTGTCTTTGACACTTCATGTCATCAGGAACCAATCCCTTGCCAATTTTATTCAGAGGATCGATTTCTCTAAGTAAAACTTTTTCATTAGGAATATTTTTAGCCTGTGCGTCAAGATCAAAAAAGAGACAAAAAAATAGACCCATACAAAGTATGAGAATAAACAAAACCAAGATTATATTCTTTTTTTGCTTTATTGGTGCCCCCTCTAATCTGCTCCTCCATCTTTGCAGATTCTCCAGAAAATAGTCATCCATTGATTTACGCCCCTTTTGAGATTGTGCTTCAAGGCAACATATTCTATGGTATCAAAATTGAGAAAACGTGTCAACGGTCAAAAAATGGCATAAACAAGCCACTGATTGGCTTAAAGAGGACCTTAGGTTTTTTTCAGAGATTCAATGTCGCTCAAAAAAGTATCCCGAATGGAAACATCCAATATTTTTACTTTGTTCGATTTGTTTAAATATTTTAGCAAAACATCCACCCGACGATTGAAATTTTTATTTAAAAAATCCAATTCCTTTTGCTTTTTATCTTCATCCATCGTCTTGGCATTTGCAGCAGTTATTTTATCCTCCTGTTGTTTTATGTATTTGAGTGAACTTAAAATTTCTTTAGCTCCCGATTTTGTCCTGATCAAATTGCGATTGGAATATTTTTTTGTATCCAAAAGCAACGAATTGATATCGACTGCGGACGAAATCTTGATACTTTCTCCGTTCAACGTCGCTATTTTTTCTTCACTTTTGCCTGACTGGGCTCGTCCCTCGATAGATTCCGAAACTTCGGTTGAAGATTCCGCGCCATTTTCATCATTTCCAATTATTTTTGATGTTTCTATACGATAATCTCCGTTTCCGGTGCCCTTCGTCAAAATTTTATATTTCCCGTCTTCCGGATTGGGAACGGCTATGACTTCCGAATCGGTATCATAGCCGGAATAATAAGCACCGTCTATCTCATTGAAAATTTCTCCGGTAGAAAAATCCTTGCCGACCCTCTTTCCGTCCGGCGCCACGACCTGAATATCCACGGGAGAAAAAACATTAATCAGAAAAATATTGGTTACATTGAAAACGGTCGTGTAATCACACTCATCCTCTCCGGTCACTTCCCGAACAACTTCACATTGCGCTGCTGTCGGTAAATCATTATGACTCGCTTTTACGGTAATTGTTTTATCAGATTCGATATCCGAAACACTGGAAAGCGGAACGGTCATGTCGCCATTGGAATAGTTTAACCCCTGGTCTGTATCATCATTATAAAAATTTTCCGGCATTCCGTTTTCCCATTTTCCTGCCACTTCGCTGTCTTTCAGTCGCAAGCCGGAAATAGTACTTTGTTCATTTTCCGTGTCGCCGATAATATTCGTAAAATTTACTCGGCTTAGCCTCTCTTTGCTCTGCGCCTTATTCAATTCTTCCAAAAAAACATTGCGCGGATAATTGTCCGGATAATTTCTGCTCGACTGGTCCCCGGCTTCAATCAGATAACTGTAATCGGGTAAAAGTTCCGCGATTGACGGAACCTCGGCACGTATGTAGTCATATAGATTATCATATCCGTTATGCTCGGCTTCCTGAGTAAAATGATGCTTTATTATTTTTTCCTTGATATTAAAAAAGCCTTCGCCAGCCTCCCAATAAAGATAAGCTTGTGGCGCTCCATGATGGGGCGTACCCAAAGTTACCAACTGATCAACATTATCGCTTTCGCCATTTGCTCTTTCAATATATGAACGCGCAATCAACCCTCCCATACTGTGCGCCACCAAATCCACCTTGGAAACCTTGGTTTGATTTTTCACCGCCATAATTTTCGCTTCCAAAAAATCGGCTGTCGTTGAATTTTCTTTTCTCCAGTCATACGGGAATTCGAAAAGACTTTTATCTTTAGTATAACCGTTACGTGCCAGAGATTCGATTAAATTATCATAAGCGTGCGTGATGGGATCGATTTTCCACTCACCGGAAACTTCAGCCGAACCCATAATGCCGGGGATAATGATAACCGGATCGCCTATGACAGCCTTGAATTTCCAGCCCAAAAGATTGTATTGTCCGGTTATCCTTTTGCCTTTTTGCGTCAAGGAATCATCCTGAGTCGGTCCGCCCAGCGATCCGTACCAATTGTCCTGTAAAATTATATTGCTCACACAGGCTTCATCGCTGTAATAGCGCCAACAATCGTCATTCGACCTCAAGGCAAATTGGTCGGAATCTCCTTCAAAATTTGAATTAATTACCTCTAAATAATCATTCGGATTGTCTTGCCCGTTATCCGCCATTACTTCAATATCCGCATAAGCATTATCGTAAAAACGCGAATTTTCAAAATGCGCTTTGCCCCCCTGATAATAAAAAACTGCCCGGCCATCTTCCGCCGCCAGAGCCGTAGAAAAAAAGAATGAACTTTTATGAAAAGATTGTATCGGTCCGCCCTCGTTTGATTGCCCGCCCCCGCTTATTTCCACATAACGAAAAAAGGATGGTAAAACATCCTGACCGCCATAATCCGGAGTATTTTCAAAATTGATAAAGAAAGTATCATCATTCGATTCGGCGGTAAAAATAATCGGTTCTTCAGATGTTCCCTCGGCCAAAATTCTGCCGCCCAAAACATTAAA